>NZ_CAXHYK020000003.1:0-97857 GCF_964021225.1 Rhizobium arsenicireducens | reverse complement strand
CGCCAGCCTGGGCCAGGGCTGGAGACCAGTTTTGCCAATGCGGGCGAGGTCTCATTTGGCTATTGCTCGCCTTGGGCCGCACCCGGCATCCCTATGAAGGCGATGAAATGGCTGTTCATGAAGCACGCGCCGCTCATCTTGCGGCCCAAGGTCGACATGGCCATGTTGTCCTGGATGGCGCAAATGCTGCGAAACTGCACGTCCGATCGCTACGCCCTCAACAAGAGCCGAATGCTGCGGCTTGCCGATTACAGCCGCGTTGCGCTTGCCGCGCTGCGCGAAGAAACCGGCATCTCGTATGACGAGCGCATGAAAGGAACGCTACAGCTCTTTCGCACGGGGGCTCAGCTCGACGCCTCGGCGAAGGACGTGAAGGCGCTCGCCGCCGACGGCATTCCCTACGAGGTACTCGACCCTGAAGGTTGTATCCGCGTGGAACCGGCGCTCCGGCACGTGCGCGAAAAGATCGTCGGTGGTCTGCTGACGCCGAAGGACGAGACCGGCGATTGTTTCAAGTTCGCCAATGCGCTTTCCGCCAAGGCGGCCGAACTCGGAGTACGCTTCAACTATGGCAGCATCATCCGGGGTATCGATGTAGAGTCCGGACGCGTTACCGGCGTCGTCACTGCCCATGGCCGTGTCGAGGCTGATGCCGTGGTCGTAGCGCTTGGTAGCTATTCTCCTCTGCTGGTGCGTCCGCTCGGCATTCGCCTACCGGTCTACCCGGTCAAGGGCTATTCCTTGACTATCCCAATAACTGATGAGGCGCGTGCTCCGGTCTCAACCGTGATGGACGAGACCTATAAGATCGCAATCACCCGGCTTGGCGATCGTATCCGCGTCGGTGGCATGGCAGAAATTTCCGGCTATACCAACGATTTAGGTGAACCGCGCCGCCTGACACTGCAGCATTCCGTGACCGACCTTTTCCCCGGTGGCGACGTCTCGAAAGCGAGTTTCTGGTCCGGCCTGCGTCCAATGACGCCCGATGGAACGCCAGTCATTGGCCCAACGAAGATTAACGGCCTTTACCTCAACACTGGACACGGCACGCTCGGTTGGACCATGAGTTCGGGCTCGGCCCGCGTGCTCGCGGATCTTGTATGCGGCCGATCGCCGGAGATCGACGCCACCGACCTCGCTGTAGCGCGTTATCGGTGAAGCCAGAAAGAGTTAGTCTAGAACATACAACGGTCGCGGCGGGGATCAGCTAAGCAAAGATGAAACTAAGTATTTAATCTTCGGCACAAGTCTGATTTTCCGCCTTCGATAGCCGTGCTCGGCGCGCGCCATAGCCGAAATTCTGATTTCAACATTCTTAGAGCCTGACCGAAAAAGAGTTGAGTGAAATCAGTCAGTTGTGATTCTGTTTGTTTGCTTAGGACGAACGGAGACCACCATGGGCTGGACTGATTTCACCCGTCGGCAATATGCCCGACGCGCGCGCCGCTATGCAAGTGACCTGACGGATCGGGAATGGGGATTGATCTCGCCTTGTCTGCCTGAGCCGAGGCGTTTAGGCAGGCCGCGCAGCACCGATCTCCGCGAGGTCGTGAACGCGCTGCTTTACATTGCTTCAACGGGTTGCCAGTGGCGAATGCTGCCGAAGGATTTTCCGCCTTTTACAACTGTGCAGTCTTATTTCTACGAGTGGCGAGCGACAGGCTTATGGGGTCGGATCAACCATCATCTTGTTATGGAGGCGCGTGAATTGGAAGGCCGGCAAGCTTCGCCGTCTGCGGGCGTGATCGATAGTCAAAGTGTGAAAACCACGGAAAGCGGCGGAATTTCGGGCTATGACGCGGGCAAGAAGATCAAGGGACGCAAGCGTCATATCGTCGTCGACACGCTCGGACTGATGGTCGGCCTCATGGTTCACAGCGCCGATATTCAGGATCGCGACGGCGCGCCTGCCGTTCTCAAAACCATTCTCAAGCGCTGGCCGTGGCTGAGACATATCTTCGCCGACGGTGGTTATGCCGGACCGAAGCTGAAGGGCGCACTGCAAAAGATCGCTGCGTTCACTCTCCAGATCGTCAAGCGGACCGACAAGGCCAAGGGCTTTGAGGTTCTGCCGCGTCGCTGGGTCGTGGAGCGCACCTTCGCATGGCTTGGCAGATGTCGACGATTGGCCAAGGATTGGGAGAAATCAATCGCTTCCGCTGAAGCCTGGATCGTCATCGCCCACATCCGCATCCTGTCCTGAGACGGTAATCGCCTGACAGTTGGTCCGAAGTTTCGATGCGCGACCGTAAGAGTCGAGCGCATCGAAACGGGTGTGGCCATGCCGCGTCGAAGCGGGTTTGATGGTGTCGCCAAACATCTCAAATCCGAGGACAACGAACATGACCACGAAGGATAAGATAGCACGTCGCAAGCTGTCTTTGCTCGATCTGGCGAGCGAACTTTCCAATGTTTCCCGCGCCTGCAAGGTGATGGGCTATTCGCGCCAGCAATTCTACGAGATCAGGCGCAATTTCCAGACCTATGGAGCAGAAGGGCTCATCGACCGGCTGCCGGGTGCCAAGGGACCGCATCCCAACCGCGTGCCCGCCGAGATCGAGCAGGCGGTGCTGGCCCATGCCCTCGACCATCCCTGCCATGGCGCGCTTCGGGTCGAGCAGGAGCTCCGGCTCAAGGGCCTCGCCGTCTCGTCGGGAGGGGTGCGCGGCGTCTGGCAGCGCCACAACCTGCTCACCAAGCACGAGCGTCTGCTCAGGCTGGAGAGAGAGACGGCCGAGCGGTCGATCAGCCTTTCCGACGAGCAGGTCAAGCTGCTTGAGCGCTTCTCGCCCGAATTCCGCGAGCGTCATATCGAGGCCGAACATACGGGAAGTCTCGTCGCCGTCGACACCTTCTTCGTCGGGACGCTCAAGGGGATCGGCAAGATCTACATGCAATCGGCCATCGACTGCCATTCGCGCCATGCCTGGGCCAGGCTCTATCCTTCCAAGCTGCCGGTCACCGCCGTTCATATCCTCAACAACGACGTCATCCCGACCTTCGAGGCCCATGACGCCAGGATCGAGACGGTGCTGTCGGACAATGGGCGGGAATTCTGCGGCAGGCCCGACCAGCATCCTTACGAGCTCTTCCTGCAGCTCGAGGAGATCGAGCACCGCACGACCAAGGTCCGCCGGCCGCAATCCAACGGCATCGTCGAGCGCTTCCACCGCACCGTGCTCGACGAGCACTTCCGCGTCGAAGGCCGCAGGACATGGTTCGAGACGATCGAGGAAATGCAGGTGGTCCTCGATGACTGGCTCGTCAGCTACAACACCAAACGACCCCACCAAGGTCGTAACATGGCAGGCCGGACACCGCGCCAAGCCTTCATCGACGGGCTAAACAAAGAGCCCGTACCAACACCGCAAAAAACCAAAGGAGCAACGCTGACAAAAACGCAGAAACAGGCTTCAATGCAACCCGAAACCCGCGCCGCCTGAACCCGCTTCAAAGCGCGGCACTGTCAGGTGAATACCGTTTCTGTACACGCATCCTGACCCGACGGCTCGCAAGATATTACGTTTATTGAATTCTTTTCGAGTCAGGCTCTAAGAGGCGGCCAGACGATTCCTGCAGCCTCTTCACAGCCAGTCGAGCGCTAAGTCTTCATACCATAGCAACTCAGCGCCATTCCCATTATTGCAAGACAAGCGCTTTTGTTGATTTGTTGGTTTCCACGCGGAACTGAGCCGGTTATGCGCCACCGGCTCAGTTCCGCGTGGAAACCAATACGCCGCTGATCATAACTCGAGCGTGCTCATGTTGAGTGGCAGCTGCGTTACGTTACGTTATTGAACGGCTTCGGTGCCTCAAGATCGCCGCACAATAAGCCATGGCCGCCCACATAACACCTTTCGCTGTCCGGAGGCCGTGCTGCTATTCAGTTATTTCGTATTGGCCAATCTCCCGAATAATCTACATGCATATTCAGTAGGTGTAATTGTGTAATGACTTCCGAGCTTTTAGTTTGTGAGTCGGGTGCCGCTGATCCCGTTCTTGATCTTTTCAAATGCCTTGGCCAAGCCCGCGCGATCAGGAACATTGACAAACATTTCTGGCGAGCTCGCGCATTTCGTCAAAAGATCGCTAGTCGATCCATTATTTTCCTCCAGCAGGATTGTGTATATCTGGACGCCAGCTGCTTTGGCGTTGTCACAGGTCGACAGCGTCTTTGAGTTCATTGTAGTTGTCGTGACATTCTGATCGGTCGACGTTGTACCCATACGACCATCAACAAGATATCCGTAACTGCTGTAAGCGGATCCCAAGGCGCTCGATGTATGTCCAAATGAATTTGTTCCATCGGTGAGCAGGATCATGATTTTCTTGACCGTTTTGTCGCTTTCCGGAGCTCCCTCAGAGAAAGGTTCGCTACTTGAAAGAACGCGCCATCCCCATGCAGCACCCTCGTTAATATTGGTGCTTCCGGCGGTAAACAGAGTGTCGATGTCGCTTTTGATCTGTCTATAATTGTTCGTCAGGGGCGTAATCTTCTGTGTTTTGCACATAAAATTCGGGCCCTTTGGATAGTGATAGTTCGAATAAAAGTAAGAGATTGAATTATCCTGCGTGACTTTCGTCCAGTTTGGCTGGGACTTCGCCCAGCCGTCTAGCGTGGTCGGCATATTTGTATAGGTGACGCCATATCGCTTCCGCCGATCGTCCCAAGTCGCCTGGTTAATTGTCGCAGGACTATCGCTCACGTAACTGTTCATATACGCGCCGCCTCCTGGCTCATCGTTTGAGAACGCGGGTACGTAAAGAGTTTCCGGCTTTTTCGATGAGGGAGTGTCATCTGTTGTGGAGTAATCGCGGCCACCTGACTTGGGCCGGGATTCAACACAACCAGCCCAAGCGGTATTGAGATGATGGAATAAAATGAAACGGGAGAAGTTGCTCCCGAAGTCTCTCTGCGCGATGGGCGATGTACCCAGAGCGTCGAGCCACTGAGCAGGCTGCCGCGAAACCTTACCGTTAGAGAACGCGGGACCAAAATCCGGTCCGACATTTACGAAAGACGAAAATGGGACCAGGGCAAATTTCAAATTAGCTGGCTTTGTGATCTTTGTGGACAGGTCGTCTACGAGATCTGTTGCAGCCTGTTTCATAGCGGTGAGCTTACCGCCTTCCATGGAGCCCGTTGTATCCAAGACCATCGCGATTTCGTACTTATCTTCGCTGATATTGGCTACGCTCTCCCGCGCGACCGGAAGGTACTCGAAGCCGAGAACTGCGGAAAAAGTTGTCTTCACCTTCGCTTTGCCCAAAACCTGAGCCGAAGTGCCGACACGATTGACACTGAATTCAGCGTTCAATTCACTGCCATTCCCGACAAGCATTGCGCGCGCAAGGGCGACCGTTTCTTTCTCACTCAAATCCGGTTGGCGGGCCACGGCCAATGCCGCCGCATCAGTAGCAGCCTGAAGACGAAGGGCCTCATTTACGGCCAGGGTGAAATCGACAGCGACGCCAACCACACCAAGCAAAACAGGTAGCAGAAGTGCAGTGATGATCGAAAAGTTTCCTCTCCTGTCAGACCTTAACCATTGAAAAATCAGCATATGTGCCCCTGGCCCCCTGTCACTGCAACTAGCGCAATATTTGACAGCGATGCATTAGAATCTTCTTAACGAAATTCGAGGCTGGGAGTAAAATGCGCTTGAAATTTGCGCAAGCAACAGGATTCCAGCATGCTACTGTTCGCTTCGACGAAGAGACATCGGCTGCAGTTTTCCTCCGAACCGCGTCGAGTTCTGGTCCTGCAGGCTAGCTGTTCTTATCCTATGCGTGGCTATCAGCAATGCAGTAACGATTACGCCCGTTGTGCTTTGCGTGGTAAAGTGCAGTGTCAGCAAGTTTTATGGTCTCTTCCAAAGACCGATGGCCCTGATGAAGTGCGCAACCGATACTCACCGTCAAATTCAACATCTTGCCGGCGATTATTTTTCCTTCCTCGCGCATCAGCCGGCAAAGTCGGTCGGCAGAATTGTTTGTCTGTGCGGCATCAGCACCCGGTAGAAACACACCAAATTCCTCGCCACCCAGTCGGCCAACGAGAGCTTCGGTGCTAAATGCCTTGCGAAGCACTTCGGCAATGCGCTTGAGCGCTTCGTCTCCGATATCGTGACCATGCGTGTCGTTGATTGACTTAAAGTGATCGGCATCAATCATGAGAAAGGCGCCGCCGGCTGGCAACGCTTCGCGCGTCTTACCAAGTAGATAGGCTCGTGTTAGCACGCCTGTCAGGGTATCAAACCGAACGTAATGGTCGACCTTGTCAATTGTCATCGTCTGAACCCTGAAGAGGTTAAGGACGATGAATGCCAGCGGTGGCGTGATTAAAAGCGGTATCAGGGTGGCCGGTACGATGGCGATCACAAAAACGCGGACATAATTGTTTCCAAAAACGGCAAAAGGGATGGTGAAGATCAGTGCTGGTATTGCGACCGCGAAAAGCGTCACGATGCTGGTCAACTTGTAGACCCGGCGCATGGAACGAATTTCGAATAGCTTCTCGATGTTCACCTTGATAGCGCTTCCATGCGAATGCAAACTTCGACAACAGTATATGCGATAACTCTAATTTTTTCTAAAGCTAATCGATCCCCCTAACGGTGGACAGCTGACGTGCCAACGCCATTGAGGTGCGCGGAAACCAACATCTCTATAGTAACCCCCATGCCCGAAACCTCCCCCTCCCCGTCATCTCGCGAAGCCCCAGTTCCTGCACGATCCGCCGCGCGCCTTGAGGCGTCACCTCAAGCGTCTTCGCCACCATGCCAGCCGAGATCAGCGGCCGCGCCATGACCAACTCGACCAGCTCTGGCAGCCTGGATGACATTCGCCGCCCTTCGAGTTTGCGCATCATCATCTGCCGCGCCAACACCAATCGGTCATGTTCTTTCAGCCCCGTCTCGGCGGAGATTGTCAGCGCCCTTGCTATCGCCAGCAACCGTGTCTCGCGATCACGATGCCGGCGCCGATCGACAGGGATCGCTTTTAGCCCAATATTGATCGCCGCGAGATGGGTGCCGCTGGTAACGCCGCCCTCGCGCAGGACCGACGCGGCCAGTAGCCGACCGAGCCAGGGCGCGTGTTGGAGCACGGCGATCTCGTCCCAGGCATCGAGCGCCACGATGGCCTGCAAGACAGGCGGCAGATCCTGGGCGCGCGCCAACACGGCCTGCCACTCCGCGAGCCGCTCGTCCTCATCCCAGTCGAGATCGTAGACCAAGGGATCCTTTTCCGGAGCGTTTTTGGCGCGCCCTGGCTTTTTCGCATCTTCGATCGCAGCCTCGGAGCGGGCGAGCACCGCATCGATCGCGGCAAACGCATCACCCAGATCATCAATGTCGGGATCCTCCCCTACCCGGGCAGGATCGTCGCTCACCTCAACATTCCTATCGAGCCCCCCCTCCCCGTCTCCACCCGATAATGCTGCAGGCCACGCCTGCCCGCGCAGCGAGGTGAGGCCCGGGCCTGAGAGCGCCCAGGCCGGTGGATGGGCGGTGATGCGGCGGCGGGTTTTCAGGATGTCGCGGGCGATGGTGAGTTCGTGGGTGGGTGCGCGGATGTCGCGAAGCGCGTCATGCAGGACTAGGTCCTCGAGATGAACGAGTTCACCGTCGACCCAGAGCGAGGCGTGTGCCTCGAGGAAGTGGCCGCGCTCGAGAAAGCCCTCGCCGACGGGAGAGCGGGCAATGCGCTCGTCGAGGCGGGCAAGCGCGACGGCGGCCTCGGAGATCGGCCTCAGCAGTACCTGGAGCAAATCCGGTGGCACGAGGGATTCCTGTTTCCGGTAATTCATGATTCACTCCCGTTATGACGAAGCGCCGCCTGCCCATGGCCGAGCATGCCGACACGCTGTCGCTGAAGGCGCTGCGAGAGCTCGTGACGGGTTTGGTGGAGCGGGCTGATCGAGCAGAGGCCCGGGTTGAAAAGCTCGAAGCTGAAAACCAAAGGCTTCGCGATGAGAACGATCAGCTCAGGCTCGAGAACACCCGGCTGAAGATCGACAACCAGCTTCTGCGCGACGAGATTGCGCGCCTGAAAAACTTGGCCCCCCGCCCGCCCTTCAGACCGTCTGGCATGGAGAAAGCAACGGGTGACAAGCCGCTCTCGGCCAAGGATCCTGCACCCCGGCCGCGAGGGCCGAAGAACGACACGAAGCGGGTGACGCGTGAAGAGGTGCTGCCTGCCAGTGTACCGCCCGGATCGCGTTTTAAGGGCTACAAGGACTGCTTCGTCCGGGATCTGGTGCTCAAGGTCGAGGTGGTTCGTTACCGGCGGGAGTGCTGGGTGACCGCCGGAGGGAGACACCATCACAGCACAGCTGCCTGCGGGGATAAGAGGTGGCTTTGGACCCAATCTGCGGCGGTTTTGTCTGATGCTGCATGCGCATGGGCAGGTCACGACGCAGCGAATGACGACGTTGCTCAACGACGTTGGCGTCGAAATATCGAAGCGCCAGGTGGTGCGGTTCCTGACAGAGAGGCTGGATGGTTTCCACGCCGAGGATGCAGCCGTGCTGCATGCCGGCCTCGTCTCGGCGCCCTACGTAACGGTCGACGACACCGGTGCCCGTCACGCCAACCGCAATTTCCATACGACGCATATTGGCGGCGAGCATTTCACCGCCTTCCGCACGGCGTCCTCGAAGTCGCGGCTGAACTTCCTCGCTCTGCTGCGCGGCAACTATCAGGACTATGTTCTCAACGACGCCGCTTTTGCGCTGCTGGAAGACCGTCAGGTCGATACTGCTCTTGTGGCTCGGTTGAACCCGTCAACCGCTGCGGTTTGGCAATAGGGTGCCGTTTCTCCAGCACCTCGCTGAACATGGCATCGACATCTTCGACACGGAAACGCTTCGGCCATTTGCGGAGGCCGGCATATGGGGCGCCATCCGCCATCATGGCCTGGTTGGAAACGCGGTGATCGTCTCCGACGATGCCGGGCAGTTTCGGGTTGGTACCCACGCGCTGTGTTGGGTGCATGCGGAACGGCTGCTGCAAAAGCTGATGCCGGCCACGCCCTGCCAGGTGAAGCACGTCGAGATCCTGCGCGAGCTCATCTGGCACTTCTACAAGGCTCTCAAAGCCTATCGACGAAGGCCTGACCCAGCTATGGCCAAGGGCCTGCGGGCTCGCTTCGACCGGATATTCTCGATCCGCACCGGCTACAGCGATCTCGACAAACTGCTGTTTCGGCTGAGGCGTCGCAAGCCGGAGCTGCTCATGGTTCTTGAGCGGCCGGAGATCCCGCTTCACACCAATGCGTCGGAGCGCGATCTGCGTGGCTTTGTCATCAAGCGGAAGATTTCCGGGGGCACGGTCAGTCGCAACGGCCGCCAGGCGCGCGACAGCATGCTGGGCCTTTCGAAGACCTGCCAGAAGCTCGGCCTGTCGTTCTGGCACTACCTCGGCGATCGGCTGGGGATCAGCGACAAAGATCATCCTATTGCCCCGCTCGCATCCCTGGTTGCGGCGCGTCTCTGACGACCACCCTGCCCTCTCAGCAGCCGGTCCTGCCAGCGCGCACAAGCTCCCGAAACTGCAGGTTTTCTCGGCATTGCCACCGGATTAGCCCCGCTTACACCGCAGCAGGCTCTGGATGGGCAATCTGGCGAGATCGTAAGACATTGAATTTATGGTAAATGATTCGTTAAGCGAAAGCTATATGCCTAATACGGTTCCGTACTTCTTACCAAAGAGCCCGCGGTGGCTCACCGCCGATAAGTAATGCTTATCGGAGGTCAGTTAGTCAGCCTATTGACCAACTTCGGCATGCGGACTATTTTACATATGAATTGCGAAAACGAACAGGGAAGGACCTGTCATGACTGTTACCGTCAAGGTCGCCGAGGCCAAAACGCATCTGTCAGAACTGCTGGCACGCGTCGAGGCCGGCGAGGACTTCATCATCGCTCGTGGCAATGATCCCGTAGCGCGTTTGGTGGCCGTGGACGAGCGACGTCAGCGTCTGGCCGCGATCGAAGCGGTACGAGCGCTGCGCGCCCAGGCCAAGCCCGTCACCCATCAAGAAATCCAGGAATGGAAGCAGGAAGGCCGACGCTAGTGGCTTTTATCGTTGATGCCTCGATCGCTGGCGCGTGGCTGCTGCCGGACGAAGAAAACACAACCGCCGAACTAGCAATGGCCCGCATGGCAGAGGAAGACGCAGTCGCGCCGGATCTGCTTCGCCATGAGATTCGCAGCATACTCCTGAGCGCCGAAAAGCGTGAGCGGATCTCGGCTGATTATGTTCATTCGGCGCTGGCGCGGTTCCGCAGCCTACCATTGCACCTGAGTGGCGCCGGCGACGACACAGAGGTGGTGCGTTTGTCCCGGAAATACCGTCTCAGCGCCTACGATGCCGCCTACCTCGCTCTAGCACTTCTTGAACAGCTCCCTCTCGCCACGCTCGACCGCCGACTGGCGGAAGCTGCCCGCGCAGAAGGTGTGGCGGTGTTTGGAACCCCTGAGCATGAGCATTGATCGCTCTGCTGAGCTCGCGGCCCGAGTAGCGACACTCGACACAATTGCCGCAGTTCTCCCCATGGACCGACGGGATGAGCTGGCGGAACTTCTGACCGATCAGGACATCGAGACCCTTCGCCATCTCGTCAACGAGGGCATGGGTGCCAACACGCTGCGCGCGCTGACCTCCGATCTTGCGTACCTGCAGGCTTGGTCGCTGGCGGCGACGGGCCGCTCGCTTCCTTGGCCAGCACCCGAAGCGCTCCTTCTAAAATTCGTCGCGCACCACCTGTGGGACGCAGAGAAACGTCTGACGGATCCGGAACACGGTATGCCGGCAGATGTCGACGACAAGCTCCGGATCCAGGGATTTCTACGGACGGTCGGACCGCATGCACCCGATACCGTGCGCCGGCGGCTCGCCACTTGGTCGACCCTGACGGCATGGCGTGGGCTGGACGGCTTTTTCGGTTCTCCTGCTCTCAAATCTGCACTCCGACTGGCCGTTCGTGCGACTCCGAGGCCAAGGAAGCGGAAAAGCGCCAAGGCCGTCACGGGGGATATTCTGTCGAGACTGCTCGGAACCTGCACGACGGGAAGCCTTCGTGATGTCAGAGACCGTGCGATCCTGATGGTCGCCTTTGCCTCGGGCGGCCGTCGCCGCAGCGAGGTCGCGAGCCTCCGGAAAGAACAGTTACAGCAGGAGGATCCTATCGAGGTCGATAGTGGCCCTCCCCTGCCCTCTCTTTCCATTCATCTGGGCCGCACAAAGACCAGCGGCGCTGAAAACGATGAAGTGGTCTATCTTGCTGGACGTCCCGT
This sequence comes from Rhizobium arsenicireducens, assembly GCF_964021225.1. Lineage (NCBI taxonomy): Bacteria > Pseudomonadati > Pseudomonadota > Alphaproteobacteria > Hyphomicrobiales > Rhizobiaceae > Rhizobium > Rhizobium arsenicireducens. The sequence continues at coordinate 86,554 of NZ_CAXHYK020000003.1, read as the reverse complement.
TGATGCCCTGAACGCCTGGCTTGATGCTGCAAAGATCGACAAGGGTAGTATCTTCCGGGCGATCGATCGCTGGGGGAATGTTTCGCGCCGGCCCTTGGATCCGAAGGCCATCAATGACATTCTAAAGCACCGGGCGGAACTGGCCGGGCTCGATCCGACGGAGTTTTCCGCCCATGGCCTACGCTCTGGTTATCTGACCGAAGCGGCGAATCGCGGCATTCCCCTGCCTGAGGCCATGGAGCAGTCGCGTCACCGATCCGTGCAGCAGGCTGCGGAGTACTATAACCACGCACAGAGACGCAGCGGCCGTGCATCCCGCCTTCTAAGCTAAATTTGTCCATCGATCGAAGGCGTTGAGAATTTAACTGCGCAGTCTTTGACGACACACTCAAATGCCGGGGCTGTTGGCCCAAATGCGATTCTAGGAGAGCCCCATGCTTCGTGGATTTGCCGTCCTTCTGCTGTTCCAGTTGGTGGGCGAGAGCCTTGTGTTCTTGCTGGGAGTATCCATACCAGGTCCCGTGGCGGGGCTTGTGCTCTTGTTTGCAGCTCTTCCGGTACTGGATCGCCTATGGATGCAGGAAGCAGCAAGTATCGATGAGGCCGCCGAAACCCTACTGTCAAATCTGGGGCTGTTTTTTGTACCGGCAGGTGTCGGCGTCGTAGCGCTGGCCAGCATTCTGAGTGCTCAGATATGGGCACTCGGTGCCGTGCTCATTTTGTCCGCGATTATCACATTGATGCTCACGGTTTGGGCATTCATCCTGGTCAGAAAGCTGATCTCTGTACGGCGTCGGTCATGAACCGATCGCCGATTGAGCTCTGGGTCTACCTTTCAGCCTCCCCTCTCTTATGGCTCACATTGACCCTATTTACCTGGATCTTGGCTTCCGAGCTTTCAAAAAGACTGGGACGGCATCCCCTGGTTAATCCAGTGCTCATCTCCATACTTGCACTTTCCGTCATGATGATCGCGGCCGAAGTGCCATATGAGCGTTACTTCGCGGGAGCCCAATTCATCCACTTCTTGCTGGGCCCAGCTACAGTGGCAATCGCCGTACCTTTGTATAGGAAATGGAACGAAGTCAGGGCCTTACTGCTGCCGATCTCTGCCACTCTCAACTTAAAGCACTATTTCCAAATTTCAATCTAATTCCACCACTTGACTGGCTCCGCTTCGCTTCGCGTTATTTCCGTTGGAACGCTCACCAGGGTTCACCGCCAAAACCGCTTCTGAAGGCCTTTGTCTGTCCCTCGTACTCAGGCGAAAGGGACGCTTCGCTCTTCGCCCTTGCGCCTTCCGTGCGAGCGCCAAGTGAGGCCTTACGCGGCTCCGGGGTTCACCACTCGACCGGAGCACTCGACTAAACCACACGACTAACTCGTGTGGTTTCGTAACGGCATATTACCGTGTGTTCACATGGTGGTTTTGATCTTAACCTGCGTGCATTCACATGTTAGTTTCGCATCGATGTTATGATCTTAACGACGATATGGCTTTACCGATTGAGCACTCGTTGGACTGCTAGGGGGCGGGGTGCACTGTTAGACTGGAAGTGGATCGTGAAATGGCAATCTGCATATCGCTGGTAAGCGGCAAGGGCGGCGCGGGGAAGACAACCGCCGTTATCCTGATCGCTGGGGAATATGCGCTTCATGGTAAGCAAGTGCTTTTAATTGATGCGGACGGACGACAAAACCTGAATGAGTGGTGGTCCCGCTCCGAGGCGAAAGACAACAGGCCAGACGGCATTGAGCTTCGCACGGCGGTAACCAACGCATCACTGCAGCATATTCTGGAGAACGAAACCGTCGGGTTTGACGTCGTGTTAATCGACTCACCCGGTCAAGACACCGTGCTACGAGACACGATCATCGCCGGCTCGCACATCGTTATGACGCCGATCCAACCAAATCAGGACGAGATCCTTGCAGCTGGCCAGGCCGCAATGGACGTAGCTGACGCCTGCGATCGGACCGGACGAAACATTCCTCACCTCAACTTCAGGACCCGGATCACTCTCCCCGGCCGCTCACTGGAAGCTTACCGCCTAATCCGCCCCTTCATCGCAAACCTGCAGGAGCAGGGATATGATTCACACCTCCTCGACACCGAGCTTTATGAGCGAAACCCGTATCGCGACATCAGACTTGGATATGGGACACTGCAAATGCTGGAGCTCAGCGACTCTGTCAAAAAGGCCCGGAGTGAGGTTATGGCCATGATGCAAGAAATTGAACGTTTCCTGCCAAACGAGCAAAAGAGGGCGCAAAATGGCTAAAGGGACTTCAAGTATATCTGATTTTCCCGTTGCACCGCGACGGTCGCGGGGAAATGTGCCCAATCCAATGTCGCAACCGGCCATAGACCATGAAGCAGAAAATGTGGTGCCCAGCGATCATCTGGACCAAGTCGCTTTAGGAGAAGCTGCCGCTAAGGTTCCTGACGTTCAGGTGCCACCAAGGTCGAGTTTGATCCTGCCATCACCGGAGGCTCGCCGGGAGAGAGCGACGAACAAATCGTTGGAGCGTGAGGCGTCCAGAATACGACTGCAGGAGCTGAAGCAGAACAAAGCGCGGGAGAGCAAACACTTCGTCAACTGCCCCCTTGATTACGACACCAAGAAGCGTCTGGAGCGAGCAGCCTCTGACAACGACTTGAAAATGACGGTAATCGTCAAGGCCGCGATCGACCAGTTCCTGAAGGATAATGGTTATTGATCCTCGACCTTCGATTTCTGGCGGGGGTAGCGGTAGGCACAACGCTTGGATTTTTGATCAACCCTGAAGCGGCGGAGAAGGTCGGGATCGATACTCGCGCCATAGAGAGAACTTTACCCAGTTTCGCCGCCTCTCCACCGGAGCCTTTCAAGCAAACAGACTGGCCAACGGACGATCGCGCCAAACGTGAGCTGTTCCGGTTTGCAATGTGGGATTTCGAGGCATACGGACCAAGGTCTGAGCCCGCATCACAAGATGCATCAGCATCGACCAGCTCTCCGTGGCATGCGAAATGCGCGTGAAGTTGAGTTGGGTCACCGAAGAGAGGACCCTCGAAGGCGTCTTTCAATCCAATGCCCACGGCTGGAATCTGATTGCTGCGAAAGCGGTCAATAGGAATACGCGCGGTCAATCTTAAGCATGACGGACAACGCGCCTCTGAGTTGCACATTTCGCATCCAAGAGATCCATGCCCACGTCATTCCCCCCAATTTTGTGAGGGTTTTGTAACTGGTGCGAAGGATGACAGTGCCTTAATGGCACGATATGGTGCGTGATATCTGCCACAGGCGGATTTGGGGACTGAGGGAATGCCTACGGTGCGGAATTTATCCGACTATATCAAATCGAGGGAACTGGTTGAGACCACAGATCCAGATTTCCAGAGACCCCTGTACCGCAAGGAGGGATTCGACGGCATAGTCAGCTTCGGCGAGATTGACGCAAAACTTTCCGCATTCCTCTTGGACGAACGCGCGAAAACTGGTCTGACCCAGAGCGATTTCGCGACCCTGGCTGGTCTCGCTCGAGTGGTCTACAGCCGCTACGAACTGAACATTTCGCGACTGACTGTCTCTCGAATGATTCACCTTTCCGAGCTCCTTGGGTTCCTGCCGATGCAGATGATTCATGCCGCAGCACCTCATCTCTACGGTAAAAATCCTGAAGAGGCCGATGATCGTGTTGAACTCTTCAGACTCATTCATGACCTCCCGCATGACACCATACGCAGTTTGATCGGTATAGTTGGCCAACTGACGCCTAAGGATGTTCTTGAAGCTCGGCAAAAAGCGGAAGCGGAGGCCGAAGCAAAAGCTGAGGCCGAACGCCAACGACTGACTAGAAAAGCGGCGAGAGTCAGCAGGAAAGGCCGTCCCCCTGGCCGGCCACCAGGTCGAAAATCATCCAAGGTCGATACCCCGACAGACGATTGAAGAACGGAAAGGGCCGTCAAGTGATGGCCATTTAGGAACGCGTCGTCCCTCACCCCGTTTTCCGATCGCTGTTCGCATTTGCACGCATCAGCGACATCAGCATCGGTCCCAGTCCGAACTCCCCTCCCCTCGCCCGGCGCGTGAGATCGCGGAGATATCCACCTGCCGAATTGATATGCCCTGCCCTCTCCAAGATTGCAGCCATGGCAACCGCCGCGTTCTCCGGCCCCATCACCTCGCAAGCCTCCTGGTAAGCCGACGGGCTAACACCAAGCATTGATCGTACCACCACCGCGGCGCCCATCAGCTCGCGCCAATGGGAGATCGTGCCGCCGGGCCCGTAGTCCGAAATCTGCGGGCAGGCTTTCAGGACCATCGACAGCGGGAACGCCTTCATCTGTTCCGGCTTTGCCAACGGCTGAGCAACCGCTTTGGGTGCTACTTCCAGCTCGACGGCTCCGCCCTGCTCTTTTCCAGAGCTAGGTTCAAGTTCATAGATGGATTCGGGTTTTGAATTCTGTATGTGGCAGCCATTTTGAACAGCATTGCCGTCCATATTTTGAGAATCTAACTGATTTTCCAGAAGGTTGAGGATTTCGGTGCGCAAAAGCTGCATCTCGTCGAGGATTGCCTCCACCTGGTGACGGTCAGGATTGCGGGGAAGTCGGCTGACAATGCCGACATACATGTCTTCGATGGCTTCCCAGTCGCCGTCGGCCCCCTCCTCCATCGCTGCTGAAATCAGCTTGCGCACATCACGCCGGCAGATAGTCAGTGCCTCTTTGGCTCGCCTGAACTGCAGGCGTTCGGCAGCGACTTCCTGTGCCAGTGCTGCAAGTTCCGCAGCACGAGCCAAAAGTGGAGAAAGATCGAACCCAAAGGCTTGCTCGATATCGCCACCCTTGTCCCGGTGAGCGTAGCGCTTGCCGTTCGGACTATCCTTGCGCTGGATGAGCCCGGCTTCGACCAGGGCAGCCAAATGGCGCCGCAAGGTCGTTCCAGTGATGCCGTGCGCTCTGACAGAAAGCTGGGCGTTCGAAGGGAAGACCACCAATCCGCTATCGCAGTTGAGCTCGCTTTCCGGATAAAATGTCAGCAATGCGTCCAGCACAGTCAGCGCCCTGTCCTGGAGGCCGAGGCGTTCACGGGCCTCACAGGCGTCGCGAAACACCTTCCATTTTTCGACCGGGCGGTTTGGTTTCGTCTCGGACGTCTGAAGCTGCCTCTTTACAAGAGCAAGCACAACCGGCCGCCGCCCAAAGGGCGTCGTGACATTTCCCGTCTGCATATTCCTTCACCTTTCTTCAGGCAAAAGAAATCCGCTCACCAAAACGATGCCAAAGACTCTTCGACTGGGATTTATGGAAATGCGATTCTCGATCTTGCTAGGAATTGAGAGAGGCTTCCATGACGGAAACGTTTTGGGGGCCTTTTTCTTTTGTCGCGGTCTCTCCTCTTGACCAATTAACGAGTGTCTCGATCACACCTCTTGGTGAGTTGGATCGGAATGATTGTTGTATTCGCTTAGAAGATCAGGCATTCGGTCCGCCAGCCAGCGCGCGAAAGCGCGTTCCTGCTTCGGGATTGAGACCGTAGTTCCAGCCGAATTACTCTTCATGCGGCCAAAAACTCGGTCACCCACGGCGAAGTCAACAATCTCTTCAGCTGGTTCCGCAGTCACTTTGTCGGCTGCAGCACTTGCAGCTCGTATCGCTTGGGCAATACGGCTGGAGCTGTCAGCGCCTCGAAACTCGACCGTGTCGATTATCTTGCGAACACGTGCTGCGCTGCTCGGATCTTTCAGCAACTCGGCAAATGCGGTCCATTTCGGGCGACCAACTCCTTTTGCTCTGCCGATCGCAAGAATGATGTCTTCGGGAACCGCCTCCGTCACTCGAAACAGATGCGATATTGCCGCTTCTGAAGCTCCCAAGATTGGGCACATGGCGCGATGGGAAAGGCCAGCACTTTTGAGCTGTACTGCCCACATTGCCTGCTCGATCCAGGTCAAGTTTTCCCGAACACCATTCTCAAGCGATTGCTCTTCAATCAATTGCCGATCGGAAAGCTCTCGAACATACGCTCGAATCTTTATGGTCTCCGGGCGATCCGCTTCTGCCATTATGGCCTTGATCGCCGCCCATCGACGGTAACCGTAGGCAAGCTGGTAATGATCCGGTTTCGTCGGATGCGGCCGAACGAGAACCGGAATTTTTTGGCCTTCGCTTGCGATAGAAACCTTAAGCGCCTCGAGCTCTTTGGCCGCATCTTCGTCGTTGCCAAAGCGATCTCTATAGGGCGAGCGGTCGATACGGTCAGGATCGAGTGAAATGACACTATCTTCGGTGAGCTGTGTCAGTGCTCGACCCACATTGGAAATGACCGGTGAAGAGTGCCGCCGCGCCAGCGAGGGCTTGTCAGACGCGTCCGACACCACAGTAGATTCTGTCCGGTTTTCGGCAGCCGCCATTCGCTGAAGGATGCTTTTCTTCATGTGCTACGCCCCCAAACTTTGTGAACGAGGTCGAGGATTTCGGAGTTAACTCGATCAGCGCTCTCAATTGCACGCTTCAACGCTTCACGACCGACCTCGCCCGACTCGAGCTCGTAAAGGGTCTTCTTCGCTACCGCTGCACCGGCGATTGCCGTCGATTCGAGCGCCTCCGCAACCAGTACATCATCACCAAACAATCGGCGCATGACTCCAGACATATACTTTTGAGGCCCGTCATTCGGGTTCACGCGGGTGAGCAGGAAACGGAAAAAGTCATGCTCAAATTTTGCTCCAAACTGCCCCAGCACCTCCGATAGATCGGAGATCATGATCAGGAACTGATTGCACGATGCAACGTCGAGCATCGCCGGGTGAACGGTAATGATTAAGGACGTGGCTGCGTAAAGAGCGGCGAGCGTCGAGTATCCAAGGGACGGTGGGGTGTCGATGATAACGATATCGTATCGATCATCGACGCGGGCCAGGGCACTGCTTAACCGCTCGAAAAACAAACCCAAGTCATCTCTGGTTTTCGAGGTCAGATAGGACGGGGTATCAAACTCAAAGTCCATTAGCTCCAGATTGCCAGGAACTAGATCGACACCCGGGAAATAGGTTGGCCGGATCACTTCAGCGAGCGGCCGCCTCTCATTGTCATATCGAATGGCTGCATAGGCTGTTTGGTTCTCGCCGAGATCGAACTCGGGCTGAATACCAAATAGCGCAGTCATCGATGCTTGCGGATCAAGATCCAGACACAGGACCCGATAACCCTGAAGCCCTAGAAAATGTGCGAGATGGATAGAAGTGGTTGTCTTGGAACTACCACCTTTAAAATTCGCCGTAGCAATTACCTGAAGCTTTTCCCCTTTGCGACGATGCGGAAGCAGCTCGCCAGCTTCGTCCGGACGAAGTTCGGCCAGGAATGCCCTCAGTTCCTTGACCTGTTCTATCGTGTAGGTTCGCCTGTTATTTTCTGCACGCTCGGGCAAAGGCCCCTTCCCTTCCAGCGTCAACTGGCGAAGAGTACTTTCCGGAACCTTGAGTAGCCTCACTAGGTCAAGGGTTGAGAATGTCCGACCAAATGTTTTCTGCGCAGAGGGTGGATAAACAGCCTCACGCATATCGTTCAGCTCCGCAGAGAGTTTCGAGGTGTAGACCCCGATCTTCGACGCAGTGTCTCTGACGCTCTGAGAAGCTGGCTGCAACATTCAATCCTCTTGACGGTTCTGACCACTTTACGAGATCATTTCCGTCAGGGATGCCAGACTGACTCCGATTCTTCAAGGCGTTTTTCGTTAACAAGAAGTTAACGCATCAAGGATGCCCGACTTTACAGTTGTAAAGTTTTAGGTCGATGCGCATGAGGCCCGACAGTTATGCCAGTGCCCCTAGCCTGTAGAAGAGCTGAACTGTCGCAGATAGTCAGCGGCTGCCTGAGCCTTTGCGGCGGCAGTGATGACTGCACGTGAATCCTGCTTGAGCACCTTGAGCCAGTTTTCAACGTAGGTCGCGGTGTTGTCTCGCGGATCATGCTCGATGCCAAGATCGGCGCAGACGAACGCGGCTGAGATCTCGGCAACAAGCTCCTCCATGGCGTAGGCCTCACTGCCGAACCGCCCACTCAGGTCACGGCCCAAACGTGCCTTTGCACCACTCCAATGAGAAATTTCATGAAGAACAGTGCTGTAAAGGTGAATCTCGCTGAGGAACCGCCCCCGATCCGGAATCAGAATGTCATCGAGACCAGGGCGATAACAAGCCTGCTTGCCGCCGTAGGTGATCTTCGCGCCAGTGCGATCTATGAAGGATTCGACGTTTTCGAGGACTGGAACGGCATCCATTGGCACATCATCGGCCGGGCTCTTGAAGCGGTCAGGCAGGTTATCGATCTGCTCGACGTTGAAGACAGCGTAGCCCTTGAGATAGGGGACTGCGCGATCGTCCGCCTCCTGATCCTTCGGCGTGAAGGTGCCGTACTTGACGACGAGGGTTCCTTGTTCGCCCTTGCGGACCTGAGCGCCAAGCTCCTGAGCCTGCCGGTAAGTCATCCATGTGTTTTCGTCGTAGCCGGCGAGTTGCCCGGAGAGCCAAAGCATGACCACGTTGATGCCGCGATAGGCTTCGCCGGAGGCACGCAGCGGCGTAGCCGACCTGCGAACATTTCCGCGCCATGGCCGAATCCAAGGCTTGGTGCCGGCCTCGAGCTGCTGGATGATGGTGTCGGTGATCCGCTGGTAGGTGTCCTTTACGCTCTGCATTGCCGTCTCCTGTTCGTTGGTTGACGGCAAAGATCCGAAGATAGCGAAACGAGCCCATGCACCCGTAGGGCCGCAACGGAGTGTAGGACCGCGCAAGCGGTTGAATGGGTGAGGGGCTATCGTAGTTTGTCCGTCAAACCATCCAACGGACAGGAGAGGGCGCTGAGCGTAGGCCCCCCGGCCGACGATACGGGCCCTCACTGCAGCGACAGGGCCGCAGATCAGCGCTCTCGGTCGTCTTGGTCGCGGTTTCGCTGGCGATCGGCAAGCTGCTGCGCTTCGATAGCCTTAAGCTCGGCATTGATGTGCTGCGACTGAGGCTCTTGGGCCTTTTGCTGACCTGGCTGCGAATGGGCATCTTGGACCTGTTCCGGCCGACCCAGAGTCTTGAAATCAGATCTTGCGGTGAACTTAAACTCCTCGTCGTCAGGAGGCATCCGCTCGGGAAGGTCAGCGCGGTCAACGGCCACAATCCCTCTGTCGGTCACGAGGCTCGCCACGCGATTGTCATGCCCAAGAACCTGCCCTTCGATCACTTCGCCCGGGCGGGCCGTGCGGATGTTGTGCTCGAACGGTTTCTCGCCAGCCTGCTCAAGATCTGACATGGCACTGCGGATCGCCTCGCGGCGGTTAGGCTCCATCGCATCCTGGATGAGGTGCTTCATCGCCGGACTGGACGGATCGTTCGTGGTCTCAATGGATGCCTCGATCATGCGAGGCTTGGTGATGACGGTAAGATCAATGTCATGACCGTAGGTGCGGCCCAATGAGACCACCAGCGCTTCGTTTGCCCTTCCGTTGCCTTCACGAAAGGCATGAACGTAGTTCAGCTCAGATAGGACGTGAGCGGCCTTCTCGGCGAATTGCTCAGGTGTGGCGGCTCGCAAGCCCTGAACGTCTTTGGTGGGCCGCAGTGCCTCGTTGAGCCCCATTTCGATCCGCGATCCGGGCAGGAAGGTCGTGTCACCCTTCGAAAGCCCCCCTACCGGCTCTACCCGCTGTCCATCGACGACAGGACTTTCGTTGCGCGTATGTCCTGCCCATTCATAGACATCTTGGAAGATGTAGCCGTGCAGAGCCTTCAGATGCGCTGCATCGTGATTACCGACTGGGCCTTTTCCCTCGGCCAGCTCCGTTTGCCTCAAAGCTGTGAATGCGTATTCGGCTTCACGCAGCGCAGATTGGCTCCTGATATCAAGCTTGTTCTTCAGAACATCCTTGAAATCCTTATCCTCTGATGTGTTGGGATAGGTGTAGGAGCCTTTGGCTTCATCATCGCGCGCCAAGCAAAACCTCATGCAAAAAGCCGCCTGAGATCACAGGCGGCCGCTACAAATCTCTAGGCGATGCTCAAGCCCGCTTAAAGCGTGCCAGAAGCTCTTGGCGCATTTCGTCGGAGGTGATGTCTCCGGCAACGTAACGGCTGTTTGCTTCTTCCAAAACCGGATCGCCGGTGTAACCCTGCCGCATGTTGGCGGCACGAGCCTGATCGACGGCTTTCTTTCGGGCAGCAACAGCTTCCGGAGAGCGATCGGGGCGGGGGGCATGAACGTTCATTGGCAGAGCCTCCAGTTAGTATTCAACGTAGCACAAAAAGAGCCGAATATCCAGCGAATGCGGGGTAATCGGCTCTTTTATGGTGGAAGCCCGATCAGAGATCGGGCTTCCCAGAGCGATCAATCGCGGGGTTCCCATTCGATAATAGCTTGCAGCGCCAGGTCATCTTGGCCGGGGTAGCGGCCCAAGTTGGCGTTGAAGCCGAGGCGTTTGATGGAGAGCGTGTAGTACGGCTTCCCTTCTCCGCTAGTCTTTTTCCAGATGCCGCCAACTTCAATGTCGTGGCCGCGAGGCGACTTGGCATAGACGCGATGCGTCGGAGCCTTTTCGTTGGTGGAGTCGAACGGTGTGACCTTAATGTCCAGGTCCCGGTCGATGGTGGAGATGAGGCCGGTTCCCTTGGCGTTGTCGATGTCGTCTTTGTCGAACTGGATGAAGTTGGTCATGCTCATGTTAATCACTCCTCTATGGTGGTTGCGATGATCGTTCAAAGGGCACGGGGATAAGCGGTGCGCACCGTAGGCCGGAGCGCAGCGAAGGAGGCTGGACGGGGACAAATTTTGCTTCGCGAGGAGCCGAAGGCGGGGAAAATTTGGAGACGAACAGCTTTGCGCCAACCGCGTCGCCGTGCGAACGGGCATCAAGAGCAACCACTTTGGAGGTGTGGGGCCTGAGCGCTTGCAGCAATACGTCACCTCGACAAATGAGACATCGGCACAGGTCAAGAGCGGGATTGTGCTGAATGCAGCCGAACCAGCAGCCTGAAACAAGAGGCTGGGGTAACCGATGGTTTCGCCAAAACATGCGATCTCGCCATCTGTTGCTCACAGAGTGCCGCCAGTCGTTCAGTTGCCGGAATGGCTGCGGCGATAGGAGGAGGGCGATTCAACCTCGGCTCCCCACAAGCCTTGGCCGAGCTGTCGGGCGCGATTCTCGGCGCGGCGGTACTGGCTCAGGTCGATTGGGTGGGATCTCGGTAGATAGCGCAACAAGAGGGTGGCTTGGCCCGCCCTCACCATCTCGAGGCCAATATCCGAGTTCTCGACGAAGCACTGGCCGACAAGGCGTTTATACTGGTCTCGATCGACTTCAATGCAGCGGACATGCTTGCCATCGATCATGCGGGCGAGGAAGCGACGTGCCTCAATCCCGCAATTCCATATCACACCGTTTTTGGAGCCGGTCTGGTCCCGCTCACAGGCGTCAATGGCCGCGATACGGATCCTCTGTTGGCGAATGCTGAAGGTGTCACCGTCGATCACTCGCGCTCGGCCTGAATAGTCGGCCGCTGCAGAATACGCGGTGAACAGAAGCGCGGCCAACGCGGCTCCAACCAAGCGATTTTCTATCACGAGTGTGCCTCCATTGATTTGCGGGCTGCCAGCCCAAATACCGAGCGGTTTAGATGAAGCTCTCCCCTCGCGGCACGGTCTGTCATGGCCCGCAAATAGCCGCCCGGCGAGCTGATTTCGGCGCGCGTGTATTTCTCAAAGGTGAGAGCGATCGCAACGGCGGCCGCCTGGTGGCCCATTCGGTCCACGGCGCGCTGGCGCGCATCCTCGGACACGCCGGCGATGCGGCAAAGTTTGGGAGCGATCCGGTCCAGGTCCGCCCAACTGCGCGGGGGCTGGTAGCCATATTCGGCAAGGCTTGGCGTAGCCCGCCACACATCTTCCAGCGCCACAAGTGAAGGCCGCACTTGCAGTTGCCTATTGCTTTGGCGCGAAGGGCTCCCCAGGCTTTCTTCAAAAGCCCTCTTGCTGGCGGAGCCAGCCCCTAACGAACTGATTTGTTCGGCGTCAGCCGAACGCCGTTCATCATTACGAGCTTCAAAAGGCTTCGGGGTTGTAATCTGTATGTGCATGTCGTTTTCGACATCCGTGCATGTCATATTTGCATCTATGTCGGAAGCTTGAGGGGTCCGATTCACGTTGCGCAATCGGTCGGCAAGCCACTCCAAAAGCATTGTGGCCTTCCGAAGGGCGTGGGCCGGCTCGTGCCTAGCTGATCCGATGAAGGCCGCGATCTTCTCAACACGGGACCCGATCCGCCCGAGAATGACTTCGCCTCGTTCGGTTGAGGACGCGAGAGCATACCTCGCGGCACGCAGAGCGTCCCGGAAGCGACGCGCTGCGTTGTCGCGAACTCGAATCTCTTCCCGCTTCTGGCGCACCAGCTGATCAAGTTCATGGTGCCGAGCGATCAGGACGCGCAGATCAATGCCGCAGGCGTCGGCAATATCTCCTTCGCTGTCCCGGATCGGGTAGCGCTTGAAATTCGCACTGTCCTGCATGGTGACAAGGCCGAGGTCGTACAACCGGGAAAGAATTCGGCTTACGCGTCCCGGTGACTTGTTGATGTCATACCCCAGCTGTCGGTTCGACTTGTAGACAATCGGGCGCCCGCCTTTGTCAAAGGTATCGGCCTTAGCGGTCGTTATGATAGCCTCGAGCAACGCATATTCTGAGGTCGTGATCATTCCGATCGTCATCAGATTCTTAGCGAGCACAGCAAGCTGTCCGCGGGTAACAGATCCGATTTCCGTTGACTGCGCCAGTCGCCGGAATTCGGCTCGCTCCTTCGTCATTCTGCGACCTGTCGGCCGCTTGTGTTGTCTGGGTTCCCCCATCGTCCGTCTCCTGTCAGAGGCCAGACAAAGCTCCGCCGTTCACCGAAAAGGTGTTTTGATTGTTGACATCGGAGGGGAGGTCTGCGAGAACGATGGTGCTTTTATATTTCGAACTGCAGACCGCTTCCGGATTATTCGGGAGCGGTTTTTCTTTTCTGGGCCGGGTGCGATCTCCAAAAAACTGTTAAAATGCGCGAGTCGGAATCGGTTTAGGTTCCGCCCGATTGCGATTAGTAACCTGAGATACCGAATTGATGCAAGTTGTCACATTTCCGCGTTGCTTTGCCGGTTCAGCTGACATCTGAAATAGCGCCTAAATTTCAATTTTTTAGCGCGCTTGTCCGCGCCTTCCCTCTCTTCGCGCCTAAAATTGGAACGTTTCCAGAGTATGAATTAGCCCCCTTTATTGTTGGGGAAATTCAACAGGGTGGGGAGGAGAGTTTGAGAGGAGGGGGCGAGGGCCTCCTCTCAACAAGCGGCCTGATCTGCCGTCCCCCGATACGTTTCTGCCTCCCACGCACCTGCAAAAGCGCCCGCATTGGCTCGATGCCAAGGCGGGCGCTAAAGTGCGATCTTGAAGCAGGCTCAGCCGCGCTGAGCAGCATCCTCAAGATAGGTCGGCGGTAGATCGAAGGCCTTTAGCGCTGTATCGAGTGCTTTTTGCACTTCATCCCAATCAACATGCTCCGGGTCGCTCAGGTAGGCGTTGATTAGCTGACAGCAGCTTTCGGCGGCAAGGGTCGGATCAGGATCGGAAGCGAGCACGGCTTATCCTCGGGAATAGGGGAGCCGGTCACACTGGAGGACGTGACCGGGGACAAGCAGCGGCGGGATTATTCCGCTGCCATCGGGAACGAGTGTTCGCTCTTTTCCTCAGAGGTTTCAGCCTCACCCTCTGCGTCGGGGTCAGACGCGATCCGAACGTGAGGCGGAAGCCACCCGCTGTCCTTGATGGACTTGGCGGCATACTCCGCAGCCTCGCCCTTCTTCATGTTGCCGACACCAGCGGCGATATCCTCGCCGCGCACCTCGGCAACAACGGCTTGAATGGTCGGCCTGTTGACGTGGCTGAAATAGCTTTCCGCCGTGGTCTCGAACCAATCCCGCATATCGACATTCAATGCGCGGCCCATCTGGTCGGCATGTGCCAGCGCTTGGCTGCGACTGCTGAACTTCTTCTCAACTGCATTGACGGAATGGGCGGCGGCATAGGCCAGAAGCTGCAACAACTCGCTCTGCGATTGATCCATCAGCCATTCCCAAAGGTCAGCAGGATCGCCGGGAAGCCGGTGCCCGTAGTTTTCCTCAAGGCTTCCCCACGCCTCAAGGGCCTTGTTCTCGGCGGGACGCTTCATCGAACCGTCGAGCACTTCATGAGTGACAGAGATTTCAAGCGCGCTCTGGTGGCCGGGAATGCCCCATGCGGTCCGATACTGCACTTTGAGCAACATCGCATGGACGACTGCCACAAGCGCGATTTCGGGATTGTTCGCCAGCTCGACACGAAGTGCCGCCGTCTTCTGAGCGGTCAGGTCCTCGATCAAAGCCGCTGAGTGAGTAAGCGCCGCAGATTTCAAAGCGCCGTCAGCGTCCTCGGTCGCCCCGCCTTGCTTTCGTTCTGTGGCTTCGGCCTTCTTCTTGTCCTCGTCTCGGACAAGGCCTCTCAACACCGATAACTTGCCCCAATGGTCGATGGTAACAATTGCCCCTGCAATCGCAAGGTCTTCGCTCCGATAGGCTTCTTCACGCTTCTGCAGGACGGCGATTTCCTGCTCGACGGCGGACAAGGCGGCCTCTGCACCTTCATCCTCCTGATCCGCATCGATCTGCGCCGCCAATTCGTCATAGCGCTCAGTCAGCGCGTCAAGCTTGGCTTGATCCTCGTCGTTGAGGTCTATGCGCTGCGGGTAAACCCGAGCCATCTGGTAGATGTTATCCGGCTGCTGAGGGCACCACTCTACCCATTTCCAGCCTTCGGCCTTCACGGTTTCGGCCTCGGCCTCCAACTTCTCGGCAACCAGCTTTTCAAGCAAGCCGCTATCGCATGCAAAGCCCCCTCCCTGCTCGGCAAACAGGTCGCGGCGCACTGGACCGCCAGCCGCCTCATAAACCTCTAATCCGCCGATCAGCGCGAGCCGCTTGTCGCTTGCGGGGACTTCATCCACGACGAGACGGCGCTTGATTGTGTTGGCGCTGCGATCCCATAAGGGGAGGGCATTCCAAACCTCTTCCTGTCGAGCGTGATCGTCGGTGATGGTAAAGGCGGCAAGCTGCTCAAAGGTCATATTCTCGGCGCGGAACGCCGCGAACAGGACCGGGGAAACCTTCGCCAGCGCAAGGCGGCGGTTGACGATGATTTCGGTTGTCCCGAAACGGGCGGCGATGTCCTTGATGGACTTGCCCTCATCGAACAACGCTTTGAATGCCTCGAACTGGTCCGCCGGGTGCATGGCCTCCCGCATGACGTTCTCGGTCAGGCTTAACTCCGTTGCGTCACCCGCCTCCCGGACAATGACGTTCACGGCGTAGTCGGCCCCGATCTCGCCGCGTTCGGCGAGAAGATTGAGGGCTGCGAGGCGGCGACCGCCGGCCGTCACGAGGTATCGGCCTTTGGGAGCTTTGCGCACCACAAGGTTTTGAATAATGCCATTGGCGAGAATGGACGCCGACAGGCTCTCGATGCTCTCCTTGGTGTAGGTCTTGCGGACGTTTTTGGGGTCTGCGTTCAGCTTGTTCAGTGCTACCGCGATGATGTCGCTCATGGTTCCTTGCTCCAGTTTTTCCCGTTTCCCTTGGGAGCAAGCCCCGCTAGTGGGCGAAGCCTCTGCCTTCGTTTTCGAAGGATGTGCCCCCACATCCGGCGGAACGAAGGGGGAGGGCTTGAGCCCGCTCCCGTTAGGACGCGGATCGGGTCATGGGGCGGGAGGAAGGAAAAACGGAAGGTTTGCCGGCCTGACGGCGAAAGCCGTTTTTCCTGACGAGCGACAGCGCTTGCGCGCTTGCCCATTGGCGCGATCGGCGACCTATCGTAAGAGCGGTACAGGGCAGGGTAGATGGGCGGCCGACCCTGGCCGCTCCTTTCGGATGCGAACCGGCGACGCCGGTTCTCCGTCTTCTGATACAGGTTATAACACGACGGATCTGCCCGCTGCGCTCCGAGTGATGAGCGCTCCGCTCCTCGAGCAGCTCTCCATTTCAACTTGATTCAACATGTCGATAGCGGCCGCTATCCCAGTCCCTGACGAAGATAGAGAGACAGAGCGACAGGCAAGTCTTGGGCGCGATGCTGGCTACGAGCTTTTGCAGGGATATCTGACCGGCTGGCGTTTCGCTAGAACTCCGAAGGCTGGACAAGGCATCCCAGTGCGGACGCAGCAGTGCGGTGTACGGCATAGACGCGCTTGGCTTTTTTTTGGGCGTTTGCCCACGCTTCGTGCAAAAGAAACCACGAAATTAGCGAAGCGTAAACAAGTGGCCCTTAAATATCGCATTCGGTGACTGTGCTCCGTCCGAAGTCGTTAAAAACGCTTCTTCGATGGGCCTCACCTCAAATGCGGCTTGCCGCATTTGAAATGTCGACGGGGACATTCGTTGGGAAGGGATCATTATGACCATCAGGGTCAAGCTTCTTGCATGCATTTCGTTGCTCACCGCAGCATTGATAACCATCACGGGTTTCAGCTTTTAGCCCTTAAAAAGGAAGCGGAAATCGCCAACTCGATCGTTGCCGACAGGGTGTTGCCAATGGAGCAACTGAAGCGGATCGGCGATGGCTATGCCGTCAATATTGTTGATAGCGCTCACAAGGTGAGATCTGGCGCGCTCTCTCCTCAAGATGGCTTGAATAATATAGACGCGGCGCTGGCCTCCATCGATACGCACTGGAAGGAGTACACATCGACGGTGCTGACCGCAGAAGAGAAGCAAATTGCCGATCACTTCGTGCAGGTCAAGGGAGAGGCAAACGACGGAGTGCAGTTGCTGAGACAGATTCTGGTTTCCCGCGACAGTGCTGCGCTCTCAGAATTCGTTGAGCAGAGGCTCTACCCGACTATTGATCCCCTCGGCACCGATATCTCGAAACTGATCGATCTGCAGATCGAGGTCTCAAAGCAGGACCTCGCTAAAGGCAATGAGCTGGCATCGCTTTTGACAGCCGGCATGACGATACTCACGGTCTTCGGGGCCGCTGTTGCCGCATTCTCCACTTGGACCGTATTGAGAGGCGTAATTCGCCCCGTGAACTCCATCACCGCGGCGATGTCCGATCTCGCGAATGGAAACCTTCAAGTCCAAATCTACGGCCAGGGCCGTCGGGACGAAATCGGCAAGATGGCCTCCACCGTTGCCATATTCCGAGACAATGCCCAAGAACGTGTGCGCCTTGAACAGGAAGCTGAGGCAAATCGTTCACTCAGCGAGCAGGAGCGTCTCGAGCGTGAGCAGCAGCAGGCTCGCGAAGCCGCAGAAGTGCGGTTCGCCGTTGAGAGCATCGGCCACGCCCTCGACGAGCTCTCAAATGGCAAACTGAATTACCGGATAGATGCCGTCTTTTCAGAGCGACTGGATCAGGTTCGCTTAGACTTCAACGAAGCCGTTGCTAAGCTCGAGGATGCGATGCGCCGGGTCGGCCAAAATGCGCAAGCCATCGCGGCCGGCTCCAATCAGATCCGCGCGGCGGCCGACGACCTTTCAAAGCGAACGGAACAGCAAGCGGCATCTGTAGAGGAAACTGCAGCAGCGCTTGAGCAGATCACCACAACGGTCTCCGATTCCAGTCGCCGCGCCGAAGAAGCTGGAAAGCAGGTCCAAGAAACACGGCAGTCTGCCGAGCGCTCCGGAGAGATCGTCAATCGTGCTGTTCATGCAATGCAGAAGATTGAATCCTCGTCGCGCGAAATCTCAAGCATTATCGGTGTAATCGACGAGATCGCCTTCCAGACGAACCTGCTGGCGCTCAACGCTGGGGTCGAGGCGGCGCGCGCTGGTGAGGCTGGCAAGGGCTTTGCTGTCGTCGCCCAGGAGGTGCGAGAACTTGCTCAGCGATCCGCCTCCGCGGCGAAAGAAATCAAGACTTTGATCTCGAAGTCTGGCGAGCAGGTGGAGAACGGCGTACATCTCGTCACAGAAACGGGCAGGGCGCTTGAGCATATCGTGTCTCAGGTTCAGGCGGTCAGCGTCAATGTTACCGCAATCGTCGAGGGCGCCAAGGAGCAAGCGACGGGGCTGAAGGAAATCAATACAGCCGTCAATACAATGGACCAAGGCACGCAGCAGAATGCTGCGATGGTCGAGGAATCGACTGCAGCCAGCCATTCGTTGGCCAAGGAAGCAGAAGCTTTATTCCAGCTCATCGGACTTTTCGAAATCGGAAACTCGCAAAACAAGTCCATGCCAGCGGAACGTTCCTCGATGCCCCCGGCAAACACATCACCTGCACGCCGACTAATGAATCGTGTTGCCACCGCCGTCAGAGGGAATGCTGCAGTGAAATCCGAGGCGTGGGAGGATTTTTAAAGTCCTCCGTTCATAATAGTCGCGGGCCAGCTCGATCTGGTCCGCGTCCGCATTCCGGCAATGAAGGTTGCAGTCATGGAAGTTGATACCGAGCTGATCACAGGACGCATTCTTGGTCGTGGCTTGAACAGCCTACGCGTACGGTTCACCCTGATGATTGGGACTTTTTGCTCGATTGTTGCAGCACTCGTGTTCTACTTGCTGGAAGCCGGAAGCGATTTCACCCACACGTTGACGACTTTGGGCTACATTAAGCTGGTAGCTTCGATCGCTGCCGCTTCGGGGTTTACATATTATATGACTGGTCGGCTCACTCGGCCAATTCAGAACCTGAAAGCCAGTACGGAGGCTATTGCCTCAGGCGACTATAGCGCTGTTGTCACTGTGGACTGCAACTGTGAAGTCGGCGGCTTGGCCGAGAGCTTTCGCAAGATGGTGGCGCGCCTCAATGATAATGTGTCCAAGATCAACACATTGGCCTATGAAGACGGTGTTACCGGTCTTCCCAACCGCGCAGTACTGAGCGAGATCATCGACCGGAATCCTGATCTCAAGGGTCATGTGCTGTTCATCGACCTCGACCGGTTCAAACAAGTCAATGACCTCTATGGTCATCAGGTCGGTGACACTTTGCTTCAGATGGCTGCGACCAGAATGATGGTGGACGGCCTTGAAATCACTCTGGATGGGATGAACCGATGTCTCACTCCAGAGAGTGTCAATTTGGAATCGGCCGGATGTCAACTTCTGTTTCGATTTGCCGGTGACGAATTCGTTGTGCTGGTGACAGGTAGCGCAGGGGACAAAGACGTTACGGACATAGCTCAGCAGATCATTCGATCACTCGCTGAGCCGTTTGTGATCGGCGAACGACAAGTTCAGATTGGCGCGAGTGTTGGTATTGCCGTGCTTGGCGACGAAGCCGTTGATGCTGCTGACACCCTCAAGTACGCCGACATGGCTATGTACGAGGCGAAGAGCCGCGGTCGAGGAACCTACGCGTTTTTTGATGATCAAATGCGAGATAGGGCGACTGATCGCTGCGAGCTTGAACGTGACTTCCTCCATGCGATCGCCAACGACGAAATCATTGTCCACTATCAACCCAAGATCAATCTCGCCTCAAATAGTGTCGAAGGTTATGAAGCGCTGGTGAGGTGGGCGCATCCAACGCGGGGCCTGTTGTATCCCGGAAGCTTCCTTGATGTCGTAGGGACGGGTGATGGGCTGGAGCGGATTGGACGCAAGGTGATGTCGATTGTCGCGACCGATATCCCAAAACTTCGTGCATCGGGAATTTCGTGCCGCGTTGCAGTCAACGTGTGTCCAACTCAATTCGCGGATGATGAGTTTGCCGATCGGCTCACCGACTATGTGAAGTCGCTCGGTGTCGCGCCTAGTAATTTCGAGCTGGAGGTCACGGAAGCTGTCGCGATGTTAGATGTTGAGAAGGCGAGAAAACATCTGCTCGCTCTGAAAAGCGCCGGTTTCAAACTGTCCATCGATGACTTCGGGATGGGATTTTCCAACCTGGCCCAGCTGTCCAAGCTCCCCTATGACAGCCTCAAGATCGATCGTTCGCTCATCTCTGACATTGTGACGAATCACGATAGCCGGATCATTGTGTCGGCGATAGTTTCGATGGCTCACGGCCTTGGGCACACCGTTGTTGCCGAAGGCGTCGAGACCGCAACGCAGCTAGAGATCTTGCGGCTGCTCGGCTGCGATACGTTGCAGGGATACTATTTGGGAATCCCAGTGCCGTTTATTGACCTAATTGCCGAGGCCAGCAGGCCTACAGAGCCTGTAGCGGCCGTCGGTTTCTGAGGGGATTCCATCTCTGGTGGGGCTGAGCATGAAGTGGCGAACCGTCTTTTTGTGTGGATTGTCGGTAGTTTGCTGTATTCAGCTGCTCAAACTCGGTTTGGTTGTGTTTGATGAGCCCGATGCAGACGTAAAGATTGTCGAGGACACCTCTCACATCACCGCCGGACACAACTAGCACGAGGTAAGGCTCGCAGCGCCTTACCCCGGGATCACGGCAACAGTGGACTTGCTGGCCATCTGGTTCTTCCTCAGCAAGCGTACTAGCCTTAATAGCCGCGAGCATCCAACAACTGCTGCGGAATATCGCCACCCCTGCCAGTACCTTGCTCTTGGACGATCCATTGTATTTGAGCATTGCATCAAGCAGACTGCTCGCTATGGTGTGTCTGGCCATGCCAAGCTTTGGGAGGCAGAGGCGAGCCGAGCTTGGACCGAAACTGATGCAGCCCCCGCCGCTTGGGACTCCCAGGAGCGGCTTTTGACCCGCCACTTACGGCGGGTCTTTTTTGGGGATCAGACCGCAGACCCGGCTTTCGGACCATTACGCCTGCCCAGAGGCAGATCCTCGACACCGGACATAAAGGCCTCATAGCGCAATATCGGAACTCCTGCCACTCGTCCTGCTTGAGCGCTGCACTTCCATGCGTCTGCGCCGGGCGTTCTATTCCATGATAGGCCGTACCCTGCGGGGCAGGGTGCGGCCGTACCTCACTGAGGCTTGTTGTCGTTTCCGGCCTTGCCGTTGAACTCGACTTGATAGCTGAACTCGACCTTGGCGAGGAGCGGAAGCATCACGGCGATGGAGAACCGAAGTTGGGCCTTATGGGACAACTTCGCGATTTGCCGGTTGATAAACTGGCGAAGGCGACGGCCGGTTTTCTGGCAGAAGGTTACGAGCGTTTTCATCAGAGGTTCCTCCTTAGTGGTTGTGCGTAATCGCGAAGCTCGAATACGGCTGGAACCGCCGAGTGCATCGCGTAGCGATCGCAACAGAGCGAAGCGGAGGGGAGAACCCTTTAGGGTTGCACGCTAAGGCGGGGCCTGCCGTATCGTGCGCAGGATTAGATTGCGTACGGCCACTAAGGAGCGGCCTGAAAACGCGGCCTTCGTAGCCCCGGCCGTCGCCTTCGCCTTCAACCGGCAAATCGCCATCCGGCCGCCAGGTCGGATCTCCATCGCCGTGATGCTGCAGCGGTGGGGAGCTGACATCGACGCTCTGGCTGGAAACGACAACAAGTCTCAGGGAGCCGCCCAGCTTGCGGGGCGCTTCCGTCGTGAGGGGGAAGGGAAGTTTGAGGGGAGGGGCCGAAGGGGGCTCCCCTCATTGCGGTTGGGTGCCGCTTGATGCGGCGCTCAATCGCTCCTAAGCCTGAGTGGCGCCGCGCTTGCGTAACAGAAACCGCTTCAAGCTCCATCCGGCTCGCAAGATGTAGGGTGGCCGCCCAAGAGAGTAGTGCCCGCAATTCAGCCGCAGCACGCTCACTCTGGCTCCGGCGTTCTCCAGCCTTCCGAGCAGCCGTTCGGACAGGTCCGGCAGAACAACCGAATCCCTCGACGCCAGAATCACCAGAAGTTCGAGGCCTGGCCGCGCCAGCCTGTCTGGCTGGTTTTCGAGATTGAGCGGTGCCCACGCTCTTTGCAGTTGGGCAAGCGTAAGATGCGGCTCGAGGCTTGTCCGGATCGAGCGGGTTGCGCGCCCGGTCCATACCATTTCAGCAAGGCTCCCTGCCGTGAGGAACATAGACGCCCGCGAGACGGCGGGTTCATACGCCGCGACCAATCCTGCAACCCAAGATCCAAGGCTCATCCCGAGAACGGAAACATCCCGATAGCCTTGGCGCTTTAGCCAGCCGATAAGCTTACGCCCGTCCCATACCGCCTGTTTGACGGCTTGCATCGTGCGGCCGAGATTGGCGCTGAGCATGTAATCGGCATAGAGCGATCCGGGCCGCTTGCGTTCCAAGTGGTAGGGCATGGCGATCTCAATAACCGTGATCCCCTGCCAGGAAAGGAACCCGGCGATCTGCCGGTTCCGACTGGTCGCGTTCCAGTGATGGAAGATCACGACTGCCTGATCGCGTTTTCCGCTCTCCGTGATCCTGGCCCACACGATGTTGTTTTCAGCAACATCGGTTGAAACGTCCGAAGGGAATGTCAGCCAGCCATTCCGCAGCTCGAAGCTATGATCGCTCGCATCAGGCGGCTCAAAAAAGTCCGGGTCAGCGGCGGCCGTTTCCGCGAGAACGCAAAACTCCTCTACCGTTTCAGCCGCCCCCATGCCGGGAAATGCACGATCGGCGTCCAGAATGAAGTCCGTGATCTTCTTGGCCTCTTCGCCGCGCTGTGCGCGACCCTCGTCCCAACGATCCAGCCAATTATGAAACACGGCTGTCGCCTCTTATCTCACGGGCACGCCAAGCTGGCTCAAACGCCGGATCGAATAGACCATAGGTCGCAATGAGTGCGGTAACGATTAGCAAAACAGAGAAACCATCGAACGCGTCGATCAACATGTATGAGACGAAAAGCAAACCGATCACCGCAGACATCTTCCACAGGGGGGAACGAAGCCGCCTATCATCCCCCAAGCGGATTGCTCCATACACAAAGACGCTGCAGGTCGAAAGCACGACGAGCAAGCTGCTGTAGTGTGTGGGCATGATGTAATCGAAGGTCCTATCTCCATCGTCGTAATCTGCCAGCGCAGCCCAGACATCGCGGACCAGCCATGTCACGAAATCCGGGCCCTGCGATGCAAGATAGGCACTTTGTGCCTTCATGCAGATGGCAGCAAGGACGACGAGCACGGAACATCTGAAGACCCCGCGCATGATCCGCAGACCGATTTCACTGGTGTCCGGCCAGGCTCTCTGCTCGCCAAGGAGTTCAGTTCCGCGTTTAAGCTTCCATAGATCATGGATGATCGTATGCAGCAGGATCAGGCCAGCGAACAGCAGGTAGAAGCTTGTGGACATGTAGAGATAGGCAAGGGCGGTAAATACGATTGCCGCCGGCGTCGATAGGATATCCGGCCTGATGATACCGATCGTCCCCCAGCTTGGGGCAAAATCCTGCGCTTGCTCAAGCAGAGGGATAAGCTGCACGCCGATCCATTGCACCACGCCCGCGAATAATATGCAGATCAGGAAAACTGCCCAATAGGTCTGTGAGTTGGCCTGCAAATGTAGCGTCCAGGCGTCGCCGCTTCTAACACGATCAGCCTCCGCCAGTAGCCTGAGCCGGCCATCATGCTTCCAGAAACCCAGAAGCTCGATGACGACGGCGAAAAACAGTGGCAACAGCACCATGAACAGGAAGGTCCAATTCGGTGCCCAGAGGAAGCCAACCTGCTTCTCGATACCATCCGAGCGCACATAGGTGATGCTGTGGATCCCCAAAATGTAAGAGAGGAATCCGAGGGCGGACGAACCGGCGAAGATCCAGGCCGGCAAGTTCAGATGTGATCCATGCGAGAAAATCGCCTCGGTCTTGATTGCCAAACCCCTTGGCCGCTCCGCTGGCATGGTTTGAAGGTCCACCGAGACGACGGGCGTTAGAGGAACCTGGTTTTTTTCTGGCGCTGACGTGTCAGGCACACGCAGGGCAGTCGCAGTCGAGCCACCGGTCTTCTTTTGATCTCGCCGCCTGGCGGTCAGGCGCGCTTGGGCCGAGCTGAGCTCATTCAGCCAATCTTTCGTCGCCTCGCGATCGTCGCAACCGAAGATGCGTGCCAGCCAGCGAATGTTGGCCGGGCTGATGCCTTTGTCATTCTCCTGAAACCAGAGCTGGACGGTGCGAAGATCCACTCCGACACGGTTGGCGTCGATCTTTGAGATGGCATCCGCCAGCAGCTCCGGCGTCCACGGGCCTTGGGGAAAACCGTCTTCACCCAACAGGCGTCCGGCACCCGCAGCAGCCATTTTCTTGAACAGTTCCTTGAAATCGCTTCCATCCGCCGGCGGTGGAACAAAAATCTTACCGTTTTTTTCCAATGACTTACAGCCCAAGATTTCGTCTTGTTTCGTATCCTATCGTGCGTTGTGGACGATTTGATGGTCTGAGACGATCCCCAATGCAACTAGATCGGTGAGGCATCCGCCATGCTACTGTCGTCATCCAGTTCGCGTTCGTCCCGTGAAGCAATTGCCGCTCGATGCACCAAAACGGCTCCGGCATTGTCCACGTCAAACAAAGTGGGAACGGAGATCGCAGCTGGTGCGACAGGAGAAAAACCCTCGCTTCGTGAGCTGATTGATCAGCATTCAGCGGCAGTTCAAGGGGGAAAAAAGGCGAAGGCGAGCCGCTTGGCAATCATCAATTATGAGCCAAGAGGCGACGGTGAAGCATATCTGAAGCTGACCTATCTGGCCGGTTATCTGATCGCGACCAGGAGCTCATTATCTTTCCAAGAGCTGAAGTCGATTTCTGAGAACTCTGGCGCTCGTGGACGCCCCTGACGTTCCGATCCCGGCCTCGCTTCAGCGGCAGCAATCGGGCGGGAGGGGAGCCGAGGGGAGGGGCATGGGCTCCCTTCGGGCGGACCGCAGCCCGCTCGATGCGGCCAGGTTCGCAACGGCCAAAATGGCTACGGGGCCAGTTCTTCCGAACCAGCCCCGCAAAAATGCATCCAACAATTGTCAGCGTACCAGCCCTAACCGCTCGCCAAGGCTTGGCGGCGGCGGCCTTCCTGCTTCCTTTGTCATCGCGACGATGGCGTTCTGTGACAGCCCTTCGATCTCATAGCCAAACCGGCGCGCGCTCTCGATGATCGATTCAAGGCTTGGGTGCTGCTCAAGAAGCGTCCCGAACCACAGGGCATATTCGTCGGTTTCCTCGTCGGGAAATGCCTGCAGAAAGAAGGTGCGCAACGGCGGATCATAGCCGATTACGGCGTTCTCGTCGGTCTCTTCCTCGGTTTTCACGGTCACGGTGTAGCGGCTCAATGGTGTCCCTCCTGATGTCGGGCCGCATCGAAATGCGGCCCAGGTCCTATTTGAACAGCGGCATTGACCGCTTGTTGGTTAGCCTGGCGCGGTCGGTCTCAAAGCGGTAGCCGTCCCAATCCTTCCACGCTTCCCAACCTGTCGCGGTGGCGCGTCCATACCAGACCCGCACCTTGACCTTATTGTTTCCAAGGTCCTCGACCACCTCAACCGTGTGGCTCCCTCCTAGACCGGAGGGCGTGTCGAAGACCTCAACGCTTCGGCGCTGGCCGTTGCTTTTTATGCCTCGCCTCCTAAAGCCGGAAATGAGCAACCAAGCCCTGATTGGCTCGGTGGCTTGCCAGTGCATAGGCGCACGCCTGCGCCAGAAGGTCGGGATTCTCGGTCATGCCCGACTTCGCGCGTCCCTTGATGTCGGCTTTCAAGTCGTCATCGCTGGTCCCAACGTGCATGTTTCCGACAATCCAGCGCAATTGCGCATAGGGGATCTCGTCAACGCGCCGAACAGGCAAGGCCGAAATCAGGGCCTTGCGCTGACTGGCTGCCTCTCCGGCCTCACTTGCCTCCTTCTTGGTCGGGAAATAGGCTTTCACCAGCTGGCGGCGCTGCGCGTCGGCGGCACTCATGAAAGCGTTTGAGCCGTCTTCTTGGGTGTATAGGCTCCAGTCGGCGGCACTGCCGCCGAACATGGCGTCGCCTCGGCCGGAAAACTCCATGACTGTAAAAATCTGCTCATTCATGTGGGGATCCTCTGTTCTCCGGAGCTGATCAAGCGGCGCTGTCGCCGCTGATCGATTTCAAGACGCACTTGGCCGCATAGCGCCCGGCCTCGTTCAAGTTGCGCTGCCAAGCCCCCTGCGAAGGGGACCAGCGGAACCCGTGAGATTTCAGGGTGCGCCGCGTCTGTTCGTCCGGCTTGCCAGGAAAGAGCAACTGAATGCGGGCCATGTCGGTATTTTCCTTGACCGTGACGGCTCCTGCCTCCGTCTCGACGTCCTCGGCGCGGTCGCCGCGCTTCTTCATCGCAGCAAGCGATGCATGGCGGGTTTGCATACGGCGCAGTTCGGCGCGGGTGTTGGTGGTGGAAAAGCCGCGTCGGTTCTGCCACGGGGCAAGGGTAACGCCACGCGATGCCCTCTCCTCGTCCATGCCGGTTTCGGCCACCACACGGGCCAGAATGTCGGCTTCGCTCGCCTGATCCTTCTCCATCCGGCGAATGATGACATTCGCCCGTTTCATCCGGTCGATGGACAGTGCCAGGTCTTCGATCCGCGAGGCGATGCGCTGCATGGCTGCCGGGTCACTGGCTCGGATCGGCTCGTCATCGCTCCCGTGGGGGAACGCCTTGCGCTTCACTGCTTTTTTCGCAGTCGCGATATGGGCTGAGATGTCAGCACGGCGGGCGTCTGAAACTCGCATCCGCTTTTCATTGCGGGCGACGGGAAAGCGGGCAGGTCCGGTGATGAACCAGTTCATGCAACGGCCTTCCGCTGCCCAATACTTGGCGGTGATCTCGACATGACGACGGGCAAAGGCCTCTAGTTCAGCATCCGGCAGGGGGAGTTTTGCTTGCTCCCACAGCTCCACCATGTAGGCGGCAAAGCCGTTCAGACGCTCTGCCAGCCCTTCGAGTTCGGAAAGGGTGCGCCGCTCCGGAAAATGAGTAAGGGCATGGAAGCTATGTTCGATGTCCTTCGCCGCGATGGTCGCGGCAAAGGTTCCGGCGAGAATGGACAGGGTGCGGTCCTCGACAACAGCGATGATCATCGGACTACCCCCGCCATGACGGTTGGGTGAGTGCGGGTGATACGGGTCTGGAACCCGATCAAGGCGCCGCCCAGAATGACCCCATTGGGGGAATGCTCGTCTGCATTGGCAAAGACCGGATCAAGAACCGGCTTGCAGACGTTCAGGCGGGCCGCTGCTTCCTCAATGCTGATCTGCGGCGGTAGGACATGCGCGCCGTCCAGGCTGGCAAGAACGATCTTTCCAGCCAATGGCTGCGGGTAGCCGTCAAAGACGGTGAAGGCGGTCAAGCCGTCCCGCAAACCCTCCTCATCGACGATAAGAACGTGGTTCGTGTCGAATGGCACCACCTCGACAAGCTGGCATCCAATCAGCCCGTAGGTCTGAGAGAATGCGCTAGGTGCTGCGACCTCGGCAGCTTGAATGGTCCCGACTTCCGGGTCCAGCAGGTAAACGTTTGCGTTTGTGGCCATAGTTCTCACCCTTTCTCCAATTCCGCGAAGCGGTCTTCTCATGCCCCTCGTGGGCAGGAGCCCCGCTCCTGTTCCCGAGTTCGCGCGGAGCAGCGGGGGAGAGGGTGGCAAGGGGATAAAAACGGAGGGGGTTCGCCCGCCCGAGGCAAAGCCGAAGGGGCGGCGCGTCAGCGGCGCTCCTGCACGTAAGCGCGGCCGCAAGGCTGCGCGAAGGAAGGACGGGGAGACCGTTTTTTCCCCTTGTGAGGGAGAGGGGGCGGCGCTCCTCTTTCCCTCATCGAGGAGACAGACAGGACGCCTCCGGCGTCACTGCTTCATCGTGACGTGGACCGGACAAATCCTCCTGATGCTGATGAATGTGAAGGAGGCTTTGGGAGAGTGGAGACCGCCCAGATACGAGGCAGGGCGGCCTCCGCAGGCACATGACAGAAAAGGGCTAGAGATCTGCCACGACCTGACCTGATCAGCCGGCAATATCGGTCGATCGGGCGAAGCTGTAAATGTTCCGAACCGATTTTTGCCCAAGATGCATGTGATGGAAGGCGAAGCCGCAGCGCAACCGATCGTCACCCGAATGGGCGGAGACAGTGCCTGCTGGCTCCGTGCCGAAGGCATAGAGCGGGGTCGCAAAGCGATGCGCCAAAGCAGCGATCCGGGGTAGACTTTCGAGGCACCATCTTTAATTGTCCCGGAGGAATAACGATTATTTTCCAGTGTGGTTGGTGGCAATGGCAGGTTTCGGACTCGAGCAGTGGGTAAACTATCTCGGACTTGAACGCGTTGACGATCCAAACAAAGATCATCCGGTTTATCGCAAACGGCTCGACGGAAAGATCATCGATCTCAGGCAACTGGATCTGCTTGTCGCGCAAAGGCTGCGTGACCTGCGAACCGATCGACAACTTGCGCAAGCCAAAGTGGCTATGCTTCTAGGGGTGAAGGAGGCTACCTACGCCCGCTACGAAAACGCCTCCTCCTTGATGACAGTCGGACGCCTGCTCCACGTGTTCGAGGTCCTCGATGTTACTCCGGAAGAGTTCTTCGATCCTCTAGTCAACGAACAGCCCTCTCACTCCAAAGCCGAGTCACGCGAAGCCCTGAGAGACCAGCTGATGGAGGAAACGGTCGACCACCTGAAAAAGCTCGACGATACGACCTTGAAGATGGTGCATGATCTTGTGCTTGCCATGGAGCCCCGGACGATCGAGAAGCAGAAAGGGAATGGCGCGGCGAAAGCCGCGCCATAACTTGCACTCAATGGGTTGGCTCTGGTTTCCACCGCGCGCCGGCCGCCTTTGGCGAACAGCTGGCGCTCATGCGGCGTCCTTCCCCCCATCTGGCGAAGACACCGCTCGGATCGATCGGCGCCAGTCCGAGATCCGAGGAAGACAATGAAGAACATCGGAGCTTTCAGCATAGCGCCGCCCCTCCTTCAGGGGCGGGAAAGCGGGAATTCTCGACACGGTTTTGACGGAAGAAGGGAAGCCGCAGGAGGCTTAGCATAGCGCCGCGAAGCGGAAGCCGGGACCGACTTACCCCGCCAAGACCGTTCCGCATCACCAAGCCAAAAGCGATGTCTAACCATCGGATGTGTGCCGGACCTGACTGCATTCAGTGCAGTGTCGGGGCAGGGGCCGACAGGAGCTTCACCGCGTTCTTCACGACCTTACGAAGCTTTCGCCAATCGGGAAGGTCGCCTTCATTGACGCGTTCCTCGATCGCCGTCAGGATCCAGCCAACGCAGGCTATATCTTCGACAGCGCGGTATTTATCCGAGCGATGGAAGCAAGCGACAATACGAGGCCGTGCGCCTTCCTCGGATTTGGGGATCTGCTCAACCAGGTCCCGCGCTTCGCGATAAGCATTGGCTACTCTCTCACGTTCATCAGGACCGGCTTGCGTGATCATTCCAACAGTCCAAACCAGCGTTTTCGAAAGGTCGACAACTTCGTCTGTCATGGCGTGATCATCCTTCCGGTGCGACGGATTCAAAAAGGTACCGTCCTCGTTGTACACGCGCAAAGAGCAGACCTGCAACTTTCGATGGCGTCGCCTGGCGCCTTCATTTGGCGCCTGATTTGTGCTCTTTGGGAGCGTCCCTTCAAACGGCAAAGCCATGATTTGCGGACGGGGTTGCTCTGCGCTATATCCTTTCTGTAGGCGACCGCAAATGCTCTTGAAGAAGTTTGACGAAAACAAGAAAGCCCTGAAGCAGATCGGCCGCGAAGCGATGGCCGAGAGCCGTCGTTTGGGCCTGCCGCTCTCCGCTCGTGACCTTCAAAACGAAGCCGAAGATCAGGCGAAACATGCGCAGAGCAAGCGCGTCTCTGCCGCCTGAGGTCTGAACTCTTTGCTCCAGCCCACCTGCATTATTCTCGGCGGTCGTAACAGATCGGGTAAGACGTCGGCGAATGCGAAACTGGAGGCTTGCGGCACTTGTATAGCAACCTCAGGTCTCGCTGGGAGCAGCCCGGGCACAGGAAACGTGGACGCCAGGTATGCCGGCTGTCAAAAAGGACATGTCTGCCTACGCCACAGCGTGAAGTGGTAGGTGGCCATCAGGTCGTGTTTTTCTACCTTTACCCGGCATCTGGTATCACCGCGGACGTTTATCTAGTCATCACCAGCTGCCATTCGCGCGAGGTGGCGTTCAGCCGTATCAAGCAGCGTTTCAACATCCACACTATTCTGCGCAAATGCTTGCATGAAGCGAAGCGAATTCCCTGAATGAAAAAAGGCTTCCGCAGAGCAGGAGCCTTTTGAAAGGAATGCGGGTGTGCCTTACCGTGGTGTACCGGCCTCGAGGGCGCACATGCTGACGGCGACTACCAAAGTAGAAGCCCCGCTGTCCGTAGCTGATTATTCATGTCTCACCACCCGGGGTATATTTCAAGACGGGGGTAGGGTGGCCTGTGAGGGTGGGCGTCCGAAGCTCGCTCAATTCCAGCATAGATCATTATCGCACCATGAATGCATCAAGTGACCGCCTACAGGCCCTGTTAGGAGCAATGTAGCCCGAAAAGATGGGAGCGACACCGGGGAGTAGAAATGGACGCTCCCAGGCGCACGGATCCTTCCGGCGATCGATAAGTCTCTAGAGCGCTCCGAGCCGGTCGCTCGCATGCCGATGGAGCGCGCTGCGGTGGCGGATCGAGTCCCGCCGGGTGAGGGGAGGGAGTGGTAGCAGCTCCGACGGTTTGGGTTCGATGGCTAGGCCAAACATTTAGTGGAACCAAAGCAGCGCGGTCGAGCGCCGGCCGTCAGTCTCACACCCCGTAACGCGGCTGCAGTTGAGGATAGAGCCAGGGTTTGACGGGTTGGCCCCGGCGATCGCGCCTTTCGATAACGATCGCTTTCGAGAGCTTGTCGTCGATTGCGGCCATCAAGACTTCCTCCTGGGCGCCCAATGCACTGCGCTTTTCGAACTCTTGTTCCCAGAGCAGCGCTTCCTTGATTGCAAAAATGTCCCCGCGCTCACGCATCACCTTCGGATGGGTATGGAGCCAGCGCAGAAATGCAACCGCTTCCGGAGTCGAGCGCCACAGAGCGTCGTAGTGTTCGGCATAGGCCTCTGCGGTTTCGGGCTCCGACAGGTTCGATCCATGCCAGATGGCCATTGGCAAGGGGCTCGGCATGCCCGTTAAGATCTCGGCAATGTATGGATTCTCGATAAAGGCCCGGCGCAGGATCGTTGCGGCCTCGACCATTTTCCCAGACATGATTTCAACCAAGGCAGCCTCGTAGCGATAAGGAGGGTAGCTGTCCGCTTCTTGCTTGAAGATCTTCTGGGCCTTCTTCTCGTTGCCCGTGCGCAAATACTCCGAGCCGATCAGGTAGCGGATGCCCTGGTTGTCGCTGGGATTCCAGCGCAACATATGCTCCATTATTTCGATTGCCTGATACCGTAGACCAAGTTTCTGGTAGCAAAGAGCGACACCATGAGCTGCGCGCAAGAAAGGCCGGTTTTCCAACCAGGACCATTCGATGCGGCCCCGGTAAGTCCGCGGGATAGCCGCTAGGCCAATTCCTAGCCCTCGTTCGCAGGCGTCGAGCGCCTGTTTGGCTTTGCCTCGCTCAAGCATCACGAAGCCGAGATGCGCATGACCATCAATATAATTCGGATAGTGCTCCACCAGATCAGCCAATGCCAGATGGAACTTCTTCTCCGACAGGCTTCCGCTAGCGCGCTGATCGAGAAGAGTGTCGAGCTGACCGTCAGCCTCTCGCTCCTCGGCACCATGCCGAAACCGCGCGCCGTCGTCATCGAATTCCAAAACCACAGCCGCCATTCGATCTAAGCTCCTCCCGATGAACTGTTGCCCGCAGCACTAGAAATGCACATTTGCCAGTGATATTGATCAGAATGCTCCCTGAACAGCCGATATTGTTCGGCGATGAGCCGCTTTCTATCAAGCCCGGCATTGCCGCTCACTCCGACCCGAGCCTGCCGTTTCAGACCTGCGGAAGATCTCGCTCTTCGATCTCCCGCAGCCGGGACACGACCGGTCACGCCTTAAGAGTGCCCTGTTTGCGTTCAGTTCAGGGCTCCTTACCTGCAACTTGGCTATGGCTTCATAATCGGGGAAGTAGACAAGCATCTGGTCGTCGTCGAGACGCTCCACATGCGGCAGCACTAGAGTCATGGTCCACAGATGCGACAGGTCTTCGTCGAAACCATTTTCCTGTTCGTCCATGCGAATTTCGGTCGGAGGCTGGATCCTAAAGCAGGAGGCAGGGGAGGCGGAGTCCTCGCCCGTGTGACACCTCCAAAAGAAAGCGGGGGTGCCGACATCACATCCGATGCAGCGGCTGTCGGTTCGGACCCAGAGCAGGGGACTGCGTAGCCTAGCAAGATCGACGACTACTGACGTTGACGTTTGCTCCGCGGGGGACCATATGCGAGGAACTCGTGGATGAGGCGACACGTTGTCGTGTTGATCGACCGTGTTCAATGAGTTAGATTGTCATCATGATGCACTTTGGCGACAAGATCGTTCCCGCCGAATTCCCGGAGCTTAAGTTGCTCGCGTGGAACCGCAATCCCGTGCGCCCTATCGCACCGGACGAGGCATTCGCTCTTTATGAGCGGAACTGGCGCCTCGTAGACGCAGACAACCTGACGCCGCGGGAACAGCTGCTTATTAGAGAGCTGACCGACGAATGCGGCCACGGCGTGATGCTCGTCTAGCTTCCTCGCTTCAAAAAAGCGCTGTGCTGCCATCTCATCCGAGCATCCATGAACGCGAGGCGATAGTGGCTTATCTTAAACCCGAGCACGAGATCATCGGAGAGCTGCTTGCCGGAATGGATGCACCATTCCTAGCGGAATGCCAGTGCTACTTCGGGGGCGGAACCGCGATCGTCCTGAAGAACAACGAGTACCGCAGGTCGCTCGACGTCGACTTCTTATGCGCGGACATGGAAGGCTACCGGAAACTGCGGGTCGCGTTCTTCGACCATGGCGTCGCTGCCGTGCTGCCGGACGGAGCGAAAGAGCTACGCCAGGTTAGAACCGACCAGTACGGCATCAGAACTTTTGTCGAATACCAGGGCCAGGCAATCAAGTTCGAAATTGTCCGGGAGAGCCGCATCCCCCTCTCGGGAAATCTCGACCCCGACCTCGGCGTCCCCACCCTCGCGATCGAATCAATGTTCGCAGAGAAGCTGCTCGCAAACGCCGACCGTTGCCAGGACAATTCCGTTGCCTACCGTGACGCCATCGACCTTGGCTTCCTTGTTCTCCAGAAGGGGGAAATCCCTCACGTGGCAGTGCAAACTGCGGAAGCAGCGTATGGCAGCCTCGTTTCGAGGAGCGCCGCCTGGGTGTTGAACAAGCTGCAGGATCCCGACCCGATCCGTTATGCCGTCGAGACGCTTGACATGCGACTAGAAGAAGCAAAGGCGGGCCTTGCCGCCCTTCGCGACGCTGCACGCCACACGTGGCCGGACGCGGACATCCGGGCAAACCCGTAACATGGCGGAGGTTTTGACTTCTAGCGGCCTTGCGGCACAGGCGCATCCGGCCGCGCGTGCGGCACGCAATATTAAAGAACCCACGCTGGTGGCGTACTGGCCGCGATGTCTTTCGTTCAGTCCCACGCGTAGCGCTCGCGGTTTGGTGCGTCTTCGGCGTCGGCTATTCGCGTGCTCAGCCGTCTTCTTCCGAGGGGCCGGAGAGAGCCGTCGCATGAGTACCTATACCAGCTTCTTCGCTGCCGAAGTTCTATTCAGGCAGTTCTCGTTTCCTGGGCCTAAGGACAGTTTGGATGCAGTGCTCGGCCTGAAAAGTCCGATATGAGCGAATGCCACGGCTCCTGCCAGCTCCGCCGCAACCACTGTCCATAACGATGGAGGCACGCAAAACCTCGTAATTTTGCGATATGAATCAACGTTTTAACCAACATCGCATAAGTATAATTATGGAACTTCTAGCCCACATTACATTGTTGTTCAGTCCACTACGCAAATCCATTCATCGCACATATGATTTCCTAGGCTCTCGTGTTTCATGGATCCTAATTTTGTGCTCGTTCCTCTGTCTTGACGATGCGACCGTCCTCCAGCGTGAGAATGCGGTCAGCGCGGTCGAGGATGCGATTGTCGTGGGTAACGAGCAATGTGGTGGTACCTCGTGCCTCACCCATTCGCTTCAGAAGATCGACGACATCCGCCGCGCTGTCTTTATCCAAGGCGGCTGTGGGCTCGTCGGCTAGCACGAGCGCTGGGCTTGAGACCAGAGCGCGGGCCACGGCCACGCGCTGCTTTTGCCCGCCTGACAAGTTCGCGGGCCGATATGTGGTGCGGTCGCTCAAGCCGACCAGGCCAAGCGCATGCTCAGCCGCGTTTTGCGCCACGCTATCGGCCACTTCGCCGTGTACCTGCATGCCCATCATCACGTTCTGCAGCGCTGTCAGGCTTTCATGCAGATTGTGTGCCTGAAATATGAAGCCCAGACGGCGGCGCAGGCTGACAAGCTGTGGCTGCGATGCGCCGTTCAACTCACTTCCCAGAAGCTGCACTGATCCATCCTGCACGGCTCTGAGACAGCCGACAAGCGTAAGGACCGTCGTCTTGCCAGAACCGGAAGGACCCATAAGCACGGTGAAGCTGCCGCGCTTCAGCGTCAGGTTCACATCAAACAGTGCCTGTTTGCGAGCGTCGCCACTGCCGAACCAATGGTTCAATCCACGCACCTCAACGATTGCCTCGTTGTCCATCGCAGCCTCCTAGAAAAGATCGGCAGGGTCGGCCGCACCAAGTCGGCGGGTCGCAATGGCGCCAGAAAGGGCGGAAAAGACTATGGTGCCGAGAAAGACGGTCATTGCCATCGAAGGTGTCATGCCCAGAGGCAGGGTCGTGATCTTTCCCATCAGCGTCAGGATGATCGTCCCGACGATCAGTCCTGGGATAAATCCCATGATCCCCAACACCAGCGCCTCTTCGAAGACGATGCCGAGGAAGAAACGCGGGCTATAGCCCATGGCCTTGAAGGTTGCGTATTCGCGCAGGTGGTCGGCCACGTCGGTGGACAGCACCTGGTAGACGATGACGATGCCGACGAGAACACCGATCAGCACGCCGAACCCGAAGATGATGCCCGTGGGCCGCTTGGTTTGTTGATAGCGCAGATCCTCCTGCGCTGCATCCTTATAGCTGCGTATGCGAAGGGACGGATCGGAAATCAGGGTTTTCAGGCGCGTAATCACGGCTTCTGTCTCGGCACCGGGGCGCAGGCTCAAGAAAATATGGTCGGGAGCAGAGGAACTCCGCGTCGGGAATAGCGACAGGAACGTCTGGTCAGAAACCAGCATATAGCCATCGCCACCGAAGCCTCCACCGCCGGAGAACGTGGCATAGGCGGTAATAGTACGGCCTTGCGTTTCAAAGGACAAAGGCGTTTGCGGACGGATTGAAGCTGCTTCGTCCTTGGCCAGCCCTCGGGCCAGCCGATCGAGTATCGCTGCGTCTCGCACCTGCAGGAGATTGAGATCGCTTGCAATATCCTTCGACAGAAACTCGGTCTTGATCGGATCTACACCGAAGGTCGTCAGACTGATGTCCTTTTCGCCGCGGTCCCAGGGAACGTTGGCGATGAAGAGACCCATTCCAGCGGCTACATCCGGATCTCCCAGCGCCTGCAGCAACCATTGTCGAGCCACATTGCCACCGTCGGTCAAGGTACTCGCATCGCCAGCCGAGATCATGATGTCTGCCTGGAAGAAATCATAGGGTCGCAATGTTGCAGCCCCCATCGAATTCATAATCCCGAGCTGGACGAAAACCAGCACATTGGCAAAGGCCACCCCGGCGAGTGCTGCGGCGAAGCGAGTGCGGTTGTGGGTCAATTGCAGCCAGCCGATGGGCAGCCGCCCGAACAGGCGTTGCAGCAGGTAGCTCATGGATTGACCCGTACCGTGGTGTCAATGCGGGCGATGACCTCGAGATTGGTGAAGCGTGCAGCGACATCCGAGGAGGCTTCGTCCAGTACCACCAAGACCTGGATGACGCGCGCATCCTTGTTTTCCGCCGCATCGTCAGAAATCAGGCCTTGCCGTCCCACGGTCAGTCCGATCCTGTCCACCCGGCCTTGCAGCGTGACGCCGAGAGCCGGGGTTACCAGCTCCACCGGCTGGCCAACCATGACGGCACTGATACGGTCCTGCCAGATCTCAACCTCGGCCATCATCTGATCCGTGTCCCCCATATCCATGATGCCATCGGTGGGAGGTCGCTGTCCGGGCGTAACATGGATGTCGAGGACCGTGCCGGTGATGGGCGCCACGACTTCGGCGCGTGCAAGGTCGAGCCGAGCACGGGCCAGTTCGGATCGGGCGGCATCGACATTGCGGCTGGCGACGATCACATCAGGCTGTTCGTCCAGCGTGACTGCGGCATAGCGCGTTAGCGTTGCCTCTGCGCGCACAACGGAGAGATTGGCGCCTTCCGCTGCTGCACGGGCCGAATCGAGTGCAGCCTGCGTGCTGACCGCGTTCGAGGCGAGCGCCTCCGTTCGCGCCAACGTCGATGCAGCTTCTGCTGCCGTGGACAGTGCTTGATCGAGTGCGGCTTTTGCTTCGTTGCGGCTAGCCTCGACCGCCAACCGGGTCTGGATGAGGTTGGCCTCGCGCACGGCGAGATTTGCCTCTGCGGTGAGTACGGCACCAGCGAGAGCCGCATGATTGTCGAGCCGCGCCAGCAAGGAACCTTTTTCCACCCGATCGCCGACGGAAACCAGGATGTCCGCGATGCGCGCATCCCCAGCCCCATAGGGCGCCGCCACAACTGAAACGTCGCCACGCGGCATCATCCTCGCCAAACCCACCACATCGGAAGGCAACAGGGTTTCCACCATCTTCGGGGGGAGTTCGATGTCAGGCGGCAAGGCAATGGGTGCGTCAGAGCCGCCGCCGGGTTGAAGTCCCGTCAGCGCGTAAAACTTCTGCAAACCCGTCGGCTGAAAATACATCCCCAGCACAGCGCCCGAGAACATGAAGACTGGGACCAGCAACACCAGCAGGTACCGCTTGCGAAACCAGCGGCGCTGCCGAGGCGTTTTTGGCTCGGACAGATTCAGATTGATCGGGAGGCTTTTTTCATCCGTGGCTGACATTGCAGGTCACTCGTTCCTGTCGATCTTTGAATGGGATGTTGACTTCAATACCTTCGCCACGGTCTTGCCAACCTGCAAGGATACCTCAGCTTTCAGACTGCAACGCTACACATATGACGAGGCGTATATTTCCATTGTTTGATATCGTGCATTTGTGAGCCTGGCCAGACATCCAAGCGGATGTCTGGCCAGGAAAGATGCGACAAAGCCACTCAAGCCCAACGTTTAGCGACCGAAATCAGCCGTTGTCACAACGCCGTCTGTGTCACGGTCCAGCATGCTCATCCAGGCGACGGCACCGCCGAGGAATTCGTCCCGTGACACCTTGCCGTCCTGGTCTGTGTCGTTGTTCTGGAGTGTCATTCCCTGGGACGCCCGGTCGGCTCTGCCACCATGACCGCCGGCATTGGCCTTCATGTCGTTGGCGCGCGCCTCGTCGAAATACACGTATTCATCGGCGTCGATAAACCCGTCCTCGTTGGAATCGAAGGTGAGGAAAACGTCACCGCGCTTGGTCTGCAGCTCGGAAAGGGTGGCTTCGCCATTTGCGTCGAGGTCCCAGTTCTCCAGGAAGTGGGCACCGGGATTGCCCTGTTGCTGAGCCATAAGGGGTGCGGCGGAAGCAGCCAGAGCCATGGCAGCGATCAGAGTTTTCTTGAGACTATGCATTTTGCGTTCCTCTTCATCGGATCTCATTTGCGCGTCTTGAGCGGCGAAGTCTGTTTCACCCCGCCTCGACTGCGATGGACATGTGATGACGGATGCATGTCGCACGATGATGCCGTCTGCGGTCCCTTTTGTAACGGTTTGTCGCAGATCGGCGGACTGACACCCGGCGTGACAAAGGAGGAGTGGAACGCAGTCCCCATCATGCGCTAGAAACGTGCCATGACCTCAAGCGAGCCCAGTCC
This sequence comes from Rhizobium arsenicireducens, assembly GCF_964021225.1. Lineage (NCBI taxonomy): Bacteria > Pseudomonadati > Pseudomonadota > Alphaproteobacteria > Hyphomicrobiales > Rhizobiaceae > Rhizobium > Rhizobium arsenicireducens. Next base: position 48,651 of record NZ_CAXHYK020000003.1, on the reverse strand, counting down.
CCATATCCTGATCGTCGACGACCATCGCGACATCCGCGACGGACTGGTCCGTTACCTTGAGAAGAATGGATTTCGGACCACGGCTGCGCGCGACGCGACCGAAATGGACAAGTGCCTACATGGCGGACGCTTCGATCTCGTGATCCTCGACGTCATGATGCCGGGGGAAGACGGCCTTTCGATCGCACGGCGGCTGAGCAGCGCAGGTGGACCGCCGATCCTGATGCTCAGTGCCCTGGCCGAAGAGACAGATCGCATTGTCGGTCTAGAGGTAGGCGCTGACGACTATTTGCCGAAACCATTCAGCCCGAGAGAATTGCTGGCAAGGGTCAAGGCCATCTTGCGGCGGACCGGCAGAACGACCAGCCTGGCCGGCAGCCTCTCCGGCCGACGCCTTGCCTTTTCCGGATGGACACTGAACACGGATACGCGGCAGCTGACACGTGACGAGGACGGAAAACAGATATCGCTGAGCTCGACGGAGTTCCGCCTCCTCATCGTCTTCCTCGAACGCCCCCGATTTGTTCTCTCCCGGGATCAGTTGATGGATCTGACGGAAGGACGGGCCCCGGACGTCTTTGATCGGGCGGTCGACAATCAGATCAGCCGGCTGCGTCGCAAGATCGAGCCCGATCCGGGACACCCGACCATCATCACGACGATACGGGCGGGAGGCTACAGCCTCGCCTGTGATGTGGCAGTATTGCCATGAGCATTGGATGGCCCAAGGATCTGAGTGCGCAGATCGGACTGACCACCCTCGCCGCGCTGATCTTTACCCAGATCCTGTTCCTCGCCTTGTTCGGTGCCGAGCGGGGCCTCTCCCATGTGGAGGAGCAAAGGGCGGATATTGTAAGGCAGGGTGAACGCCTGGTTGATCTCCTGCCGACGATCCCTGAACCGGCGAGGATGGATGTTCTTTCGGCCGCCGGATCGGACCGCGTGTTGTTCCGGCTGAGCGACGCGCCAATTGTCGCCGCTGTGACATCAGATAGAGATGCGCGCATGGAGCTGGGAGCGCGTCGCAGCTCCTCATTCGACCACCGCGACGATGGAACGGTGACGGCGCTCGCGCGCAGGATTGGCCTCACACCAGCAACCCTGCGTCTGTCTCTTCCGACCTCCGACGGTCAATGGCTCAACATCGAGGCCAATCTGGAGCGGCCCGGCGCATTCCTGCCGCCGCGGCTGTTGCTCGGCGCGATCCTCTCAGCTCTCGCGGTCTGGATCGTCATGCGTTTCCTGGTGGCACGCATTACCCTTCCCTTGCGACAACTTGCTGACACGGCAGACGCCCTGGATCTGGACCGGGCCCCACCGGAGCGTATCGAAACTGGTCCAAGCGAAGTGAGAGTCCTGGCGAAGGCACTCCACAGTCTGCATGCACGCCTTGTGAATGCAGTCCGCGAGCGGACCCGCATTCTGGCAGCACTTGGCCACGATCTGCGAAGCCCGATCACAGCACTTCGGCTGCAAGCAGAATTCATCGATGAGGATCAACTGCGCGAGCGGATAGCTCGCATTCTCGACGAAATGCAGGAGATGACCGAAACGACCCTCGCCTATGCACGGGGCCTCAGCGAAGCAGGTGACAAGCGTCCGTCCGACCCCTTCGCACTCGTTGCCCGCCTCGCCAAAGAGCTCAACACGACCGCGAGCCCGGTGACGCTCGGCAGCATGCCGGTCGTCACAACGCCACTGCGGGAGCTACCGGTACGCCGCGCCGTTCGCAATCTGATCGAAAATGGCCAGAGATACGGCGGCAAGGTTCACATCAGTGGTGAACTGGACGGATCCGCCGCCCGCATTCATATCGATGACGACGGCCCCGGAATTCCTCTGGAGGACCTGCAACGCGTGTTCAGCCCCTTCGAACGCCTCGAGGCGTCCCGTTCCCGCGACACGGGCGGTCACGGTCTCGGCCTGACGATTGCGCGCGACATTCTGCGAGCCCAGGGTGGGGATGTGGAACTACTCAACCGAGCAAAAGGTGGCCTGCGGGCAACTGTGATCCTCCCTTTCAGTGGCGGATCAGACGCTCCTTAGTCGCTGTTTCCCTGGAATGGAGGGCCAACCTAGCGCGCACTCTCCAGTCGACCGACCAGATTGTCGACGTCGAACTCACCGACTGTGCGTGTACCCGGAACTTCTATTCCCTGCCCCGTCTCTGCAATGAAGACGGTTGGCGGACCCTGCACATTCAGAAACTGAAGCAATGCGGCATTGTCGGCCGTCCAGGCGGTCACGTCGATCTTGAGCAACGCAAAGTCATTCATCTGCGCCCGGACCCTCGGATGCACGAGGATCTGTCCATCAATGGTCTTGCAGAAGGCACACCAATCTGCCGCGACATCGACCAGTGCATGCCTGTTGCGCATGCGGGCAAAAGCAATTGCTTCGGTATAATCCTGGACGGAGCGTATCGGCCCGACCACTGTCGACGCCGCCTGCACCTCAACGGGAGGTGCGAGGACGACGGCAAGGGTCCCGACGAGAAAACTCCGCCGGTTCACTCTTTCAATAGACCGCATCCCCTCAGCCCTGTCGCGCGCGCGCGACCGCATCAACGAGCCCCTTTTCGTCCAGCACACCGGGATAGAGGCTCGATCCGATGACATAGGCCGGGGTACCCGCGAAGTTGAAGGCCGTGGCCTGGGCGTAATTGCGGTCCAGCAGGCCGGAGATCTTGGCCGTGTGTTTGTTCACGGCAACAGCGATTTCGTCCATGGACAAGCCCGCCCCGGTCAGCCTGCTCTCGATGTCATCATGTGTCAGCTTGCCCTTGGTCTTCATCAACGCGCCCATGGCGATTTCGTATTTGCCGATCTGCGCCGCACCCAGCACCGCCTGGGCCGCAAAGATCGAGGCATCGCCGAAGATCGGCCAGTCCTTCATTACCAGCTTCACATTGCCGTCCCTTTCGATGACCTTTTTCACCATGGGATGCGCCTTTTTGCAGTAGGGGCACTGATAGTCGAAGAACTCGACAACCGTGACGTCGCCCTTCGAATTGCCGAGAAACGGTGCGTCCTTGTCGTTGAAGACCTCGTCCTTCGTGAGCTGTTGTCCGAAGGCCAGCCGACTGCCGAAGACGGCGAACGTGCCAAGGGCGAGCCCCGATGTCAGTATTGTGCGACGCTTCATCATCAGAATTCTCCCTTTCCGGATTCTTCGGCAGTGAGGACAACCATCTTTGACCCTTCCGGAACACGGGCATGCAGATCGATGATGTCCTGGTTAAGAAGGCGAATGCAACCAGACGAGACGGACTGGCCAATCGACCAGGCCTCATTGGTGCCATGGATCCGGTAGAGCGTGTCTTTTCCGCCCTGATAGAGGTAGAGAGCGCGCGCACCGAGCGGATTGTCTATACCGCCCGGTAAGCCCTGGGCGAGTGGGCCATAGCGATCAGGTTCGCGGGCAATCATGTTGGGTGTCGGAACCCAGCCGGGCCAACGGGCCTTGCGCTTGATATCGCCCTCACCCTGGAATTCCAGCCCGGCCTTGGCGACGCCGACGCCGTAGCGCATCGCCTTGTCATTCTCCATGACGAGATAAAGGAAGCGAGCATAGGGATCGACCACAATCGTGCCGGGCGCATAGGACGTGCGATAATTGACGACCTGGCGAACATTGCGCGGATCCATCTTCGAGACATCGACAGCAGGAATGATCTCCTCGCCGTCCTGCACTTCGCCATACATGGCCTGCAACGCCGGATCGATAGGCGGTGGAGATGGCTGAGACGGCGTGCCCGTCGTCTGCGAGCAGGCGGCAAGCAGGAGAGCGAGCCCCGCCCCTACGCCTAGTTTCTTCAGGATGCCGATAACCGGCCACAATTCTGCAAGTCTCATTCTCTGTTATTCCTTGTCTGCGGGGATCAGTCGGGCGATGGCGGCATTCAAAGCCTCGCGCGAAATCTCTCCGAAATGGGTCGTGACAACTTGGCCGTCAGCGCCAAGAAAGAGGGTCACCGGCATTCCAGGCGCTGCGTAGTGGCGCGAAAGGGAACGGGCAGGATCAAGCAGGATGGCTTCAAGCCGGAGGTTTTCGTCCTCGAGATACGCCTTGATCACTGCTGGCCCTTCACCCTGATTGGCGAAGATGAAATCGACGTCTGCCCGAGCCGCAGCCACTTCTGCCAGAAGTGGCATTTCGCGGCGGCAAGGCGGGCACCAGGTTGCCCAGAGGTTCACGACGGCAGGGCGCCCACCGCGCTCTGACAAAGCGACAAACTGAGAACCATCAAGATTTGCCAGCGTGAAACGGGGCGCAGCCGGCCCTTCCGCTGCTTGCCAGAGCATGGTCAGCGAGAACCAGACAAAGCATCCTGCGGCGAGCGGCACGGCGGCAAGCGGCAGCGTCTGCCGGGATTCACGCATCAGAAAGACGAGCGTGATCGCAACACCGATCGCGCCGCCAATCATCGAAAAGCCGCCCTGCCATACATAAAGGGCGCGCCATGGCTCGGCGAGAAAGCTGTCGAGATGCATGAGGACATGCAGTGCCCTTGCTGCGATGAGGCCCGACAGCACCGCAGCGGTCGTCCAGGGCGCGAGCCGTTTGTCATAGCGACCCGCCAGAAATGAGCCGAGCCCGAGGAACACGAAGAACCCGATGATCGCCGCCAGCCTGCCGGATGCGAAGGCAAGCGGCCCCAGTGTCACGACGTCCATCAGGGCGTACCCTTGGCTGCCCGGGCGGAGGCAGCAAGCTTGTCGATCGTTACGTCGCCCACCAGACGCGTACCCGCCACCTCCTGCTTTTCGTGATCGAAGAAGATCATCGTCGGCGGACCAATGGCATTGAGGGACCTCAGGAGTTCATCGGTCTCTGGAGAGGTCGAGGTCATATCGATGGTCAGCAGGCGCGCACCGTGGAGGGCCGCCGAGACACTCTGGTCCGTCAGAACAGTTCGCTCTATGGCGCGGCAGGTGACGCACCAATCCGCGGTCACATAAACGAGGCTGGGCCTGTTCTCAACAGAAGCCTCGGCCAGCACCGAAGTCAGCATTTGTGGCGAGGCGACGGCTTCAAAGTCCGATTTCGCGATTTCGGCCACCGTCTGCCCGACCCCGGTCTTAATCGTCAGCGGCTCCAGAGGGGCAAGCGGATCGCGGGCACCGAGCCCGACACCGACGAGCAGGAGGGCTCCCCAGACGACCGAAACAGTGGCCACAGATCGCGAGATGACAGCCGCGCCAGCAGAGGCACTTGCGACCCGGATTTGCCAGAGGAATACTCCGACTGAAACGGCAAGGCACGCCCAGGCAAACAGCACCAGCGTTTCAGGCAGAAGAGGGCTGACCATCCAGATCGCCGTTCCGATGAAACCGAAGCCGAAGGCGGAGCGGATGCTTGCCATCCACGCCCCGGCACGCGGCAGTGCCTTGCCGCCGAGCGTTGCCATCAGGATCAAGGGGAGGCCTTTGCCTAGCCCAAGCGCGAACAACGCGGCCGCCCCGATGAGGACATCTCCGGTGCGGGCAATGTAGAGCAGCGCCCCCGCAAGTGGCGCGGTGACACAGGGACCGATAAGAAATGCGGAGGTAAAGCCCAGCATCGCAGCCCCACCAAGCGATCCGCCACTGCGTCCCCCGGACGACAGGCGATTGCTGAAGCCAGCCGGCATCTGGATCTCGAAGAGCCCGAAGTTGGACAGGGCTAGGATCAGGAACAGGCTGGCGATGACGATCGTCGCCGTTGTCGATTGCAAGGCAAATTGCAGATTTTGCCCCGACCAGGCCGCGACCATGCCGAACAGCCCGAACGCCAGCGCCAACGCTCCGACATAGACGCTCGAAAGGATGAAACCACGTTTCGGCGAAAGGGCCCCGCCCTCTCGCGACAGCATGGCGGCAACGATCGGATACATGGGAAAGACGCACGGGGTAAACGCCAGAAGCACGCCGAACCCAACAAAACCAATCAAAAGCAGAGGCAGGCCGCCTCGCGCCAGGAGTCCATCGACACCGGTCGTTGCTTCATCGTGAGCGAGCGCGAAATCCGGATTTTGAGCGCTGAAGGACGACCATCCGCTTTGCGGTGCATTCGATGTCTGGAAAGATATCGGACTTCCGTGCTCCGAGTCGCTGAACTTCAGGCTGGCCATGTCGATCGTTTTCGTCACAGGCGGATAGCAGAGCCCGCCATCCTGGCAGCCTTGATAGGTCAACTCGATCGTCGACGCGTCACTGATAAGCGTCGCCCGGGCGGTGTCATAATAGACCTCGGTCGATCCAAAGCCCGGATCGTCCTTGATCTTTCCATCAGGCGTCTCCAGTTTCAGCGGACTGCCATCGTCACTTTTGGCGGAGAGATAATCCCGGTAGAGATAGTAGCCTGGCTCGATCTCCCACGTCACGGCAACTTCGGTGGCGGAGATCCGTGACAGCGAAGGCCGAAATGCCTCGTCCATCTGAAGCGGCGCGGTCTGGGCAATGGCGATGCCGGCGAAGAGCAAAACGGAGAAGAAAATCGCCAGGTACCTCAAGAGTTGCATTCCATCATTCCTTGTGACGCATCGAATGTGCGGCGGTGTCTGCGGGGCAGCTTAAGGCAGGCTTAAGCTGGGCAGGCCATGGCGTGAAACGACATTTTTCTCACGGAGGTGTGATGCGTATTCTTGTCATCGAAGACGACGCGATCCTGCTCGACGGGTTGAAGGTGGGGCTTGGCCTCGCCGGCTTTTCGGCAGACACAGTCAGCACGCTTTCCGATGCTCGGGCAGCGATCGAAAACGATGCCTTTGATGCCATCGTGCTCGACCGCATGTTGCCGGATGGATCTGGGCTGGATCTGCTTCGTACGATGCGCGCCGCCAGTAACCGCACCCCCGTACTTCTGTTGACGGCCAAGGATGCCGTGACCGATCGCATTGATGGTCTCGACGCCGGCGCCGACGACTATCTCGGCAAACCCTTCGACCTCGACGAAGTGGCGGCGCGGCTGCGCGCCATCACCCGGCGTGCCGAGGGACGCGCCACACCCAAGCTCACCTGGGAAGAATTAACTCTCGACCCGGCGAGCATGGAGGTTCAGAAAAATGGAGAAATCACTGGCCTGTCGCGGCGGGAATTTGCCGTCCTGCTAGCATTGATGGAAAATCCGACCATGGTCCACTCCAAGCAGAGCTTGGAAACAAGGCTTTATGGCTGGCAGGAAGAGATTGAGAGCAACACGATCGAGGTACACGTGCACAAGCTGCGCCACAAATTGGGTGCCGCCTCGATCGAAACCGTGCGCGGCGTCGGCTACCGCATGGGGAAAGCATGATGCGATCGATCCGGCTCCGGCTTTTTCTCATCCTGCTTGCGGCAACGGGTGCCGTATGGCTGCTTGCCGTGCTTTGGACCTATCTCAGCACGCAGCGTGAAGTCGAGCGGGTTCTCGACGCGCGCCTGACGGAAGCGGCGCGCATGGTAAGCTCGCTGATCACCGACCACCACATCGACGTCGCAGCAGCCGTCGACGCGGCGCAGGCGGCAGGCATTCCCGAAGGCTTCGGCCTGCATGACGGAGACTATAGCCGGCAATTGTCCTGTCAGATCTGGTCCCTTCAAGGTGACCTTGTCAGCCGGTCGGAGCGCGCGCCCAGTACGTCGCTCGCCGATCACGAAAGCGGATTCGCCGAAAAGCTCGTCAACGGCGAGCGCTGGCGTGTCTACGCTGTCGTCAATCCCGAGCTTGGTGTGAGGGTCCTAGTCGGCGATAGTATCGAGATCCGCGAAAAGTTGGTCGGTGACGTCATCACGGGCCAGCTCGTTCCTGCCCTGGCGATCCTGCCAATGCTCGCCGGCCTGATCTGGCTGAGTGTCGGGCGCGGTCTATCCCCTCTCCGGCAAGTCGCCGACGCCTTGTCGCTGCGCTCAGCCGACGAACTCCACCCCGTCGACGATAGCGGAGCACCACGAGAGATCAGGCCTCTACTCGGCTCTCTTAACGCCCTGTTCCAACGCGTGGAGGAGGCACGCGAGCGGGAAAAGACCTTCATCGCCTACGCGGCCCACGAGCTGAAGACGCCGCTATCCGGTTTGAAGACCCAGGCCCAGGTCGCCCTTCGCAGCGATAGCGATGAGGTCCGTGCCAATGCCCTCAACCAGATCTCGCTCAGCGTCGACCGGACCGGGCGCCTCGTTCGCCAGCTTATAGACCTGGCAGCCGTTGATTCACTGGACAAGTCTTCGGCATCAGAAGCAGTGGCAGTCAAAGCTATGGTCGAAGAGCTGCGCGGCGAAATGGCGGCACTCGTTTCGTCGAGGGAAATCACGGTTGAGAGCGACATAGCCGAGGACCTGGTGATCAGCGTGCCAGGGAAGACACTTTTGCGGCTGGCCTTGCGCAATGTAATCGAAAACGCCCTGCAACATGCGCCGCGCAATTCATCCGTCCGGATCATCGGCACGCAGACCGTAACAGGCACCACGATCGCCGTGTGCGATTCCGGAACCGGCATCGATGAGAAAGACGAGCAGCGCCTCATGGCCCGCTTCCAGCGCGGTAGCAGCGCAAACGCGCTCGGAAGCGGCCTCGGCCTTTCGATTGTTGAGATGGCCCTGACAAAGCTTGGTGGTCGGATTTCATTCCATAGGCAGACGGGTTTCTGCGTTTGTCTGGAGCTGCCAGGTTCAGAAGCGTGAGCGATCGCTCTCCATGCCACGGGAGAAAGGTGAGCCTTAAGCCAGCCTTAAGGTGAGAGAGAGAAGCGGGGCGAGGTAAACCTCACGAGGAGCTTATCGCTCGACATGTCCGCACCCTTCTCACCTTGCCCCGTATCTGCCGTTTACCGTAGCTGCACCCACATCCGGTGCCTGAAGACATTGGTCGCTCTGGGTCTGGTTTCAATCGGCCTCATTTCCTGCGCCGCCACCGCGCCGACGACCCGCACCATTGCTCCGCATGCCTTTCAACCGCCAGCACCTGAACCACGCTCATCCGGCCTTGAGCGTTACAAGGCGCGTGGAAACGAACCCTTCCCAGTCCCCGCTGTCGATACACAACGGATCGGCCAGCAGTTTCTGAAGCAGATCGTGGACTACAAGACCGAGCATCCACCCGGCACCATCGTCGTGGATCCCCAAAATCGCTTTCTCTATTTGATCAAGGAGAAGGGAAAAGCTGTCCGCTATGGCGTGGGCGTCGGCAAGGCCGGCTTTGAATTTTCCGGAACCGCTCACATCGGCTTCAAGCGCCAATGGCCCCGCTGGACGCCCACGCCCGACATGCTCAAGCGTGACCCCGCTCGTTATGGCAAATGGGCCCATGGCATGGACGGCGGTGACAGAAATCCACTTGGGGCGCGGGCCCTGTATCTCGTCAAGGATGGCAAGGACACGCTTTATCGCATCCACGGGACCAACGAACCCTGGACGATCGGAACGGCTGCGTCATCCGGCTGCATCCGGATGCTGAACCAGGACGTCATCGACCTCTACAGCCAGGTTCCGACAGGCGCCAATATCGTCGTTCTTGGCCCCGCAGGGGCCTGATCTCCCTACCCACAAAAAGAAATCAGACAATCAAAGGATCGCATCATGCTGTTGAGATCACGTCAACGTCCCATACAATTTCCGGCAGTCCCCCTGGCGCTTCTGCTGGGCGTCGTCATGGCGACGGGTGCTGAAGCTGAAGACAAGGCCTATCCCGAGATCCTTAAGACCATCGAGCAGCAGGGCATTCGCATTCTCGGCGAGATGCAGGTTCCGGGTGGTCTCAGAGCCTTCGCCGCCAAAGCCGGAGCGCAGCCTCTGGCGATCTATCTGACACCCGATAATCAGCATGTGGTCGTCGGAACGCTTGTCGATGCCTATGGGCAGGATATGGCGGAAGATCAGCTCAAAAGGATGGTCGAAGAGCCCTTGAGCGAAGCCGCTTGGACCAAACTCGAGGCCGCAACCTGGGTTCAGGATGGCGATCCCGATGCACGTCGCATCGTCTATACCTTCACCGACCCCAATTGCCCCTATTGCAATCGCTTCTGGCTGGCCGCTCGGCCCTGGATTGAAAGCGGCAAAGTTCAGTTGCGTCACGTGATGGTCGGCGTGATCCGCCAGGATTCCCCCGCCAAGGCCGCCGCCATTCTTCAAGCGAAGTCGCCGGAAGAAGCACTGACGGAGAACGAGCGCAAACATGCCGATGGCGGCATTCACCCGCTAGACACGATCGATGGCGACACGGCTGCAAAGCTTGATCGCAACGCCACCTTAATGACCGAGCTCGGTTTCGGCGGCACGCCGGCAATCGTTTTCAGAACCGAAGAAGGGAAGATCGACACCTTTGCCGGAATGCCGAGCGAAGCTCAGATGGGGATGCTGCTAGGGCCGCAATAATCGGGTGCGTCTGCACATCGGGCAACGCCGTGCTCACACTGAATCCGGTCCAACAGAGCCGAGAGACCGAAGAGGAGCCACACGCCTTTATTTCGTTAATATGTAGATATATATATCGGAATATATATTGCTTGCGGGGCAGGTGTTCCGCCTGCCGCATCTTCCAGAGGAGGGCCGAGACCATGACCGCCAAGCCAGATGTGAAGGGCTTTTTCGACGCGCGAACGTTCAGCATCCAATATGTGGTCAGCGATCCGGCAACTGGAAAATGCGCAATCATCGACCCGGTCCTCGACTATGATGAAAAGTCGGGCGCAACCGCGACTCGCAATGCCGATGCGATCCTGGATTACATCAGGGAAAAGCGCCTCAGCGTCGAGTGGATCCTCGACACCCATCCCCATGCAGACCACTTTTCCGCCGCTCGGTATCTGAAGGAAAAGACCGGCGCGCCGACCGCGATCGGCGCGCGTGTCGTCGAAGTGCAAAAGCTCTGGAAGGACATTTACAACTGGCCGGATCTGCGAACCGATGGCTCGCAGTGGGACCGCTTGTTCGAAGCCGGCGACACCTTCTCGGTGGGTGAACTCAATGGCCGCGTCCTCTTCTCACCTGGTCACACGCTTGCCTCGATCACCTATGTGATCGGCGACGCCGCCTTTGTGCATGATACGCTGTTTATGCCGGACAGCGGCACGGCGCGCGCGGATTTTCCCGGCGGCAGCGCAAAGCGGCTCTGGGCCTCGATCGAGGAAATCCTGTCGCTGCCGGATGACACGCGTCTGTTCACCGGTCACGATTATCAGCCCGACGGGCGCAAACCTCTCTGGGAAAGCACGGTCGCCGAACAGAAGCGCAGCAATCCGCATATCGCCGGCAAGGTCGAGGCGTCCTTCGTGGAGCTGCGCGAGGCTCGCGACAAGACACTGCCCATGCCGAAGCTGATCCTGCATGCGCTTCAGGTCAACATCCGCGGAGGACGCCTCCCGGAACCGGAAGGAAACGGCAAGCGCTATCTGAAGATCCCGCTCGACGCGCTTGCAGGAAGCTCCGTGGGAATGAACGACCTCGTCACCCAGGCTCTGACGGCTGTCGGTTCGGGCGGGCTGGTAGGTTTCACGCTTGGACTGATCGGCGGCGGAGGCTCCATTCTGGCGACACCTCTGTTGCTTTATGTAGTCGGCATCTCACAGCCACATATCGCAATCGGCACCGGCGCTCTGGCCGTTTCGATCAATGCCTATGTCAACCTCATCGGTCATGCTCGCAAAGGGCATGTCTGGTGGCGTTGCGCCTTTGTTTTTGCCGCCACCGGGACGGTAGGCGCACTCGCCGGCTCAACACTCGGGAAGGCATTCGACGGGCACAAGCTGCTTTTCCTGTTTGGCCTTCTGATGCTGGTCGTTGCAGCCCTGATGCTCCGGCCCCGGAGGACCATAGCGTCAGACGTCGTCAAGACAGATGGCCTGACATGCTGGAAAACGGCGGCTGTTGCCATAGCGGCAGGAGCAGCATCCGGCTTCTTCGGAATTGGCGGAGGGTTCCTGATCGTGCCCGGCCTGATGCTCGCGACCGGCATGCCGATGATCAACGCGGTCGGGTCGTCGCTTCTCGCCGTTGGCACCTTCGGCCTCGCCACTGCGATCAACTATGCGGCCTCGGGCCTGATCGACTGGGCGGTCGCGGCCGAGTTTATCGGTGGCGGCGTGATCGGCGGTGTCGGCGGCATGCTGCTGGCGACCCGTCTGTCAGCACGGCGTAACATCCTCAACCGAATCTTTGCCGTGCTGATCTTCGTCGTCGCATTCTATGTGCTGTACAAGAGCAGTGCTGCGATCCTGCCGCTCTGATGAAAGGTTTGGAAATGTCTTTGTCTAAGCAGCAGAAATTCTGGAACCGAATCGCCGGGCGCTATGCAGCGCGCCCGCTGAAAGACGTGGCAGCCTATGACACCATGATCGGTGATGTCGCGTCACGTCTCAAACCCGGAGATCACGTCCTTGAGCTCGGCTGTGGTACCGGCAGCACGGCAATCCGGCTTGCGCCCCATGTGTCACACTGGACAGCGACAGATTTCTCGGCTGAGATGATCAAGATCGCTCAGGACAAACCTGCGGGAGCCAACCTGACCTTCAAGATGGCAGACGCTGAGAATGCCTATGACGGAGGACCATTCGACGTCATCTGCGCCTTCAACGTTCTGCATCTGGTGGAAAACCAACCAGCCACCTTGGCGCAGATTTTCACCAATCTGAGACCCGGCGGCCTGCTCATTTCTAAAACCTGGTGTTTCGCCGATCTGAAGTTCAAGTTCCGTCTTCTGTTTCGCGCGCTGCAGTTCGTAGGCCTATTTCCGGCGGTCAGGCAACACAGCATCCCCGAGCTTCGGCACTCGATCATAGATGCTGGTTTTGAGATCACAGACGAGCGGATCTTCGGCAAGTATTCGCAAAACCCCTACATCGTCGCGCGTAAGCCTGAGCCATGAGATTTGACTTCGCGTCATCCCCCGAGAGGATATAGGACAACCAGATGCGTTTCAAAATTGGACTTGCGACAGTGATCACCCTGATACTGTCGGCTTACACACCGGCGCTGGCGAGCGACATGTTGATCGACGATTTCAAGCAGCAACCCGAAACGCGCTGGCGCTTTTTCGCAGACACCGTGATGGGCGGCGTTTCATCGGGACGGGTCCAATTCGTCAGCGACGACGGGCATGCGCATGCACAGATGACAGGCCGCGTAAGCACCGATAACCGTGGCGGCTTCATTCAGATCCGGTTGAAATTGCAGGACACTCCGCCGGAGAACACAGTCGGCATACGCTTGATTGTCCGTGGCAACGATCAGCGATATTTCGTACATCTGCGTACGGGAGGCACGATCTTGCCCTGGCAATTCTATCAGGCAGGATTTGATGTGACGCGCGATTGGACCGAGGTGCGACTTCCCCTTACTGAATTCAAAGCGTCTGGACCGATCTTGCGCAACATTCCGCGCGCAAGCAGCCTGACATCGATCGCGATAGCCGCTTATGGTCGCAACCATGATGCGGATATCAGCGTCCGCGAAATCGGCTTCTATTAGACCAACGCACCATTGCGGATGGACCCTAAACCGGTCAACCTCTAAGCTTGGCGTCATCGTCTGCCTGAGAGCCCGCGCGTCTGCCACTTCGAACCGTCGTGGAGGTGCGAAGTGAGCCTAAGCAATGCGCGAACTGCCGCCTGCTACCCGAAGACCAGGAGCCACGCAAAAGTCCGAAAATGCCTCCTGGCCTCTGCACCCCGGACTTCTGAACACGACAAGCGCTGGAATGTTGGTTTCCACGCGGAACTGAGCCGGTTTTTCCACCGAGAATTGAGCCACCTCTAAGTATGGTTTTCTGATCAGGCCTTGGTCAATGGGTTGGTCTTCTCTCCTCTCTTCTGTGCCGCAGCGGCCGAGCTGGCCTTGAAGCGGAAGCTGTCGTTTCCTGTTTCCAGGATGTGGCAACGGTGGGTCAGACGGTCGAGTAGAGCGGTGGTCATCTTGGCGTCGCCGAAGACGGTTGCCCATTCGCTGAAGCTCAGGTTGGTGGTGATGATCACGCTGGTGCGCTCGTAAAGCTTGCTCAGCAGGTGGAAGAGCAGCGCTCCCCCCGACGCGCTGAACGGAAGGTATCCGAGCTCATCCAGGATCAGCAGATCGAGACGGACCAACGTCTCGGCGATCTGGCCGGCCTTGCCTTTGGCCTTTTCCTGCTCGAGCGCATTGACCAATTCTATGGTCGAGAAGAAGCGGACCTTTCGGCGATGATGCTCGACCGCCTGGACTCCAAGGGCGGTCGCCACATGGGTTTTGCCTGTGCCTGGCCCGCCGACGAGCACGATGTTTTGCGCTCCGTCCATGAACTCGCATCGATGCAGTTGGCGCACCGTCGCCTCGTTGATCTCGCTAGCGGCGAAGTCGTATCCGGAGATGTCCTTGTAGGCAGGGAACCGGGCGGCCTTCATGTGATAGGCGATGGAGCGAACCTCGCGCTCGGCCATCTCGGCCTTCAGCAACTGGGACAAGGTCGGCACGGCCGCATCGAACGCTGGAGCACCTTGTTCGATCAGGTCCGTAACGGCTTGGGCCATGCCATACATCTTCAGGCTACGCAGCATGATGACGACGGAGGCGCTGGCAGGATCATGACGCATTGCGGCCTCCTGCTATCCGGACGCGCAGGCCATCGTAACGTTCAACGTTGGCCTTGGGTTCACGCAGTAAAGCCAGAGCCTGTGGTGTATCGATGTCGGGACCGTCGATCGTCTTGCCGTCGATCAGACGATGCAGCAGGTTCAGCACATGCGTCTTGGTCGCGACACCCCCATCCAGGGCGAGCTCCACAGCCTTGAGTACGACCTGTTCGTCATGGTGAAGAACGAGGGCAAGGATGTCCGCCATCTCCCGATCACCGCCGGGGCGACGAAGCATCTGATCCTGCAGCTTCCGAAAGGCCGGCGGCAATTCCAGAAAGGGTGCACCATTGCGCAGGGCACCGGGCTTGCGTTGGATGACCGCAAGATAATGCCGCCAGTCGTAAATCGTCCTCGGGGGCTTGTCGTGGCTCCGCTCGATCACCCGTGGATGTTCGCATAGGATATTCCCTTCGGCCGCAACGACCAGTCGTTCGGGATAAATCCGCAGGCTCACAGGCCTGTTGGCAAACGATGCCGGCACGCTGTAGCGGTTCCGTTCGAAGGTAATCAGGCAGGTGGGCGAGACGCGCTTGCTCTGCTCGACGAAGCCGTCAAACGCGATAGGCAACGCCATCAATGCGGCCCTCTCATCAGCCCAGACATCTGCGATCGAACCGGGCAAGGTGCCGTGCGCCGTGTCGCGCCACAGGTCTTGGCAATGCTGTTCCAGCCAGGCATTCAATGCCGCCAGATCCGGAAAGTCGGGCATCTGTTGCCACAGCCGTGGTCGAGCATCCTGGACGTTCTTCTCGACCTGACCCTTCTCCCAACCCGCAGCCGGATTGCAGAACTCGGGCGCAAAGACGTAGTGGTTGGTCATGGCGAGGAAACGGATATTGACCTGTCGTTCCTTCCCGCGGCCCACGCGATCAACGGCGGTCTTCATGTTGTCGTAGATGCCGCGACCAGGTACGCCGCCGAACACGCGGAACCCGTGCCAATGGGCGTCGAACAGCATCTCATGCGTTTGCAGCAAGTAGGCTCTGACCAGAAACGCCCGACTGTGCGATAGCTTGATGTGCGCGACCTGAAGCTTGGTACGCTCGCCGCCTATCACGGCATAATCTTCACTCCAATCGAATTGGAATGCTTCGCCTGCACGGAAAGACAGCGGAACGAATATGCCGCGGCCAGTCGTCTGCTGCTCAATTCGCCACTCACGGGCAAAGGCGGCGACCCGACCGTAGGAGCCGGTAAACCCGAGAACCACCAGATCGGCGTGAAGCTGCTTCAGAGTTCGGCGCTGCTTGCGCGACCTCCCGGCCTCGGTCTTCAGCCAGGCCGCCAGCTTATCGGCAAAAGGATCAAGCTTGCTCGGCCGCTCCGGTACCGTGAACGTCGGCTCGATCGTGCCAGCGTTCAAATACTTCGCAATCGTGTTGCGCGACAAACCGGTATGCCGACTGATCTCGCGGATCGACTGCTTCTCGCGCAGCTTCATCCGACGGATGATGTTTAAAAGTCCCATGTGGATCACTCCGTTGCCCCCGTCGCTCACCGCGTTGGGGGAAGGTTCACATGGCTCAATTCTCAATGGAAATTATGCGCCTAACCGGCTCAGTTCTGCGTGGAAACCAACAGGATGATGCTTCCGGTCAACGAGAAACAACCGCTGTAAGCGATCTTGCGGATGGGCGAGTTACCGACACACCATTGGATGCGCACCTCGATCTCGGCGCGCATCCGGGAGAAGCTTACGGCTAGACGTCAGGCTGCTGATGGTCCCGGATCATCAAATCCGCCGGCCACAAAGGAACTCATGCAGCGATGCCTATCAAGTCCGCCAGATATGACGCGCAGCATCGGTTTTCGCTCAGCCGTAAGCTCTTCTTGACCTAGCGCCTCTCGTTCACGCCGCGACGCTTCTGGCTGATACTCTACCTTTTCGAGCACAATCTTCTCCGTGACGCCGTTCATATTGACTAATGACATCGCCTGACCTTCGCGCAGTCCAAGAAGCGCCAGACCACGAAGCGTCGTGATGGGCAGGAACATGCCCACCGGCCCATGAGTCTGTCCGGTTGAGATAACACGCGTATCACTCTCGCCAGCTGCGACGCGGAAGCGTACCCGGCTGTTGATGCTTGCAATGTCACCCGGCAGGTCTTCTCGGAATACGACGATGGCCTTCTCCATCTTGTTCCGGATCAGGGGCATCAGCAGGCCAGTTTGGTCATGGTGGCGGTCACGCAGGACCTCCAGGATGGTGAAATCCTTGGTCGTCAGGATGATATTGTCGTTCGACATTTCGCAGTTCTCCGTCGCTCACCTCTGAGCGAATACATCGACAAGAATGGGAGATCCCCTGCGCGCATTCCGCGCAGGGGTGACTATCCTGCGATTAGGGAGCCTCCCTTGAGGGAGAGACGACGGAGCGTCGTGAGCCATCATGCCACCTTGCTTGCTGCAAGGTTTTCCACGTGCTCAACATGAAGACGATGCACACGGCCGTCGCGTGCGACCCAGTCGATGGACTGGCCGGCAGAGAGACCAATGAGCGCAGCGCCAATTGGTGTGAGGATGGAAATCCTACCAGCGGCAATATCGGCTTCTCCAGGAAACACGAGTGTCACCGTACGATCCTCGCCAAGATCACTGGTAAAGCGGACAGTCGATCCCATACGCACGACATTGGAGGCAATCTTGTAATTTTGCACGACGCGCGCACGATCGAGCTCGACCATAAGCTCCTCGGAGACTTCTGGATTGCGCAAAGCATGAGCTTCTGCGAGCCGCAAAAGCCTCTCATAGTCTGTTTTTGTCAGGACGATCGCAGGCTTGCGATGACGCTTCGTGTCAGTGACCATAGTCTTGTTTCCTGTAAACAAGCGCAGCCGGGCGTTTGCCGCACAGCCGTAATTTAGATTATTGATGAATTATGCTTTGACGCCTGCTCCCGCTATGCGGGACGCGACCTATGCCCCACGACCTGGTCGTGACGCAACCGGGCCGGGGGTTACCTGCCTGCGATCAGGCACATCCGTTTGCGGATGATATGGTAGCAATTTGTCAGCATATCCCTAAGATGGGCGCAACGGATTCCGAAGTCAAGCAATGCCAGCAGTTCGCCCCAGAAACAGGCAAATAGTCGCTATCCGTAGGGTCGAGCCAAGCAGCAGGTGGCGCGCAGCTTTCTGGTTCGATTGCTGAGCTTGCTATTCGTGACGCATACTTATAGGCTCACTAAGTGGGCCAAGACCTCCCAGTTGAAGGCATCCCCAGCGGCGCGTTAGTCGCTTCCTAGCCACGGCATCTGCCGTGGCATTTTTTATTCGGGGTTTCTTACACCATATCTCGGAATCCGGCTTTGAGCCCCGCCAGGAAGCGGCTTCAGCGCTTCTTTTTCACGCGTTTCACGCGCGCACCCCTGGGCAAGTTGCCTCGCACCTGTGCTTGAATTTGGTACTGGTCGAGACTGCAAAGTGCATCACCCGGATCCCGTGAATCAAATAGACGGTTCCATCGCGAGTGCAGCCCACATGAAATCCGCGAATCTCGCGCCCTTTGCGTAGTCTGCAAGGTGCCATTTTCCTCAGCAGCAGATGCACAGGTATCCTGGACAATCAGCATTATGATGGAGAGGCGAATTTTCGTCTGCTAGATCGTCCCGCCATCATTCGACGCATTCAGCTACATTTCGAGAGTTGACGTCGTGACCGGGCGAGCGTTGATAAGCCAGACCAGCATCAACAGGATACTATCGATGACGAGGCAATACTTCAACGCTATCGGCGGCCATCCCGGCCAAGATAAGCTTTTGACCGACCGCGCGATATTCACGGAGGCGTACGCTTTTCTGCCGAAAGGGACAATGCGCGATATCGTCGCGAGTTATCTCCCGTTCTGGTCTCAGACCCGGCTTTGGGTGATCGCCCGGCCGATGAGTGGGTTCGCGGAGACATTTTCGCAATACATCATGGAAGTACAGCCAGGCGGCGGATCTGAGCGTCCGGAAATCGACATTGAGGCACAGTCGGTTCTTTTCATTGTTGAAGGAACCGCGAAGCTTAGCATCGGTACCGATGTTCACCAGCTGACACCTGGAGGGTACGCATATCTGCCACCCGGCCAGAACTGGGCGTTGCACAATGACGGATCCGAGCCTCTCCGATTTCACTGGATCCGCAAGGCTTATGATGCCGTGGAGGGGTTGGATCTACCAGAAGCCCTAGTCTTGAATGAAAATGACATAACACCGGTGTCCATGCCTGGCACTGATGGGAAATGGTCAACGACACGGTTTGTCGACCCCCTCGATCTCCGACATGACATGCATGTAACCATTGTTTCATTGGAGCCTGGCGCTGTTATTCCGTTCCTGGAAACACATGTAATGGAGCATGGGCTATATGTATTAGAGGGGAAAGCCGCTTACCGGCTCAACAATGACTGGGTCGAAGTTGAAGCCGGAGACTTTATGTGGCTACGGGCCTTTTGCCCGCAGGCTTGCTACGCTGGTGGACCTGGCCCATTTCGGTATCTGCTTTACAAGGACGTAAATCGCCATATGCCGTTACATCTGGGCAGACCAATGCAACGACGCATGGATCGTTAGCGCTAAGTCACCGATGATCATGTGCGAGAAACACGGCACGTCGATTGAGGGCGCGCTGGATGACGGTCTTGAATGAAGCCGCTTCATGCCCAGACAGCACTCGCCTTATACGCACCGGCTGTGAGAACCGCCTTTGAAGGCGGTTCCGTTGGGTGAATTACGAAATTCGTCTGACTATAAAAAAATACTTCACTGGCGTCCCGAAATACTAATTCCTGATTTATTTGCCAAGATCCGAGAACATAATACGCTGCACCTTTTCATTTTAATCCAAAATCTGGCTATTTATCAGATATCAATTGCCTGTTTGCCATGCCATAACCTTTGATTACTGCCGCTAGTTGAGCATTATGCACGGCTTCCACTGCTTCGTTCACAGAGAACCAGCGGCGCTTCCGCTTCTCCCACTCTTGCCACCGCACCAGCGTCCCGCGTACCTCGAGCGGATAAACGCGAACACGTCTGGCCGACTGCGGATCTGCCGACTTAGCAAACTCAAACTCACCTATGGGAATGGCTGCCACCCTCCCGATGACACCAGCTTCCTCAAGTGCCTCCTGAGCGGCAGAGTCAAATTCCGATTTACCTGTCATGGGCCATCCTTTCGGGATGATCCAATGACGGCCGCTGCTTGATGTTATCAACATAATACGCAGGCTGCCACTTTTCGAGGAGCGCCACGGCAAAGCACCTACCTGACGAAAAGGCTTACTCCTGGCGAGCGCAGAGCCGTGCTCCTCGGCGTCACTACTGGGCCCAAGTGAGTGCCCAGTACTAACTATTTCCTTACACTGCCTGTCGACGAAGGCACCCATCACGCAGCACTCGGGCCAGGATCGTCGTCCGGCTCGTAAACGATCGATCTCAGCCGCGGCTTGAAGCTGAGTACCTGCGGTGCATTGTCGACAGACTGAAAGGGCGCCTGCGACGATCCTTTAAACTTACTTTCACGTGCCTCCGGCTGATAAGTCACGGTCACGACCTGCAAGATCTCTCGCCTACCGTCCTCGAGAAAATACTCGACCTTTTCACCCTCAGCGAGACCCAAGAGCGCCAGCCCTCGCATCGTGTGGACAGAAAGGGCGAAATCCGGCAGGCGTTCCAGCCCGCTCCGCACGAGGACATGAAGTAACGTGTCTCGTCCATTAATTGTATACATGACGTGACTATCAAGCGTCACTACGTCTGACGGAATATCGTCTTTGAAGTAGATCTCGGCATGGTTTATTTTGTCGCGGAGGAAGGCCGTAAATAAGTCCGGTGTTTCGCGATATGCTTCCAGCATAGACATCAATACGCTGACGTCGCCTGCTGTCAGCTGACAGAAGGATTCTCTAGACATCTAAATTATCTCCGAAAAGATTCTGGATTGAGGCAGATTCCCCTGGCCTAGCCTGCGCTAGACCAGGGCTCCGATCCTGCGGCCAGAATCTCGCTTCGCCTACGTAAGATGTCGTGTCCTGCGGGCGGCACCGCACTCATGGAAACCACGTTGAGACCAAGAGCTCTGCGTTTTGCCTCGCGAGCAGCGATCGATACGTTGACGGATGTTTTGCAGTCGTAGCTGCTCTCAATAGACGAACTGCAATGCTCGATCTCGAAAACCGACGATGCAAGTTTCGGCCGCGAGTCCTTCTGAGATCCTTCACTGCGGAAGAAATGGCGTCCATCTGTAAAGCCGAGCCGAATGCTATCGTACGACGGTCGAGCTACCAACGAGTTGAGCGACTCCATATACGCCCTACCGCTGTCCGGAGAGGAGCCCTCGATCATTCCTTTGGCTATATGGGTCCGATCGACAGCAGGGCGCCTCCAGATAAAGAAACGGTTCTGCACAAGATCAATGTATTCGTCGAGAGCGGGGATGGGTATCGATTCCGATGCGGAAGGATGGAGGAGTAAAAACGGGTCACTCTCTTCAGCTGAGTCATTCATCCTAAAGCACAGAATTTCTTCCAATGAGGCGGGTATCTCCGGCCAAGCATTGAGGACAGAGGCTGTAATCTCAGGAGCGACGTTCGCTTTGCGCCACAAAGCATGCATTACCGCAAGCACGATCAAGCTTGGTCTCCCCACCGAGGGGTTTGCCGTTTTTACCAGTGCACCAACTGTGGCGGCGTCTTCGCCTAAAGCCGTAGGCAAATCGTCGATAACACAAGCCTTGAGACCTGGTTCGGTCCCGCTGAGCAACGAGGGGAACATGATGGTGACCTTTACCAGCCGTCGCATGCTCGCTGTGGCAGCAGAGTACAACGGAATTTCGGGGAACAGCAAAAAGCCCGACCGCACTGGTGCGATCGGGTCAGGAGCCTGCTTTAAGACGCAGTGGCTCCCGCTTCGCTCTGGTTCCAAAAGTCATCATGAAGATGATCGTAGACTGCCACCGTACGAAGTCAAGCCGAACCTGATCTCCCGGCTATCGTGCTTAGATAACTCCCAAGGCGTCCATCGCTTCCGCGACCCTTACGAATCCGGTGATGTTGGCACCCAGCACGTAATCCCCCGGCGCACCATATTCCTCAGCAGTTTCAGCGCAGGCATCATGAATAGCACTCATAATGACCGCGAGACGCGCTTCCGTCTGTTCAAAGCTCCAACTGTCACGCGAAGCGTTTTGCTGCATTTCAAGAGCAGATGTGGCGACCCCTCCAGCGTTTGCTGCTTTTCCCGGTGCAAACATCACCCCAGCCTCCTGAAACAGCTTCACCGCTTCGGGAGTGCATGGCATGTTTGCCCCCTCTCCCACCGCAATCACACCGTTCTTGACCAGGGCTCGGGCGTCTTTGCCGGTCAGCTCGTTTTGGGTCGCTGACGGCATTGCTATTTCACACGGCACATCCCAAATGGATCCGGTGTCGATAAAGCGAGCGCCGGCACCTTTGAGCTTGATGTATTCGGAAATGCGCTCCCTTCGCACTTCTTTGATCTCTTTGACCAGGGCGAGATCTATGCCACTGTTGTCAACAATGTATCCATTTGAATCTGAGCAAGCGACAATTTTTCCGCCAAACTCGATAACTTTCTCCATCGTGTAAATGGCAACATTTCCCGAACCAGAGACCACCACTTGCTTCCCGGAAAAATCCATCCCTTTCCTGCTTAGCATTCGGCTGACAAAGTAGGTCGCGCCATAACCGGTTGCTTCCCTGCGAGCTCGAGAACCGCCATAAAAGAGGGCTTTGCCGGTGAGAACACCCGCTTCAAAGCGATTGGTAAGCCTCTTATATTGTCCAAACATGTAGCCGATCTCGCGACCACCGACGCCGATATCGCCAGCAGGAACGTCAGTGTACTCCCCGATATGCCTGTAAAGTTCAGTCATGAAGGACTGACAAAAGCGCATGATTTCGCCATCAGACCGTCCTCGGGGATTGAAGTCAGAGCCACCCTTGCCGCCCCCTATTGGCATTCCAGTCAGGGCGTTCTTGAACGTCTGTTCGAAACCAAGAAACTTGATGATGCCGACGTTCACCGATGGATGAAAACGGATCCCGCCCTTGTAGGGCCCCAGAGCCGAGTTGAACTGGACACGGAAGCCACGGTTGATTTGCACCTGCCCGTTGTCATCGACCCAAGGCACTCGAAAGATGATTTGTCGCTCCGGCTCACAGATACGCTCGATAAGCGCGTTTTCAGCATAGCGTGGATGCTTTGCAATGACCCTACCAAGGCTCTCCAGAACCTCCCGCACAGCTTGGTGGAACTCGAACTCCCCCGCGTTTCGCCGCAAGACCTCATTGAGGATAGGTTCGAGTTTCTCGTCAACGTGTACCATAAATTACTCCAGTATTTTTGAAGGCTCGGCGGGGGATTTTGTTTGCTCACAAGTCAGTAATCTTTGACGACAGGTCATTGTTCTATGCTGGCATGAGACCTCATTCGCTCAGATCGCATCGCCTGGAAATTCGATAGGAGGATTATCCCTCCTCCAACGACGACCCAGACATCTATGCCTTCGCCATAGGCATAGAATCCGACGAGCGCGGCCATAGGGACTCGCAGAAAGTCGATGGGCATGATGACTGAAGCGTCGAGTCTCTTCAGCGCCTGTGCTTGACAGTAATGCGCGCTTAAAGCTCCAACACCTGCAACGAGCATCCATGGGATATCGGTCAAGCTAACGTCCCGCCAATCAGTCATGGCAGCCAAAAGTCCCAGCGGCAGCTGAATGAGTATCATCCAGATCACGATCACCCCAGGTGAGCATTCCTTGGTGAGTTGTTTGACGAGGATCAACGATAGCCCATAGCCACCTGCCGCTAGCAGCACCAGGCCCGCAGCGGGATCAATGACACCGTATCCTGGCCGCACCACCACCAGGACACCGAGGAAACCGCCGAGTGTCGCAAGGAGTTCGGCAAGGTCAGCTGCTCCCCAAGCAGTAGCCAAGCGAAGAACACGACCCAGATGGGCATGGTAAACTCGAGGGCGAACACCGAAGCCAGCGGAAGAAGGACTACTCCGACGGTCCAAAAGTACTGGGCAGCGAAATGAACGACGTTTCGGGCGAGGTGTCGTCGAACCATTTTCCTCTGCCGAATTTCCGGTAGGAGCGATCGGCCCACCATTATTATGACGCCTAAACCAACCAAGGCACGGAAAAACAAGACTTGGCGGATTGATAAGGTTGAAGCGAGCTTCCCGCGATCCCACTGCCATGCTTATGAATGACGCCATGCTCAGCGCCATCCAAACCAAGCCCTGTACGAATTCCGCCCGCGCACGTGTGGCAGCTAAGCGTTTGTCAATTGCCATAATTGCTCCGAGAAAGGTCTCATCGTAAGGATGGCGAAGGTGCACAGCCTCGTTTCGGGAGGCCAGAGTCTGATGTGCTTTTCGCCAAAAATTCAGTACCGTGTTGATTGAAAGCAGGATCTTGACGGAACAAGACCCGTCGCATCCCACCCAGCCACGAACCACGCCACTGCTAGAGCCTTCTCAGTTTGATGCGGCTGCTGATTGTTTTAGAAGCCAACCGACCACTATCGATGTGGCCTACACTCGTCACCGTCAGTTGACACTTCCGTCCAGCACGAGAGTGCCACTCTCCTCGCTCTCCAGGCCTAAGCCCGATAAGTGCGACCCCAACAGGCGTCAGCACCGAGAGATGGCCGGCATCCACTTTGTCCGGCAGAACGAGAGTAATATGGCGTCGGTCTCCATTAACTTCATACGAGACAGCCGATCCAAGGCGAACGGTGACAGGCGAAACCTGCTCGTCTGCCACCACCCAGCAATTTTCTAGTCTCTCATTCAGTTCGGGGCCGACATCAAAATTATTGGCTAAGGCTACGAAGGCTAAGCGGCTCAGCGCATGATAGTCAGTGACCCCGATCACGGGCATGGTTCGGTTGAGTGAAAACATAGGAATTGTCACCTGCGCATTGGCTCCGTCATTCAACGGAGGTGCATTGTTTGATCATTTTGAAAGAGGACTGTCGCAGATGGTCAGACGAAACGTGTTGACCGAGCCTTGCAGGATCCGGCCGGCGACGATGGCCGGATCCAGCTAAGATCCTGCGATAGGGCAGACCCGGAATGCGCGCATCGCGCGTGTGTCGCTATAGTCGAACATGCCAACAGCATTTATGCTAGGTGCCAGGAAGTCAAGTGCACTGCGAGCGTCCATCAGCGTGTCTTCATGCACCTGACCTGTCGGTAAAGCCCTTGTTGACTTCCCCCTCAAGCATGCCATGATCAGGAGGCCACGATGAAGATTAGTGATCTCCATGTTCCCCATCTCTGCCGAGAGTGTCCCGTCGAAGGACACTAGCCCGGGCCGTAGACTGCTGTCGCGCGTCTAAACCCGGGCTTCGATCCTCCGGGGTTGCGCGGCACTCAGCCATCACAGCAGTCTTTATCTAACGCAGCCTCCTCAGCTGCGATACGGGGCAATTGAAATGAACATCACCCTACGCGGAAAGCCAACGATAATCGTTGGGCGGTTCGTCGGCGCTTGCTTGACCTCTATTGCGGGCTCTGCATCTGCGCGGGACCCCGACGTTTCCAAACTGCGGCTGATCGACCTTGAGGGCGCAGACCTAGTGGAAGGCAATCGACTCCCAGCAGACTCTGCGGGGAGATTGCCTGAATCTTTGTTGAGACAAAGAGCGGTCATAATCGAGCAGCGACACTCCGCGCCCCTCGAGGGGCCAGCATTGCTCCGTCGATGGTCAGTGTGAAGACACGAATTGGCACTGCCTTGCTCGATCTTTCCGGACAACCAATCATGTGACGTAGGGGCGACCGGCATTGCAGCCACTGCCCGGTGTTGACGTGAAGGCCGACGTACCGGTTACCGCCGCCAAACAAGCTCGCAGCGAATGATACCTGGCTCTGTTCACAGACGGACGGGGAGCCTCCATGTGCCTGCGCACTCAATGCAAGGGGAGACAAATGACGACATCAACTGACCGGGTAAGGCGGGCAAGCCGCGTTGTTTGGCCAATCATAGTTATTATCCCGGCTTTGGCCATTCAAGGTGTTCACGTTTCATCGCACCAATCGGTCCAGCCAGAATGGACTGAGAAGGCATCGATCTGCGTAATCCTTTTCGCCGGCGCAATTCTCTTCAGCCGTCTTCTGTCTATCTTCTTCGACCGGCGGCTCACAAAGAACCGGCGGCCCAAACTCCTGAGAGAATTGACGGGATCGCTGGCTTTCCTAGCAGCTGCGATTGGGTCGGCTTCCGTTCTGTTTGGCGATTTTGCAAATGGCATTCTAGCAGGCTCGGGGCTGATCATCGCCATTATTGGTTTTGCGATGAGGAACGTTGTCGCTGACATCCTGACCGGAATAGCCTTCGGTCTGGAAGCGCCATTCAGGATCGGGGACTGGGTCGATTTCGGTGGAACGACAAAGGGCCAGATTGTTGAAATCGGCTGGCGGTCGACGCGTCTTCTTACGAGGGATGCTACCTATATGATCCTGCCCAACAGCCAAGTGGCAAGACAACAACTCACCAACTATAGCGCACCGCGGCGGCACTATCGGACTCAAGTCACAATCATGCTCGAGCATGACGTTGAGGTCTCCTCGGCAAAAGCCATCCTCCTGCGTGGAGCACTCGCAGCGGGGACCATCGGAAGCGATCCACCTCCTGACGTGAGGCTTGTCGCTCTATCACTGGATGGTGCGGCCTATGTAGTCCGCTTCTGGGTACCAAACTTCGCTGAGGATATGGACTGCCGAGACCGCGTACTCGTCTCTATAGCGAGCGCACTTAGCGAGGCTGCGATACGCCTGCCGGGTCAGTGCGCGGAAACACGTAGGTCTCGAACCACGAGGAACTCACCATTGGAGCAAGGCAATGAACCCGAATTCAAAAATGCCGCATGACCAGACGAGACGTCGGCTCCTGCTCACTCGCTCTGATTTGCAAGCCGAAGAGATGGTCGAAGCGCTGGCGTCAGTGGGAATATCCTGCGTCAGCGAACCGATGTTGTCGATCTGGCATGTGAGGAAACTCGAGACCCATACCGTGGAGCCCGCTTCAGCCTTGGTATTCACCTCCGCGAACGGCGTGGATGCCTTTATGGGACAAGGCGGGTCGGCAAGAGGAAAGGTCATCTATGCCGTTGGACCGCAAACGGCGGGTCGTCTCGCAGCGCATGGAGTCCATACCGTGCATACTGCATCAGGAGATGCCGCATCATTGCTGCAACTGATCTACTCCACTTGGAGACCTGGAGATGGCTCAATAGTGCACGTCTCAGGTGAGGACATCAGCTGCGACATCGCTGCGGAGTTACGACAATGGGGATATCGAGCCCGCAGAACAATTGTTTATGTCGCAGTGCCCTCGACGTCGATCTCAACTGCGACCCTGGACGGCCTGCGAAACAGCACGTTTTTTGGTGCGGTCTTTCTGTCATGCAGAGCAGCTGAAGTGTTCTGCTCTCTCTTGGACAAGACTGCCGACATCCGCGCGGAAGGAATGACGGCGTACTGCCTATCAAGGTCGGTGTCAGAAGCAGTCTCTTCGCGAGCTTTTCAACACCTCAGATGGGCGTCATGCCCGACCCGAGGTGGCCTTGTTCAGCTCCTGGCGAACCACTGGCAAGCAACAAGAGCCGATACTGCGAGGCCATGATGATGTCAGCACATCTATTATCAGGGTGATCATAAAGCTCCGACTTACTCCACCCAGAGCAGAACGCCAGTATTCCGGGCGAAACGCCCGAAGTTGTTCATACAAACCGAACCAACTTTCTATCGTCCAACGATCAGTACGATAGTCAGTTAAATGGCTGCTCAAGCGAGACTGGAGGAGGAGTGAAAAAAACGGGACCGTCGGCGGTCATGTAAATGATATCTTCAAGGCGCACGCCACATTCTCCATAGATCGCGAGCATCGGCTCGACCGAGAAGACCATCCCTGGCTCTAAAAGGGTTTTGTTACCGCGAACAATGTAGGGTGCTTCGTGCAAATCCATTCCCAAACCATGGCCCGTGCGGTGAGGCAGGCCAGGAACGACGTAGTCAGGACCATATCCGGCGGCTGTCAGGACCTTGCGCGCCGCAAAATCGACCTCCTCGCAGGCTATACCAATTTGTGCGGCGTTGAAGGCTGCTTGTTGGGCCTTCCGCTCCAGGTTCCAGACTTCCCGCTGGCGTTCCGTCGCCGACCCGAAAACGTAGGTCCGGGTGATATCGGAGCAGTAACCGTGAATCTGAGCCCCAAGATCGATAAGAACCATGTCGCCCCGTCTAAGTATCTGGTCGTAAGGCACACCATGGGGATAGGCGGTCGCCTCGCCAAACTGTGCTGCAGCGAACATGTGACGCATGCCGAGCTTGGCGTGGGCGGCAGCGATGAAACTGTTTACTTCCTTCGTTGAGACGCCTTCATAGAGGCCTACCCAGACAGCCTTATGCACCTGGAGACTTGCAGTCATCGCGGCCTGGACAATGGCAATCTCGGTCGCCGATTTGATCTGCCGGCATTGGGCAATCAGACGTTGAGCGCCAACAACCTTGAGGCGGCCGCCGATATTGGCAGTGATCGGGTCAAAAAAAGCAAACGGTGTCGCGGGGTCGAACGCTAAACTTTCCCCGTCGACGCTCAGGCCACAAACTAGGTTCGCCACCAGAACGGCCGGATCCTCGTGCTCTTCCCATGTCGCGATCTTCCCTGGGATCACGATGAGCGACCGGGTTTTTGGCTCCTCGAAGGCTGGAGTGACATAGATAGGTTCTCCTTCAGACGGAATGATGCCGCCATGCATTCGCTCACTCGCGCCGAGCGACAAGCCAGTGAAATAGGCGAGGCTGGTCGACGTATCGAGATAGACAGCTTTGACATCCACCTCCCGCATCAGTCCCTGAAGCTTGGTAATTCGTGCAGCAAGTTCCTGATGCGAGATCGATGGGATGGCGGATGCGGTGTTAGTAAACTCGCCAAGGGACTGATCGAATGATTTGTAGGCAGGGGCGCTCATACTCGGGTTCCTGAATAAAGGGATAGGTCGTGCCAAATCACCGCACAAAAAGCATGTATTATGAGAGAATTAGTGCTTTTTGCCACTACTCTCCCCGTCATCCGGCTGAGTGTCCAGATTCGATACTTGCTGTCTACACGTGACCTGCCAGAGCTGCTGATGATTTACATAATTTGCGTCCCACACGAACTGCCAGGATCGCTGATGCGGGCGCTGAAACTGGGACTCGAACAGTAACCGCAGTACAAGCCCTGGAAAACAGCGAGATTGCGGCCGCTAATGAATCAGAAGTATTTGCATTCGGCTCTCTCTCTCGGCCGCTCGCCCCCTAGCCGCCTCGACTAGTCGATTAGACTGACTGCTCCCGGATCCAGGATCCTCGACAATCACCGCACAACAGTATGTCGTTCGACATCGGCTGGCGGAGTGGCATGTTGTGCACACGCCAGTCAGCTTTGCCC
Source organism: Rhizobium arsenicireducens (assembly GCF_964021225.1). Lineage (NCBI taxonomy): Bacteria > Pseudomonadati > Pseudomonadota > Alphaproteobacteria > Hyphomicrobiales > Rhizobiaceae > Rhizobium > Rhizobium arsenicireducens. The sequence goes on along the minus strand of NZ_CAXHYK020000003.1, from coordinate 19,638 downwards.
GGCCAATGCCTCTTTCACACCAACCAAGCCGGAATGCGGTGCGGCACACGACCACTGACGGCGGCTGCGACACAATCGGCAATGCTGCCGAAGCGAACGCGGCGACCGCTTAGACCAGGACCGTAGTGCGCATACTTGCCCGAATTCGTAATGACAGTACGCGCGCGTGGCGGGAAAACTGGTTCGCTAATCGAGCACCAGCAAAGATCCGGTAGTATGGTGACGCCGGCACTTTGAAGTTTAGCCAGGGTACCGTTTTCCTGGGCCTCAGCTATCACGTGATGGCCCGCTGTGATGATAACGGAGACATCTGGGTGCCGAACTCGGCCGTCAAGCGCGGAGGAGAAGGCCTGACACTCGCCGATAGATGCATGTGGGCTACCAATTGCCACGAGCTCGACCTCTTCAGGCCCTTCAGCGAGCTGATGCCATGCCGCGGCCATCTGAGTTAGGCTCATCGTCTGTTGAGGCAGTTCCTGAAGTACCTGCACGTTGGCCTCAGGTGTCACGCCCTCAATGTGTAACATGGGCGCTGCTGATGTCGTACCGAAGGCCGCGCAGAGAGCTTTTAGGTCATCCTTCGATGGATTCGCTGATGCAAGGCCACGCAACAACGGAATGCTGTCGGGACACAGCTGTCCGGCAACATAGCCCACCAGAGGCCAGTAGGCGTCATCGATTTCAGCAGGGACCGTGACGTTGATAACAAGCTCCGGCTTTCGCTGCTCGTCGAGATACACGCCGGCAAGCGGTGCACGACCCGTCAATGCGATGCATAGATCAAGAAAGTCCGGATGTTTCGGCGTCCGCGCCCCTAGAACCGAATTGGCAAAAATGACGGCGTTGGATTCAGCCCAGGCTACCGCTTCGCCTAGAGCCGGCGCACTTCGAAGCAAATAGGGCGAACATGTGTAGGTAGGCTGACAGCCCATGCGTACATAGGCTTCCGCAAGCTTCGCGGCTGGTGCTCCGAAAGTTTGTGGTATCTCTTGCGTCTGCCAGTTCGCATAGTCCACCGAAATCGCGTTCATTGTGGTTGGAACACAGACCTGCGCGCCAAGATAGGCCATCTTCTCCGCGAAGACCAGATTGGCAGGGCTCGCATAAATGCAACCATCGACATGAGCTTGCGTCACGTCGATCAGTCTTGTTGCGCCTTGCTGCGCCGCCATGGCGCAGATGATCTGCATGGCCTGATGGGCGCCAGCACCCTTGTCACCCGCGAGGATGGCTCGGTCCGCAGCCGTCAGATCAATCGCGCCGCTTGGAGGGGGTGCTAGTGGCATCGTCATCTCACCGGCTTCGATCGAGCTGCTGGTGATGTGAGCACGGCGGTAATTGGAAAGCTCCCGGAAAACGTCGGCAGAAACTCGAACGACCGGGATCGGCTTTTCGAACATCATGGCCGCGACCAGGGCGCCGAGTGTCAAAACATCCTCCGGGCCACTGAATACCAGAGCAGCGGGGGCGAGATCATTGAGTATCAAGTCAAGCAAGACACCGGAACCGGTGCACGATCCACGGCTCGATGGCATCAGGAGGATGGAACCCGCCAAGCTCGCCCCGTGCAAGGGGTGATGAACGTCAATGACTTTCCCATCGGCGGGAGAGACACCTCCCCAAAAGCTCAGCGCTTCGGTCGTTGAGAGTATCGGTCCTTCTGCTTCTCCAGCGAGGATAGTCAGGCAATGATGTACGTTATTCATTGGACGATAAAACCATGGGCGAAGGGGTCGCGTTCATCGATGAAGATTGTGTTGATGCCGGTCATTCGCGCCCAACCGGCAATCGACGGGATAATCGCATCGCAACCTGCCACGGTCGTCGCCGCCTCGACACGACCACGGAAGAGCGAGCCGATGATCGATTCGTGGATGAATTCGTCGCCGACCTTGAGCTTGCCCTTTGCCGCCAGCTGCGCCATTCGCGCCGAAGTGCCCGTTCCACAGGGAGAGCGGTCAATCGCCTTCTCGCCGTAAAAGACGGCGTTGCGTGCGTGAGCCTCCGGGTTCGTCGGCTTGCCGGTCCACTGGATGTGGCTCAGTCCGCGTATCTCCGTATGCTCCGGATGCACGAACTCGTACTTGTCGTTGAGAGCGGCTCGCAATTTCGGGCTCCAGCCGACCAAGTCTCCTGCTGAATGATCGGCCATGTCCTGGAAATTCTTCTGTGGCTCAACGATAGCGTAGAAATTGCCCCCATAGGCAACGTCGACGACGATTTCGCCCAGTCCTTCAACCTCCACCGCCAGCCCCTCGGAATGGAGGAAGCCTGGGACATTGGTGAGCCGCACTTCCTCCACGAAGCGCCCTTCCTGGCGGTACGCGATGTCCACCTTTCCAGCTGGCGTTTCGATCGAAAGCTTACCGGGCTCGCGCGGCGTGATCAGCCCGTTCTCGATACCCATTGTGATCGTACCGATAGTCCCGTGGCCGCACATAGGCAGACAGCCAGAGGTCTCAATAAACAGGACAGCCACATCGCAGTCCGGCCGACTGGGCGCATACAGAATCGAACCCGACATCATGTCATGGCCGCGCGGCTCGTACATTAGACCGGTGCGGATCCAGTCATACTCGCGAAGAAAATGCGCACGCTTCTCGAGCATGTTCGCCCCTTCCAAACGCGGACCACCCCCGGAAACAAGCCGGACGGGGTTTCCGCACGTATGCCCGTCGATACAAAAGAAGGTATAGGAAGCCATGGCTCAAACTCTGTCAGAAGCGTTGCGGCGAGAAGGGTGATATTTCGATTGGGAGCCGCTCATCCGTCAACAGATCAGCGACAAGCCGAGCGGTCCCGGTTGATTGGGTGAGACCAAGGTGTCCGTGGCCGAAAGCGTAGATGACACGAGTCAGGCCGCGCGCTCGTCCGATTGCCGGCAGACTGTCAGGCAATGAGGGGCGGAAGCCCATCCACTGCACACCCTCCTCCGCCTTCAAGCCCGGCAGAAACGCCTGCGCCTTGCCGAGCATTGCTTGCGAGCGCTTGTAGTTCGGCGGCAGGTCCAGCCCCCCGAGCTCCACCGCACCGCCGACGCGGATGCCGGTCGACAGACGGCTCACAACGAAACCATGTCCGCCAAAAGTGACCTGTGTCCTGAGGTCGAAGGCCGTAAGCGGCAGGGTCGTGTTGTAGCCCCGCTCCGTCTCCAGCGGGATCGTTTCTCCAAGGGTCCGCGCGATGCGGTGCGAAAAAGCGCCCGCAGCCACCACCACCTGCCCCGCACGATATTGCTCACCCTGTGCGGTGACAATCTCGACGCCCGTCTCATCCGGCCGGACTGCCGTGACCTCTGCCTGGCCGATCTTGCCGCCCTTGGCACAAAAATGATCCGCGAGCGCTATCGTATAGAGCTTTGGATCAGCGATGGAGTACCAGCCGGGGGTAAAGGTTCCGTGGGTAAAACGGGGCGATAGCCCAGGCTGGAGTTCTGCCATACCTGCAGCATCGAGATGGCGGAACTCAATGCCATGGCGTTCGCGCGCCGCCCATCCCGGTAACGCCGCATCAAGCTCAGCCTGGCTTTCGTAGACCTGCAGGTTGCCATCCTTGCGCAGCATGTTCAGCGTGCCCGTCTGCTGCAAGAACGGCTCGAGCTCTGCCTTGGAGAGATCCATCAACGCGGTCTGCGCATCCGTGGACGATGCAACGCGAGCCGGAGAACAGGCGCGCCAGAAGCGATACATCCATGGCGCGATGTTGAGAGCGTAAGATGGTCGAACCGAAAGGGGGCCGAGCGGATCGAGTAGCCACTTCGGCGCCTTTCGCATGATACCGGGCGAGGCAAGCGGCAGGATGTCGGTGAAGGCGAAGGCCCCGGCATTTCCGGCGGATGCGCCGGCCGCCGGCCCTTCCCGATCGAACACCGTCACCGAAAGCCCCCTCGCCTGCGCGGCGATCGCGGCGGAGAGGCCGATCACGCCTGCACCGATGACGACAACGTCCGGCTGTGTCATCAGCGGACGCTCCCGAGAAACTCCTGCGTCTCCGGCCGCTGAGGGGAGCCAAAGATCTGATCGGGCGAACCGATCTCCGCCATTACGCCCTGGTGGAAGAAAGCAACACGGTCGGATACGTCGCGCGCAAAGGCCATTTCATGAGTGACGCAGATCATCGTCATCCCTTCCTCTGCAAGCATCTTGAGTGTGTCCAGAACCTCTCCGACCAGCATAGGGTCAAGAGCCGAGGTAACCTCATCGAACAGCATATACTCCGGGGACATGGCAAGCGCGCGAGCGATAGCCATGCGCTGCTGCTGGCCACCCGACATCCGGCTCGGATAGACCGACAGCTTGTCCCGCAAACCCACATGGGTGAGTTGCTTCACCGCAATCTCCTCGGACTTCTCCTTGGGAAGGCCGAGGACTTTGCGCGGCGCCAGCATCACGTTCTCCAGCACCGTGAGGTGGGGGAAGGCGTTCCACTGCTGGAAAACGATCCCGACCTTCTGGCGCAGTTTGTTGAGGTCGGTTGTCTTCGCGTGGACCTCGGTGCCGTCAATGCGGATCCGTCCCGCGTTGATTGGCTCCAGACCGTTGATACAGGTCAGCAAAGTAGATTTCCCCGAGCCAGACCCGCCTATGATCGTGACTACCTCGCCGTTCTTGACGTTCAGGTTGATACCCTTGAGAACCTCCAGACTGCCGAAGGACTTATGGACATTTTCAATCTCAATCATAGGGAGACCACCGTCTTTCGAGATAACCGCCGAACCGGGCGATGGGGAAGCTGATGATGAAGTAGATGGCACCGCAGATCAGGAGGATAAACAACGGCTCCTGAAGGCGGGTGACCAGGATCTGCGATGCTCGTAGCAGTTCGATTAAGCCGAGCCAGAGGACCAAGGCTGAATCCTTCATGACGCCCAGCGTCAGCCCAATCCACGCGGGGAGCGAAACGCGCGTCGCCAAGGGCGCCACGATGTAGCGCATATCCTGCCCCCAGGTCATGCCCAGTGAGCGAGCTGCACGGCGAGTGGTCACCGGGACTGACTCAATGCCGCCTCTGACGATCTCGGTACAATAGGCCGCAGTATAGAGCGAGAGAACCACACAAGATGTGGTAAACGGGGGCCAACCAAGCTTTGCTATAGACTGCAAGGCATTGCCGAGCACCAACTGGATGAGAAGCGGAACGGACCTGAAAACGTCGAGGAAGAACATCAAGGGCATCGACCAGACAGGTCCGGCCTGAAAGCGGATCACGCCGAAAACAATTCCCATGATGGTGCCCGCGGCGACCGAAACGGCGGTTACTGCTAGGGTCATAGCGGCACCTTGGCCGAGGAAGACAAAGTCGTTCCAGGTGAGGGCGGTGTCGAACATATCCTGCCCTCCTAGTAGCGGAACATGCGCCAGGCCAAAGCTCTGGCGGCCAAGGTCACAGCCTTGGCGATGACGTAATAGATCACCGCAGCGATCGCGAAGAATTCGAACGTACGGAATGAGCGAGCATTCAGCTCCTGGGTCACACCGGCAAGGTCGGTGTTCATCCCGACGGTAACGCCGAGCGACGTCATGAGGATTGCCCAAACCATCTGGTTCGTCGCCGGCAGATAAGCGATGCGCAGCATCTGAGGCACCACTATGAAGCGGAAAGCCTGCAGCGAGGTCATCCCGAGCGAGCGAGCTGCGCGCGTCTGCGTCTCCGGGATTGCCTTCAACGCACCACGGAAGTTTTCGGCGAGATAGCCCGCATTGTTGAAAGCTATTCCTGCAAGCAACGCTGTATAGGGACTGAGGTGGATACCAAAATTACCCAGACCGAAGTGGGCCATATAGATCTGGAACAGTGCCGGAGTGTTGCGTGCGACCTCGATCCAAGTTGCTGCTAACCCGGACAGGACCCTATTGCCAGTTAAACGAAAGACAGTGAGCGCAATTGCGCAAGCCAGCCCGATGACCATCGACAGGATGGCAACCTGAACAGTGACAAGCGCACCGTCGAGCATCTGCGGCAGCGCCTTAAGTGCCTGGTTCCATTGAAAGGTATAGTTGAACATTCCCGCCTCACTTCACTAAAGGGAGCAGTGGCGCCGGCTGCTGTCGACGCCACCTTGGAGACGGGTCAATCAGCGATAAACGCCGCCGACGGTGAGATCAGGCGCCTCGCCACCCACCCACTTCTCGTAAAGTTCAGCATAGCGCCCGGTCCGGACTTGCTGGTTGATGAATAGGTTGAGGTAGTTGATCAGGCCGTATTCTTCCCGGTTGGTGAAGAGCGCGACATAGTCCGTGTCAAACGGCGCCTTACCGACCACTGCAAGCCCAGTGAAATTTCCTGACTTGACGTTCGCCTGAGCGACGGTAGACGTGGAAACCGTCGCGTCAATCTGACCTTGGCTCAAAGCGAGAAAGACGTCTGCCTGGGTCTGATATGGACGAAACTCGCCCTCCCCCCAGGCCTTGACCTGCTCTTCGAGAGCAATTGCCTCATAGGTGCCGGCCGTGGCGCCGACGACCTTGCCCTTCATATCTTCGAAGGACTTCACACCAGACTTGTCGTTAGCCGTGACGGCCATTTCGAAAGCGAAGTAGGGGATAGTCATTCCCACTGTTTTCGCTCGCTCAAGCGTATCGGAGGTCGAGGCTACGCCTACATCTACCCGACCAGACATAAGGGCTGGAATGCGCTCCGGGAATGGTGTCTCGACGATTTCGGCCGTCACCCCGAGAGCCTTCGCCAGATCGTTGCAATAGTCTACGTCGAAGCCGACCGGATTGTTGCTTTCATCACGCGACCCCATCGGCGGGAAGTCGAGGACCACTGCGCAACGCAGGGTGCCGGAACCGATAATATCATCAAGCTTGTCCGCGTAAGCGGCGCCACCGAGCGCGGTGGCAGCCACAAGGCCAAAAGCCAGTACCGAAACCTTTTTCATTGCTCTCTCCCAATCTAAGCAATCCTCGCCCGCGAAGGTCCGTCCCACACCGAACGGCGAAGACCTGAGATCAATATACAAAAAAAATACAGATAGTATATAGCCTCTCTGAAAAAGTTTGATGGAGGCAGGCGCCAGTCCGCCTCCCCCCGATCTAGTCCCTCATGTCTTCAGGCAGCAATTCGGGCGGCATGTTCTGATAAGATACAGGCCGCAGGAAACGACGAATCGACATTGTGCCGACGCTCGTCGCGCCAAAGTTTGTCGATGCGGGATACGGCCCGCCGTGAACCATGGCGTCAACAACTTCGACGCCCGTGGGAAAGCCATTGACCAAGACGCGACCCGCCTTGCGCTCCAAAATAGGACGAAGGCGCATGGCGGCTTCGAGATCACCGGCATCTATGTGCATCGTCACAGTCAACTGCCCATCGAGCCGACGGCCGATCAACTCCATCTCCTCTACCGACTGCACTCGCACAACGAGACCGAGCGGTCCGAAGACTTCTTCTGAGAGCGCGTGATCGGCCAGAAATTGATCGCCCGTTAATTCGAACAGGTTCGGAAGGGCGTTCCGTCCGCTCGATTCAGTGACGTATAAGGGCTTCACAGTGTTGCGGCCGCTGAAGCGCTTCATCCCCTCCCGGTACGCATTCGCAATACCGTCTGTGAGCATGGTTTGCGGCCCCACCTTTCGCAGCGCCTCCACTGTAGAGGTGGTGAAGCGATCGGCGTCTGCTCCATCCGCGACGATGGCGATGCCGGGATTGGTGCAGAACTGGCCAGCTCCCATGGTCAGCGACGCCGCCCAGCCCTCGCCTAGCGCTTCAGCACGGGCCTTCATTGCCTCCGGCAGCAGGAACATCGGGTTGACTGAACCAAGTTCACCAAAGAAGGGGATCGGCTCTGGACGGCCTGCGCACAGGTTGAAGAGTGCCCGGCCGCCGGTGAGCGAACCGGTGAAGCCAACCGCCTTTATCAGCGGGTGCTGTACGAGAGCTTCTCCAACCTGACGGCTGCCCCCCTGGATCAGCGAGAAGACCCCCGGATGCGTTCCGGTTTTCTTGATCGCTGCTTCGATAGCATGAGCGACGATCTCGCCTGTACCCGGATGGGCGGAGTGTCCCTTCACCACCACCGGGCAGCCGGCAGCAAGTGCTGCAGCGGTGTCGCCGCCGGCAGTCGAGAAGGCGAGCGGAAAGTTGGAGGCGCCGAAGACGGCGACTGGACCAATCGGCCGCTGGATCAGGCGGATCTCCGGGCGCGGAGCCGGCTGGCGGTCCGGTAGCGCTGCATCTACACGGCGATCGAGATAGTCACCCTTTTCGATGTGGTCGGCAAACAGGCGCAATTGGCCGGTCGTGCGACCCCGCTCCCCTTGAAGGCGCGCGGCCGGCAAGCCGGTTTCCTGCGTGCCGATGTCGGTAATCTCGTCGGCTCGAGCCTCGATCTCATCTGCGATGGCGCATAAGAAAGCAGCCCGATCCGCGCGGGAGGAGTAGCCGTAGCTCACATATGCTTCCTCTGCCGCTTCGGCCGCCCTGTTCACAAGAGCCAGGTTTCCGACTGCAAAATCATGTGCCGGTCCATGTGCAGGTGACGAGGCGAAGGTTCCATCGCCCTCCAGCCACTCGCCGGCGACGATATGTTTACCACTGGGGGTAAAAGCCATTTGAGGCACCTTTCTTCCAAGGAGGAATTTGCTGATCAGTAGACGCTGCATGGATTGCGCCTGTCGCGTGCTGTATACTATATGTATGCAAGATCGAATCTCAAACACTTTTTTTGTTGGCCAGCCTCGGAGAAACGAATATGCCCCAGACATCCACCATCACGATTGCGGATCTCCACCGGCGGGTCGATGCCATCTTCCGGAAGGCCGGCCTCAATGCGCAGCAGGCGGGGGCGCTTGCACGCGTCATCGTCGCAGGCGAGCGTGACGCCTGCAAGTCGCATGGGATCTATCGTATCGAGGGGGCCCTGCGGACCGTGAAGGCGGGCAAGGTCAAGCCGGCTGCAGTGCCGGAACTCGACCTGAACCAAGGTTCGGCCATTGTCAGAGTCGACGCCAAGGGGGGATTTGCCAACCCCGCCTTCGAACTCGGTCTTCTCGCACTTGCCGAACGCGCGCGTGCCCTCGGTCTCGCGGCGCTGGTCATCAACGATTGCAGCCACTTTTCCGCCCTATGGCCGGAAGTGGAAGCGGTGACTGGCCAAGGCCTTGCCGCGCTCGCCATGTGCCCCAGCTATGCGACCGTTGCGCCGACTGGCGGCAGCAAGCCCTTGCTCGGGACGAACCCCTTCGCTTTCGGCTGGCCGCGTCCGGATCACTCACCCTATGTCTTCGACTTCGCCACCTCCGTGGCCGCACGGGGAGCTCGAACTGCATCGACGCGCCGGCAAGCCGCTGCCGGAAGGCTGGGCGATCGATGCCGAAGGACAGCCGACGACCGATCCGGAAGCGGCCCTGGCCGGCGCCATGCTTCCCTTCGGTGGCCACAAGGGCTCGGCGATCGGCACCATGATCGAGCTTCTGGCCGGCATCATGATCGGCGACCTGACGAGCCCTGAAGTCCTGGACTATCTCGGGACCACGACGCTTGCGCCCATGCATGGGGAACTGATCATCGCCCTCTCGCCTGAGGCCTTTGCCGCCGGGCGTCCCGGTAACCCCTTTGCGCGTGCCGAAAACTTGTTCGAGAGCATTGTCGGCCAGGGCGCCCGCCTACCGTCGCAGCGCCGCTTTGAGGCCCGTGCGAAATCCGAGGCGGAAGGGATTGCGCTGACGGCTGCCGAAATGGAGCAGCTTGACCGGCTTCTGGAGAAGGGGCTGGACGCGATCGCGTGATCCGATAGCGTGCCCTGAACATTACCGCCTGTACGGTTCAAGCTCAGGACGAAGCAAAAAGGCCCTCCTTGCGGAGGGCCTTCAGACTGCTGACAAACCCCTGGCTACAGCCGGGGGTTTATGATTCACTGGGACATGTTGAAGAAACCTGCTCCCGAACAGACGGCTCTCGAGATGGTGACGCTCGACAGCCTTGTGCCGAAGGATCACCTGCTTCGCAAAATCGATGCGGTGATTGATTTTTCCTTCATCCATGATCGGGTTGCCGGTCTTTATTGCGCCGGCAACGGCCGCCCGCCGCTCGACCCGACCTTGATGTTCAAAGCGCTGTTCCTTGGTTACCTGTTCGGGGTGCGTTCGGAGCGACAGTTGGTGCGCGAGATCGAGATGAATGTCGCCTATCGGTGGTTCCTGCGGATGAAGCTGACTGATCCCGTCTTTGATGCCTCGACGCTCAGTCAGAACCGCCGCCGCCGCTTCAACGGCACTGATGTGGCGCAGGACATCTTTGGAGTTGCCCCTTAAAAACCGGACAGGATCAGGTTTCTGTTTGACGGTTTAAGAACTCACGAGGCGAGCGATACCCCAATGCCTTGTGCGGGTGAAGGGTATTGTAGTGTTCGAACCATGAGGGCAGTTGCGCGATGACGGTTGCGGCGTCTGGTCGAGGGTTCACTGAGACGTAGTCGCGCTTGAATGTTTTGACGAAAGCCTCTGCCATCCCATTGGATTGGGGGCTGCGAATGGGCGTGGAGCAAGGCTCCATGCCGATATCGACAAGCAGTGACCTGGTGTCCTTTGCGATGAAGCAGGAGCCGTTGTCAGTCAGCCATTCGATTGGCTTTGGAAGAGTGTTGATGAGACCGAAGCGATTCTCCACAGCCGTAATGACCAGGTCTTGGACGTCCTCACTCTTGATGCCCTCTGTTGTCGCGACATGGGCAATGGCTTCGCGATCACAGCAATCGAGCGCGAACGCAACGCGGACCTTCTCCTTGTTGTCGCAGCCGATCTCGAAGCCGTCTGAACACCAGCGCAGATTGGATTGCTCGACGGCAACACGGCCATCGTGGCGATGGGTGTCGAGAGCACCGGTGTGGCGCTGAAGAAGCATGCCGTGAACCTTCATCACCCGGTAGACGCGTTTGGCATTTGGCCACGGTCGGCTTTCGCTTCGGGCTTTACGGCAAAGGATCGCGTGCACCCGGCGATATCCGTAGGTGGGCATATCGTCGATGATGGTCTTGATCTCATCCACCAGCTCCCGATCAGCAAGCGGCGGACGCCCTCTGGCTTTGGAGGGACGTCGCTTCACAGATTCCGCGATGTTGGATCGGGCGACACCCAAGGTCTTACACACCGTCGTCATCGGGAACCGTCCTTCGGCAACGAGAGCGAGCGCAACAGGTGTTTTTTTGACCCTGATGCGATCTCAAGCGCTTCCTTGAGGATTTCGCCTTCCATCGTCTTCTTGCCGAGGAGGCGCTGCAGCTCTTTAACCTGGTTCTGAAGCGCTCTGTATTCGGATGCAGGAACGACCTCTTCCTGCGATGCCGTGGCCGTCAGCGCACCCTGCGCCGCAAGTTTGCGCCAGGCGAATAGCTGGTTCGGTTGAATGCCGTGCCGTCGCGCCACGATGCTGACCGTGACATCAGGCTCGTAGGTCTCCTGGACTATCGCCAGCTTCTCCGCTGTCGACCAGCGACGGCGACGCTCACGGCCGGACAGCACTTCAATCTTGGGGATGTGACTGGTCATAATGGGCACATTACTCCTAACACTTAGCAAGTGGGAGATCGTGTCCGGGGATTTAGGGGGCCACTACAATCTTCGATGCGATCGTGGAACAGGCGATCCGCCACGGCCTGGTCGATGGCACGGTGCTCTATACGGATTCGACCCATCTGAAGGCCAATGCCAACAAGGGCAAGTATGATCTTGAGATGCTTGCGAAGTCACGCGCCGACTACTGGGCCGATCTTGACCGGGCGATCGAGGCCGAGCGGGCGGCGCACGGCCAGAAGTCGCTTAGGCAAAAGGAGCGCGAGCCTGAGGTGAAGGAAACCAAGATCAGCCGCACCGATCGGGATGCGGGCTACATGGTGCGCGACGGCAAGCCCAAGGGCTTCTTTTATCTCGATCATCGCACGGTCGATGGCCGCCATGCGATCATCACCGACACGCATGTCACGCCGGCCAATGTGCATGACAGTATCGTCTATCGGGAACGGCTCGACCGGCAGCGCCAGCGCTTCGACTTCCATGTTGGCGCAGTCGGCCTGGATGCGGGCTACGCCACTTCGGGCATCGCTAAGGGGCTGGAGGAGAGACAAATCCTCGGGGTGACCGGCTATCGCAACCCGACCCCCGCCAAAGGACGGGATGATGCGCAAGTCGCAGTTCGTCTTTGAGCCCGAGACCGACGGCTATCGTTGCCCGCAGGGTCAGCTGCTCACCTATGCCACCACCGACCGGAACGGCTACAAGCACTACCGCTCGGACCCGTCCCTTTGCCGCGACTGCCCGCTTCTTGCCTCCTGCACCGCAAACGCCAAGGCGGAGCGGACCATCACCCGCCATGTCTGGGCCGATGCCCGCGAGCGAACCGATGCCAACCGCAAGACGGCCAGAGGCAAGGCGATCTACAAGCGGCGAAAGGAGACGGTCGAGCGCTCCTTTGCCGATGCCAAACAGCTCCACGGGCATCGCTATGCCCGCTTCCGCGGCCTCATCAAAGTCCAATGGCAATGCCTGCTGGCGGCGAGCGCCCAGAACATCAAGAAGATCGCAATGGCAGTCACCAAAGCCACGAACCCCGCCTGGGCATAAGGGCACAGGTCCCATTGAGTTCACCAAAATCTACGGCCGAAACACCACCTGAGCATGAACCTCAAAAACCAGAAAACCCGCCAAGCAAAAATAGGCGGGTTTGTCAGCGGTCTGAGGCCCTCCTTGCGGAGGGCCTTTTCCTGGGAGGACCGGTGATCTAGGCCTTGCATGTCTGGACGGCGCCCGGAAGCTTGCTCCACTCTGCATACCAAGTATCAAAGAGCTTCAGTTGAGCTTCGACATAACCACGCTGGCTTTCGGAGAGCTCGTCCGTCTCATTGAAGTGCAGCGTGTATTCCCTGTCACCCTTGAGCACCATCATGTGCTTGAAGTAGAGAACAAGATCAGGCCCCTCGTCGAAGGAAGAGAGCACCCCAAGCGCCGATTCAAGTTCAAGGGCGCGCTGGCGGGCATCCGGATCGCCCTTCGCCGCGGCCTGGGCAAGGTTGCACATGTGCAGCACTTCCTTAGGCAGTACACAGCCAATACCGGTAATGGCACCGGTCGCCCCACAGTTGACGAAGCCATGGAACACGCATGTATCCACGCCGATCATCAGCGAGACATCATCGTCGCGACTTGTAATGTTTTCCGCCGCATAACGCATGTCCTCCGCGCCGCCGAACTCCTTGAAGCCGACTAGATTCGGATGTTCCGCACGCAAAGCGAAGAAGAGATCGGCGCGTGTAGCAAAACCATAGTAGGGGCTGTTGTAAATCACTGCCGGCAAATCCGGCGCTGCGGAAAGAATGGCCTTAAAGTGGTTTCTTTGCGCGGCCACGACTGACCCTCGAGACAAGACACGCGGTATAACCATCAGACCCTGTGCCCCAATTTTTTGCGCGTGAGCAGCGTGTGCGACGGCAGATGCCGTATTGACGGCTCCGGTACCCACAATGACCGGCACTCCGGCCTTCACAAGGCGTTCCACGCCTTCCATACGCTGCTCATCGGTCAATAGCGGCCAGTCACCCATCGACCCGCAGTAGACGACCGCAGACATCCCATTGTCGATCAGTTCTTTGCCCTTGCGGACCAAAGAATCGAAATCTGGCGTGCGATCACTCTTGCAAGGGGTCATCAAGGCGGGGATTACGCCGGAAAATATGGTGGCTTTCACGTCAGTCTCCATTTGAAGATATAACCGGCCGTCAGAAGAAGGAATAACCTCCCTAACGGTTTCCCCTGCAGTACCAACTTGCATTTAGTTTGTCGACAAAAAAAATACAACGATCAGAACTCGAGGTCGAGTCCTCCGCTGCGACTGAACAATTTCTGCACTTGTGCAACGATCTGCTCAGCGTGAGCCTTCCCAAGATGATCGGCGCGATCGACGTCGCGGGCAACAATCGCAGCAATGAGTTCTGCATGTTCCTCCACGAAGCGTTGAGGGAACTGTTCGTCATAGGACTGATAATACAGTCGCAGGATCCGCCTGCCCTCGTCGAGCAGTTTGCGGAACAGGCCTGTAAAGTAGGGGTTACGGCCCGCTTCGGAAATCGCGGCGTGGAAGGCCGCATTTGTTGCAATCATCAGCATCGCGTCGCGGGCGTTCACCGCCGCCGCATATTCCTCGTGATGAATTCGGATAACGGCTAGATCGCTCGGCCGGTGGTTCTGTGCTGCAAGACGGGTCGTGACACGATACATTAGCACGAGCGCTTCGAAGAATGGCCCAAGATTGATAAAATCAAAATTCAACACCATCGTCGACCGATTTGGTAGGGTCTCGATAAGCCCATCACCCGCAAGCCGGACAAGCGCCTCTCGGATCGGCGTGCGCGACATGTGGAAACGCTCCGCCAGTTGGACCTCGTCAATCGGGCTCCCAGGCGGAAGCTTCAAATCGAGAATTTCGTCGCGCAAGATATCGTAGACCATCTTGACGCCAGAACCGCGCTTACGCGCGGCTAGTGGGAGAGAAGCAGAATCGACCATTGATAACCCTCTTGTCGACAGATAAAATACAAACTCATAACTGCCCAATCAATCGTTTTAAAAGGGCATTGACGTTGCCGTTGCGTCAAGCGCAGCGGGTGGATTTTGACGAAATCGTATGCCCTCTGCATTCGATACGGAACGGCATCCGGTGGGGAGAGATAATGCGCAGTAGCAGAGTAATACATATCGTGTCCTGCCACGCAGAAGGCGAAGTGGGCGATGTGATCGTTGGTGGCGTCGCACCACCACCTGGCCAGACGCTATGGGAGCAGCGTAGGTTCATTGCCGAGGATAAGACGCTGCGCGACTTTGTATTGAATGAGCCCCGAGGTGGAGTTTTTCGTCACATCAATTTGCTGGTCCCCCCCAAGGATCCGCGGGCCACGATGGGCTTTATTATCATGGAGCCCGAGGATACGCCTCCCATGTCCGGGTCCAACTCTATTTGTGTCTCCACAGTGTTGCTCGATAGCGGTATCGTGCCGATGGTGGAGCCGGAAACGCGGATGGTGCTCGAGGCCCCTGGCGGATTGGTCAACGTTGTCGCGTCGTGTCGCGATGGAAAGGCTGAACGCATCACGGTCACCAATGTGCCCTCCTTCGTCGACAAGCTCAACGCGAAGATTGAAGTCGCAGGCCTTGGCACACTCACGGTCGACACCGCATATGGGGGAGACAGTTTCGTTTTTGCTGATGCTCAAGCGCTTGGTTTCAAAATCACACCCGACGAAGCACGCGAACTTGCCGAGACTGGCATCAGAATTACAAACGCTGCAAATGAGCAGCTCGGCTTCACGCACCCGGATAATCCGGAGTGGAACCATATCTCTTTTTGCCAACTGACGCTGCCGATCGAAGAGCGCGATGGTGTTTTACATGGTCGAAATACTGTTGTGATACAACCCGCCAAGCTTGACCGCTCGCCGACCGGAACCGGCTGCTCGGCCCGCATGGCATTGCTTCACGCTCGTGGCCAGATCAAGGTCGATCAGCTCTTCTGCGGCTATTCTATTATCGGCTCACGCTTCGATTGTCGCATCGTGAGGCAAACGACTGTCGGTGGGCGCGCCGCAATCGTGCCAGAAATCTCCGGCCGTGCGTGGATTACCGGCACTCACCAGGTGATGCTCGACCCGGACGATCCCTGGCCTGCAGGCTACCGGCTCTCCGATACTTGGCCCGATATCCCTAGGAATTGACCAACTATGGCACTACGGTCGGTTCCTGCCGTAGACAAAGCTGCACTTACGGCGAAGATCCTCAATCGGGTTCGGGAGGCTGCATCGCCACTCGGATCAATAGCTGATCCACACCGCCCATGCAGATGCAAATCAATCCCCGCATCTGCGTGGGCCCTGCTGTCTTGCTCTTGAACGGAATCGAACCCTTACCCAGCGGGTAATTCCCGTGTGGAACCGGTCAGTTACAAAGCTTTGAATTCCAGCCTCATGATTTTCCGATTTCTTTTAGGTGCCAATGGGCGAAACGCGTAAGCCCGCGGGGATTACTTATCTTTCCCGGTCGAGCCGTGAAGAGAATATCTCCAGGCTGAACACTGTTGATGCTGAAGCGTTTCATTCCCCTCCTCCGAAACCAGCCTGTATCTATTGCTGATAGTGCGGCGAGGACGATTGATCTCGCGGCAATCGATTGCATGGATCGTGAACATGCACGTCATCATCTGCGATGAGATTGATAGGAAAAATCACATGATTAGCTCCGCCAGCGTGGCGCGTAGGGAAGGAAAGAGCAGCCCCGAAGGCCAGCCGAAATGACAGCCGGCGGGGTTGGTGCGCGGGTCGCCGGGCATTTGCGAACGACCGGTCGCCAGCGTCACATTGTGCCAATCGGAATGGTCATTACGGCCTTGGCGGCATGGCCCGTGGCAGCTGAATCTGGGTATGGCCGCCTGGCTATCGGTCTTATACTGGCCGGCGTCGTGTCCGGTCCGATCGATGTTGCTCTTCTGACGCTTCGCCAGTGTCGAACCGATCCGCAACAGCTCGGCCGCATCATGTCGATTTCAGCCTGGATCTGGCCGGTTTCTCTCTCACAGCTCCGCATTGGCCGGCATGGTGATTACGTGATTGCTGTCCACGACATTCGTTCTGACGGGCATCGCCTCTGTCGTTGCGGCTGTCGCGACGATATCGATCCCCTCCCACACCAAGGCCGCTGCCTGATCAAGCGTTGTTCAGCGGGAAACCAACGCGATGCCCTTTGTGAGGTCTGCGGCAAAGAAGCCGTCCATGCCCATCACGATCAATATGATGAGCCTCTGAAGGTCCGGTGGCTATGCCGTCGCCAGCACGCGAAGCATCAGCATCACCGCGAGGACCTGTTTCCCATCCGGCCTTCGTGTTAGCGCTCATCACCGAGGTGTACAAAGCAAAATTTGAGCGTACGAAGCCTAGCGACGAGAAATACCGTCGCAGAAGTCGGCAAAAGTATCTTTTCGGCTAGGAAATCCCCCATGCCCGAAACCTCCCCCTCCCCGTCATCTCGCGAAGACCGAGCTCCTGCACGATGCGCCGCGCGCCTTGAGGCGTGACCTCAAGCGTCGTTGCCACTATGCCGGCGGAGATCGGCGGAAGCTCGACCAGCTTCGGTAGCCTGGATGACGTCCGCCGCCCCTCCAGCTTGCGCATCATCATATGCCGCGCCAGCACCAACCGGTCATGCTCCTTGAGCCCCGTCTCGGCGGCAATGATCAGCGCCCTTGATATCGCCAGCAACCGCGTCTCCCGATCACGACGCCGGCGCCGATCGATGGGGATCGCTTTTAGCCCGAGATTGATAGCGACGAGGTGGATGCCACTGGTAACGCCGCCCTCGCGCATGATCGAGGCAGCCAACAGCCGACCGAGCCAGGGCGCATGCTGGAGCACGGCGATCTCGTTCCAGGCATCGAGCGCCACGATGGCCTGCAGGACCGGCGGCAGGTCCTGGGCCCGCGCCAGCACGGCCTGCCACTCCGCCAGCCGCTCGTCCTCATCCCAGTCGAGATCGTAGAGGAAGGGATCCTTGTCCGGAACGTTTTTGGCACGACCCGACTTCTTCGCCCCTTCGATCGCGGCCTCGGAGCGCGCAAGCACTGCATCAATCGCGGCAAGCGCATCACCCAGGCCATAAATGTCGCGATCCCCCGCCTCCCACACCCAACCGGAGCTTCGCTCACCTCAACGCTCTCCTCCGGCACGCCCTCTCCGTCTACACCCAATGATGCTCCGGCCCACGACCGCCCACGTTTCAAGTCATCAAGTATTCCGAATGCGATTCTCGGCCATTCTCGAGCTATGGTTCCTTACCGTTGTGCCTTCGCGCGCGTTGCCAGCACATTACGGATCGAGAAGCTGGAATGGATGCGCTGAACGCCGGGAAGCGCAGACAGAATTTCCTTGTGGATGCGCTCGAAGTCGCCGGCATTGGCTACCTCTACGCGAAGGAGATAATCCGAACCGCCTGTCATTAGGAAGCATTCTCGGATTTCCGGGTGGCGTCTTACCGCTGCCTCGAAACGATCCAGATGGTCCTCCGTCTGGCGCTCCAGCGTGATATTGATGATGACCGCGATCGCCGCCTCAGCGTTTCCGGCATCGACAAGCGCAGTATAGCCTCGGATGACGCCGCTCTTTTCCATCAAGCGGATCCGCCGCAAGCAGGCGGAAGGCGACAGTCCCACCTCGGATGCAAGAGCAGCATTGCTCATGCGCGCATCGAGCCGGAGAAGCCGCAGAATATTGCGATCAATGGCATCAAGAGCGGACATGGCAGATTATTCCAAAATTCGTTTCATTCTTCCAACAATCATTCAGATGGGCAATAATCAACCACTCAAGAACGAGAAATTTCATGATCGTTTCATTAGGGTTCTACGAAAAGGACTCGGGGAACGGTAATGGACGGCGTCACATCACGATATATCAGCCTCGAGGCTGGCGCCTCGCCCGGCTACCTCACCATCAATCTGGCGGCGCTTGCTCGTAATTATGCGCGGCTGGCGGCCGACATTGCTCCGGCGCGGGCGGCGGCCGTTGTCAAGGCCGATGCCTATGGGCTGGGCGCGGATCGGGTCGGGACGCGACTCTATGCGGAGGGGTGCCGTCACTTCTTCGTCGCACAGTTCAGTGAGGCGCTGCAGTTACGCCCGCTTCTGGCAGACGATGCAAGCATATTTGTGCTGAACGGTCTCCTCCCTGGCAACGAAAGCACCTGCGCGCGCCACGGCATTGTACCCGTTATCAACTCCCTCGAGCAGTGGAGGCGGTGGGCCGATGCGGCGAGGATTGCCGGACGTTCGCTTCCCGCTGTCCTCCAGTTCGACACTGGCATGTCGCGGCTCGGCGTGCCGCCGGAGGAGCGCGATGCACTTGCGGAAATGGTGAAAACCGAAGCCAGGATCGTCGTGCTTTTCGTGATGAGCCATCTCGCAAGCGCAGATGACGCCGAAAGCGCGCAAAACGCCAGCCAGCTTGCCGATATGCAGGCCGTCATCGCTGCCTTCCCGCACTTCGATATGTGCTTCGCCAATTCCGGAGGGATTTTTCTTGGGCGCCCCTATCACGGGGTGCTCGCCCGCCCGGGTATCGCGCTTTACGGCGGCGCTCCTGTTTCTGGCCGAGCGAACCCGATGGAGCAGGTCGTCAGCCTCGACATATCGGTGGTGCAGACGCGGACGGTACAGGCCGGTACCCCCGTTGGTTACAGCGGTACCCATATCGCGACGTGCGAAACCCGTCTTGCCACTATCGCTGCCGGCTATGCGGACGGCCTGCCTCGTAGCCTATCGGACCGCGGTGCATTCTATTGCGATGGGGTTCGTCTACCTATTTTGGGACGCGTCTCGATGGACAGCATCACCATCGACATTTCGGCGTTGCCAGAGCGGCGCCTAACTCTCGGAAGCCGTGTCGAGTTGCTCGGCCCCAACCAGACGTTAGAGGATGTGGCCCGCGACGCCGGTACCATTTCCTACGAGATCCTGACCGGCCTCGGAAACCGCTACCAACGAATTTACTGCTGAATTGTTTCTTCTTTCGAGGTTATCATGAAAGTCATCGTCCTCGGCGCCGGCATCGTCGGTGTCACATCCGCCTACCAACTCGCTCGAGCCGGCCACGAGGTGACGGTTGTTGAC
>NZ_CAXHYK020000002.1:0-55458 GCF_964021225.1 Rhizobium arsenicireducens | reverse complement strand
GTAACTCAGCGCGCCGCCAGCTTGGAGGCTGGCGGGAAAGGCGGAAACGGGATCGAGGCAACGGGTTGGCAATCTACCATTTCAGCATGAAGCCAGTTTCGCGGGCGGGTGGCCGTAGCGCCGTCGCCTCAATGGCTTATCGTGCCGGGGAGAAGCTGACCAACGAGCGCGACGGGATCACGCACGACTACACGGCCAAGCAGGGTGTTGAACATGCCGAGATCGTCTTGCCGGAAGGCGTGAACGCCGATTGGGCGCGGGATCGGTCGGACTTGTGGAACGCCGCCGAATTTGCCGAGAAGCGGAAGGACGCTCGCGTTGCGCGGGAGTTCGAGATTGCCTTGCCGCATGAGCTTTCGGCCGAGCAGCGGCTAGAGGCGGCGCGGGAGATGGCGCAGGAGCTGGCCGACCGCTACGGCGCGGCCGTGGACTTCGCCATTCATGCGCCGCACGAGGCGAGCGACGTTCGCAATCACCATGCCCATTTGCTTATGACCACGCGGCAGGTGACGGAGGGCGGGTTAGGCGACAAGACCTATCTTGAGCGCGAAAACAAATGGCTGTTGGCGCACGACCTGCCGACGACCGATATGCAGCTCCGCGACCTTCGCCAGAGGTGGGAGGGGATCGCCAACGAGCGCCTTGCGATGGCCGGGCTAGATATTCGCATTGACCATCGTTCGCACATGGAGCGCGGGCTAGAGATCGCGCCGACCGAGCATATGGGCGTCCATGCCACGCAGATGGAGCGGCGCGGCCTCGACGTGTCGCGGTCGCGGCTGGACGAGGAAGCGGCCCGGCGCAATGCCGAGCTGATCCGAGAGAAGCCCGAGCAGGTTCTAACCCTCATCACCGGCGAAAAGAGCGTGTTCGACCGGCACGACGTTGCGCGGGCGCTGCATCGCTACATCAACGACGACCCGCAGGAGTTCCAGAGCGCCTTTGCGAAGGTGATGGCCTCGCCGGCGCTGGTCGAGTTGCAGCCCGAGCGCGCGGACCCGGCAACGGGCGAGATCGAGCTTGCGCGGTATTCGACGCGGGAAATGGTCGAGATCGAATCCGGCATGATCGAGAGCGCGCAGCGGATGCACGGCGCGCATGGTCATGGCGTCGATCGCCGGCATGTCGAGCGGGCGATAGATCGGCAGGACGCCGCCATTCAGCGCAGCGCCGGCGATGCTTCCGCCCGGCTGTCGGACGAGCAGCGCCGGGCGATCGAGCATATCACCGGGCCGGAGAGGATCGCGGCCGTTGTCGGTTATGCCGGCGCTGGCAAGTCCACCATGCTCGCGGCCGCGCGCGAGGCGTGGGAGGCCGAGGGCTATCAGGTCCACGGCGCGGCGCTGTCGGGCAAGGCGGCCGAGGGCTTGGAGGAATCTTCCGGCATCCAGAGCCGCACCCTCGCGTCATGGTCCCGCGGTTGGGAGAACGACCGCGGCACACTCGGCCGCGGCGACGTGTTCGTGATCGACGAGGCGGGCATGGTCGGGAGCCGCCAGCTCGCCCGCTTCGTTGGCGAGGCCGAGGCGCGCGGGGCGAAGATCGTCCTTGTAGGCGACCATGAGCAGTTGCAGGCGATCGGGGCGGGCGCACCGTTTAGGGCGATCACGGAGGAAATCGGCCATGCCGAGCTGTCCGAGATTCGCCGGCAGCGCGTGGACTGGCAGCGGGAGGCGTCGGTTGACTTCGCCACGCACCGGACGGCCGAGGGGCTGGCGGCCTATCGGGATCGCGGCAATATCAGCTTTGCCGAAACCGGCGAGGACGCGCGGGGCCAGATCGTGCGCGACTACCTTGCCGATCGCGACGAGCGCCCGGACGGCACCCGCGTAGCGATGGCGCATCGCCGGGCCGATGTTCGCGCCATCAACGACGCGATCCGGGCCGAGCTACAGGACCGGGGCGAGCTGGCGCAGGGCGAGGACGCCGGCGCGCTGACCTTCCAGACCAATGACGGCAAGCGGGAGTTCGCGCCCGGCGACCGCATCGTGTTCTTGGAGAACAACCGCGACCTTGGCGTGAAAAACGGGATGCTAGGCACGGTCGATCATGTCGAGCCGGGCCGCATCATTGCCACGCTCGACGGCCGGGGCGGCGATAGTGTTTCCGTGCCGATGGGCGATTATCAGGCGATCGACCACGGCTATGCGACGACGATTCACAAAAATCAGGGGGCGACGGTGGACCGCGCCTATGTGATGGCGTCGGGGACGATGGACCGGCATCTAACCTATGTCGCCATGACCCGGCATCGTGACGGGGTGCAGCTCTACGCGGCACAGGACGAGTTCACCAATGCCGGCCGGCTGGTCGAGCATGGGGCCGCGCCCTATGAGCATGACCCGCAGAAGTCCGACAGCTATTTCGTGACGCTGGAAAACGACAAGGGCGAGCAGCGCACCCTATGGGGCGTCGATCTTGAGCGCGCCATGAAGGAGGCCGCGCCCGAGATCGGGGAGAAGATCGGCCTACAGCATGAGGGTTCCACCCCCGTCACCTTGCCGGATGGGACGCAGACGCACCGCAACACATGGAAGGTTCAGGACGCCGGCGAGCTGGCCTATAGCCAGCTAGAGCGCCGCCTGTCGCGGTCGGGCGTGAAGGAAACGACGCTCGACTATACCCGCGACTTTGCCGAGCGGCGCGGGATCGCGGAGCAAATGGGCGTCCGCAGCGAGATCGAGATTCCGGCCGAGCGCACCGGGCTACGTGCGGAACGGGAGTCGACGGCCGGGGATCATGCCCTTGATCGGAGATCCTCGCAAAAAGTTCGCGCGGATCTCGCGCAGGATCTTCGTGCAGATCCGCGCGAGGATCTCGCCGGCGATCGACAGCAGCGCCAACGGCCGTTCGAGGGCCTGAAACTCGGCCGCCGCGCCGCGCCCGAGAGCCGCGAGCCAGACCGCGCCGGCGCGGACGGCCCGCAGATCGACCAGAAACGGCCGCAGCAGGCCGAGAAGCAGCGGCGCGGTATGTTCGCCGGCCTCAAGCTCAATGCGCGTCCTGCCCCCTCACAGGAGCGCACAGAGCGGCCGGAAAGGGAAGGGAGCTTGCGGCAGGCGCCTGCGCCCGACCGGCTGGCCGAGCGGGCGCGGGGGCAGTCGCCGCTTGAGGCCGCCGTTGACCGCTATTCGCGGGCCTATCAGTCGATCGACCAGCACCGGCGCGAGGGCTTGCCGGTCCTCGACATGCAGCGGCAGGAAATAGGCGATGCCGGCCGGCAGCTCGACCAGGTGCAGGGCGGCATGAAAGATTTGCTGCGCTCGACGTTGCAAAACGACCCGGCGACGGTGCGCGCCATGACCGAGCTTTCCGGCCGGGAGCGTGTCGCGCAGGTTATCGACGGGATGAAGCGCGAAAACGCGGCGCTGCAAGACCCGAATATCAGGGCCGAGCGGTTCGTTGAACGCTGGCAGGAGCTACAGGGCCAGCGCCGGGAGCTTCGCGGCTGGCAGCACGACGATGCCCGCGCCAAGGTCGAAAGCCAGATGAACGGCATGACCAAGAGCCTTGAGCGTGACCCGCAGGTAGATTCCATCCTGCGCAATCGCCGTCAGGAACTCGGAATCGGGCAGCAGCAGCGCCGGGGGCAGAGCATCGCCCACGAGCTGCAAGAGGAAATGTCACGCAGCCGGCAACTTAGCCGGGGCATCGGTTTGGGAAGGTAGGCACGGAGAATATGGCGGAGCTGGACGACGACAGGGAAGGAATCGAGCCGGAAGCACTGGACGAGGACGCCGGCGACCCGGCCGCCGCGTTCGACGCGCTCCGGCGCACGATCGAGACGCAGGGCGCGCAGATCGGCGCGGAAATGACCGTGATGCGGCGCGGGCTGGAAGCGGCTTTCGACCAGCTCGAAAAGATCGAGCCGGCGCAGGACTACAAGCCCCAGCTCGCCCAGCTCGTGCAGGCGCTCGACAATGTTGCGGAGCGGCTGCACGGCGTAGAGCAATCGCCTATTCTCCGGCAGGGTGCGACACACTATGCGGCGCTCCTCGAGCGCAGCGGCGAGGCCCTGATACGCACCGCCGCGCAGCAGCTCGAGCGGCAGGCGTCCGACCTCGAGCGCGCCGGCCGGAACCTCGCCGCTCATACGAAAAGCGCCTACGACCGGAAAAGTCAGGATTTCCGCATATGGATGGCCGGCCTTGTCGGGCTGTTCGTCGGCATATTCCTGATTTTGCTGTTGCCGCGTTTCCTGCCCTTCTCGGCCGACACCCATGTTGCGGCGACCGTCATAGGTCAGGACCGATGGAACGCCGGCGTCACCATGATGCGGGTGGCCGATCCCCGAAGCTGGCGCGGCGTGGCCGATTCCTCGCAGCTCGTGCGCGACAATGCCGAGGCGATCGGGCAATGCGCCGAGGCCGCGCGCACGGCCGGTTCAGATCAGCAATGCACCATCACCGTGAAAGCGCCGGCAGCACCGGCGCAGTAGGGTTGTGGGGGGACACCAGTTATTTCGGGAGGTTTTCTTCCGCCTCAACAGGTCCGGCGGCCATCGCGACGAGGCGCGCCGCGATACGCTTGCGCAGTTGCTCGGGGAGCGGGCGCGACGACAGCGCCTCGTGAATCCACAGCCCATCGGCGGCAAGGCGCGAAATGAACCTGTCCAACTCGGCAGCGTCGTTTCCAATCGGCGCAGGAGGTGCCCAGCGGTCGATGACCTGTTGCCACAGATCGCCAAGCTGCCGATTGTCGGAGCTTTCCAGCATGAGCTGCAGTTCGACCCGCCGGGCAGCTCTTGCGCAGGTGTTGATGTAGGCGGCGTGTCGTTCGGCGTCTGTCGCCCTGTCCGAGGTGTTGCCGGCGCTCGCTTCCAGCTCCTGTTCCCATGAGCGAGTCAGATGCTCATGGGTGGCGAGGATCAGGGCTTCGCGCGACGGGAAATGATACAGAAGGCCGGCGCGTGTCATGCCGGTTTCGAGCGCTACGGCGTCGAGGGTGACGGCGGTGAGGCCGTCACGCTCGATGATGCTCACAATGGCTTCAAGCACTTCGAGGCGCTTGCTGGCTCTCGCCATGTCGGCTTCCTTAGTGTTGTGTGGGATAGGCTGACGATTGCGAGCCGGGACCGTAGCGCCGCAACAGGATGCCGGTGATCAGGGCACCCACGGCCAGAACACCCGCCGCCACGTACATGACGACCGTATAGGCGTGGTCGAATGCGATTCCTGCCGCTTGACGCACGACAACACCATCGGCCCCCGCCTCGTTGGCAAAGACCAGCGCCGACGCCATGCTGTCGCGGGCCGCTTCCGAGGTTCCGGCGGGGAACACGACGTTGACCGTATAGAGGTAGGCCAAAAGACTTCCGAGAATTGTGACAGCGAACAGACTGCCAAACTCGTAGGACACTTCCTCGACCGACGACGCCATGCCGGCGCGATGCACAGGCACATTGCCCACAATAGCCGTTGATGCCACCGACATTGTTGCACCTACGCCGGCACCGGTCAGCGCCAGACCGGCGATCAGCCAGCCAAGGCCATGAGTGATGCCCCATGTCGCAAGCAGGACCGCCAGCGATCCCGCCGCAAGCCCGCCAGCTATAAGGATACGTAGGCCAATACGATGCAGGAATGCACCACCGAGCAGCGCAGTCGGCAATGATCCGAGCGCCGCCGCCGAAACCAGCATCCCGGCTTCCAGCGGCGTGAAGCCCGCAACGAGCTGGAAGCGTTGCGTCGTAGCAAGCTGAACACCGCCGATGGCGAACAGGGAGAACGCGGCCGCTAGAACGCCCGATGTGAACGCGGCATTGCGGAAGATCGAGAAGTCGAGCAGCGGGAACGGCAGGCGCAGTTGCCGGCGGACGAACAGCGCTCCGGCGAGGATGGCAACCAGCAGCGAAATAGCGGGGACGGCCCACGACTGCCCGGCATGGGCAAATTCCTTGATCGCGATCACAAAAGCCGACAGCGCCACCAATGCCTGAAACGACGACACCACGTCCCAAGGCTTGGTCGCATCGCCGGCCACCTTCGGCGCAACGATCAGCGCCGAAATGAAGGCAGCGACCACTACCGGCACATTGATGAGGAACACCGACCCCCACCAGAAATGGCCGAGCAGAAAACCGCCGATGATCGGTCCGAGCGCAGCGCCGACGACCGACAACGACCCCCAGATCGCAATGGCGATGTTGCGTTCCCGGTCATCCTCGAAGGTGACGCGGATGAGGGCGAGTGTCGCGGGCATCATCGCCGCCGCGCCGACCGCCAGAAAGGCCCGCGCCCCGATCAGGATTTCCGCTGTAGGCGAATAGGCCGCCACAATCGACGCGACACCGAACAGCACGAGGCCGATGAGGAACATGCGCCGGTGACCGATCCTGTCACCCAGCGTCCCGGTGCCGAGCAGCAGGCCGGCCATGACGAGGGGGTATGCGTTGATGATCCACAACCCTTGCGTTGCCGTCGCGCCAAGCTCGCGCGTCAGGGTAGGCAGGGCCGTGTAGAGGACCGAATTGTCCAGAACGATAAGCAGGAGACCGGCGGCGACGGTCACCAGAAGAACCCAGCGGTTCGAGTGGGCGGCAGGCATGATAGCACCATTCAGTGAGAGTAGCCAAACTTTACAGACAAGTTAGTAAAGTATCAAGCGCCTGCCCGTGAGGAACTTCAGACAATGGCCGACAGCGGGGCTTCGCATTCCGGGGCGCGATCAATTTGTCGCGAAATTCCTAACTTTCGCGACAGCACTTAACGACTTGGCCTGGTGGATTGCGGACGGTCTCCTTCTAGGTCAAGTCACGACAGGAGCGGACCTTGGGGTTTTACCCTTCTGCCCTGCCGCAGGGATGCGGGATGTTGAATTGGGGTATGTGGCTGTCATGTCATCGATCCCTTTGCCACTTGTTGTCTCGTTGGTGCTATGCCTTGTCCTTCTCAGGATCGGTCGGCAGGGTCATAAAAAGGTTCGGCCTCTTTGGGTGAGCACCCATTAATCTGGTTCTCTGCAAATCCGCTCAAATTCCAGTGCGGCCGCCGACAGACGCCGTTCCTTGTGGCGCAAGATTGTGAACTGGCGCGGTGCTAGGGCTATATCGAGCGCACGTAGATCGCCAGAGGCGATGAACGGCGCGACGACCAGGCGCGACAAAGCCGCAGCGCAGAAACTTCCTCGAACCGCACTCAAGACGGCCTCATTGGTTGGAAGCGTCAATGCGACCGGTAAGGTGGCGCTATCTATGCCGATCGCGGTCAGCGCCGCCTCAAATTCCGTCCTTGTCCCCGATCCCGGCTCCCGCATGACCCATTGTAGCCCTTGAAGGCGATCGGACGTAGCGCCGCCCGCGCGCGACGACATAACGATAACCAGTTCATCGGAGTGCAAGGAGCGTGCCGCAAGGGCCGGTTCATCGACGGTCCCCTCGATGAAGCCGAGTTCGGCGCGCCCAGAAATCACCGCCTGCACGACGCTGGCCGTGTTGCCGTCGCGGAAGCTTACCGAGATTCCGGGGCGAAGCGTGCGGAACCGCAATAGCCTCGTAGGGAGCCAATAGTTCGCGATTGTCTGGCTGGCCTCGATGTCGAGATGACCGGTGCTCAAGCCGCCAAGCTCGCTCAACAGCCCTTCCGCCGGGCCTGTCGCAAACATTTTCGGAGCGCGCGATTATCCCCTGAGCGTCCTCATTTTCATGCTTTGTTAATCTTTTGCAGTCCGAAGAGGCGCGCAAGAAAATCGTTCTGATCGTTGACAGTCCAACCGCCGGAAAAGCTGAAGCCTTTCCTCAACCACAGCATTGCCTCGAAACCCGCGATGGTTCGCCGCGCCGTGTTGAAGGATTGGAAGCCACCGATCTTTGGCATGTTCTTCTTTACCCGGAAATGGTCACTTTCGATGCCTTGCTGGAGGTGCTTGGTGACATAGTGGACGGGATCGGGATGGAGGAGCCCATCATCAACCGACATTTTGATCGTTGACGGGAAGGTGTTGGCCCCGTCGGTCCCGATCCTGGTCGGCGACAACAAGGGTTCGTCTTTGAGCATCTTGCGGAAAAACCGCTTGGCGGCGGCGAGATCGCGCTTAGCGGTCAACAGGAAATCTACCGGATTGCCATGCTTGTCGATGGCTCGGTACAGATAGCGCCATTTGCCGCGGATCTTGACGTACGTCTCATCGATTCTGACCGAGCCGCAATGGGGGCGCCTAAACTGCCGAAGCCGTTTTTCGATCATCGGCGCATAGGCCAATACCCAGCGGTTGATCGTGCTATGATCGACCTCAAAGCCCCGCTCGCGAAACATCTCTTCCAAGTCACGATAGCTGAGCGGGTAGCGCAAGTACCAGGCAACCGCCTGTACAATCAACCAGGCCTCGAAATGCCTGCCTTTGAAGTCATCCTTTGATTGGCGCTTCAGCTTCTCGGCAATAGCATTCAGAATCATGGGCTCGCTCCGCAACTTTCGGAGCGGCAAATTCCATGCCTATGGTCAACATACGGTTAAGCCCGAAAGTTTGCGACAAGCCCGCTCGACTTTGCCGCCTTTGGCTGCGGTGTCATCTGTGTCTGTCGATCGGTCACAGGATCTGAACTCCCTCGACCCAGACGTTGCGAACGATCGGTGCTGCATCGATCTCGGTGACGCGCAGGAAGTCGGCGCGGCGCCCGACGGCCAGCTCTCCGCGATCGTCGAGGCCGAAGAGTTCTGCAGGCCGCTTGCTGCCCATAGCCACTGCCGCAGGCAGGTCCGGGCCGTTGGTTTCGCCGGCAAGGGTCCAGATGGCGTAGAGAATGCTCGAGGGAATGTAATCCGAGCAGATGACGTCGATCAGGCCCTCTTGCGAAAGCAGTCTTCCTGAGACATTGCCGATATGCGAACGTCCAGCAACGATGTTGGGGCCGCCGATAATCGTCGTCATGTCGGCGGCGCGTGCCGCCCGTGCCGATTCCAGCGTAATCGGGAATTCCGAGATGGTCATGCCGAAAGCCTGGCCTTCAGCGATATGAGCGGCTGTCGTATCATCGTGGCTTGAGAATTTGATGCCGTGCTGCTTGCACAATGCGACGACTGCTGCCCGGTTGATTGCCGCATGGTCATTCGTATGCGGCGCCGCGGCGATCTGTTCTTCGATGACCTCGTCGGCAATACCCTTGCGTCTTTGCAGTTTCCTGAAACGATCGGGATCGCGATGCGGGCCATCGTCCATCACCGTGACGTAGCGCAAGCTCGCTTCGCCGAGATAGGGCTTCAGAAGCTCGACGAGATCGGCCTCGCGCGTATCGCAACGAAGGTGGAGAAAATGATCGATTTTCAGCAGGCCTGCCTGACGCGCATCGTGAAGCCCTTCGACCATCAGTGGCAGAAGTTTGCGACGATCGGGATTGCCGACGGCGCCGACGATCAGCGAATCGAAAACGGTGGTGATGCCACCTGCCGCAAGCACGGCATCCTGGGTGCGAACGGCATTGACCTTGTTCCAGAACACGCCAGCCCGCGGCATGATCTGCTTTTCCAGATGATCCGTATGGACATCGACAAGGCCGGGGAGGAGATAGTCGCCTTCGAAATCGAGGGCACCGACGTCGGCCGTGCCTTTTCGGGCGATGTCGGAGATCTTGCCGTCCTTGACCTGCATCGAGCCAAGGATGACTTCGGTGCCGGTGACGATCCGGGCATTGGTAATGATTGCTTCCACGTTTCCACACTGCGCGAGCGCCTGTCGGCACGCGCTCCCTGAATTCGAATTTGTCCTAAGATGATCTTGCTTCAGTGACTTCAGGGCTATGGCCACCAGATGATGGTTGGGCGACAGTTGGATGACAAGGGAGTGACGAAAACGGTATGTCTTCTGGAAACATTCCTTCCGACAGAGTGGCCGACACATCTTCGATCTTGACAGCAAGCCGGTTTGGCCGCCTGAAATGTCGTGACTTTTGCCGACCGGGATGCTGTTGAGACGCGCGTTGATGACCACTCTGCCAGATAACAAGGCGACACTTCATGATCGGCGCGGCGCCTCGACCTTGTGGCGCGTCGTCGCCGACACGATCGAGCAGGACATCAAATCGTCACGCTATCGACCCGGCGAAAAATTGCCGACCGAGTTCGAGCTTGCCGAGCGGTTCAGCGTCCATCGAAACACGATCAGGCGTGCCATGGTCGTGCTGCGCGAGCGCGATCTGCTACGTATCGAGCAGGGGCGAGGAACTTTCGTGAAGGAGCGGATGGTCCGCCACCAGCTCGGACCCAAGACCCGCCTAACGACTGCGCTGAAGGATATCGAACGTGTCAGTGAACGCCGCTATCTCGGAACAGAACGGGTAAGAGTTACCAATGAGCTAGCGCGCGATCTGCGTATGCCGCGCAACCGTTTCGTCCGGCGCGTGGATACGATGACTGTGGTCGACACGATCGTCGTCTCATTGACCGCAAGCTATTTTCCGTTACCGCGTTTTGAAAAGATCGAAACCATTATCGAGGAAACGGGCAGCTTCAGCGAGGCATGGAAGCGCCTTGGCGTGCAGGAATATCGTCGCCACGAATCCCGGATTTCGGCGGTTGCGCTCTCGAAGTTGGATGCCGAGTTGCTGTCGATGTCACGTGGCCAGCCGGCAATCTTCGTAACGAATATCAATATCGACGAAGAAGGGCTGCCGATCGTCGTTTCATTTACGCGCATTGCTCCCCAACACATGGAACTCGTCGTCCGCTTCGACTGACGACGCGACAAACCGCACGCATTCCAGGATTCCATGAGACTCTCGAGAGCCTTGCGCGCGAATCCGAAGGGTATGAATCCGAAATTCATACCGTAGGTGTCTCCGATCTGTCATCAAACTGACGTCGATCTGTTGCCGTGAGGCGATTGAGCTAGCCTCGAAAACGCAGAGTGAAAAGGGCAGGGCTGACGCCGCCTACTCGGCACGATATCTAATCAGAGTATTGAATATGGCTGCAATAACGATCGACCATGTGCAAAAGTCGTTTGGGTCGACCTCGGTTCTCAGGGACGTTTCGCTCTCGATTTCAGACGGGGAGTTTCTGACGTTGCTGGGTCCGTCGGGATGCGGGAAGTCGACGCTTCTGCGGATCCTGGCCGGTCTCGACGTTCAGACGGGCGGCTCGCTGTCGATCGGGGATCGCGTGGTGGACGGGGTGCGACCGAAGGCGCGCGACGTGGCGATGGTGTTTCAGTCCTACGCCCTCTACCCGCACATGACGGTTACGGCTAATATGGCGGGCGTTGTCACGTAAACCTGTATTGCAGTTGCCTGCGTTTTGGGTTGGGCGTAAATTTCGGCGATGCAGACACCAGATATCAGTTTCAAGCGTCATCGTTTTCCGCCACAGGTCGTTGCTCACGCAGTTTGGCTTTACCTGCGGTTCAATCTGAGCCTGCGTGAAGTTGAGGAAATGCTGCTCGAGCGTGGTATCGACGTTTCCTATGAGACGGTCCGCCGCTGGATCGCCAAGTTCGGACCCCAGATCGCTCGCAACTTGCGGCGACGGCAGGCCCGCCCCGGCGACGTTTGGTTTCTGGACGAAGTCGTCGTGAAATGCGCTGGAGAAAAGTTCTGGCTCTGGCGCGCGGTCGATCAGCACGGCATCGTTCTCGAAGAAATTTTGCAGAAGCGACGCGACAAAAGGGCAGCCAAGCGCCTGCTGGTGGCGTTGATGAAACGCTATGGCTTTGTTCCCAAGCGGATCATCACCGATAAGCTGCGCTCCTACGGCGCAGCAAAGGCGGACGTGGCACCTGGCCTCGACCATTGGTCGCACAAGGGCCTCAACAATCGGGCTGAGAATAGCCATCTGCCGTTTCGAAAACGGGAACGAGCCATGCAGGGCCACCGATCACCAGGAGCATTGCAACGGTTTGTTTCCATGCACTCCGCTACCCGCAATTGCTTTTCAGTTCCATCCCGCCGCCGTGCCGCACAAACAATTCGCTACCATCGCTTCGAAGCGCTCGACGCATGGAAAATCGCGGCCTGCATCGTCTGAAAATTCTGGAACGCCCCGCCCGTCTTAGCCTGCCGTACTTACCGTGACAACGCCTTGCGCAGCGGTCGGACGGCCGACAACAAGCTTGCGCTCCTCACCGCCATCCTGGCGGACGGCATCAATCTCGGTCTCACGAGAATGGCGGACGTTTCCCCCGGCATTACGATGCGCCAACTCGCCTGGGCGCACGACTGGCATATTCGCGAGGAAGGTTACACGGCCGCGCACGCCATTCTCGTCAACGCCCAGAGGCAATTGCCTCTGGCAAGCTTGTGGGGCGATGGAACAACGTCATCCTCCGATGGCCAGTATTTTCCGGCGGGCGGACACGCCGAGGCGATCGGCGACCTCAACGGCCGCTATGGTCCCAACCCCGGCGCCAAATTCTACCGGTTCACCTCTGACCAGTACGGCGCTTTCTACATCATCGCCATGAATGCCAATGCGAGCGAAGCCATCTATGTCCTCGATGGACTGCTCTATCATGGCAGCGATCTCGCCATCGAAACCCACTATGTCGATACCGGCGGGGTAAGCGATATGAGCTTCGCCCTTTGCCATCTCGTTGGTTTCCAGATTGTGCCTCGGCTGCGCGGTCTCAAGGATCGCAAGCTCTATCTCTTCCCGGGCGACGCGCCTCCCGAAAACCTGGCGCCGCTCGTTGGCGAGCACATCAACGTCGAGCGGATCAAGGCAAACTGGAACGACATCCTGCGGCTGGTCACGACGATCCGTTCCGGGCAGGTTCGGCCTTCGACGGTGTTGGCAAAGCTGTCCGCATTCCCACGCCAGAACGGACTGGCGTTGGCGCTACGCGATCTCGGTCGCATCAATCGGTCCATCTTTCTGCCCCAGTGGTGGCAGAACCCCGAAATGCGCAGGAACGCGACGGTCGGCCTCAACAAGAGCGAATCCCAGAACACCTTGGCCCGCGCACTGTTCTTCAATCGCCTCGGAGAATTGCGCGACCGGACTTTCGAGAGCCAGTTCTACCGAGCATCTGGACTGAACCTGCTAATCAACGCCATCGTCTACTGGAACACACTCTATCTCGAACCGGCGTTCGCCGAGCTCAACCGAGATGGCATTCCCACGCCGCTTGACATCATCAAACACATTACCCCACTCGGCTGGCAGCACATCAGTCTCACCGGCGATTACATCTGGACCCCAACAGACGGCGTTGATCTCAGGCCATTGCGGCGCGAAACATCTATCCTCGCAGCGTGATCACCATACGTTCTCAAAAGTCGGACAGATCCAACACTTTCGTGTCGTGACGCCGAGCAGCACAATATCGTTCTGGTCGGCGGAACCGGCACGGGGAAGTCCCACCTGTCCATCGCGCTTGCACGTGCCTTGATCCGCAACGGAGCACGAGGCCGCTTCTTCAACGTTGTCGACCTCGTCAATCGGCTCGAGACGGAGGCACGTAGCGGTAAGCAGGGACGACTGGCCGACTTCATCACCAGGCTCGACTTCGTAATCATGGACGAACTGGGCTATCTCCCATTTGCCCAGGCGGGCGGCCAGCTCCTCTTCCATCTCATCAGCAGGCTCTACGAGCGGACATCGATCATCGTCACGACGAACCTAGCCTTCGGCGAGTGGCCGGCCGTATTCGGCGACGCCAAGATGACCGCCGCTCTACTCGACAGGCTCACCCACCATTGCGAGATCGTGGAAACCGGGAACGAATCCTGGCGCTTTAAAAACCGCTCTCAAAGCTAAAGCCGAAAAGACAAACAACCCGCGCCCGCAGGCCCCTGCGCTAAATGGAGAGCTCCGGGCCTACGCGCGCTGACCCGATGCAACTAGAGGCAGGGGTCCCTTTTGGGAGCCGATAAGGGGTCCCGTTACGACGCCGATTGACAGGGAGACAACTGATGCTCCATTCTACTTCTGCATTTGAGGGCGGACTGACAGATCCAGTCAATGAAGCGCAGATGGCGTTTCATGCGGTCATGCACGCAATGGCTAATCCCGGTCGCATCTATTCGCTGCCGAGTGCTGCTGTGCCATCAAAGCCACTCACGCCAGAGCTTGGCCTGATCGCTGCAACGCTGCTTGATCACGACGCAAGCGTCTGGGTCGACGCCAAAGTCGCAGCCAATCAGGATGCAACAGCCTGGCTGACATTCCATGCCGGCGCGCCCATCGTTGGGGATCAGTCTAAAGCACAGTTCGCGCTCGTAAGTGATGCGCAATCGCTGCCAGCACTTTCTTCCTTTTCCCAAGGAGAACCAGAATTTCCGGACCGTTCGACGACCGTTGTTCTGGCTGTATCGTCGCTCGATAGCGGACAGGGGTTCACCCTCAAAGGCCCGGGCATCAAGGATGAAACTGTGCTGAACGTCGATGGTCTGCCGCAGGATTTTGCTGCGCAATGGCGTGAAAATGGCGCGCTGTTTCCGTTGGGTATCGATCTGCTACTCGTTGCTGACGGCAAAGTCGCAGCGCTTCCGCGTACCACGCGTATCGTTAGTTCGGAGGGTTGATCCATGTATGTTGCAGTAAAGGGCGGTGAAACCGCCATCCGCAATGCCCACCGTCTGCTTGATGATCGCCGTCGTGGCGACCGCTCGGTTCCAGCGTTACGTCTTGACCAGATTGCCGAACAGCTGGGTCTCGCCGTTGATCGCGTCATGGCCGAAGGTTCGCTTTATGACCGAGAGCTCGCAGCACTTGCCGTGCGCCAGTCGCGGGGCGATCTGATTGAGGCAATCTTTCTGGTTCGTGCCTACCGCACAACCCTGCCGCGTTTTGGCTATTCGCTACCCCTTGAGACCGCGAATATGCTGATCGAACGCCGCATTTCGGCCACCTATAAAGATCTGCCCGGTGGGCAGTTGTTGGGGCCGACATTTGACTACACGCATCGTCTGCTTGATCCGGAACTGGCGGGTGATGTCAGTGTTCCCGAGCCGGAAGTGCGTGCGATTGAGCCTGAAGAAACGCCACGCGTGACCGATATTCTCGGTGTCAACGGCATGATCGAAGAAGACGGTGCGATGCCGGAGGGGCATGAGCCGGGCGATCTTACCCGCGAACCTTGGACGTTCCCGATGCCGCGTGATCTGCGCTTGCAGGCTTTGGCGCGCGGTGATGAAGGCTTCCTGCTGGCTCTGGGTTATTCCACGCAACGCGGTTATGGCAACACGCATCCATTTGTCGGTGAAATCCGCATTGGCGAGGTGGAGGTTGAGTTTGATGTGCCTGAGCTCGGCTTTTCCGTTTCGCTTGGCCGTGTTCAGCTGACCGAATGCCAGATGGTGAGCCAGTTCAAAGGCTCGTCCAAGCAGGCACCACAGTTCACCCGTGGCTACGGTCTGGTGTTCGGACAAAGCGAGCGCAAAGCCATGTCGATGTCGCTTTGCGACCGGGCGCTGCGTGTCCGCGAATTCGATGCGGATGTGACAGCACCCGCGCAGGACGAAGAATTTGTCATCTCCCATTCCGATAATGTGCAGTCGACGGGCTTCGTCGAGCATCTGAAATTGCCCCATTACGTGGACTTTCAGGCCGAGCTTGATCTCATCCGCCGTATGCGTGCGGAATATGAACAAGCGAACAACGAGACTGAAGTTTTGGCAACCGAAGCAGCAGCCAATATCGGCACAGGCAAGGAAGCAGCAGCCAATATTGCCGCAGGCAAGGAAGCAGCAGAATGAGCGATCTAGCCAATTACAATTTCGCCTATCTGGACGAGCAGACAAAGCGGATGATCCGTCGTGCTATCCTGAAAGCCATTGCTATTCCGGGCTATCAGGTTCCGTTCGCAAGCCGTGAAATGCCGATGCCTTATGGCTGGGGCACAGGCGGCGTGCAGGTGACGGCGGCAATTCTCGGTCAGGATGATGTGCTCAAAGTTATCGATCAGGGCGCTGATGATACGACCAATGCCGTTTCCATCCGGGCATTCTTCCAGAAAACCGCTGATGTTGCCGTGACCACCCATACGGGTGAGGCGACTATCATCCAGACACGTCACCGCATTCCGGAATATCCGCTGACTGAAGGGCAGGTGATTGTCTATCAGGTGCCAATTCCTGAGCCGCTGCGTTTTCTGGAACCGCGTGAAACCGAAACGCGCAAGATGCACGCGCTTGCCGAATATGGCCTCATGCATGTGAAGCTTTACGAGGATATCGCGCGCCATGGCCATATCGCCAAGACCTATGATTATCCGGTGATGATCGAAGGGCGCTATGTCATGGCACCGTCGCCGACGCCCAAGTTCGACAATCCAAAGATGCATATGTCGCCAGCTTTGCAGCTGTTTGGTGCCGGTCGTGAAAAGCGCATCTATGCCGTACCGCCTTATACGGATGTCGTGAGCCTCGATTTCGAGGATCATCCATTTGAAGTGCAGAAATTCAAACAGCCTTGCGCATTGTGTGGCGCACGCGGCGTCTATCTGGACGAAGTCGTGCTCGATGACCGTGGCGGCTCGATGTTTGTCTGCTCCGACACCGATTATTGTGAAGATCGTCAGGCGAATGGCCACTTTGGTCATCTGGCAGCGAACAATGAGGCCGCAGCCAAAGGAGCCCTGAAATGAGTATTGAAATGAGCGTCGAACCTCTGCTGAAAGTCAGCAATCTCTCGAAGTTTTATGGCAGTCGTCGCGGTTGCGCGGATATCGATTTCTCGCTGTGGCCGGGCGAAGTGCTGGCCATCGTCGGTGAATCGGGTTCGGGCAAGACGACTTTGCTCAACTGTCTGGCGACACGTCTGGAACCGACATCGGGCAGCGTGGAATATCGAATGCGTGATGGCGAGTTCCGCGATCTTTACAAGATCGGAGAGGCTGAACGCCGCTTTCTGATGCGTACCGACTGGGGCTTCGTGCATCAGAATCCTTCGGATGGTCTGCGCATGACCGTTTCGGCAGGTGCCAATGTCGGTGAACGGCTTATGGCTGTTGGCGAGCGCCATTATGGCAATATTCGCAACACGGCAACTGAATGGCTCGGACGTGTCGAAATCGCTGCCGACCGCATCGACGACCAGCCCGGCGCTTTCTCCGGCGGTATGCGTCAGCGTCTGCAGATTGCGCGCAATCTCGTCACAGCGCCGCGTCTTGTTTTCATGGATGAACCGACTGGCGGTCTCGACGTGTCCGTGCAGGCACGCCTTCTCGACCTGCTGCGCGGTCTGGTGAGCGATCTCGGCCTTTCGGTTGTCATCGTGACCCACGACCTCGCAGTGGCGCGTCTTCTGTCCCATCGCATCATGGTCATGAAAGACGGCCATATTGTCGAACAGGGCCTGACAGACCGCGTTCTGGATGACCCGCAAGCGCCTTACACGCAGCTGCTCGTGTCGTCTATTCTGCAGGTTTAGTAAATTAAAACAGATGTTTGCAGCGTGTTGTTCGTAAATTAGCGAAACTTCATGCGTGAGGTGAGAAATGACACAAGTTAGAACATCCTCTCCGTTGGCCGTGTCGGGTCTGGCGAAGACTTTCACGATGCATTTGCAGGGTGGCATTCAGTTGCCAGTCGTAAGTGGCGTGGACTTCAATCTGGAAGCAGGCGAATGCGCCGTGCTAGGCGGACCTTCCGGTGCTGGTAAAAGCTCCATTCTCAAGATGGTCTATGGCAATTACGCCGTGAATGCAGGTTCAATCCTCATTCGTCACGAAGACCGTATGGTGGATCTGGCAACAGCCGATCCGCGCGAAGTGCTGGCTGTTCGGCGTGATACGATTGGTTATGTCAGCCAGTTCCTGCGCACATTGCCACGCGTGGCGGCAATCGATGTCGTTGCGGAGCCATTGGTGGCTCGTGGTGTTGATCGCGATGCTGCTCGCAATCGTGCAAGCGAATTGCTCGCGCAGCTCAACCTGCCGGAACGGCTCTGGGCATTGCCACCTGCAACCTTCTCCGGCGGTGAGCAGCAGCGCGTGAATATTGCGCGCGGTTTCATCACGGATCATCCGGTGTTGCTGCTTGATGAGCCGACAGCTTCGCTCGATGCCAAAAACAGGGCAGTCGTTGTTGATCTCATCAAGGCCAAGAAGGCGCAAGGCGTCGCAATGCTTGGCATTTTCCACGATGAAGATGTGCGTGAACAGGTTGCTGATCGCATTATCGACGTAACCGCTTTCTCGCCGAAGGCAGCAGCATGACCAAGCTCTCAGTAGAACCACTGGTTCACGAAACGGCTGAAGTAAACGGTAGCAAGCTCGGTCGATATACCGAGATCGGCGCGCGCAGCCGTGTTTCGGAGACTGTGCTGGACGACTATTCCTATCTCGGTATCGATTGCGAAATCTGGTGTGCTGAGATCGGTAAGTTTTCCAATATCGCCAGCCATGTGCGTATCAACGCCACCAATCATCCGACATGGCGTCCGACGTTGCATCATTTCACCTATCGCGCCGGTGATTACTGGCCGGAAGAAAAGGATGAGACGGAGTTCTTTGATTGGCGTCGCGGCAATGCCGTGAAAATCGGTCACGACACATGGCTCGGCCATGGCTCCACCATCTTGCCGGGTGTGACGGTTGGCAACGGTGCGGTTGTCGGTGCCGGAGCTGTCGTGAGCAGGGACGTGGCGCCCTATACAATTGTTGGTGGGGTTCCGGCGCGTCTCATTCGCGAACGCTTCGACGCTGCGATCGGCAATCGTCTGGATCGACTGGCCTGGTGGGACTGGAGCCATGATCGTCTGCGCCAGGCGCTCGATGATTTCCGCGCGCTCGATATCGAAGCATTCCTCTCGAAATATGAAACGGCCGCCAATGCGAATGCGGTCATGAAAGAGCTATCCAATGGCTAATGAAACCGTTCTGAAAAATGCGCAGATCGTGCTTGCTGATGAGATCGTTTCCGGTTCTATCCTGATCCGTGATGGCAAAATTGCCGCCATTGATCAGGGCAATACCAACGGCGGCGATGACATGGATGGCGATTATGTTATTCCGGGCCTCATCGAGCTGCATACCGATCAGCTGGAAAGCCATTACGCGCCGCGTCCAAAGGTGCGCTGGAATGTCGATGCAGCGGTTCAGGCGCATGATGCGCAGGTTGCAGCATCGGGCATCACGACAGTTTTCGATGCGATGCGCGTTGGTTCTGATTATGACCGTGACTTCGTGGGCAAGGATATGCGGATGCTTGCGGACGCCATCGACAGCGGTGTTCGCGAAAATCGTCTACGTGCAGACCACTTTCTGCATCTGCGTTGCGAAGTTTCCTCAGCAGATTGCCTTGAAACATTCGAGCTTTTCGCAGCCGATGACCGCGTTAAACTCGCTTCGCTGATGGATCATGCACCGGGACAGCGTCAATTCGTTGATCTTAATACGTATCGCACTTATTACATGCGCAAGATGAAGCTCACGGATGAGGAGTTCCGGGTGCATTGTGAGAAGCGTATGGCGGATTCGGACGCCTATTCGGCCAAACATCGTCGTGCCATTGCCGAACTGGCAGCAGCGCGCAGCATCGTGCTGGCCAGCCATGATGATGCGACCAGCGCGCATGTCGATGAATCACTCGACCATGGTGTGCGGATCGCCGAGTTTCCGACCACGATGGAAGCAGCCAGTGCCTCAAAAGGTGCAGGCCTTTCCATTCTGATGGGCGCGCCCAATATTGTGCGCGGTGGCTCGCATTCCGGCAATATTGCTGCACGCGATCTCGTCGATAATGGCAGCCTCGACATTCTGTCCTCGGATTACATTCCGTTCAGCCTCATTCAGTCGGCTTTCGGCCTTGCTTCGGGGGAGCGTCCGATTGCGCTGCCACAGGCTGTCCGCCTCGTAACCAAGAACCCGGCTGATGCCATGGCGATGGATGATCGCGGCGAAATCGCTATCGGAAAGCGTGCCGATCTGGTTCGCGTGCGGCCGAAAGGTGCAATTCCGGTTGTGCGCACTGTCTGGCGCGAAGGCGAACGGGTGCTTTGATGCAGATGCAATCCGATACGCCGAAAGGCTGTTTCGTTGCCGTTGTCGGCCCCAGCGGGGCCGGCAAAGACACGATTATGGATGCAGCGCGTGTGGCTCTTGCGGGCGACACGCGGTTTCATTTTGTGCGCCGGATCATCACGCGTCCGCAAATGCCGGGCACGGAAGATCACGACAGTCTGGATGAAGCAGCATTTACTAAAGCCGCAGGCGAGGGTGCTTTCGCGCTGCACTGGCAGGCGCATAGCCTGAGCTATGGATTGCCGAAATCGCTTGATGATGAAATCGCCGACGGTATCGTGGTGATTGCGAATGTCTCGCGGCGTGTACTTGGCGATATCCGCAGGCTTTATTCGGAACGGTCCGTGGTCGTCATTTCGGCTAGGCCGGAAGTACTTGCAGAGCGGCTTGCATCGCGTGGACGTGAAAGTCGAGAAGAAATCGCTTTGCGACTTAAGCGCGAAGTGAGCTTCGATGACGGTGCAGACGATGTCGTCATAATAGACAATTCAGGGGAAGTCGCTGCTTCCACAGATGCCTTCCTGCGTCATCTGCAGGAAATTAGCATTAAAACAATTGCCTAAATTAAAATCTTAAAGCGGAATGTAAGTTTACACAAACGTCATGGTCCGTTCATTGCAGTGTCATTGAACGGATCATGAGCGGGCATGACTGAAGACGAACTCATGCTTCAACTAAAAAATTGACCCGCCGCTATAATGATAAGGTGGCGGTTTGGCCTGCCGCCGGTTTCATGGACATCGAGGTAAGATATTCCTCCTGAAACCGGAGAGCATGAATGCAAAGACGAATATTCAGCCGCGAGTATAAGCTTGAGGCTGTGAAGCTTGTCAGGGAACGTGGGGTCACTGTTGAGCAGGCTGCTCGTGATCTTGATGTCCACGAGAATGTGTTGTGCAAATGGGTTCGTGAATACGGCGACGATCCCAGCCAGTCGTTTCCTGGAAAAGGCCAGATGAAGCCGGAGCAGCTTGAGATCGAGAGGCTTCGGAAAGAGGTCGCCAAGCTGAAGGCGGAGCGCGCCCCGAGGGCGTTCTTTTGAAGGGGGGCAATCAAAACTTTCTCACTAACAATTATTGCCCCATACTTGATTACGATTGGCTATTGCCATTTTCGTTGGCATTTTTGCCCCACCAACGATCACAAAATGCGTTGATGTTCTCTGACTGGAAGTCTGGAAGACGTTCGATAATTGTTGCAAAGGGCCAATCCCACCAGGCAATATCGGTAAGCTTCGAAACGATTACAGGTTCAAAGCGTTTCCGTATGAGCTTGGCCGGCACACCGCCGACCACGGTGTAAGGCGCAACATCCTTGCTGACGACCGCGCCAGCCGCCAGAACCGCGCCATTACCTATTTTCACACCGGGCAGTACGATGACCCCGTGCCCGATCCAGACATCATGTCCGATAGTCACACAATCAGCGGCGCGTCTTGTGAAAAAAGTCAGATCGCGGTCAGCGTCATGCGAATAATATTCTGGACAATAGGTAAACCGGTGCATGGAGGGGCGGTTCATCGGGTGATTGGGCGCTCCGATCCTGACCTCGGCAGCGACAGCGCAGAACCTTCCAATCACCGCATTTTCGACGATGCAACGTTGGCCGAGATATGAAAAGTCGCCCAGCTCCACGGTGTGGAGTGAAGTATCGTCCAGTATTTCGCAGCAGGTTCCTATTCTGGCGTCCCTCAGTTGTACCGAGGGATGAATAACCGTCTCGGCAATTTTCGGACGGGGAACTGGATATGTGTCTGTCATTTCTGCTCTCCAAGGGTTGAAAACCCCTTTTGTTAGAGGGGTTTCCCCGTGGCCCGTGATCTCGTAGCCAGCAATCTCACGACTTCGATGATAGATGGAGAGGATTGCTCCAGGCACGTTTGCTGTTCTCATCGCAGATTACCAGTCTTGCCCATCCGCCTCTGAATTTTTCCAGAGGAAGCCTTGCATGACGAATGCCTGCTCCCATTACACTTTGCGAGCGGGCAGCCTCGCCGATGAGCCATACCATGTTTACCGGGCTCATTTCAACATTCAGGAAATCCCCATCGATTTCTACATGATGAAAATCTGGCCCTTGCGATGCATAATAGGCACCAGATGGGCCTGTCGCAAACATTTTCGGAGCGCGCGATTATCCCCTGAGCGTCCTCATTTTCATGCTTTGTTAATCTTTTGCAGTCCGAAGAGGCGCGCAAGAAAATCGTTCTGATCGTTGACAGTCCAACCGCCGGAAAAGCTGAAGCCTTTCCTCAACCACAGCATTGCCTCGAAACCCGCGATGGTTCGCCGCGCCGTGTTGAAGGATTGGAAGCCACCGATCTTTGGCATGTTCTTCTTTACCCGGAAATG
Source organism: Rhizobium arsenicireducens (assembly GCF_964021225.1). Taxonomy (NCBI): domain Bacteria; kingdom Pseudomonadati; phylum Pseudomonadota; class Alphaproteobacteria; order Hyphomicrobiales; family Rhizobiaceae; genus Rhizobium; species Rhizobium arsenicireducens. The sequence continues at coordinate 33,214 of NZ_CAXHYK020000002.1, read as the reverse complement.
GTCACTTTCGATGCCTTGCTGGAGGTGCTTGGTGACATAGTGGACGGGATCGGGATGGAGGAGCCCATCATCAACCGACATTTTGATCGTTGACGGGAAGGTGTTGGCCCCGTCGGTCCCGATCCTGGTCGGCGACAACAAGGGTTCGTCTTTGAGCATCTTGCGGAAAAACCGCTTGGCGGCGGCGAGATCGCGCTTAGCGGTCAACAGGAAATCTACCGGATTGCCATGCTTGTCGATGGCTCGGTACAGATAGCGCCATTTGCCGCGGATCTTGACGTACGTCTCATCGATTCTGACCGAGCCGCAATGGGGGCGCCTAAACTGCCGAAGCCGTTTTTCGATCATCGGCGCATAGGCCAATACCCAGCGGTTGATCGTGCTATGATCGACCTCAAAGCCCCGCTCGCGAAACATCTCTTCCAAGTCACGATAGCTGAGCGGGTAGCGCAAGTACCAGGCAACCGCCTGTACAATCAACCAGGCCTCGAAATGCCTGCCTTTGAAGTCATCCTTTGATTGGCGCTTCAGCTTCTCGGCAATAGCATTCAGAATCATGGGCTCGCTCCGCAACTTTCGGAGCGGCAAATTCCATGCCTATGGTCAACATACGGTTAAGCCCGAAAGTTTGCGACAAGCCCCTTGCGCGCCGTCAGGTGCCCCTCGTTCTGCAACTGCTGCAGGGCCTGGCGCAGCGTGATGCGGGTGACGCCGAGGCTTGCTGCGAGATGCGTTTCTCCGGGCAACTGGCTGCCTGGCCTCAAGGTTCCGCCTTCGATCAGGCCAAGGATATGGTCGCGGATCTGCTGCCAGATCGGCATGTCGCTACGCGGGCCGAAGACCAGTCCGTCGAAGGCGGCGAGAGGGATTTCAGGCGTGTCGAGCATGATGGTTTCCGGTTCAGGCGGCAGCCGAGGCTATCGCGCGTTCGGTCTCTATCAGAGTCTGTGCCGAATAGACGAGCCGACCGCCGACGAAGGTTGCCATTACCTTCGGGTGGCGCATGTCCTTGGCATCCACGAGGATGAGGTCGGCGCGTTTTCCCTCTTCAAGCCGTCCCCGGTCTGACAGGCCGGCGGCGGCGGCGGCATTGGCCGACACGAGGTGCCAGACCTTGGCGAAGCCAGCATCGTCAGGGGATGCCAGCCGGAAGGCTGCATGCAGTGGGGACGGATAGTGGTAGTCGGAGGCGAGCACGCTGCAGAGCCCGTCGCGAACCGCTGTCGTTGCGTCGAGTGCGCCATTGTGGCTGCCACCGCGCACGACGTTGGGGGCGCCAAGAATGACATGTTCGCCGGCGGCGCGGGCTTCGGCAGCCGTCTCCAGCGTTAGCGGAAACTCCGAAGACACGGCCCCCAGTGCCCGGAAATGTCGGCGCTCTTCGGGAGACGCCTCGTCATGGGCGAGGAGTACGTTGCCGTTGTCGCGTGCTGCTGCCGCGAGCTTTTCGATGGCACCGGCCACATCTTTGCGCCGTGCCCAGACGTCGTCGAGTAGCGCCATGTAATCATTACGCGACAAGCCGGAGCGCTCGGCCATCTGGCCGATCTTGCGGGCGATCGCCCCCTTCAGCACCGAACCCGTCGTATGGTCGTTCAGGGCCACGAGCGGCTTCGGATCGAGCAACAGCCATTCGATCACCTGCGACAGCGCATCGAGCGCGAAGGTCTCCCAGCGCAGGTGCAGGCGGGTATCGCAGGCCAGATGCGGGCGTGCAGCGGCAAGTGCGGTGACGAAGTCGCCAGCGGCCTGCAGCGAACGAAGGCCGGGCTCCCAGGACACCGTTACGCCGTGAAAGGCTGTGGTGATGCCGTTGGTCACCAGTTGTCGGTCAGTGTCGCGCAGTGCCAAGCCGACGTCGAAGCGCACGCCCGGTCGCGGCATGATCTGCCGCTCGAAGCCGTCACCATGGATATCGACAATCCCCGGCAGGACGAGCAGGCCTGCGGCGTCGATCTCGCGCCCACCATTGCCCCTGTCCGACAGCATGCCGCCCTCGACGAAGAGGTCAGTGTGTTTGAGTCTCTCGGTGCCCAGAACGGTGCCGTTGCGGATGGTCCAGTTCATCGCGTCTCTCCGTTTTGTTTTTCGCCCTGGGGCCGGAAAACTGTCACGTGCCCGTCACGTCTGGTCGCTAGGGATAGTCGCAGAAGATGCTCCTGTCTATACAGCAAAGGAAGATATCATGATCCGCTCCCTTCTCGCAGCCTGTGCAATCTCTCTGGTCTCCCTCGCGCCGGCCGCGGCCGAGAGTGTCAAATTCGCCGTCACCGACATCGAGGGCATGGAAGCCCTGCAGCAGGAATTCGGCGGCTTTCAAAAAGCGCTTGAGCAGGCCTCCGGTCTGGAAATCGAGCTCTTTCCGGTCAGTTCGCGCACCTCTGCCGTCGAAGCTCTGAATTCCGGACAGGTCGACCTCGTCCTCACCGGCCCGGCCGAATACGTCGTCATGAAGGAACTTGCACAGCCGCAGATCGTCGTCGCCTGGCAGCGTCCGGACTACTTCGCCCAGATCGCCGTCTTGGCCAATGGTCCAATCCGCTCGATCGAGGATCTCAAGGGCAAGAAGGTATCCTTCGGCTCGGTCGGATCCACCTCCCAGCATCTCGGTCCGGCCCAGGCACTGTCTGATTTCGGCCTCAAATACAATGAAGACTACGAGCCTGTGATCCTCGCCAGCAACGTTGCCGCCGAAGCGCTGATCCGTGGCGACATCGCCGCCATCAGCCTAAATTTCGGCAACCTTGCCTCCGTCCGCGAAGCCTTCCCGGATGTCGCTTTTGCCGTGGTTGCCCGTGGCCGTGACCTGCCGAACGACATCCTAGTTGCCCGTAAGGACCTGGCCGAGGAAACCGTCGCAAAGATCCGTACGGCCTTCGTCGAAAAGGGCACAGACATCATGGCCGCCGTTCTCCAGGGCGAAGACAACCAGAAATTCAAGGGTGGCTTCTTCCTGACCGACGTCAAGGACAGCGACTACGACTACGTCCGCTCGATGTATCGGACGATTGGCGTCGATACGTTCAACGACTTCGTCAACTGAGCGGGCCCAACCCGATCCTGCCATCGGGCCGGCGCCACCAGCGCCGGCTCCACGCCATATCCGCAGAAAGAATACCGCGATGGACGTTATCAGCACGCAGGGCCTGAAGAAGGGTTATGCCAACGGAAAGCCGGTGTTTTCCGGTGTCGACATCCGCATCCGAAGCGGGGAGCGCGTGGCGCTGGTCGGCGCCAACGGTGTGGGCAAGTCGACACTGCTCAAGTGCCTGATCGGCCACACGCCGTTCTGCGATGGTGAGATCTCGACACTCGGCGAAGCCTTCCGCAGTGCGCCGAGCGGTCCGCAGCTCAAGCGCATGCGCCAGCAGATCGGCTTCGTCTTCCAGCACCACGGCCTCGTGCGTCGGCAGTCGGTGCTGACCAATGTCGTTCACGGCAAGCTTGGCCTTCCCGGCACCTGGCGCGCCTGGCACCAGGCGATCGCCGAACGCGAATGCCGGGAAGAGGCGATGGACGCGCTTGATCAGGTGAAGCTCTCCCACAAGGCGACCGCACGCGCCGACGAACTCTCCGGCGGTCAGGCGCAGCGCGTCGCGATCGCCCGCGCCTTGGTGCGCAAGCCCAGGCTGATGATCGCCGACGAGCCGGCTGCCAGCCTCGATCCGACGGCGGGTCGCGACGTGATGGCGCTGTTTTCTGATCTCGTCCGGGAACGGGGCATAACGCTGGTCTATACGACCCACGACATGGAGCATGCGCTGAGCTTTGCCGACCGGATCGTGGCGTTGAAGGCCGGCCACGTGCATTTCGACCTTCCGGTGGCCGAAGTCGACCGCAAACGCCTGGAGGGCGTGTTTCATGCGTGAGGTCGCACCCGCCCGTTTTTTCCGCGCCTCGCCGTTTGTTTTTGCCATCCTCGTCGCTCTTGGTGCGCTGCTCGTCGTCTCGGCCACGCAGGTGGCGCCAACGCCGAGCCAGCTTCTGAACGGTGCGCCACGGATGGCGAACCTGATTGAGCGCATGCTGTGGCCGAGCTTTGAACCCGGTTTTCTGATGCGCGTCACCTGGCGCACGATTGAGACGCTGCAGATCGCCTTCGTCGGCACCGTCATCGGCGTGCTGCTCAGTCTGCCGATCGCCTGGCTCGCTTCGCGCACGCTGTCGCCGATCGGGCCCTTCCGACACGTCTTCAAGGTAATGATCTCGCTCTTCCGCACCGTGCCGGACATGGTCTGGGCGCTGCTCTTCGTCGCCTCCATCGGGCTTGGCGCGGTGGCCGGCACCATGACCATCATCATCGACACGATCGGCTTCTGCGGTCGCTTCTTCGCCGAAGCGATCGAGGATGCTGACAAGGAGCCGCAGGAGGCTCTGTTCTCCGCCGGTGCGGGACGTTTTTCTGTGCTCTCCGGCGCCGTCGTGCCCGATATCATGCCGTCCTTGATCAACACTTCGCAGTTCGCGCTTGAAAAGGCGGTCCGCTCGTCGGTGGTGCTCGGCCTCGTAGGTGCCGGCGGCATCGGCCAGGAACTGAAAGTCGCCTTCGACCTTTTCCAGTACCGCAACGCCTCGACCATCATCCTCGTGATCTTCGTGATCGTTCTGGTGATGGAGCTTGCGACCGACCGGCTGCGGCAGAAGGCGCAATGAGGCGGCCGGCATGCACCTCATAAAGTGCCTTCAGATAATCTCACCAGTCCTTGAAGCATAACGCGAACGCTTTCGTTGGCAGAGTCGATGGGAGCGGACAGTCTTGTGTCGGCCCCGATCCGGTCACCACTAGGCTTGGAGCCAATGTCCGCTTGGTGCACAGGCGACGTGACGCCGCCACTGAGCATATGGTTCCGCTGCCTGAGGCGGCGAAGTCAGAAAAGCCGGCGAATGAGCTGGACGGAATTCGAGCCCTTGACCGCACGCTTCGAACTGCCAGTCCCACGTATAGCTCGAACTTGGGAGAAGGCCAGGAGGTGACGCGGTTTACTCTCGGGAAGAGCCGGGTGCGGGAAATCCGCCCGCTCGGATCTGTGAGGGAGAAGCTGAATGGCATAGCTACTCGACCATGAACAAGGCCTCGGCTTCCGTGGTTTGGGTCGATATGGTTGGCGCGAATGTGTCCCGGCGATATCTGTCGATGAAGGCATTGATCGAGAGTGTGCGGATGTCAGGAAGGCGGCCGCGCAGCGTGTCGTGGTGCCAGTCCCACCAAGCGATATCGAGCAGTGCTGCGGCCTGCTCCTCGTTGAAGCGTCGCTTGATTGCCCTTGCGGGAACACCACCGACGATTGTGTAAGGTTCGACATCCTTCGAGACGACCGCACCGGCGCCGATCACCGCGCCGGTGCCGATCGTCACGCCGGCAAGTACCGTGACGCCGTGGCCGATCCACACGTCGTGGCCGATGGTCACCCAGTGATCCTTGCGCCATTGGAAGAACTCGGTGTCGTCTTCGCCCAGCCCGTATTGTGCTGCACGGTAGGTGAAATGGTGCTGGCTCGCGCGCCAGGTGGCGTGGTTGCCCGGGTTAATGCGCGCACCTTCGGCAATCGAGCAGAACTTGCCGATGGTCGACCATACGACGTTGCCGCCCTTGACGATGTAGGAATAGTCACCGAACTGACTTTCCCGCATGCTGACATGGGCCTGGATCTCGGTCCATTTGCCGAGTTCGCAGCCGACGACCGTCGCCGTTTCATGGATGGTCGGAGCTTCCGACAGCATTTTCATTTCGCGTGTTCCCATTTGCCGATGAACCGCTCGCGGATTGCGCCGGAGAGGGCGTCGATGACATAGACCATGGCGATGATCAGGAAGATGATCGACCAAGCCTCGTCCCATCGATAGGCGCCGATGCGGTCGGAGAGGATGAAGCCGATGCCGCCGGCGCCGACAATGCCGAGAATGGTACCTGAGCGGACATTGGATTCGAAGTTGTAGAGGGTGATTGAAAGAAGCACCGGCCAGACCTGCGGCAGCATCCCGAAGCGGATGGCCTGGGAGCGAGACCCTCCGGAGGCAACAACGCCCTCGACGGGCTTCTTGGAGATGTTCTCGATCGCCTCGGCGTAGAGCTTGGCAAGAACACCGATTTCGCCCACCGCGATCGCGAGCACTCCGGGAAGCGGGCCGAGGCCGAAGGCGCGGATGAAGACGAGCGCCAGGATCAGCGTCTCGAAGGCGCGTATGATGTCAAAGCCTCGCCGAACGCCGAAGCGGAAGAAGGCGAACCGGTTGATGTTTTTGGCGCCGAGAAAGGAGAGCGGAAAGGCAACCACGGCGCCAAGCAGCGTCCCGAGAAAGGCCATGGCGAGCGTTTCGCCGAGGCCCGTCAGGATATCGCTTACCTGATCCCATTCCGTCCAGATATGGGGTGGGAACATGAAGGAGAGAACGCGCCCGAGGCGGCTAAGACCGTTGATGATGCGTTCTGGCGTGAAGCCGAAATCATAGAGGCACCAGGCAAACAGCGCGGTAAAGCCGAGCATCAAACCCCAGCGCTTCAGCCGCATCTCCATGGACGGACGGAAGGCGAGCGGCATGGACTGGCGCAGCGCCAAGATTTCCGCGCGGGTAACGGTTGTCATCAGTGGATCCTTTCCATGCCGATGATCCGGTGGCGCAGCTTTTCCGAGCCCCAGTCGATCACAAAGACTGTGACGAAGACGATGATGAAGAGCGCCGACAAATCGGTGTATTCCTGCAACGATACGGCAGTGCGAAGCTCCTGACCCAGGCCGCCGGCGCCGACATAGCCGATGATCGAGGACGAACGCACATTGATCTCGAAACGCAGCAGCGTGTAGCTGATGATGTTCGGCAGGATCTGCGGCACCGCGCCATAGCGTATCTGGTCAGCCCTGCTGCCGCCCGCCGATTTGACGCCCTCCAGCGGGCGCATGTCGATGTTCTCGTTCACTTCCGAATAGAGCTTGCCGAGCGCCCCGCAGGTATGGAGCGCGATCGCCAACACGCCCGCCATCGGGCCGACCCCGAAACAGAAGACGAAGATCAGCGCGAATACCAGTTCCGGCACCGTACGGGCAATTTCGAGATAGCGGCGCGACAGCCAGAGCATCCACCTGCTGGGTGAGAGGTTGCGCGCCGCCGGGAAGGACATGACGAAGCCGCCGGCCACCCCAAGGGCGGTCGCCATAAAGGCAATGAGCACGGTTTCGAGGAGGAGCCAGCCCCAGACCTTCCACCGCCAGAACCACGCGGCGAGGTCTGCACCAAGCGTTTCCGACGACAGCTGAGGAACGGTCTTGGCAAGGTATTCGCCGAGCCGTGGCAAGCCTGCGAGCAGGATCCAGCGTTCGGCTCTGCTGCCGTCAGACAGCGTGATCTGGCTGACTTTGAGGAGATTGGAGAAATCGGCTGTCACAACAAAGGCGATCAGCAGAGCCGCCGTCACGACGAGGAAGGTCAGCCGCCCGCGGGCGCGGTGGCGGGCATAGGCGCGTTCGAAATCCAGCACCGCCTGGGAAGGGGCTGCGGCAGGGGCGAAGGTCATGACGTTTCCCTGTAAAAAAGGGGCGATCCCTGTCGAGATCGCCCCGTCTGCGTTTCGCTCGGGATCAGCTCTTGCGCTGGGCCTTCAGCCAGGCGCGCATGTCGACGATCCACTGGTAGCGGTCATGGTCAACTTCGACGTAGCCCTTGGCCGTCGAGTTTTCGGCGCCGGTCATTTCCTTGAAGGCTGCCGGATCGGCTGTCGGCACGTTCTTCACGGCATCCTTCATGGCGCTGACCATTTCTGCCGGCAGGTTCCTGCGGGCGGTGAAGGGGCCGGACGTGATCTCGGGCGACTCCCAGATCCAGCAGACTTCGCCGGCCTTGATCATGCCCTTGGAGACCATGCGCTGGGGAATGCCGCTCTTCTCGTTGTTGATATAGGTGGCGGCTGCATCAAACTGGCCGTTGACGACGCCTTGAACGCCGGCCTCGTGGCTGCCGGAGAATGGCGTTGCCGAGAAATAGGTCGAGGGCTCGAAGCCCTGCTGCACGAGGTTGTAGTTCGGAACGGCATAGCCGCTGGTGGAATCCGGATCGGCAAAGGCCAACACCTTGCCCTTAAGGTCCTCGATCTTCTTATAGGGGCTGTCGCAGCGCACCGTAATGACCGAGAAATAGCCGGTAGAATCGTCTTCCTGAACCGCGGTCAGCAGTGGAACGACGCCGCCGTCGGTCTCGGTATAGGCGGCTGCATAGGCCGAGGAGCCGAGGAAGGCGAATTCGATCTGGTCAGCGGCGAGTGCCTGGACGACGCCGTCGTAGTTGCCAGCGGTGAAGAGCTCGACGTCGATGCCGAGGGTCTTTTCAAGATAGGCCTCAAAAGGCTTGTAACGAGCAACACGATCCTTCTCGTTCTCGCCGGACAAAACGCCGAAGCGAACGACCTTGTAGTCGGACTTCCAGTCGGCAGCGATGGTCGGCAGGGCAAAAAGCGTGAGGAGGGCTGTGGCGGCGATGAGACGCATTGGTATTCTCCCAGAGGTTGATCAGGCCGGAACCGCCGACCGGATGGAGGTCGAGGTGATGGATTCGTTGAACTCGGTGAGGCCGGAACTGCCGTAGATGTCGCGAACGACCTCGTCGGTGAGGTTGCGGGCGCTGCCGTCAAACATGACGAGGCCGGAGCGCATGGCGACGATGCGGTCACAATAGGCGCGCGCCGTGTCGAGCGTGTGCAGGTTGACGATAACGGTGATGCCGTCCTCGATGTTGATGGTGCGCAGCGCCTCCATGACGCGCATGGCGTTGCCGGGGTCGAGGCTGGCGATCGGTTCGTCGGCAAGCAGGATACGCGGCTCCTGCAGGAGTGCGCGGGCGATGGCAACGCGCTGTTGCTGACCGCCTGAAAGCGTGCCGGCGCGCTGCAGGGCCTGCGGGGCGAGATCGAGCCGGTCGAGCGCACGGATCGCCAATGCACGTTCGGCGTCGGAAAAGCGCATCGCCATGGAGCTCGCGAAACCATGCGAGGAGATGCGGCCGACCAGCACGTTGGTCAGCACGTCGAGCCGCTCGATCAGATTGAATTGCTGAAATATCATCGCGCATTCGCGACGCCACTGGCGCAGCGCTCGTCCGTTGAGCGACGTGATCTGGCGCTCGCCGAAATGGACGCTGCCGTCCGTCGGGTCGATCAGCCGGTTGATTAGGCGCAGAAGCGTGGACTTGCCGGCACCCGAGCGGCCAATGACGCCTACAAACTCTCCGGCGGCGATGTCGAGACTGACACCGTCGACGGCTCTGGTCGGGCCGAAGCTGCGGCCGAGATTGCGAAGGGAGAGCGTGTTCTTTTCCATGAAGCGATCATGGAGCGCCTCTGTGAGGGGTCTGAGTAGCAACGGAACAGAAAACCTACATAAGGATTTCACGGCTCGTCATCGGGGTCGGCGGTTTTCGGATCGCGTAGAGGCCTGAGTTCGCCTCGGGCCACGAAATCGGGGAGCGTGAAGGCGTATCGACCAAGCATGTTGACGTGACGGAAGCCGAGCGGCGAGAGACGCGTGACATCCTCCGGCTTGACGTCGTAGCCTTCAGTCAAGAGCTGGTTGACGGCTGCATCCGTGTAGATCGTGTTCCAGAGCACGACGAGATTGACGACCAGGCCGAGTGCTCCGAGCTGATCTTCCTGTCCCTCATGATAGCGCTGCCGCAGTTCACCACGTTTTCCATGAAAAATGACGCGGGCGAGCTGGTGGCGACCCTCACCTCGATTGAGCTGGACGAGAATACGGCGCCTGTAGCTTTCATCATCAATGAAGCGCAGGAGGTAGAGCGTCTTGATAAGGCGGCCGAGTTCCTGCAGGGCGCGAGCGAGACGGGTTGGCCGGTCATTGGTCTGGAGGGTTCGGGTGAGGCCAGCGGCCTGGACGACGCCGAGTTTGAGGGAGCCGGCAAGCCGCAACAGATCGTCCCAATGCTCGATGATCAGCTTCATGTTGATCCTGTTCGCCGCGAGATCGTCGAGGATGCCGTAGTTGGCTTTTGCATCGGCGCGCCAGAATCTTGCCCCGCCGACATCTGCGATGCGAGGGCTGAACTGGTATCCGAGCAGATAAAAGATGCCGAAGACGGTGTCGGTATATCCGGCCGTGTCGGTCATGATCTCGGTGGGCTGAAGCTCGGTCTCCTGTTCCAGCACGACGGCGAGGAGGTTGAGGCTGTCGCGCAGGGTGCCTGGAACGGTCATGGCGTTGAGGCCGGTAAACTGATCTGAAGCGAGATTGTACCAGGTGATACCGCGCTCCTGCCCAAAATATCGCGGATTGGGGCCGGAATGAATGGTGCGGACCGGCACGACGAACCGCAATCCATCGGCGGACGCCACTTCACCGCCGCCCCATTTTCTCGCCAGGGGGATGGCGTTTTGCGCCGCGACCAGAGCGGCGTTTGCGGCGGTCAGCGTCTCGGCGCGCAGGAAGTTCTGCTTGACCCAGCTGAGCCGGGAGCGTCGAAGTGCCGGGGTATCGATGCGAACCAGCGGCTCGAATCCGGTATTGGTCGCTTCGGCGACAAGAACGGCGCAGATGCTGGTTGCGATGTTTTCCGCGCGTGAGCCGCCCTCGCTGGCGTGGGTGAAGAGATCGGCAAAGCCGGTTTTCGCATGCATTTCCATGATCAGTTCGGGCAGATCGAGCCGAGGCAGACGCGCATCGATCGCGGCGCGCAGCGCGATGAGGCTAGGCGGTTCCTCGATCTTTTCCAGGCGATCGAGGGACAGGTCCGAGCCTTCCGAGGTATTGATGATGGTGACGGCCGGGTTCAGCGGGACACGATCGGCGGTTTCCCTATAGGCTCGGTCTAGCCGGCTCGACAAACGCCCGAGTTCTTCGTCAGCAACGGTGGACACTCCGACGGTGCGGCAGACCGTCGGACGTGCAGCTTCCCATGCTGGACCTGATAGCAGCCCCTTGCGCGGATCGGCATACCGCAGTGAGTGAACCGGAAAGATGTCGCGCCGGCGAATGGCGCGGCGCAGTTCGTCCAGGATGCAGAGCCGATATCCTGTCAGATCGACAGCGCCATCGGCAGTCTTGAGTTGGGTCTGCCATGCCTTTGGCGCAAAGGCTGTTGGTGGTGGGCCGGCGCGCTTGCGGCCGGAATGAACCACACGGAGATAATCAATGGCCTCCAGCAAGGGCCGGCCGGCGGGAGCCGCGCCGAGATCGAGGCCGGCGAGCAGTCCCGGCGTATAGGCAATCTTGCGATTGTGCTTCCTGAGTTCGGTAAAGTAGGTGTCGTCGTGAGGTTCCGCGAGGGTGCCGACACGCTCGACGGCCGCGTCAAGCGCCTGCCTGTCGATCAGGTCGAAGATTGCGGTGCGGACTGCATCGTCGGGCGTTTCGGGATCGAGAATGACGATCGCCGCGTCGCGTAACTTCAGTGCCGCTGCATCCAGGTCTCGCAGCGACCGCAATCTTGCCAGCTTGGCGGCCGACGACGCCTCCGACACCATCGATGTCGTAACCGCGTCGAACAGATCGATGACATCATCCCCGGCCGATGCTTCGAGTGTTCGAATAAAGGCCAGCAGGGTTGCAGCGCGCCGGTCGGCCGGCAGACGCGAAACGGCCTGAGCCTTTGCAGCGCTGGCAAACCGCGCCAGCGCCGTGACTTTACCCGGTGGCAGCCGATCGAGCGACGGCAGGCCGCTTGCGAGGGTGCGAATCTCTTCCAGACGGCCGAGTGCACGGCTGATCTCCCGCCCGCTCTGAATGTACGGTCCATCGCGCAGCCGGTCGAGCGGGCTTTGCCGACTGCCTTCGGAAACAGCGACCAGGCTATCCAGTCGCGCACGCTGCTCGGGCGTCATCGACTCGATCAGCAATCTATGCAGCCGGCTGTTCGCCCGTGTGCGAACCCTTGCCACGGCCCTTTCCAGCACAGACAGGCCCGGCAGCAGGACCTTGGCTTCCAGCAACCATGCGACGGCCCGGTCGAAGAGAGCCGACGGTCGGTCCGATCCCGTCCAGCACAGGGCGTAAAGAAAGCGGTTGAGACGGAACGCGACACCGAAATCGGTATAGGTTCGGTAGCCGTAGTGCTGACGAATGCGAGGCGCATGGCGCCAGCGCCCTTCGCTGCGGGCATATTCGGCAATCAACTCTTCGGGCTCGGTGAGCGAAAGCTGGCGGGCGGTGAAGCGCAGGGCCGGAACAGGTGCCTCTGTGGGGTCTTCCGGAAAGGTGCCGAGTATGCGCAACGATCCGAGCTGGACGGCGACGCCCAGACGATTGTGATCGCCGCGATGCAAGGCGACGAACGCACGATCGGCGTCATCGAGGTGGAAATAGCGAGCCAGTTGATCCGGGGTAAGCTCGTCGGGAAAACAGCCATATTCCCGCGCCTGGCTCTCGCTCAGATATCCTACCGGCACGGTCTTTTACGCCTGCATGCTATTGTCGCGTTTCGCTCGACGCTTGCTTGCCAGCAGATCACTTGCCCGCTCGCGAGGCTTTCCCTTGGCATCGACGTAGGCATAGAGCGTCGACAACGACACACCGAGTTCAGCCGCGACATCACGCGCAGCGTTGTCGCGATCTGCCATCATGGCCATGGCCGCCTTCAGCTTCTTCAGTGTCATGACGCGCGGGCGCCCACCAGCCCGGCCTCGGGCACGCGCCGCTGCCAGCCCCGCCATGGTGCGTTCGTGGATGAGATCGCGCTCGAACTCCGCCAGGGTGGCAAAGATGCCGAAGACGAGGCGCCCGGTTGTCGTCGTGGTGTCTACGTCGCCGGTCAGGACCTTCAGGCCGATCCCTTGCTTCTGAAGGTCGCTGACCAGGCCGACCACATGGGCAAGCGAGCGGCCGATGCGATCGAGCTTCCACACTACCAGAGCGTCACCAGCCCGCGCGATCTCAAGCGCTTTAGCCAAACCCGGCCGTTCTGTTGCACGGCCCGAGCATACGTCGTCGAAAATCTTCTCACATCCGGCGCGTTCAAGACCGTCGCGTTGGAGATCGAGATTCTGCTCGATGGTCGAAACCCGCATATAACCAATCAGCATCGGCGCTCCCCGTTTCACATTAACTTAGACGGCAGAGAGTTTATCGGCTATAGGTTTCTGCACGGGTATTTATAGAATTTGACCGCTCTGCGGAAATTGTTGCGATCTGCTTTGCGGCGTCACATCAAACCGGGGTTTGTTGCGACGTTCGGGCAGGGCTTTTGTGGATGCCACCGGCGGGGCAAAATCTCTTGCGAGCGAAACGTGATGACTGACAACGACGACCACCAGGATGTCGCGGACCTGCAGCCAGAAGATAAGATGGGCTTTGCTGTTCCGAAGACACCGACCCACTCGCTCATGCTTTTGAACAGCTACATGCGCACCGACATGCTGCAACACATCCATTTGCGCCTTCATAAGATGAGGGCTGAGGACGGACCTGGTTCGCCGTTGCATCATATGGCGAAAAGCCTCGAACAGGTTATCGACACCTGGGGCGACATCAATCTGTTCGAGTGTTTTACCCGCAACCAATTCCACATCGATCCGGATTACGAGTTTCGGCCGGAGCAGGATTACCCCCACGACATCAGGCTGATGAAGCATCACCTCAAATGCCACAGGAAAACGATCAAGGAGCTGGGCCGCTGGCGCTGACCGCTGAGCTGTGAAATCCCTTATGTAGGTTTTCTGTTCCGTTGCTACTCAGACCCCTGTGACAGCGACATATCATCCGAATGAATTTAAATTGGAGGATTTGCGACAGTTCTGTAGCAGCCTCAGCGGCGCTCCAAGCCCTGTAGACAAGGGCAAAAGAGAAACGGGCCGCGCAATGCACGGCCCGTCTCACAGTGATAGGCTCCCTCGCGATCTTACGCTGCGCGGGCTAAAGTGAGCGAACCGTCGGAATAGATTTTGCGGCCGCCCCGGAAGACGCAGCGGACATGGCCGATGCCGTTGTCGTCGGCGACAAGGAGGTCGGCTTTTTTTCCGACTGCGATCTCGCCGCGATCGGAAAGCCCGAGCGCCTGGGCTGGATTGGACGTCGCCAGCCGGCAGGCACCGGAAAGTCCGTGCTTGTCGGTTTTTGACAGTTCCAGCACCGCCGGCAGGATGGCCGAGGGATGATAATCGGCGGCCAGGATATCCAGCAGTCCGGCGGCATGAGCGTCGCGCGCCGAAAGATTGCCTGAATAGGACTGTCCGCGCAGCGCGTTTGGCGCGCCCATGGCGTTCATCAGGCCGAGCCTCTTCGCCTCGGCGGCGGCCTCGAGGGTGACCGGGAACTCGCTGATCAGGACGCCAAGCGAGTGCATCAACTGCACCTTGGCCACGGTGTCGTCGTCGTGGCTGGCGATCACCACACCATGGGCATGGCAGGCTTTGGAGATCGCATCCAGCGTATGCGTCATTACGTCGGCAGGCTGGGTGCGTTCCTCGATGCGCCGCGCGATCGACTGTGCGGCCTCTTCGAGGCTCGTGCCCTTGTCGCGGGCGAGCCTTTCGACGTGGCGCTCCACATTGCGATACTGACCCTGTCCCGGCGTACGATCGTTGAGCGAGATCAGATCTACGGAACCCTCGGCGATCAGCTCCTCGATCACGGCAAGCGCCTTGGGGAAGGTGATTTCGAAGCGGGCATGGACTTTGTGATCGACCAATAGCTGGTCGCGCATGGTCTTGATAGCGCGAATGACGCTGCTGGTGTGCTCGTAGCTGCGCAGGTGCCCGTAGGTCGAAGCCGGGCTAAAGGATAGCGCGGCATAGGCGGTCGTGACGCCGGAAACAGCAAGACGGCGGTCGAGATCGCGCAGACCGAGCTCAAGCGGCATGCGCACATTCGGCCGTGGTTCCACCTCGCGTTCCACCATGTCGCCGTGCATGTCGATGAAGCCCGGCATAAGGATCAGGCCTTGCGCCGACATATCGGCATTGGCGACGGGTTTTTCCGAGATTTCGGCGATCATTCCGTCCTCGATGCGCACCGCAGCGTTCGGCAGCATGCGGTCTAGCAGCACCACCCGGCAATCAGAGATCCACATTGGCAAGTTCCTCAAAAGCATGAAGTTCGATTTCCCGGTCGATGAGACCCGCTACATCGCCCGGGTGGTGAAAGACGCCGATCATGGCGACACCCTGCGCCTTGAGGTCGGCGAGACGGTCGACCAGCGCCTTTCGGGCGCCGGCATCGAGGGAGGCCGTGGGCTCATCGAGCAGCAACAGCCGCTGCGGCAGGATGAGCGCTCGTGCGAGGTTCACCTTCTGCTGTTCGCCGCCGGAAAAGGTGGTGGGATAGGCTTTCCAGAGATTGCGCTTGACGCCGAAGGCCTCCAGCCAGCGCCGCGCCTCGACGAGCGCTTCTTCGTGCTGCATGCCCGCTTGGCGCAAGGGTTCGGCAACGATATCCTCGGCAGGAACCCGCGGACGGGCGATCAGGAATTGCGTGACGAAACCGATCTCACGCCGGCGCAGAAACGCGATATCGACATCGGCTGCCCTGGCAAGGTCGATGCGGCCTTCAGCCGTGTGATACCAGATCTGGCCCGCGCGTGGAAGGTAGCTGCGATAGAGGGTGCGCAGAAGCGTCGATTTTCCGACGCCGTTCGGGCCCCTCAAAAGCAGGAATTCGCCTGGTTTCAGTGTGAAACCAATATCGGAATATGCGTGAAGGTTCTGGTCGAGATGGTGCATGTGGAAGGTTTTCGAGAGGCCTTCCACCTCCAGGACGGGCTGCATGGCGGCCTCACAATTTGGCGTGAACGAGTTGCTGGGTGTATGCGTGCTGGGGATCCTGGAAGATCTGGTCGACCAGGCCTTCCTCGACCACGCGACCGCGCCGCATGACCATGACCCGGTCGGCCATGGTACGGATCACGCCGAGATCGTGGCTGACGATGACCATTGTGATCGCTCGGTCCCGCTGCAGCCGCTTCAAGGTGTCAAGCACCAGTGCCTGTACCGAGACGTCGAGGCCTGTGGTCGGCTCGTCGAGCAGGAGCAGTGCCGGTTCGAGGGCGATCGCCTTGGCGAGCTGCACCCGCTGCTGCATGCCGCCGGACAGTTCGATCGGACGCGCATCCATGCGCTCCAAAGGGAATTCCGAAGCGTCGAGCGCCTCTCGCGCCTTTGAGCGCAGTTCGGCGAAACTCCGCTCGCCGGCGATGAGCAGACGCTCGGCCACGTTGCCGGAGCTGGTATGCCCCATCAGGAGCCCGAGATGCGGGTTCTGATAGACAATACCGATCTGGCGCGCGCAAAGCATACGGCGAGCGAAGCGGTCGAGATCGAACAGGTTGCCATCGAGCTCCGGCAGGGCCAGGCGATAGTCACCGCTGTCGGGCGTGTCCTCAAGGTTCATCATCCTCAAAAGGGTGGACTTGCCCGAGCCGCTTTCGCCGACGATGCCGAGCACTTCGCCCGGATAGACGGTCGCGGACACGTCCTGAAGAGCGACCACGCTGCCGAAGCGTTTGCTGACGTCGGTCATCGTCAGAAGCGGCGGGGTCGTCATCAGTTGCGGGGCATTCAGCCGCCGCGCAGCCAGATTTTCTCCGATCATGGGCGGAATGCTCCGTGCTCGTACCAGGTTTCGCCCTGCTTGACGTCCAGCCCCTCGGCACGGCGAATAGCCTTGATGCCAAGATTGCTGTCAGACAGCTCGAATTGTGAGCCGCCGTCGTCCTGTGGGATCTCGTTCATGAAATAACCTCTGACGCCTGAGCGGTGGCAGGTGAGGTCGGCATGGTCCTCGACCTTGTAGGGCACGTCGGAGAAGACCAGCGGCTCGACCCGCGTGAAGGGCGGCACGGCATACAGGCGCTTCTCTCGCCCGGCCGAAAGAAAGGTGAGGTGCTTTGCCATGTCGAGCTTTGGCACGTCCCAGCGCGGGATCGGCGACGGTGTCATGACATGGCGACCATTGACGAGGGAAGGGTAGGACGCGCCCTGCATGATGCGGCCCGAACGCACGATCTGCTCATAGAGCGTCAGCCACAGCCGGCCGTAATCGGCGTCGGCATGCATCTGGCGGGCGATCGACATGTTGGGCTCGACCGGGCGCAGCGGTTCGGGATTTGGCACCTGCAGCACGAGGATCTGATCCTCGCGCAGCTTTTCCTCAGGGATACGGTGCCGGCTCTGAATGATCGTTGCCTCCTGCGTGTCCCAGGTCTCACCGGCGCCGGATACGCGCGAAAGGAATCGGCGGATCGAGGCGGCGTTGACGCTGTCGTCGGCGCCCTGGTCGATCACCTTGATCACGGAGGAGGGCTTGATCAGGGTCAGCGTCACTTGCAGGCCGCCGGTGCCCCAGCCGCGCGCAATCGGCACCTCGCGGCTGGCATAGGGCATCTGGCAGCCGGGCACGGCGATCGCCTTCAGCATCTTGCGGCGCAGCTCGCGCTTGGCCGAGGCATCAAGGAAGCCGTAGCTGAAGGCTTCCCATGGCTTTGTGAGTGCGGAAAGGCTCATGACGGCTCCTTCACGGGCTTATGTGTGTTCGTTACGTCGCTGGCAGGGGCCGCCGTCTTCTTCGCGTCGCGCAAGGCGTCGAGCGAAGACTGGAAGGTGACGTAGTGCGGCAGCTTGAAATGGATGCAGAAACCCGAGGCTTCTACGGGTTCGGTGTGGTAGAGGAAGAATTCCTCGTTGACGGGTGAATTCTGATCCGCCGCTGCCGAATTCAGATCCAGCGTCGCGCCAGCGATGGTCTTGATTTCGTTCCAGCCGAGTGTCGCGCAGAAGCCGAGCTGAAGCTGGCCGCCTTTTCCTTTGCTCGTGACTTCCGCCTGCGAGACGCGGACGCGACCAGCCGAGAAAACCGTGCCCGCGGGATGGCGCACACGCACCTCCGCTTCTGCAAGTCGCAGTTCGTTGACGGTCGGATGCGCGTTGCCATAGCCGCGCATCGCCGAATAGCCGAGTGCCAGCACACCGCCAGTGTCGGCGCGAGCCAGGCTTTGCAGCGTATGGGCGCGCTTGGCCGGAAAGAGAAGCGGCTCGCGGGTGAGGTCTGGAATGTCTTCAAGGGCGACTTCGTCGGCGGCGACGTCGGCGACCAGTCCCTGCGCCTTCTGCCAGGCGGCAAGCGACGGCTGGCGTGCCGGAGCAGGTTTTGCCGCGGGTTCAACCGGGGCCGGCATGAAGGGTTGGCCTTCCAGCACGCCGGTCGCCAGCAGACGGTGCGAATAGTCGAGCGTCGGGCCGAGCACCTGACCGCCGGGAATATCCTTGAAGACAGCAGAAATGCGGCGGTGCGTGAACAGGCTTTCCTGCGTCACCGGTTCGGCGATCGCAAGGCGCGGTTGGGTGGTCCGCCAGGCACGCAGAAGGAGCACCGCCTCGTATAGGTCGCCGCCGGCCTGGGCGAGCGCAAGTGCTGCCAGATCACGGTCGTAGAGCGAGGCCTCGCCCATCACGCGATCGATCAGGTAAGGCAGACTGTCGCGGACGTCCGCGACACGCTCCATGTCAATCGTCCCCATTTCTGCGCGGTAGAGCCGCTCAGACTGTTCAATGGCACGTTCACCGCCTCGAGTTGCCACATAGGCCATCAGAGCACCTCCACCGTGGTTGAGCGTGGCAGACCGACAACGCGGTCTCCATCGATGAAGAAGAGTTCGAACCCGGTCGGGTAGAGGCAACGCGTCGCGCGAAGCGTCCAAACATCAGGCCTGAGGCCGCCGAGGCGGATATCCTTATAAGTTTCGATGCCGGGGCCGCGCAGGCGAAGCCCTTGTCCCTCGCCAATCCTCGCCCCTGAAAACACCGTCGCGCCGTCATCGGGATAGAGATGCGAGCCCGCAGGCACGACGGCCAGATCGCGAATGCCCGCCTCCGCTTCGAGATCGAGGAAGGCGTGGTCAGCGTCGCGCGCGCCGCTAATCGCCGCTCCGGTCGAGGCGATCAGCGGCAGGAGCGTCTTGTGGCCCGAAAAGACCCGGCATTCGCGGTCAACCAGCGTTTCGACGATGGCTTCCAGGCCCAGCTGCGGCAGTGATTGCACTGTGCCGGGGCGAGCGAGCGCCCACATCAGGGCATCGTAGGTGGCATTGTGAAGCCGCTCCAGGTCGTTTGGAACGGGGACAGCAATCAGGGCGGAGGCATTCATCAGAAGGTCTCCATGTCTACGCGGGTCGCCTCGACCGCGCGAAGGCGTTCGGTGTCGACTGCCACGATCGTCAAGGCCTCATCTTCCACGAAGTTGCTGACGCGCGCGGCAAGGGTTTCGATCGATCCGGCGGCGTCCACGATCGCCATTGCCATGGCGCGCTCGAGGTCGCGGCCGACGATCATGCCATAGCCTTCAGTGCCGTTGGACTGGAGCCGGATATGCGCCTCTGCCACCAACACCTCGCCGAGATGAAAATCTGTGCCCTTTACTGTGTCGCGCATCGGCAGCATCGCGAGCCCTGTGCGGCTCTGGATGACGTCGATCGCGCCGAGCGGTGGAAGAAGCTCTTCCGCGAAGGCCTTCAGCGCGGCTGCATCGGCGCGCGCAAGGGTTTCGAGCCGGCGGGCGTGGTCTTCGCCTGGCGCACCGGCATGCTGGAACTGTGTTGTCATGGGGTCTTGCCTTCCTCGCCCACGAAGGGGTCATCGAGACTGTCGAAAGAAAACTGGACACGGTCGCCCGCCCAGACCGCCTCGGAGTAACCCAGCGCCGTACCCTTGGCATCGACGTCGATTTTGGTGACGATCATAACGGGATGATCCGGATGTTGCCGCAGCAGCCTGGATTCCTCCGGCTCGGCGCGGCGGGTGAAGATGGTGGTGCTCTTGCGGAAATAGTCCGTGACCCCGTGGTCACGATAGATCTCGGTCACGGAAACGCCGGCCTCGCGGCGCGCGCCTAGATCGGGAAAGAGCGCGACCGGATGAAAGGCGATGCCGAGATTGATCGGCATGTCGTCGGCCAGGCCGCGCCTCATGATCCGGTGGACCTCGGCCCCGCGAGCGATGCGTAGCGCCTCGGCCACACGGTCGGGTGCCGGCACGATCGTGGAGGAAAGATGCTCTCCGTAAGGCTTATAGCCCTGGCCTATCAGGTTCTCGCGGAAACGCGTCCTGCGCCCGATCTGGTAGTTTATCAGCCGGGCCGCCTCGACGAAGGTGCCGCGCCCCTGTTCTACCCTGAGCTTACCCTCGACCGCGAGCGCCGGAACTGCGCGCCGGACCGAGTGGCGACCGACACCGAAGACCTCGCACAGCTCGGGCTCCGTCGGCAACCGGGCGCCGGGAGCAAGTTTGCCGGAGGCAATGTCACCGGCCAGGTGGTCTTTGATGATTTGCCAGGTGTCTCTCTGCATGCGCTATCCATGATTCATTCGAATGAATCATGGATAGCGCATGCGTATGACGTAACGATGACGCGGCCTTGATCCTCAAAACTGCACGGGACCACCACTCCTCGGGCAATGCCAATCTGCAGTTGAGATGTAAGCTGCCTATCGCTGCGGATGCTGTCGTTGCTCATCGTGATGCGCGGTTTGCTTCCGATGGGAACGGCAAAATGGCGCTCTTCTTAACCGTGACAGGACCTTGGCTTGACATGGCGCTGATGGCTTTCGTCGTCGGGACCGTCGGGTCGATCTGAACAGCCCCGGATTTGTCGGAGACTGCTTTGTTTAAGCCATTCAGCCATCGCCAGTTTTCTTGAGCTTTTCAATCCATCAGCCTTGCGGCCCTGCCACTGCGCCTGGTGGCGCTGTTGTAGTATTCAGAAGCTTGCTGGACGGATCTGTGTCGTGATTGCTCCATCGCCTCAGGCAGAGGAATGCCGCGATTGGCCGCTTCCGTGAGATAACCCGACCGCAGGCCGTGGGCTGAGAAGTTGTTCGGATCGAGACCGGCCATTTCGGGGCTCCGTGGGCATTTCTACATTAATACACGCTAAGGGAATTTGAAGTTGTTTGGATTGAAGCGGTTAGCCCGGATTGGCCTGAAGCGTTCGAGGGGTCGGTCAATTTCGTTCCAGAGGTAGTCGCCGGTGAGCGCGATATGCGCCCATGGTAGTGGTGCGACCTGGGAGAGCAGCTCGTCCGGAATGATAATACCCTGACTGCTGATATAATCGACAGCACGGCTGAGATAGACAGTGTTCCACAGGATGATGGCGTTGACGACGAGGTTAAGACCGGACGCGCGGTAAGCCATGGTTTCGGCGACGCGGTTGCGCAATTCGCCGAGCTGGTGGAGGAAGATGGCGCGTGCGAGAGCATGACGGCTTTCACCCTTGTTGAGGATCGCATGCGATCTGCGGCGCAGTTTCGTATCGAGCAGCCAGTCGCAGATGAAGATCGAGCGTTCTATCCGGCCCATTTCGCGCAGGGCCTGGTTCAGCCGGTTTTGTCGCGGCGACGCTGCCAGCTTCTTGAGGATGACGGAAGGCGGCACCAAACCTGCAGCGATCGAAGCCTTCAGCCGCAAGACCTCATCCCAGTGGTGCTCGACGACATCCATGTTGACGGTTCCAGCGATCAGCGCGTCGAGCGGTTCGTAAGCCGGATCGCGATCAATGACAAAGAGCCTGCGATTGCCGAGATTGCGGATACGGGGAATGAGCCTGTAGCCAAAGGCGTGGAACATGGAGAACGTCGTTTCGGTGGCGCCAGCGGTATCGGTTGCGTGCTCATAGATTTCGACGGAGCTTTCGTTGTGAAGGAGGCCGTCGAGAACGTAGGGGGCTTCGCCCTCGGATGCCTGGATCATGCGGGAGAAGAAGGAAGCAAAACGGTTGGACAGGAAGCCATAGATCGACGCCCCCGGTCGCTTGCCGTATTTTGCATTGTAGTCGAGGCTGGCTTCGCCACGCCCGCCAGCCGGAAAGAACTGTCCGTCCGAGGAGGAGATATGGCCGTCACCCCAGATCGCGGCAAAGGGATGGGCCTGCTGCGCATCGACCAGCACGGCGGTCGCCGTGGCGTAGGTTTCCGATCGCATATGCCTGTCCACCATCAGCATCATCTGGTGGATCGTGACGCCGCGTGAGCTTTCCGCCATACGTTCGGCTCCGGCATTGGTGGCGTCGGCAAGGATCGCTGCCATCAGCGCTGCCTCGTCGTTTGCCGTCTCACCGGTACGATAATGCGTGAAGCTGTCGAGGAATTTGGTCCAGCTTTGCACCTCGGCAAGCAGGCTGGTGATCCTGATCCGTGGCACCAGAACATATAGTCGGCGGCTGAGCGCGACGATGCTGTCGCGCTCCTCCTCGCGGATCGGCGAGATCGACAGGCCCTTGTCGGAAATCGCTGCATCCGGAATAGCATTGGCAGCCGCCGCCTTTGCCAGCTCTTTCAGCTTCGCATCGAGCGTGGCGGTCCGTTCTGCTCGCCATTCGGCAAAGCTGTCGGGGAGTGCGAGCCCGAGCCGCCCCTCGGCGCGCATCAGCTCGAAGATCGGCCGAGGCAGAAGATAATCCTCGAAACTGCGCCATGCCCGGCTGCCTTCGACCCAGATGTCACCGGCCCTCAGACGCTCTCGCAGGTGAACGAGGACCGCCACTTCCCAGGCGCGCAGGTCGATATCGGCACTGTTCGGGCGCACGCAGCGTCGCCATTTGCGGGTCAGAAAGGCGAGCGGCACCTGCGCCGGCAATTTCCGGCCGCCATAGAGCGCGCGCAGATGGTCCACTGCTACAAGGATCGGATCATCAGCACGAAACGACCGGAACGAGAACGTGCGGAACATCAGTCTGCCCAGCTTGCGCAACGATTTGTGCCGCTTGATGAGCTCGTCGAATTCGTTACTGCGATCAGGGTGGACGACAGATCTGGCTGCCGCCATGCTGGCGACCAATCCGTCCCAGCCGAGGGAGGCTGCGATCGCCGATGCAAGATCGGTTTTGCTCGCACGAGCGGCCAGAAGCGCCTCGCCGAGCTTGAGATGCTCAAGCGCCACCCCATCAAGAACCTCGGCCTCTTTTAGCCGGCGTTCCGTGCGGCTGATCTCGGCCTTGCGGCGGTTGCTCCCAATCATTTTGCAGAACATGTCGATCGTCAGGTCGGTGATCGACGCCTGTCTCTCGATGACGAAGGCGGCCAGCGTGGCGTAGCGACGTTCGGATGTCAGGCGTCGTATCTCCCGGGCATGCAGAATGCGTGCATCCCTGGCGATGATGCCGTAGCGATTGGCATGGATCGTCTTGCGACGGTCGTCGGGAATGGCGGCTGAGCGCAATACCTCGAGGCGGGCGATCAAGCCTTTGAGGTTCTTCAGTTTCGCCCCTTCAGGTGCTTCCGCAATCCAGCCAAGGTGGCTCCGATCGCCGGCCCGCTCAGCGAGGAGCTGATCAAGCGCCTCGATCGAAGGCTGCTCCAGATCCCGGATCAATTCGCGATAGGCTTGTCGACGCGCCGCCGCCCGGCCGGCCAGTGCCAGACGGATCAGCAGCTCCGGCATAGGAACGAGCAACTTTCGTTCCTTCAAGGCTTCGATCACGGCCTTGGCGATCGGCGCACCTTGTTCAGTGGCCGCCGCCTCGCGTGCCGCCGCCGTTATCAACTCGCGATAGTCACTCGTCCGGACAGGCTGAAGCTCCAGTGCAGAGACGATCTCGCGCGCGTGTTCCCGGCGCGTTTCGTCGCGCTGGGCGTAGAACTCGAACACTGCAGGGTCGATGCCCAGCTGGTCGGCGACAACAGAGACAACCGCCTGAGGTGGAACTTCGCCTATTCGCAGCAGACGGCCCAGATCACGCACCAGTGCGAGTTGGATCGCAAAGCCAAGCCGATTATGCGACCGGCGATGTTCCTTGACGAAGACAATATCCTCGGAAGTCAGTGCATAGCGCGCTTGCGCATCTTCATAAGCTTCGGGTGGTTCGAATAAAACGGCACGCGATTGCTCATCGAGAAACGCCATCAGCCACGGTCACTCGTCAAACTACGGTTTCGGGCGTGCCGGTCTTGCCGGGGCCTGTCCATCCAGTCCGCTTCAACGTGTCGATCAAGGTCGAGCGCGCCACCTTGAACGTCCGGCACACGGACGCCTTGCTGGCGCCAGCTTCCAAAGCAGCTAGAACCTGCTCGACCTTTTCCGCATCGATCGTTGGAGGTCTCCCGCCCTTACGGCCACGTCGGCGAGCCGCCGCCAGGCCGGCATTGACCCGCTCGGTGATCAGCACTCTCTCGTATTCTGCAAGCGAGCCGAACAGGTTGAACAGAAACGCGCCGTGCGAATTCGTGGTGTCGATCGCCTCCGTGAGAGATCGGAAGGCGACACCACGTTCCTTCAAATCCTCGACGATGCGGATCAAGTGGGAGAGTGACCGGCCTAACCGATCTATCTTCCAGACGACCAGGACATCGCCTTCGCGCAATTCGCCGAGGCATGCCTTCAGACCCGGCCGGTCATCACGCGCTCCGGAAGCGCGATCCTGATGGAGATGGCGCTCATCGACCCCGGCCGCGAGCAGGGCATCGCGCTGCAAGGCAACCGACTGGCGCTCGTCACTACTCGATACCCGCATGTAACCGATCAACATGTGCGACAAACCTCAAATCAGGTGTTGCCGCACAGCCTAACATTCCGACAGGGTTTGTCGCGCAAAAAATGGCCCTATTGCGTGGCCAGTTTGCCCCGCGATCACGGTGAGCGGAAATCATGTGTTTCCCGTCACCTGCAAAATGCCCTTAGCGTGTATTAATGTAGAAATGACCACAGAGCCCCTCATAGGTCTTGAGGGTCGGATTGTCGGAGATCATGGCGGCCTCTCGTTGTTTCGTACGAAACAAAAATATCCTGCAATTGTGCACAATTGCACTGGTGCAAATCAAAAATCGCCACTGAGTCGGTGACGAGTCGCCTTAAACTGGAGTTTTATAGTCAGGAAATTACGCTCAGAAATCGCAAAAACCCTTTGAAATCAACGTTGCGATTTTAAGGGCTTGCAGAATCGAGGGAATCGGCGGAACTAGTTACGTATGAGACAAACCGCTATCTCCGCTAGAGACAGAGTCGCCGCCCAACGTGAACGCGTGCGGGCGGCCGGTCGCACTCACCTTTATACAGACCTTCCGAATGAGTTGATCGAGGCAATCGACCGGCTCAAGGAGGAACGGGGCGCGCCATCCCGCGCGCCCATCATTGAGGAAGCCGTGAGGTTACTTATCGAGAAGCAGCAAGGGACATAACGGCAAAACGCCCGACTGTTAGCAGCAGTCGAGCGTTTTAATAGGCCGTCAGACACACCGTAGATGAGGGACAAACCCTAAGGGGTCGCCAGACACACCAAACGGGGCCAAGTTCCTCCCCTTATCTACGCTAGAGCACGCCAATCCGCAAGATTGATTCTTGTGGAAACGGGAAAGCTGTGTCCGCCGTCCACGCCGTCATGTCCTCCGAACGGAAGGACGAAGGACATTATGTTGAGGACGCAAATCGCGGCCGCGATCGGCTGCGCGCGTGCGAACGCGCTTGATGAAATCATGCGGGAGGTGTGGACGCGCTTCAGCGCCGGCCAGCTCTCCGAAGAAGACGCCGGCCAGCTCTCCGCGCTCGCCCATGAGCGCCGCGCTGGGTGGCGGGGGGCAGGACAGGCCGCGCTTGGCCTGGTCTTCCCTCCCCCGGCTGCACGATGCCCGACGCCGGTTCGCCGGCGCAGCCATTTCAAGGGGCGATCCGAGGGCCAGATATGGCGGCCGACGACGCGCAAGGACGTACAGGCGATCTTGAAGGCGGCCGAAATCTACAACGAGGCCGGCTTGCACGAGAAGGGCGAGCGCAGCGGCCCGCTAGGATCGGTGGCGCTCGATGTGCTGCGGTTGTTCGTCAATCTCATCGACTTCCGCACCGGCCGGCTTGAGCCGTCTATCACAACGATCATGGACCGCCTGGGCCGATCGCGTGATACGATCGTGCGGGCGCTGAAGAACCTGCGGGCGCATGGCTTCATCGACTGGCTGCGGCGCTACGAGCCGACCGGGAACGAAGGGCGCGGCCCACAGGTGCAGCAGGCCAGCAACGCCTATCGCCTGTCCCTGCCAGAGAAGGCCCGCGAGTTCCTGGGACGGTTTGGCAAGGCCGCTCCCCCGCCTGCGGATCACGGACAGGACCAAAGGGCTTGGAGCGAGGCAATCGACGCCTACAAGGCGACCCTGCCCCTTGATGAGCGGACCTTGCTTGATGCGGGTGATAACCCGGTTGGACAGGCTCTCGCACGCATCGCAAAGGGTTTGATGAAACGTGAGTCCGATAACCAGACTGAATCCCCATCTAGATTTATACCTATAGAGCAAACATAAGCGGTCGCCGCTGTTCGGGCCGCTCACGCGGCCCTGCGGCGGTTCCGGCCCGCGCATATTGCGGGCCGGCAAACTGCACCATCACAGCAAAACCCGCAGCATCGAGTTCGCGGAACCGTTGCTATGGGCTTTCGAGGAAAGCAGGCGGATAGGTCGTGTCCAAATTGTGCATTTGTGCACAATTGCACCGATGCACAAAGCCTTTGCTCTGCCCCGCTCGCTGTGCTACCATGTACACAGTGCAACACGAGGGTTTCACCATGACAGCAAGCACCACCATGACGATTCGGGTTTCCCCTGAAACCAAGACGAAGCTGGAACGGATCGCGGCCGACACCCGGCGCAGCAAATCGTTCCTCGCAGCCGAGGCCGTTTCCGCCTATGTCGAGCGCGAGCTTGAAATCATCGACGGCATCAAGCGCGGCATGGCCGATGCGGCGGCCGGCCAAGTCGTGCCCCATGACGAGGCGATGGCGGAAATCTATGCCGCAATCGACGCGGCGGAATCCAAGCGCGCAGGCAAAGCGTGAGCCGGTCGGTTACATGGTCCCGCGAGGCCCTGGACGACATCAAAGAACAGGTCGCTTTCATTGCCCAGGACAACCCGGCCGCCGCGCGACGGGTCGCAGATCGGATTCGAGATGTAGGCAAGGCGCTTGGGGAGATGGCGATGGGCCGGCCCGGCCGCGTGACAGGAAGCTACGAAAAGTCCGTCTCCCGCCTGCCCTACATCATCGCCTATGAGCTGCGCACGATCGCCGGCCGCGAATGCGTCGTGATCGTGCGGGTTATCCATACGTCGCGGGATTGGCCGGCCGAGGAATGGCCTAACTGACTGTGCACAGATGCACAATGGATCAATTGCACAAAAGCTCCGTTGACTGAAAGCCTATAGGCTGGCAATGTTCAACTCTGCAATTGTGCACAACGGAGCTTTTGCAAAAATGCGGTATTGCACATGAAAACTATAGCTATCGCCATGCAGAAAGGCGGCGTCGGCAAATCGACGCTCGCGAAAGCCCTTGGCGTTGCCGGTGCGAAGGCCGGCTTGAACGTCCTCGTGCTGGATATGGACACGCAGCAATCGACCGGACAATGGGCCGAGCGCCGGAAAGACCCGCTCCCCGTTGTGCGCTTCGCAACCGAGATCGAGCTGCCGAAACTGTTGCGGCAGGCAGAGGAAGCCGGCTGCGACCTGGTTGTCATCGACACCCCGCCCGCCCGGAGCACCGAAGCGCCGGCCGCCGTCGAATCCTGCGACCTCGTGCTTGTACCGTGCTCGCCCGACATCGAAGCCTATGAGCAGCTTCCCAGGACCGCGCGCCTTGCACGATCGACAGAGAAGCCGGCCGCCGCCGTCTTGACGATGGCGCAGCCGAATAGCCGCGCCGAGGAAGACATTGCCCGACAGGTGTTCGAGACGGTCAGGCTTCCTATGGTCCCGGCCGTCCTTCACCGTTTCAAGGTGCATCGGGACGCGAGCCGGGAGGGCATGACCGCCTTTGAAATGGAGCCGGAGGGCAAAGCCGCCGCAGAGCTGCAAGCGCTCTGGCAATGGGTTGCGGCAGAATTGCAATTGAGCACAAGTGCACCTGTGCACAAGAGAGCGTGAGGAAAGTATGGCGAAGACGAAAGCGACCGCACAGGATTTCCTGTCGAAAATGAACCTGCCCGAACAGCAGGACGAGCGCCCGGAGCCGAAGGCGAGCAGCGCGCCGGCCCCCGCCGATCGTGGGCGAGCTGCAAGCCGAAGCGGCCTCAAGCATATCGGCGGCTATTTCGATAGGGACACCGTGGAAAAGGTGGCCGTTCTCAGGGCACGCCTCGACCTCGACAACTCGCAGCTCATCAAACGCGCGATTGACGAGCTTTACAGCAGGGAAGGGGCCGCCCGGAAATTTGGCGATCGTTAGTGCACAACTGCACAACTGCACAGGAAAGTAACCCGCCCCCGGCCGGCCCTACGGCCCAATATGATCAGAGCGGGCCGGCCGGGGGCTACCGTCGCGGGCGTGGTCAGGTCGTACCAATTGGTGGCTGCAAACTCTCAGTTTTTTCCGTTATAGTCGTTGACGCCTGTGGAGACGCGGGCCGGGGCGTGGAATCCTCGGAAGGTTAGATATAGATGGACCTTGCGGCGACCGGGTGACGGGCGCGCATGTCCAGGCTTGCGCTAAAGGCGTTCGTGTCCCGACTAACCTCGGAGATTCCAACACCCGGTTCCCGCACTCTTGCGCATCACTGATCCCCTGATGCGGCCGGCCCTGTTTCGAGGGCGCATAGGCAGGGGCAGGGCGCAGGAGGCCGGATGAAGACACAGTTTCATGAAAGTGCCGATTTGCTGGACATGCTGCTTTTCACCGTCAAGGTGATCGCCACGAGCGAATCCGGCGACAAGCAGCGAATCGCGAACGCCTATCAGGATGCGCGTTCGCTTGTGGCGACGATCGGCCTGGACGATGAAGGTTCAGCACGGCCACGTATCGTTGCCTGTTTCGAGCGTTTCAATGCCTACAAGACCGCTGATGATGTTGCGGCGGCCGGCTGGATACTGACCGCGATTCAAGAGCGCGTGGCCGAGCGTAACCTTCCGGGCTGGCAACAGCTTCGGAAGATTGTCAAAGGTGCGGTGCGCGAGCTGCCCCGGCCCGGAAAAACGGCGCTGCATTGACGCCGTGACAGGGGGGGCAGGACGCGGCGACAGCCGCGCCGGCCCGGAGGCGAACGCACTCCCATCTAGTGCCGTAGAGAGCCGGAGGGCCGCCAGTAACAAAGCCCCGGTGCGTTAGCGCCGGGACCGCATTGAAATTCCTGGGGGGAACGTGGAACAGACGAGACGGATAGATGCAGACCCTAGCCAACCTCATGCCGCTGTTTTGTATGGCAGCAGCGGTCTATTTCTTCTTTAAATGGGTCGTTCGCGACATGAACAAATAGGCTGTTATTCCGCGTGAGAAAGGGATGGCAGGATAGGCTAACGGTATACCGTTAGCCGTTTCGCCCGAGGGGCGGCCGCCACACGCCGCGCGTGGGCGATTTGCCGATTAGGTGAATGAGTGAATCTGCCGCTGTGCTTTTCAGCGATTGAGTGAATCGGTGAATGAGTGAATGCGCGATTCGGCTTTTCACATAGATGTTGCTTTAGCGCCGGGACTGTTTTTCATGTCCCGGCGAGCCGTTCGGCGCAGATCGCGGCGACGGTTTCTTGCAGCGCCTTCACACGGTCGACCAGCCAGGCCAGTTCCTCGCCGGTGATTTCGTAGGCCGGGGAATAGCGCGCATCGACATAGGCGCGATCGAGACGGGTAAAGCAGCGCTTGGCGGAACGGGTATCGCGCGGCCAGACCTCAATCAGCCGGGGCGCGATCCTCTCCGCGTGGGATCGTAGAACGGACAGGCGATGCGATTTCGGCGAGTAGAGCGTTAGGACGAGCAGGGTGCAATGATAGAGGCGTTCAGCGGCTTGATGGAGCGAGAAGGCAGCGAGGCGGAGATTTCCCCGATCCCGGTAGAACGTGGCCCCGGCCTGAAACTCGGCGGCGTCGGGAAACCAATGCTCAAAGTGTCGTCGCGCTTCCTCTCTCGCGACCTCCGGCGCTAGAGGCTTCGGCTCAGCGAGGGGATGACCGGGCGTTTCGTAGAGCACGATACCGTCGCGGGCTATGTCCACGAAGAAGGGGCGGCCGTGGGCGAGCTGGTCGTTCAAGTCCTGATAGGTGTGGACGATGAAGTTGACCGGCGCAGAGAGCCGGCGCGTGATGGTCAGTTCTTGCAGGAACAGTTCCGCCGCCTTTTCCCAGGATTCATATTGTTCCCCGAAGCTCTCGTAATTGACGACGACGAGCAAATCATAGTCAGAGCGATAGCCGCTCTTGCGATCCTCGACCCAATCGCCGCGCGCATAGGAACCGAACAGGATCAGCTTGAGAATGCGGCCGCGCCTGCCTTTCTCGGAGAGCTTGGATTTTAGGGAATCCTCAAATTCACCGAACAGGATTTGCGCCGCGCGTTCCAGCTCGCGGCGCTTTTTGCCGGGCAGATGGTCGAGGCGATCAGGGAGCGTCATACAGCCCCCGGAACTCGGAATCGGCATAGTAGGCGAGCTTACCGGCGAGGATCGGGCGTTGCCCGGCCAGGAACAGCAATTCGATGTTCTGCGGCATGTTGCGGACCTCATCCGGAGTGAGCAGCGGGCGGCCGACATGCTGTTCGCCGTAGGAAATCCCTGTCTTTTCGGAATTGAGCGCACGGCCCATGCTTTCAAAGACGACCGTGGATTGCCCGAGCATGTCGGAGACGAGGCGGGCGCTCTCATGATCGTTGACGCCGAAGACCTGTAGAACGCCGGCATTTGACAGGAAGGTGCCGGCGCGCTGCCCGTAGGTGGCGCGGAGCTGGTGAACGTCTTGCAGGATCGGCCAGAGCTGGACGCCGTAGCCGGCCATGAGGCCCATAGCGCGTTCGACCGGGGCCAGGTGGCCGAGAGAAGCGAACTCATCAAGCAGATAGAGGACCGGCACGGCCGGCCTGCCGGGCGTGCGGGCCATTTCGAGCAGGCTTTGTGTGACGAGCAGGCGCAGCCAGCGCGAATAGGTCGAGAGCCGATCGGGCGGCAGGACGAGGAACACCGAGACGTTGCGGCTTTTGAGATCGGCAAAGCGGAAATCCGATCGGGCGAGGACCGCCGCCATGCGCGGGCTATCGAGGAAATGGGTATGGCGCTGCGCCGCCGATAGCACGCCGGCCGCCTCGCGGTCGGACTTGCCGAGGTGACGATTTGCGGCGCGGGCGACCAGGCCGGAGGCGGCGGTTGACGCCTGCATGTCCTTCAGGAGCGCCGTGAAGGCTTCAGGAGCCAGGGTCAGGTTCTCGCGCAAGGTGGCGAGCGTTCGCCTGTCACGCGGCTCCGTGACGGCAATGTGGAGGATCATGCCGCCGATCAGTGCCTTGGCTTCCTCGTTCCAATGCGCCTCGCCGGCCATGCCCGGCTCATCGAACACGAGTGCGTCGGCCAGGGTGCTTGCATCTTCCGCGACATCGAGGCTGGCGGGGTCGAGCATGTCGAGCGGATTGAAGGCGGCCGAGGGCTGGCCGGAAACGCCGAAGGGGTCGAGGACGTGGACCGGGCCGAAGGTCTGGCGGGCGCGGCCGGCGATCTTGGCATTTTCGCCCTTGGGGTCGATGCAGATCACGGAGCGGTCAGCGGTGAGCAGGTTAGGGATGATGGTTCCAACCCCCTTGCCGGTGCGCGTCGGTGCCATCGTCAGCAGATGGGCAGGGCCGTCATAGCGCATCAGTTTTCCCGTTTTTGCGTCGCGGCCGATCAGCAGGCCGGAGCCGTTGCGGGTGAGGGGTGCAACTTCCTTGTTGGTGGCGAAGCGGGCCGTACCATGGGTCGCATCGTCCAAATCCCCGAAATGCTGGATCATCAGATTCGTCAGTATTCGGAACGCGAGCACGGCGAGGACCACCAGAACGCCAACAAGGGCGACCACGCGCAGCGGCCACAATTGAGACGGGATCACAGCAGCAAGGAGCGACAGAACCAAGCCGACGATGAAAATTATGATCACCATGCCGAGCAAATATTGGAACAGCCGAACGGGCGACATGATGATGCTCATCATTGCCCATATCGGATCACGTCTCGCCTGCCGCAGCATGTTCTTGAACGCGGCCCATGCAAGTGTCGCCTGGTTCATGAAGCGGCCTCCCCATTATTGCTTGCCGGTTGCGCGGCTTCAGGCTTGCCAAGCAGATCGGCAAAGAGTTCCTTGTCGCCGTCGCGTGTCAGGAAGCCGGGCAGTTCCTTGCGCAACCAAGCTGTCAGGCGATTGGTGAAATCGGGATCGTTGGAGTTTTCGAGCCGGTGCAGGACGAGCGCGCCGAGCAGTACCTTGCGGCGCGTGTCATTCGCCCGTTCCTGTTTCCCGAGCCGTGCCTTGAGACTGGCGCGCTGTGCGTCCAGTTCGGCCAACCGTTGTTCGATCGTCTTGCGCGCCATATGTCGTTTCCCTCCTTATTTCGCGGGACGGGCGGTTGCTTCACCCTTGAGGCGAACCATGATGATTTTCGGGTTGTCGCCAATGCGCTCGACCTCGACAATGCCCGACGCCTCGACCAGATCGGAGAGACGGGGAAAGCCATAGTTGCGGGCGTCGAAATCCGGCGACTGTTTCGCCAGGTGCGCGCCGACGCGGGCCAGATTGGCGCGGCCGTCTTCGTCGGCCGAGGCGGTGACAGCTTTCGCCAGCATGTCGAGAGCAGCGCGATCGAGTGCCGCTTTCGCCAGCGCAGGTTTGGCGGCGGCTGCCTTGGGTGCGGCGACGGCTTCCGCTTCCTTCTGTTCCCCGG
Organism: Rhizobium arsenicireducens; assembly: GCF_964021225.1. Classification (NCBI taxonomy): domain Bacteria; kingdom Pseudomonadati; phylum Pseudomonadota; class Alphaproteobacteria; order Hyphomicrobiales; family Rhizobiaceae; genus Rhizobium; species Rhizobium arsenicireducens. Next base: position 661 of record NZ_CAXHYK020000002.1, on the reverse strand, counting down.
CCGTGTTGAGCACGTCGAAATAAACGAACTTGTCGCAAGCGGTGATGAAGGGGCGGGGCGTCTTTCGCTCCCCGAAGCCATAGACGGTGACGCCCTGTTCGCGGATGCGCGCGGCGAGGCGGGCGAAATCGCTATCGCTTGAGACGATGCAGAAGCCGGAAAAGCGCCCGGTATAAAGCAGGTCCATAGCGTCGATAATCATTGCGCCATCGGTGGCGTTCTTGCCGGCCGTGTAGGCGAATTGCTGGACCGGCTGGATGGAATGTTCCAGCAAGCACTCTTTCCAGCCATTCAGGTTCGGCTTGGTCCAGTCGCCATAGATGCGCTTGACACTGGCGGTTCCATAGTTGGCGATTTCAGCAAGAAGGCCGGCGACGATCTTGTGAGAAGCATTGTCGCCGTCGATCAGAAGCGCCAATGCCGGGCTATTGTCATTTGCCATCTTCACTTCCCTCCGCTTGCGGTCAGATTATACGAAGACACACCCGGCTCAAGCGTTTCTGACCGCAGCATCTTGTGTCACCTTGCAAATTCGCTGCTTTTGCAGCAAAATCCGGCCTTCAGTTCATCGCATCAACCTTGCCACAAGCGCCACACCGAGCGACGAAAGAGCGAAGCGATTGAGTTGAGAAGGGCGCACTTGCGTTTATGCGTAACTTGA
>NZ_CAXHYK020000001.1:4040000-4285843 GCF_964021225.1 Rhizobium arsenicireducens | reverse complement strand
AGGGTTTTGTCAAAAAACTGTCATTTCTCTCAAGTGACTGAAACGAAGAGAGAATTCCCGACCGCGCTTTGCCATCATCATCTGCAATCGGTAGCGGATGCGCCGGAAGCTGAGATAGCGCGATAAAACCTATATGGGGGCCGTATCCTGCATTTCAAGCTCGCAGCAACTGCCTGCGCGCCCAAGCTCTCCATTACTATCACGACCCGGTTGCGCTGGCCTGACGGCAAACATCGGGCCGCCAAGCCCCGCGGTACATCATCCCTTGGTGATAAGCAGCAAGATTACGAACACCGTCGGCACCGCCGCCAGCGCAGGAATGATGATAGCGGGGTAACCGAAGGCGAGAATGGCGAGCAGCCAGACGAGCAGCAGATTGACGACGAAAAGGATCTTCGCTGTGGTCGGACCGCTGACGGCCTCCTTCAGCATCCAGCCGAACACCGGCACATGATGGATCATTCGCGCAATCATCGCTTCATCCTTTCCGGGCATACACTTTATTGACTTCTGTCACCCCTATCGTCTGCGACAGGGGGCGACAATGCGGCAAAATGACGTTTGTCAGATGCAACGATGGCCTCTCCCCATGATTGCTCAGGGCACGCACCCTGGATCGGCATCGCGGCAAAAAGGATGACGCTTCTGGACATGCGCCGCGCATTGATCCTATTAGTGTGATCGTGATGGTTCCGCCAAACCGAACGGAGAGGCGGACGAAGAGGGAATACGGTGAGGACTACCCATCAGGGGCCGAAACCGTGGCTGCCCCCGCAACTGTAAGCGGAGAGTGACGTCCAGAATGCCATTGGCCGGAAACGGCTGATAAGGCGGACCGAACGAGGACCCGCGAGCCAGGAGACCTGCCATCGCACGCGCCGCGAAAGCGGCATCCACTGAAAAACCGCGCGGTGGGCGCGGACGAAAGGAATGACACATGCATATCGAAGTTGGAATCATTGATCCGGCGCGCCTCGCCCTGGCGAACGCGGCCGCCCTTGCCCTCGTGGCCGCCCAGCTCCCGGCGATCGTCAGGAACCCGCTGGTCGTGCCGAAGGCCATCCTGGCTGCTGTCGGATTCTCCGCCATGATGCAGATTTGGCACCTGCCCGTTGGCCCCTCCGAGCTCCACCTGATCGGCGCCACGACCATCTACATGCTGTTCGGCTTTGCGCCGGCCATGCTCGGTTTCGCGCTTGGCCTCGTCCTGCAGGCTGTCCTCTTCGAGCCAGGCGACATCCCGCATCTCGGCGTCAACGCTCTGTCCTTGATGGTGCCGATGATCGCCGCTCACTACAGCTTCGGCCGCCGCCTGTTCGACGCGAACATTCGCGACCGCTTCAGCCTCGGCAAGGTCCTGCGCATCGACGCCGTCTACTATGCCGGCGTTTCCGCCATGGTCGGTTTCTGGCTGATGATCTCGAACGACAGCTTTGCCGTGACCGATTGGGCAACCTGGGTCGCGGCCTACTTCCCGGTCTTCGTCGCCGAAGCCGTGATCACCTTCTCGGTCGTATCGGTAATCAAGGGCATTCGCTCGAACGGTCTTGTCTCACGCATGACCGAAGTGAACCGCCTGACCTTCGCCTGATGGCCCGCGGAGCTGTTCCGAAGGAATGAACACGAAGCGCGTGGCCTTGGGTCACGCGCTTTTTTCTTTGAAAAAGACGCCGGCTTGCGGTACCGGCCTTACAGAAGCCGCCGCGCCACAACTTCGCCCGGCTCAAAACCACGGTCCGGCTGGCACATCGGCCGTTTTGACCCGCTGATCAAAGGGTAACGCCGTTGCGCATTCTCTCCGAAGCACATTTCCCGGAACTCCCGAACTACTATCGTGGCAAGGTGCGCGAGAACTACGATCTGCCAGACGGCAGTCGCATCATCATCTCGACCGACCGGCTGAGCGCCTTCGACCGCATCCTCACCTGCATTCCCTACAAGGGACAAGTGCTGACCCAGACGGCGCGCTACTGGTTCGAGGAAACCGCCGACATTTGCCCCAACCACGTCATCACCTATCCCGACCCCAATGTCGTTGTCGGCAAGCGGCTGAACATTCTGCCGGTCGAAATCGTCGTGCGCGGCTATCTCGCCGGCACGACCGGCACCTCGGTTCTGACGCTCTACAAGAAGGGCGAGCGCGCCATGTACGGCATCACCCTACCGGACGGCCTGCGCGACAATCAGGTCCTGCCGCAGCCGATCATCACCCCGACGAGCAAGGCCTTCGATGGCGGCCATGACGAGCCGCTGAGCGCCGAACAGATCCTATCGGAAGGCCTGCTGACGCAGAAGCAGTGGGACACGGTCTCCGCCTATGCCCTGGCGCTGTTCGCCCGCGGCCAGGAAATCGCAGCGCGGCGCGGCCTGATCCTGGTCGACACCAAATACGAGTTCGGCACCGATGCCGAGGGCAACATCCTGCTCGCCGACGAGATCCACACCCCGGACAGCAGCCGCTACTGGATTGCCGACAGCTATCAGCAGAGCTTCGAGAAGGGTGAGCGTCCGGCAAGCTTCGACAAGGATTTCGTCCGGTCCTGGGTCGCTGAGCGCTGCGACCCCTACAAGGACGAGATCCCGGAAATCCCGCTCGAACTGGTCGAGGAAACCTCCAAGGTCTATATAAAGGCCTACGAGACCATCACCGGGCTTCAGTTTGTGCCGGACGACCGTTGCGAGACACCGCGCGACCGCGTTCGCATGAACCTCGCCCCCTACTTCCCAAGGAGCTGACCGACCGTGCCAATCGCGCGCGAAAGGGCAAGATCAACCAAGGCCGACGCATCGCGCGAAGGCGGCGCGCCCTCAGCGGCACGGCGGCACCGCCGGCCAGCCGAGGAGACGCGCGAGGACATCCTCAACACAGCCGAACACCTCTTTCGCACCCGAGGCTATGGCAGTGTGGCCATCGCCGACATTGCCAACGCGCTTGGCATGTCGCCCGCCAATGTGTTCAAGCACTTCGGTTCGAAAACAAACCTGGTCGACGCCATTTCGGCCCGCCATGTCGAGAAGATGATTGACCGCCTCGGCGGCTATGACGCTGCGAAGGCGGCGCCGGAACGTCTCCTCGAAGCTCGTCAAGCAGTTGATGGAAAGCCACTTGCGTGACCTGGAGGAAAATCCGCACCTTTTTGAAATGGTCCTCCTGACAGCCCAAAACGACCTGCAATGTGGCCATCGTTACAGGGACATGCTCCTCGCGGATCTGACGGCCATCGTTGAAGACGGAATTGCAGAAGGCATCTACAAGGTGAGCGACAGCCGCAAGGCGGCGAGTTCGGCATTTTTTGCCCTCGCCTGTGTTCTGCATCCCGTGATGATCGCAAATGAGAAGGCTGACATATTGGCAACACGCTGCGAAGATGTTGTCTCCCTTATCAATGCCGCACTGCAAAGCCCCCTTGCAAAGTGACGATAACTCGAATACGTCACTTTGCAATCGATCTTGAGTTTTTATCCCATTGCCCAGTCAGGCGCTTGGTCCGGTAATTAACAGGAGTTAATTTCCACGGCTGCCCCTCATGCTGGAGCACTGGATTTGCTCCGCCCAACTGATGACCCGGAAAAGACAATGAAAAGACACCTCAAGCTGACCGCAGCGCTTTTGGCACTCTCCGCCATTCTGGTGGGCTGCAACGATGCAGACACCGCAAGCAAGGCGCCGGCCGGAGCCGGCGCTGGTACTGAACGCCCGCCGTCGCCGGTCAGCGTTCTCATCATGAAGAAGGCGGAGCAACCTCTGACCACGCTATTGCCTGGACGAGCGGCAGCATTCCAAGTCGCAGAGATCCGCCCGCGCGTCAGCGGCATCATCAAGGAAATTTCGTTCAAGGAAGGCAACCAAGTGAAGGAGGGTGCCCTCCTCTATAAGATCGAGGATGACACCCATCGCGCCCAGGTCGCCCAGGCGCAGGCGAGTCTGGCAAAGGCCGAAGCCAGCATTCCGAGCGCGGAGGCCAATCTTGCCCGCTACGAGCGGCTGGTCGGCAGCGGTGCGACGCAGATTGAATTCGAGAATGCGAAGGTCACCCTGCTTCAGGCTAAGGCCAATGTCGCCGAGGCCAAGGCAGCCCTGAACGCCGCGCAGATCAACCTCGACCTCACGGAAATCCACGCACCCTTCGAAGGCGTGACAAGCGCGTCGAAATTCTCGATCGGCAATGTCGTGACGGCAAACCAGGCCGAAACTCTGACCACCTTGCGCCGCCTCGATCCGATTTATATCGAGTTGACGGAATCGAGCGCCAACCTCCTGCGCCTGAAACAGGCGATCGCCGCCGGCCAGTTGAGCAACGGCGACGAAACGGCAGATATCAAGTTGACACTCGAAGACGGCATCGAATACCCGCATGTCGGCAAGCTCGACATGTCGGAAATGGCGGTCAGCGAAACAACCGGCACCTATTCGATCCGCGCGGTCTTCGACAATCCCGACGATCTCATCTTGCCCGGCATGTATGTCCGGGCCTCCGTCACGGTGGGCAAGGAGAACGGCTATCTCATCCCGCAGCGTGCCGCCAACCGCGACGCCCGCGGCGCATTGACCGCCAAGTTCGTGAATTCCGACAACGCGGTGGAAACACGCACCTTCACCGAGAACACCGTATCCGGCAACAACTGGCTGGTCACGGAAGGAATCAGTGATGGCGACAAGCTGATCGTCGACGGCTTCCAGTGGATCGGCGATGGCGCCCCTGTGGCTCCCGTGGAAGCAACCGTCGATGACAATGGGTTCGTCGTTGAGGCGCCAAAGGCACCAGAAGCAACCCCGGCCGCAAAACCCTGAACGGTGCGCGGCAGGCAGTATCAAGGCGCTAAGGGGTAACCAATGGCCAAGTTTTTTATTCGCCGTCCAATCTTTGCCTGGGTGATCGCGATCGTGATCATGCTGGGCGGAGTTCTGGCTATTTCCACACTCTCCATCTCACAATATCCGGAAATCGCGCCGACCACGGTGCGCATCTCCGCCACCTACAACGGCGCCAGTGCCGAAACGGTGGAGAAGTCTGTCACATCGATTATCGAAGACGGCATGACCGGACTTGACGACCTGACCTACATGACTTCCTCGTCCAGCACTGGCAGGGCATCGGTAACCCTGACCTTCGGTAACAGCGTCGAACCCGACATTGCGCAGGTTCAGGTGCAGAACAAGCTGCAGCTCGTGCAGTCGCAGCTCCCGGACGTTGTCCAGTCTGCCGGCCTTTCGGTCACCCGCTCGACTTCAAGTATCCTGTTGGTGGGCGCTCTGGTTTCGACAGACGGCGCCCGCATGCCGGTCGTACTGGGCGACATTTTCTCCTCGCAGATCGAAGACCAGATCAAGCGCCTTGAAGGGGTCGGAAGCATCGAAGTCTTCGGCACCGGCTATGCGATGCGCGTCTGGCTTGACCCATTCAAGCTCAACAAGTTCCAGCTGACGCCGAACGATGTCACCAACGCCATTCAGGCCCAGAACACCCAAGTCTCGGTTGGCTCGCTCGGCAGCCAGCCCGTCGCGGCCGGCCAACAATTGAATGTGACGGTGACCGCTCAAAGCCAACTTCGATCCGTTTCGGATTTCGAATCGATTATCCTGAAGGTCGAGACCGACGGTGCGACGGTTCGCCTGAGCGACGTCGCCCGGATCGAAATCGGTCAAGAGAGCTACACCACGAACACGCGGGCAAACCGCAAACCAGCGACGGGTTTCGCGGTCAACTTGGCAACCGGTGCGAACGCCCTAGACACGGCGGATCGCGTCAAGACCGCCCTGGCGGCGATTGCTCCGACCCTGCCCGAAAACGTCATCATCACCTATCCATACGATACCTCCCCGTTCGTGAAGCTCTCGATCGAGAAAGTGGTGCACACGCTGATCGAGGCAATCGTACTCGTCTTCTTCGTTCTCCTGATCTTCCTGCAGAACCTGCGTGCGACCATTATCCCGATGATCGCGGTACCCGTCGTTCTGCTCGGGACATTCGGAATCCTCGCGCTGACCGGATATTCGATCAATACGCTCACTATGTTCGCCATGGTTCTGGCGATCGGTCTACTCGTCGACGACGCGATCGTCGTGGTCGAGAACGTCGAGCGCATCATGTCCGAAGAAGGTCTGTCGCCGCTGGAGGCGACCGAAAAATCGATGGGTGAAATCACCGGCGCGATCATCGGCATCGCCCTGGTCCTCACCGCAGTGTTTATTCCGATGGCCTTCTTCGGCGGCTCGACTGGTATCATCTATCGCCAGTTCTCCGTGACCATCGTCTCGGCAATGCTGCTGTCGGCCGTTGTGGCCATCGTGCTGACTCCGGCGCTCTGCGCCACCATGCTGAAGCCCATCGACCACACCAAGGAACGCCGAGGGCTCGGCGCGTGGTTCAATCGAAATTTTGACCGCACCACCAACGGCTATGTGTCCAGCATCGGATACCTGCTCAAGCGTCCGATGCGCGTCATGCTGATGTTCGCGGTTGTTATTGGCGGCTGCGCCTGGATCTTCATGCGTATGCCGAGCTCCTTTCTCCCGCAGGAGGACCAGGGCGTCCTGATGACGATCGTCCAGCTTCCCAACGGGGCGACGGCGGCGCGCACAGAAGAAGTCATCAAGAAGATCGAGGACTACTATCTCGAGCAGGAAAAGGACGCCATTCAGGACGTCTTTGCCGTGTCCGGCTTCAGCTTCGTTGGTCAAGGCCAGAATTATGCGCTGGTGTTCGCCAAGCTCAAGGACTTCGGTGAACGTAAGGCGCCGGAACTCGCAGCCTCCGCTGTGGTGCAGCGCGCAATGGGCTATTTCTTCACGTTGCGCGACGCCATGGTCTTCCCGCTTCAGCCGCCGGCCATCCCGGGTCTCGGCACGTCCAGCGGCTTCTCCATGTATCTGGTCGATAGCGGCAACACGGGCACCGAAGCCCTGACGGCGGCCTCAAAGCAACTCATCGGACTGGGAAGCTCCAGTCCAAAAGTCAGCTCGCTCAGATCCAACAGCCCGGATGCCGAAAGCCAGCTGAAGGTCCTGCTGGACCAGGAGAAGATGGGTGCCATGGGCGTGGACCTCGCCACTGTCAATTCGATGCTGTCGACGATCTTTGCCGGCCGGGACGTGAACGATTTCACGCTCAACAACGAATTGAAGCCCGTCTATGTGCAAGGTGACGCCCCCTATCGCATGCAGCCGGACGACCTTGGTCATTGGTATGCCCGAAATGCCGGCGGCGAGATGGTGCCGTTCTCCGCGTTCAGCCAGGTTTCCTGGGTCGGAGGTCCTCCTACTCTGGCCCGTTTCAACGGTACGAGTGCGATTTCACTGGATGGAGCTGCAGGGCCTGGCGTGAGCTCGGGCGATGCAATGGACGAAATGGAACGCCTGACGGCAAACCTCGGTGGGGGTTACTCGGTCGCGTGGCAGGGGATCTCTTACCAGGAGCGCCTGTCTGGCTCTCAGGCCCCCATGCTCTATGCTCTCTCGGTCCTGATCGTCTTCCTTTGCCTGGCCGCCCTCTATGAAAGCTGGTCAATCCCGTTCTCGGTCATCATGGCGGTGCCGGTGGGCGTACTGGGAGCTCTCGCCGCGGCGCATTTCTTCGGGCAGGCCAATGACGTCTACTTCAAGGTCGGCCTGCTCACCACGATCGGCCTTGCCGCGAAGAACGCAATTCTGATCGTTGAATTCGCCAGAGAACGCATGGATCGTGGCGCTGATCTGCTCGAGGCAACGCTGGAAGCAGCACACTTGCGCCTGCGGCCGATCATCATGACCTCGCTCGCCTTCATCCTCGGCGTCGTGCCGCTGGCGATCGCAACCGGTGCCGGCTCTGCGGCGCAGAACGCAATCGGCATCGGCGTGCTTGGCGGCATGCTGGCGGCGACCCTGCTCGGCATCTTCTTCGTACCGTCCTTCTTCGTCATCATAAGGAAGCTCACAAGCCGAGCAAAAACGAATGAGGCACTGTCATGACAGTCAATGACTTGCTAGGTTAAAAGAATATCTGCGTCGCGATTCACGAATCGCGACGCAGTTGAGGCACGGGGCGCGCGGCAACAGGTCACGAAGATCTTGAACCCTGCGTTCGACACTCTCAATGCAATCTAGGATTAGACGATGCTATCCATTCGCGTAGCCGCACCCCTCGCCCTGCTGCTGTTGTCCGGCTGTGTGACCGGTCCGGACCACACGCCACCGCAGACTCCACTTCCGGAAAAGTTCACCGAAGGCGGCAAGAGAAGCAATGGCGAGGTTGCCATGGCTGCCTGGTGGACCGCATTCAACGACAAGCGCCTCAATAGCCTGGTGGAACAGGGGCTCAACCAGAACCTCGACGTTCTTCAGGCTCTCGAGCGCATAGCTGCTGCGGAAGCCGGCGTCGTTGTCGCCGGCGCCGGGGGCCTGCCCTCGTTGAACCTGGCGGGCGACGAATCAATTTCAAAGTCCGGGGGCACCGGCGACTATAGAGTGCGCACCACAGATACGACTTCGACGGCCAGCGCCGGCCTGGGCGTGTCCTGGCTGCTGGATCTCTTCGGTCAATATCGCCGTGCCAAGGAAGGGGCCACTGCCTCGCTCGATGCCGCCTATGCCAGCGCGGATGTCGCCAAGTTGTCCTACCTGTCCGACCTCGTCACCTCCTATATCAATGCGCGCTATTATCAGGAACGCATCGCGATCGCCCGCAAGAACCTGGCTTCACGGCGCGAGACGCTGGATCTCACGAGTTTGCAGCTCGAGGCCGGCGCCGCATCGCGCCTCGACGTGGTGCAGTCGGAGGGTCTCGTCAACTCGACACTTGCCGACCTGCCAGGTCTCGAAACCAATTTCCGCAGATCTGCACACCGTATCGCCACGCTGCTCGGCCTGCCGGCTTCGGCGCTGATCGCCGACCTGCAGAAGGGCGCACCCCAGCCAATCGCTCGCCGCAGCGTCAATGCCGGCGTCCCGGCAGACCTCATCCGCAACCGGCCGGACATCCGCAGGGCCGAACGCGAGCTTGCGGCAGCCGTCGCCGAGATCGGCGTCGCCGAGTCACAACTTTATCCGTCGATCACGCTTGGCGGCTCGATCTCGCCCTCGTGGATTTCGACCAAGTCACTTGCCGGCAGCATTACATCTTGGTCCTTCGGTCCAAGCCTGACACTGCCGATCCTCGACGGAGGTCGTCTCAAAGCCAATGTCGACATCGCCGAATCTTCTGCCCGCGGCGCCTATCTCGCCTGGAAGGCAGCAGTGCTCAATGCCGTCGAAGAGGTCGAGAATGCCCTTGCCGCTGTCAACCGCGACAGCCGGACCGTGAGCGCACTGACAGCAACCGTCCGCTCCTATGAAGAGGCGCTGGCACTCTCAACGGCGAGTTACAAGGATGGCGCATCCTCGTTGCTTGACGTGCTGGATGCCCAGCGCTCGGTCTCGACCGCGCAGGCGAGCCTCGCCCAGGCCGTCCAGCAAATGGCAGCCGACTATGTGGCGCTTAACGTCGCCATCGGCGGCGGCTATGCCTTCGACAGGAAGGCTGGCCTGTAACAGCGATCACATCTGAAAACTTGAAACCCGCCGACCGTAGACGGTCGTCGGGTTTTTCTTTGCCAAGCGAGAGATCAAGAGGGCCGGGCGCGGCCGCGCGGGTCAGAACGTGGCGGGCGTGTTGATCCAAAGAAGCACCGTCTCGCCGTCAAAACTGTTGTGCCAGGAATGCGGTCTGCGGCTTTCGAAATAAAAGCTGTCGCCGGCATGCAACTCGAAGAAACGGTCTCCATCGAGAATGATCTCCAGGCTGCCGGACAACACATGGATGAACTCTTCGCCTTCATGCTGGTAGGCCCCTTCACTGGAAGCACCCGGTGCCAGCTGGAAGCGGTTGCACTCCATCTGGTTGCGGCCTTCGGCCAGCACCTGGACCTTTACTCCAGAGGACGTGGTCGGCCAGGTCGGCCACTTGCCGTCGCGGATCAGGGATTCCCCGCCTAGGCCCTGTTCCTGACCGCTGAGCGAAGCAAGCGTCGTGCCCAAAAACGCCGCAACGCCATGCAACGCGGTGAAGGAAAGCCCCTGTGATGTCCTCTCGAAGGTGGAAAGCTGCGACACCGAGACGCCGGTCCCCTGCGCCACAGCCTCAAGCGTCTTGCCCGCATCCCGCCGCAAGCGTCGGATCTTGAGACCGACCGGAAACTCCGTCGGCACGGCACCGTCTTCCGCATCCCTCTCGGGACCGGCTGCCTCATCCGCCGCATCCTCATCATGGAGGCTCTGCCGAATCGCCGCGGGATTGAGCCCCTTCTCGCTACGCAGCCAGGCAATCGTCTTCAAACGCTCCAACAACGCACGGTCATAAAGCCGCTGACCGGAGGGGGTCCGGATCGGCTGAATAAGGTCTTGCGTTTCCCATAGTCTAAGCGTCGAAGGGGACACCCCCGCCATCCGGGCAGCCTCAGCGATCTTGAAACGGATATCATCCATGCGGATCGAACCCTCTCAGCGCGATGTCACTGGCATGCGTGATAATTGGTACAATCCATATTGCAAGTCTACAGAAAAAATGTAGGAAATATTGCAGCCTTGCGATCGAACACAAATGGCCGACGCCCAGGGTCAACCGCTCACCAGAGGAACGAGAAAATGAAGAACTCCGAAATCGCAGTTCGCAAGAACGATGCCATCTCGCGCGGCGTCGGCATGACCACGCAGATCTATGCCGCCAAGGCCGAAAATGCCGAGGTCTGGGACGTCGAGGGTCGTCGCTACATCGATTTTGCCGGCGGCATCGCAGTTCTCAATACCGGCCATCGCCACCCGAAGGTGATCGAGGCGGTGAAGAAGCAGCTCGACTGCTTCACCCACACCTGCCACCAAGTCATGCCTTATGAGAACTATGTCGCGCTGGCCGAACGTCTGAACAAGATCGTCCCGATCGCCGGCCCGAAGAAAACCATTTTCGCCACCACCGGCGCCGAAGCCGTCGAAAATGCCGTCAAGATCGCCCGTTGCGCCACCGGCCGCTCGGCCGTCATCGCCTTCACCGGCGCCTTCCACGGCCGCACATTCATGGGCATGGCACTGACCGGCAAGGTCGTTCCCTACAAGGTCGGCTTCGGCCAGATGATGGGCGACGTTTTCCACGTGCCCTTCCCGATCGAACTGCACGGCATCAGCGTCGAGGAGTTCTCTCGACGTTCTCGACAAGCTGTTCAAGGCCGACGTTGACCCGAAGCGCGTCGCCGCAATCATTCTCGAGCCGGTTCAGGGCGAAGGTGGCTTCTACGAAGTACCGCGCGCGCTGATGAAGGCAGTGCGCGAGATCTGCGACGAGCACGGCATCCTGCTGATCGCCGACGAAGTGCAGACAGGCTTTGCCCGCACCGGCAAGCTATTCGGCATGGAGCACTATGACGTCCAGCCAGACCTGATGACCATGGCGAAGAGCCTTGCCGGCGGCTTCCCGCTGTCCGCCGTCACCGGCCGCGCCGAACTGATGGATGCACCCGGCCCCGGCGGCCTCGGCGGCACCTATGCCGGCAACCCGCTGGCGATCGCCGCGTCCCATGCCGTGCTCGACGTCATTGAGGAAGAGAAGCTCTGCGATCGCGCCAACCAGCTCGGCGGTCGTCTCAAGCAGCGCCTCGAATCCCTGCGCGCCGACATTCCACAGATCTCCGACATCCGTGGTCCGGGCTTCATGGTCGCCGTCGAATTCGCCCATGCCGGCTCGACCAAGCCGGATGCCGACCTGACCAACGCCATCCGCCTGAAGGCGCTGGACAAGGGGCTTATCCTCCTGACCTGCGGCGTCTATGGTAACGTCATCCGCTTCCTGTCGCCGATCACCATCCAGGACGAGGTCTTCAACGAAGCGCTCGACATCATCGAAGCCTCGATCCGCGAAGTTGTGGGAGAAAAGAACTAATGACCATTTCCAACATCCTGGCCTCGAAGCTCAAGGATGCTTCGCTTGCCACCGACAAGGCTCTTGTCGGCGACGAGTGGGTGTCGGCATCCGAAAGCGGCAAGACCTTTGAAGTAACCAATCCGGCGACCGGCGACGTGATCGCCGTTCTCCCCGACCTCAACAAGGCGGAGGTCGCCCGCGCGATCGAAATCGCCGACAAGGCGCAGAAGACCTGGGCGAAGAAGACCGGCAAGGAACGCGCCGGCGTGCTGCGCAAGCTCTTCGACCTGATGGTCGACAATGCCGACGACCTGGCTACCATCCTGACGATGGAAATGGGCAAGCCTTGGCCGGAAGCCCGCGGGGAAATCCTCTACGGCGCTTCTTACGTCGAATGGTTCGGCGAGGAAGCCAAGCGCGTCTATGGCGACACCATCCCCGGTCACCAGGCCGACAAGCGGATCCTGGTCATCCGCCAGCCGGTCGGCGTGGTCGGCGCCATCACGCCGTGGAACTTCCCCAACGCCATGCTGGCACGCAAGATGGCGCCCGCCGTCGCCGTCGGCTGCGCCATGGTGTCGAAGCCCGCCGCCCAGACCCCGCTCTCGGCCCTGGCGCTTGCCATCCTCGCCGAACGCGCCGGCCTGCCGCTCGGCGTCTTTTCGGTCGTCACTTCGACCGACGCCGCCATGGTTGGCAAGGAATTCTGCGACAACGACAAGGTCCGCAAGCTGACCTTTACAGGCTCGACCAATGTCGGCCGCATCCTGATGCGCCAGGGTGCCGACCAGATCATGAAGCTCGGCCTTGAACTCGGCGGCAACGCCCCGTTCATCGTCTTTGACGACGCGGACTTGGACGCCGCCGTCGAAGGCGCGATGATCTCGAAATACCGCAATGCCGGCCAGACCTGCGTCTGCGCCAACCGCCTCTACATCCAGTCCAGCGTCTATGACGCCTTCGCCGCCAAGCTTGCCGAGCGCGTCGGCCAGATGAAGGTGGGGGACGGCTTTGCCGAAGGCGTGACCACCGGCCCGCTGATCGACACCAATGCCCTGAAGAAGGTCGAGGAACACGTCGCCGACGCCGTCTCCAAGGGCGCCAAGGTGGCGCTTGGCGGCAAGCCGGCCGATCAGGGCGGCCTGTTTTTCCAGCCCACGATCCTCACCGGCGTCACCTCCGACATGAAGGTCGCCGTCGAGGAAACCTTCGGCCCGGTCGCACCGCTCTTCAAGTTCGAGACGGAAGAGGAAGTCATCAAGCTCGCCAACAACACCGAGTTCGGTCTGGCCTCCTACTTCTACTCGAAGGACGTGGCGAAGATCTTCCGGGTCGCAGAAGCGCTCGAATACGGCATGGTGGGCATCAACACCGGCCTGATCTCCACCGAGGTCGCCCCGTTCGGCGGCATCAAGCAGTCCGGTCTCGGTCGCGAAGGCTCGAAATACGGCATCGACGACTATACCGAGCTGAAATACATGTGCCTGGGCGGCATCGCCTGATCGATTGACGGATAGACAACCCCGGTGCCCCGCACCGGGGTTTTTTTGCTTGGCAAAGTGCGGTCAGAACAGCGACTGGGCAACCGTCTTGCCCAAGAGGGCCAGTGCCTCGTAGTGCGCGCCGCGCGCGCTCGACTTGCGCCAGAAGAAACCGATATGCCGCTCCCCCGCCCAGCCGTCGAGGGTCAACAGGCGGACATTCTGTTCCTTGCCGAATTCGGACCGGACATAGAGTTCCGGAAACAGGGACAGCCCCATTTCGATGGACACCATCTGCCGCAGCGCATCGAGGCTGGAGCCTTCATAGTCCTCGGCCAGCATCGCACCCGATATGCTGGCCAGTCGGCGAACATCATCTAGCAATCGGTGTCCCGGCCCAAGCGTCAGCAATCTTTCTCCCTTCAGCGCCGCGACCGGCACACGCTCGAGCCGCGCCAGTGGATGCTGCCTGGGCACCCCGAGATAGATCTTCTCATGGCAGACGGTGCGAAATGAAAAGAGCTCTTCCTGATCCGGTATCTGTCCCAGGGCGCAATCCGTTTCCCCCTCCAGCACGGCGCGTTCCAGCGGACGTGGCCGATCTTCGCGGATGTAGACCTTGAGATCCCGATGTTCCTTGTGCAACTGCGGCAGCAGATAGGGCAGGAAATAGGGACCAAAAGAAGGGACCACACCCAATCGAAGCGTCCCTCCGAGATTGCCCTTCGAACCGGCGGCCAAGGCCCGGATCTCGTCCAGACCATGCAGGATGACGCGCGCTGCGGTAATCACCTCGGCCCCCACCGGGGTCGGCGCGACCTGACCCGGCGTCCGCTCGATCAGTGCGGCGCCCAACTGCTTTTCGAGCAGAGCCACCTGCACCGAGAGCGTCGGCTGGGACACGTTGCAACGTCGCGCTGCTTCGCCAAAATGGCCCGTATCGCCCAACGCGACCAGATATTCCAACTGTCGGTGACTGGGACGATACGGCATCGTATTCTCATAGCTAAAATCTATCGATTGCATATAATCAATGAATTGGCCCAATCAAGTCCGATCGGCGATAGTTGCCTTGTAGAAAAGGAGACCGCCCATGATGCAACTGCTCAAAGCCCTCAAAGCGCGCCACGCCCTGATCGCCAACAAGATCGACGACGAGCAACGGCGCCCGCGGCCGGATGGGATCCGTGTCCGCTCCTTGAAGAAGATAAAGCTTCACTTGAAGGAACAGATCGCGATGCTGGAGCGGGCGGAAATGACAGGATCATCCAAGGGGCGGTCCATGTCCTTGCCCTTCGGCAAGCAGCTCTCGACGATACGCTAATCACAAGCACGGACGTTCGGGCGCCGTAGCCGTAGCAGCGCCAGATACGTTTGTCAGAGACCGGTAAGCGATGCTTACCGGTCTTTTTTCGGGCCTCCTGCGGGCCGTTTTTCTTTGTTTCCCAGCCATCAGGTTCAGCGTCATGACCGTCTTCACAGAGATCGCCACCGCCAATCTCCTCTCGCCACCGGTACTGTTCTTTCTCCTCGGCCTTCTTGCCACCCTTGCCGGCGCACGCCTCGCTCTTCCTGAGGGCGCAAACAAGGTGCTCGCGGTCTACCTCATACTGGCCATCGGCTTCAAAGGAGGCGCCGCCCTTTCGCTTGACGGCAAGGGCACCGAGATTCTCTGGCTGCTGCTGGCTGGCATAGCGCTCTCGGCCATGATGCCATTGATCGGCGAACGGCTGCTGCGCCATGTTTCTCACCTTGGAGCGATCGAGCGCTCTGCGGTCGCCGCCCACTATGGCTCCATTTCCATCGTCACATTCGTCGCCGCGGCAAGCGCTCTGACCGCGCTGGGGATAAAGCATGATGGCTCCATGGTCGCCGTCGCAGCAATCATGGAGACGCCGGCCATCCTGACGGGGCTTCTGCTGATCTATCGGGCGCGCGCCACAGCTGCCCGACAATCCGGAACGACAGCCCACCCACCGGGCCTGAAATCACTGCTGAGCGAGGTTTTCCTGAACCAGACCATCGTCATCCTGCTGGGCACCCTTGTCATTGGATTGATTTCGGGAAAGGCGGGCATGCAGAGCGTGGAACCCTTCCTGGTCGCCCCATTTACAGGCGCACTCTGCCTCTTCCTGCTGGATCTTGGTGCCCAGGCCGGGCGCGGATTGAGGACGGGCTGGAAAGACCTGACGCCAGGTTATCTGAGCTTTGCGGTGCTCATGCCTCTGACGGGCGCAGTGCTTGCTGGCCTGATGGCAACCAGCATAGGGCTTGCTGCCGGTAACACAGCGCTCCTGATGACGCTTGCGGCAAGCGCCTCTTACATAGCGGTTCCTGCCGCGATGCGGCTGGCGGTTCCGGAGGCCCGACCGGCAATCTCGCTCAGTCTGGCATTGGGAATTACGTTCCCGCTCAATATCCTGCTCGGCATTCCGGTCTATGTCATTCTCGCCCAGGTGATCGCTGGCCACTAGGTTTCAAACGAATGCAGAAAGCCCGGCATTCCTTTCCTGAAACACCGGGCCTCTCTCAAGCAGCGATAAGTGCGAAGATCAGCTCTTCGCGCGCTCGACATAGGAATTGTCTTCGGTCGCGATGACGACTCGAGTGCCGGCATCGATATGCGGCGGAACCAGCGTGCGCAAGCCGTTCGACAGGATGGCCGGCTTGTAGGAAGACGACGCCGTCTGGCCCTTGGTGACCGGTTCGGTCTCGACGATCTCAAGCGTCACGTGACGCGGCAGCTGGATGGCGAGCGCGATGCCTTCATGCATCGACAGGATGCAGGTCATGCCTTCCTGCAGATAGGCCTTCTGGTCGCCCATGGTCTCGACATCGACGACGACCTGGTCGTAGGATTCCGGGTTCATGAAATGGAAGCCTTCGCCGTCCTCATAGAGGAACTGGAAGTTGACGTCTTCGACGAAGGCGCGCTCGACCTGCTCGGTGGTTCGCCAGCGTTCCGAAACCTTCACGCCGTCGACGATGCGGCGCATGTTGACCTGGGTGACCGGCGTACCCTTGCCGGGATGGAAGTTTTCGGCGGTGAGAACGACATAAAGCTTGCCGTCCACATCGATAACGTTGCCCTTGCGAACCGAGGAGGCGATGACCTTGACCATTGGAATTCCTTGTAACTGCGAAAGACCCGTCGTAAAGGACGACCCGCCGTCCCTGCTGATGTCTTTTGAATTTTCCTGGGCGCAACTAACCCAAAATCGGCCAAATAGCCAGCCCGCGTTGTAACAAGGACCGAGAAAGCCGGAATGAACGATCGCCGCCGCTCCTCTGCCGCATGGTGGACGCCTTCGGCTCATGCCGACCGGCGCCCCTTCTTGCTGGGACGCAATGCCATCCAGTCGGCATTCCGGCGCTATTTCTTCGATCGCGACTTCATCGAGGTGGATACGGCCACGCTGCAGGTTTCGCCCGGCAACGAGGCCCATCTGCATGCCTTTGCCACCGAAGCGATCGCCAATGACGGTATTGCGGCACCTCTCTACCTGCACACCTCGCCCGAATTCGCCTGTAAGAAGCTGCTCGCCGCCGGGGAGCCTCGAATCTCCTGCTTCGCACACGTCTACCGCAACCGCGAGCGCGGCCCGCTGCACCACCCCGAATTCACCATGCTCGAATGGTACCGCGCGGGCGAAGGCTACGAGCTCTTGATGGCCGATGCCGCCGCACTCGTCGCGCTGGCCGCAGAGACCACGAAGACGCGCAGCTTCGCCTATCGCGGCCGGACCTGCGATCCCCTCCTCGATCCCGAACGCCTGTCAGTCGCCGAAGCCTTCGAGCGCCATGCCGCAATCGACCTGCTCGCCTCGGTGGATGCAGACGGCTCCACCGATCGCGACCATCTGGCAGCCGAGCTGCGCAAGGCCGGCATGCGCGTCGCCGAAGACGATACCTGGGCCGACCTGTTCAGCCGGGTGCTCGTCGAGAAGGTCGAACCGCATCTGGGCTTCGGCCGTGCCACGATCCTCGATGAATATCCTGTCTGCGAGGCGGCGCTGGCACGCCCCTCCGCCAGGGACCGGCGCGTTGCGGAGCGGTTCGAGCCTCTATGCATGCGGCGTCGAGCTTGCCAATGCCTTCGGCGAGTTGACGGACGCCGACGAACAACGTCGCCGCTTCGAGGCCGAGATGGCGGAAAAACAGCGCGTCTATGGCGAAACCTATCCGCTCGACGAGGATTTCCTCGACGCCCTTTCGATCATGCCGGACGCCTCAGGCATCGCCCTTGGTTTCGACCGGCTGGTCATGCTGGCGACGGGTGCCCTGCGCATCGATCAGGTGATGTGGGCACCGGTGGCGGAGACGTCGTCGTGAGCACCGCGGGCCTCCGCAATGTCGAAGAACTGATCGCCGCCGGCCTTGTCACGCCGGATGAACGTGTTGCGCTCGAGCGCGTGGCTTCGAAATATGCGATCGGCCTCACCCCGACCGTAGAGGCGCTGATCGACAAGACGGACCCGGCCGATCCGATTGCCTTGCAGTATCTGCCGACAGCGGCGGAACTGATTGAAACGCCCGACGAACGGGCCGACCCGATCGGCGACCATGCCCATAGCCCGGTCGAGGGCATCGTCCACCGTTATCCCGACCGCGTACTGCTGAAGGCCGTGCATGTCTGCCCGGTCTATTGCCGTTTCTGCTTCCGCCGCGAAATGGTCGGGCCGCAGGGTGACGGCAACCTGCCGCCGGCACAGCTGCAAGCCGCCCTCGCCTATATTCGTTCCCACACCGAAATCTGGGAAGTCATCCTGACGGGCGGCGATCCGCTCATCCTGTCGCCCCGTCGCCTGCGCGAAATCACGACTGCGCTCGCGGCGATCCCGCACGTGAAGATCGTGCGCATCCACAGCCGCGTCCCCGCCGTCGATCCGGCACGGGTCAGTGGCGAGCTGATCGATGCCCTAATGGCGAGTGGCAAGACGACTTACGTCGCACTGCACGCCAACCATCCGCGCGAAATGTCCGAAGCCGTCCGGGATGCCTGCACCCGGCTCGTCGATGCCGGCATCGCCATGGTCAGCCAGAGCGTGCTCTTGAAGGGCATCAACGACGATCCGGACGTGCTCGGCGAACTCATGCGCGCTTTCGTCGAGGCCAGGGTCAAGCCGTACTATCTGCATCATCCGGACATGGCGCCGGGAACTGGCCATTTCCGCCTCTCGATCGCCGAGGGACAGGCAATCATGAAGGCCCTGCGCAGCAGGATCTCCGGCCTGTGCATCCCCGCCTACATCCTCGACCTGCCCGGAGGCCATGGAAAGGCGTCGATCGGAGACGGCACGTTGCGCGAGATCGAACCGGGTCGATATGAGGTCATCGACCGTCAGGGCGAGCGTCGCAACTACCCCTGATTCTTGAGAAAATCGCGCCCAGCCAGCCGCGCTGTCCCCCGGAATTTGCCCTCACGCAGATCCGTGCATGCATCCGTTGACGATCGTCAGCACCGCTCATTTTTCCTTAACTACGGCGTTTAGCGGAATATTATGCTTTCACGCCTAAGAAATCACCCAGCATTTTGCAGAATAGCATCCGGGAAGGGTAAGTAGATGAACGAAACAATTCGGACTTTGCTGGCGAAACTCGGTGGCCTGCCCGTCTCCGTCAACAGCGTCGCCGACGCCGCCGATCTCTATGCGGCCGGCCTTTCGTCCTTCGCCTCGGTCCAACTGATGCTCGGCCTCGAGGAAGCCTTCGACATCGAGTTTCCCGACCACATGCTGAATCGCAAGTCGTTCGCCAGCATCGCTGCGATCGAAGCAACCGTGAACACCATTCTCGAGGACAGAAGGGTCGCCTGATGGACCTCTCCGCGAAGACGCACGAAACCCACCTGAAGGCCCGCGCCATCCGGGTCGCCACGGTCGCCGCCGCCTATGCCGACGACGTGGACAAGGTCGGACGCTTCCCCCGCGAAGCGATCGAGGAAATGAAGGCCGTCAAACTGATGGGCATCATGATCCCCTCGGAACTCGGCGGTGAAGGCTTGTCGACCTCCGAGATCGCCGAAGTCTGTACCATTATCGGCCAGGCCTGCGCCTCGAGCGCCATGATCTTCGCCATGCACCAGATCAAGGTCTCGAGCCTCGTCTCGCACGGTCATGAAGCCACGTGGCACCGCGAATTCATGCGCCGGATCGCCACTGAACAATTGCTCCTCGGCTCGGCGACGACCGAAGCCGGCATCGGTGGCAACATGCGCAACAGCATCTGCGCAATCGAAGTGAAGGATGGCCGCTGCACGCTGGAGAAGGACGCGACCGTCATCTCATACGGCGTCGACTGCGACGCCATCCTGATCACCTCGCGCAGCCACAAGGACGCGGCCTCGTCCGACCAGGTGATGACCGTCTTCCTCAAGGACCAGTACACGCTCGAGCGCACCCAGACCTGGGACACGCTCGGCATGCGCGGCACCTGTTCCGACGGCTTCATCTTCAAGGGCGAGGCGCCGGCTGAACAGATCCTGCCGAAACCCTTTGCCGAGATTGCCGCCCAGTCCATGCTGGCCAGCGCCCACCTGCTGTGGAGTTCGCTCTGGTACGGCATCGCGGTCGACGCTTTCGCGCGTGCCCAGAACTTCGTGCGCGCCGCCGCCCGCAAGGCACCCGGTACGCAGCCGCCCGGCCTCGTCCAGCTCGCCGAGATGTCGGGCCAGTTACAGGCCATCCGCGCCAATATCGTCCAGGGCCTGCAAGCTTTTGAAGCCGCCCGCAAGGATCAGGACCGTCTTTCCTCGATGGGCTTCGCCGTGGCGATGAACAACGTCAAGATCGCCTCCTCCGAGATGATCCTGCCGGTCATCAACCAGGCCATGCGCATCTGCGGCATCCTCGGCTACAAGAATGGCACGCCCTACAGCCTCGGCCGGCACCTGCGCGACGCGCATTCGGCCGAACTGATGATCTCCAACGATCGCATTCTCGCCAACACCTCAACCATGCTGCTTGTTCACAAGCAGGAAACCGGATTGCTGGGATAGAACCATGGATATGCAGGTAAGCTTCCTCGACCGCCTATTCGAAAGCGGCCTCCTGATCGAAACCGGCGTGGATGGCCTCTATGGCCGCAGCGGCCGCTTTGAAGACGTGATCGCCGCCTTCGAAAGACTGATCGACCGCTACGGTGCGGCCGACGGCGCCGAAGCGATCCGTTTCCCGCCGGGCATGAACCGCGCCTATTTCGAAAAGAGCGGTTACATGAAGAGCTTCCCGCAGCTGGCCGGAACCGTGCACAGCTTCTGCGGCAACGAGCTCGACCATGTCAGCCTGCTGAAATGCATGGACGCCGACGAGGACTGGACCACAGAGCAAAAGGCGACCGACATCGTTTTGACGCCGGCGGCGTGCTATCCGCTCTATCCGACGATCGCCAAGCGCGGCAACCTGCCGGAAAAGGGCGGGCTCTACGACCTGCAATCCTACTGCTTCCGTCATGAGCCGTCCAACGACCCGGCCCGCCAGCAACTGTTCCGCATGCGCGAATATGTCTGCATGGGCAGTCAGGACCACGTCACCGACTTCCGCCAGACCTGGATGGATCGTGGCCAGCAGATCATGGCCGAGGTCGGCCTGCCGGTGGAGATCGACGTGGCCAACGACCCGTTCTTCGGCCGCGCCGGCAAGATGCTCGCCAACAACCAGCGCGACCAGAACCTCAAGTTCGAACTGCTGATCCCGATCACCTCCACGTCCAATCCGACGGCCTGCATGAGCTTCAACTATCACCAGGATGCCTTCGGGTCGAAATGGGGCCTGAACCTCGCGGACGGATCGGTGGCACACACAGCCTGCGTCGGCTTCGGTCTGGAACGCATTGCGCTGGCGCTGTTCCATCACCACGGGCTGGACGTCGACCAGTGGCCCGCTTCAGTTCGCGCCGCACTCTGGGGCTGATCCGGTGACGCCTGCGGTCTTTCCCGGACTGGATCCGGCCACCTATACGCCCCATGCGCTGCATGCGAGCGAACGCATGTGGCCGGAAACCAATTGCTATGTCGATCTGTGGGTCGAGGTTCTGGCAACGCTCGGCCTCGCGCCCGAGGCCATGCTCGGCTTCACGCTGACCCAGGACTTCGAGGGCGACCAGCTGACCTTCTTCAAGGTGCCGCTGGAAGACCTCGAAGATCTGTACGGCATCCGCGTCACGGAACTGGCGATCTTCGACAGCGTCGAGGCCCATGTCGCCCAGCAGATCGCGCGTGGCCGCCTCTGCCTCGTCGAGATGGACAGCTATTTCTTGCCGGACACTCGCGGCGTCGGCTATCGCCAGGAGCATGGCAAGACGACGGTCGCCATCAATCGTCTCGATCTCGACGCCAGGACGATGGACTACTTCCACAACGCCGGCTTCTTCCGCGTCGAGGAGGAAGACTTCGACGGGCTATTCCAGCATCATATGCCGGAACGCGCCCTGCCCTTCCTGCCCTATACCGAGTTCGCCAAATTTCCCGCCGCATTGCCATCGCAAGAGCACCAGCGCGAAACCGCCCGCCGCCTGCTGATGCGGCATTTCGCCCGTCGGCCCGACTCCAATCCGATCGCCGCCTTTGCTGAGGTCTTCCCGACCCAGGTCGAGGCGATCGCGGAGCGCCCCTTCGGCTATTTCCACACATATGCCTTCAACACGCTGCGCCAGTTCGGCGCGAACTTCGAGCTTCTCGCCAGCCATCTGGCCTGGCTTTCTCCGTCGCAGTTCGAGGTTTCCGCCGCGCACGCCCTGAAGATCTCGGAGACGGCCAAGACCGTACAGTTTCAGCTGGCCCGTGCGGTGACGCGGAAAAAGTTCGATCCGCTGCAATCCGCTCTGGACCCGGCGGCCGAGGCTTGGGACAAGCTGATCGGAGAACTTGGCAAAACCCTCGCCTGAGGAGGCATGATGACGGGCATGACCACTTACCTCGCAGCGGACGAACGCCCGCTGGAGCACGGCTGGACGCTGCTCGTCACCGAAGCGGGACGCTATGCCGGCCCAAACGAGGTCCATCGCCCCGCCGCCCGCATCCCCGCACCGGTTCCCGGCACGGTGGCTTCTGCGCTGGCAGCCGCCGGCCTCTTCGATCCGGAAAAACCGCAACCGCTGCATGACAAGGACGCATGGTATTTCCGCTCGCTCGAAGGCGAAGCGGAAGGCCCGGCGATCCTGCGTTTTGCCGGACTTGCGACCATCGCCGAAATCTACGTCAACGGCGAGCTGCGCCTCGCCTCGGACAGCATGTTCGAGGCCCATGATCTGGACCTCGTCCTCACCGGCCACGACGAGATTGCCATCTGCTTTAGAGCCCTTGCGCCCCATCTCGACAAGCGCGGACCCCGGGCACGCTGGCGCCCTCAGATGATGGATCATCAGGGTCTGCGTCTGATCCGGACCACGCCGCTCGGTCACATGCCCGGATGGTGCCCCGAGATCCACCCCGTCGGCCCTTATCGGCCGATCAGCCTGATCCGCCGATCCAAGCACGCGATTTCCGATCTTGGCGTCCGCGCCGGCCTCGACCCGGACGGCACCGGCCGCCTTTCGGTTTCCTTCACGCTGGAGGGCGAGGCCAAGGATCTACGTCTGTCCTGCGCAGGTCAGGACGCCCGGCTTCAACTGAAGAACGACAGCAGATGGACCGCCGAACTCGCCATTCCAGCCATCGAGCCGTGGTGGCCGCGCACCCACGGCGAGCCGAAACTCCACGATGCGCGTCTGACGATCGACGGCCAGCCGCATTCGCTCGGCCTCGTCGGCTTCCGCCGCATCGAGATCGAGCGGGGCCCGGATGGACGCGGCTTCGGCCTCATCGTCAACGGTGAACCCGTCTTCTGTCGGGGCGCTGTCTGGACCAATGCCGACATCCTGCGCCTGCCCGGCGCAGCGGAAGACTATGCACCCTGGCTGACGCTCGCCGCCGAGGCCGGGATGAACATGATCCGCATCGGCGGCACCATGACCTACGAGAGCGCCGACTTCTTCCGCCTCTGCGACCAGTTGGGTCTCATGGTCTGGCAGGATCTGATGTTCGCCAATTTCGACTACCCGACCGGGAACGAGGCCTTTGCCGGGCACATCGAGCAGGAGGTGCGCCAGTTCCTCGGCTCGATCCAGGGCTCTCCATCCCTCGTCGTTCTATGCGGAGGCAGTGAAGTCTACCAGCAGGGCGCCATGCTGGGCCTGCCCGATCGCATCTGGAAGACATCGTTCTACGAGGAGACCCTGCCATCGCTCGCCGCCCAAGGGCGCCCCGACGTGCCCTATGTGGCAAACTCGCCCTCGGGCGGCGCCATGCCGTTTTCGCCCAATCAAGGCGTCACCCATTATTACGGCGTTGGCGCCTATTGTCGGCCGCTGGAGGATGCACGCCGGGCCGAGGTTCGCTTTGCCGCCGAGAGCTTGGCCTTTGCGCATGTGCCGCAACAGGCAACGCTCGATACAAACCTGCCTGTCGCCCCCGTCCATGATCCGCGCTGGAAGGCCCGCGTCCCCCGCGACCGCGGTGCATCCTGGGACTTCGAGGACATCCGCGACCACTATCTTCAGGATCTCTACAAGCTCGACCCCGCCCGGCTGAGGCGCGAAGACCCGACCCGCTATCTCGACCTTTCGCGCGCCGTCACCGGCGAAGTCGTGGCCGAGACCTATGCCGAATGGCGCAGCACAGCCTCGACCTGCAAGGGAGCGCTCGTCTGGACACTCCAGGATCTGGCGCCCGGCCCTGGCTGGGGCGTGATCGATTCCACCGGCGAACCAAAACCGGTCTGGTATGCGCTGAAGCGCGCCTTACGCCCCGTCCAGGTCAATCTCACCGACGAGGGCACAAACGGTCTGGACGTTCATGTGCTCAACGAGACGGCCGGCAATCTTGAACTTGTTCTGGAACTCGCCTGCCTTCGTGATGGCCGCCACCCTGTCGTCAGCGGGCAGCGTTCCTTGGCCGTCGCCGCACGTGGCGCGCTTCGCCTTCCCTCAACCGACCTGTTCGGCGCATTTTTCGATACGACCTATGCCTTCCGTTTCGGTCCACCGTCCCATGACGTGACAGTCGCCCGTCTGACAGATGCCGAAACCGGCCGCCTTGCCGCCGAGGCCTGCCATTTTCCTCTCGGTCGGGACAAGGCCATGCACGACGCCCCGATCGAGGCGGTCGTCGAAGAGGAGGATGGCCGCTGGTTTCTGCAGCTGTCTACACCTGTCTTCGCCCAGTCGGTACATATCGAGGTCGAGGGCTATCGGCCCCAGAACGACTGGTTCCATCTTGCGCCGGGCTCGGCACGCCGCATCGCGTTGGTCCCTCGGGAAGGAACGGTTAGCGGCCAGAAGCCGACCGGCGCAGTTGCCCAGCTCGGATCGCGCAAGCTGGTCTCCTTCTAGGGTGCTGCCGATCGCTCGCCTGCCAGACTAGCGCTGTCGCCGATCCCGCTCGTCTAGGACTTCGTGATCAAAGAGCAAACGCACCGCCTCTTCCCAACCCAGGATGCCCGCAGTCTCGATCGCTCCCCGATCGAAGGCCTGAGCCCTCCGGAAGGCATCAATTGTGGAAGCCGCATCGCCGGGCCGGTAGGCGCAGACATGACTTCTTCCCGCCGCCGCGAAGGCCGGCGCGACGATCGGCAGTCGGCAATAGCTGTACTGGATCATCTTCAGGCTCGACTGGCTGAGATAGTCGGCTCCTTCGCTCTGCCGGTAGGGGGCGAGCCCAACATCGGCAAACTTGATATAGGGAACGATCGCCTCGAACGCGACTTCGCCATGCACCACTATATTGGCACGCGGCACGGACGGCACTGCCTTCTTGCCGAACAGGTGGAACGTCCAGTCGGGATATGCGGTGGCCAATGTGTCGATGACCTGCGCGTCGAACAACATGTCGCCGACGCTGACGGCATTGCGCGGGGTGGCATAGGGGTTCACTGTCGCCCGATCGAAGGTCTCCTTGGCAATCCCGTGCGGCAGATAGAGGATCGGGGCATCGGCCGGGAAATCGGGGCGCATTGCCTCGGCCATGATGTGAATGAGATCGTAGTCGCCAATTCCGTCTTGAAGAGCCGCCTCGATGCAGGGATGAACACGGATGGTCTGCAGCCGGTCGGCGGCATGATAGATGATCCTGGCTTTCGGCGCAGCGTGGCGCAGCCGATGAACGAGCAGCGGCGGCGGTCCGCTCTCGATCAGGATGTGCGTATAGCTCGCCAGCCGCGCCATGACCGCCGTCGGCAGAAGTCTGCCGTAGAGGCGAAAGAGCGGCCCCGTCAGCCGGTTGAGCAGCGGCGATTTGAGGTTCATCGGATGAAAGGGGGCGTACCAGAGGAACTCCTCAAGCCCTTCGGCAATCCGGTTCCACCGGTTGAGCGGACGAAGCCTTGCATAGTCGAAACGTCCATCTTTCAGGAAGCGGCTGAGGATGCTCAGGCGGCAGGCGAGAAAATCGACATGATCACCGCCCGCGCGCAAGGCGTCGGCCATGAAATGCAGGTCGACCTTGCGTGGGGCCTCGGCGAAATGATGGCCGGTGACGATCAGCACCCGGCGCTTCGCATGTGCAGATGTCATGCCGACAGGCTCCGTGGTTGCGGCGGAACCCTGTCACCCAATATGGCGCGATAGACGTCGATGTAGCGATCGGCAACGCCTTCCCAGGCATGCACGGACGCCCCCGTCATCATTTCGTCGCGCGTGGCAGCCGGATCGGCCAGCAGAGCTTGAAAGGTCTGCTCGATTCGTGCGGCGCAATCCTCCGGTCTGGCGAAATCAGCCAGACAAATACCCCGATGCTGCTTGCCGAGCGCCTGATAGGCTTCATTGGGATGCAGCACGGGCACGAGCCCGGCGCTCATCGCCTCGACGGCGACCAGGCCGAAGCCTTCATAGTCCGAGGCGGAGGCGAACAGCGATGCCTCGGCGATCAGGCGGCGCACTTCCGAATTGTCGACACCGATGTGCAGAACTACCTGATCAATGAGGCCGCGCCGGGCGATCTCACCGCGCAGGTCTTCCTCAGTGAGATCGGACGGGGATCCCACGACATCGAGCCGCCATTCCGGCGACATTTCCCTCAATGCCTGCATGACGTCGAACAGGCGATCGAGCCGCTTGTTGACGGAGAAACGGCCGATTGTGATGATCCGCCGCCGCGGTATAGTCGAGGACAAGCCCGCGAATTTTGCGGTATCCACGCCGTTTTCAACCAGCACGGCGCGACGCGGCGCGATCTTGGAGAATAGTTCCATATCCGATCGGCTGCAGCAGAGCAGCGAACGATAGGCGAGCGCCGAGAGCCGTGTCACTACCTGGAACCAGGCCTGCTTGATCGCTGCAAATTTCGGCGTGTGGAAGAAGCCTCCATGAGTCGTAGCAACGAGAGGTTTGCCGTGCAGCGGGCGCATCAGGGCCAGCGCATCGAAGAAGAAATCGATACCGTGGACGTGAACCAGATCGGCATCGCCGATGTGGCGCAAAACGCTTGGCGCAAGAGGATAGCGGGTCGAGCCCTTCCACGGGATGCGCACGACCTCGACGCCATCGATGACTTCCCGTTCGGGCAACTTATGGTCGCGTGAGCGGAACAGGCTGTCCAGCGTGACGACGCGCACCCGATAATCGCGCTGCAGAAGCTGCCGGCTGAGATTGGCGACGACATCTTCGAGGCCACCGCGTCCCGGCGCATACTGGCGTACGACCTGAACAATCAGTGGCGTTCCGCCGGCAACGCTGTCCGGCCCATTGAAGGACTTCATTCTTCACCTGTCGGCGCCATTAATGGACGCACGTAAGAGCAAATTGAGACAGCCGATAGTCGCCGCAAACTCTTAAAAACGCGTATGTCGGACCGTTTGCCGCGTCAGAGTCCAGCCGTGAGGTTAACGACCTTCGATGCTCCCGTTCAGAACTCGTTAACCACGATCTGCGAAGGTTGCTTTCGATGGGAACTGACCGGTCGGCCCTTGCCCGACGGCCATTCTCTATTCGGACGGCAGTCTTCCATTCACGCGGACACCCCGTCGCCACTACGGGTATTCTCCCGATCGGCGCAAAACGAAACATGGCCGGCCAGCGGTTCTGGGCAGGAAAATGGACATCGACATTTTTCAACTACCGGGAATCTTGAGGCGACGGCTCCATTACGTCGTGATCGCCGTCATATTGTGCGTGCTGCTTGGCTCTATCTATGTGCTGCAACTGACCCCCAGGTTCTCCTCGACCGCCGAAATCCTTCTCGACCCTCTCGGGCTCGCTGCCGAAGCCGTGGACAGCAAGGGAACCGGCAGTTCTGCCCAGCAGGACCAGTCTAGTCTCGACAGCCAGATCTATGTGATGCAGTCGCGTGGCGTGATGAGCGACGTGGCCCGCAAGCTCGCCCTCGTCGACGATCCCTTCTTCGCCCCGAAACCAGCACGGAACACCGGGCCTACGAGCGCCACCGATCGCCTCGTAGCAGTGGCCGAAGCCCTCAAATCCCATGTGACGATCCAGCGCGCCGGCCAATCCCTGGTCTTCACCATCTCCGCCGAACATCCGGATGCCGGCAAGGCTGCGGACATCGCCAATGCCGTTGCCAGCATCTATCTCCAGCAGTTGGACGAAGCGCGCGGCGACGCCGCGCGCCGGGCAAGCAACTCCTTCCAGGTGCAGGCGAGCGAGCTTCGCGACCGCGTCCTGAAGGCAGAGCTGGCCGTCGAAAAATTCAAGGCCGAGAACGATCTCGTCAGCACCGGAAGCCAAGGCCTCGTCATCGATCAGCAGGTCGCGGGCATCAACGAGCAATTGATCGCTGCGCGCGGCACCGAGGAACAGCAGCAGACGATCTACGAGCAGGCCAGAAATTTAACGATGAACGCCATCGAAGCCGGCGCCATTCCCGAAGTCTTGCAGTCGACTTCGATCGGACTCCTCAGGGATCGCTATGCCCAGCTCCTCGACACTCGATCACAGCTTGCCACCAATCTCGGCGCCAATCACCCGCAACTGCGCGCCATCAATTCCCAGGTCGCCAACATGCAGCAGGCGATCCAGATCGAACTCGACCGCGTGCGCCAGTCGATGCGAGTGAACTATGAACGCGCTGCCGCCAACACCAAGGCCCTGACCGAGCGACTGGAAAACCTGACCAAGACCAGCTTCGACAGCAGCGCGGCTCAGATCAAGATGCGTCAGCTCGAAAGCGAAGCCGATGCCGTGCGAACCCTCTACAAGACGTTCCTCAATCGGGCGGAGGAACTGGCCCAGCAGCAATCGATGAACATGAACAATTCGCGCGTGATCACCGCCGCCGTGCCCATGCCGAAGTCGTCCCTGAAATTGAAACTGATGATCCTGGTGGCGGCCGGCCTGTTCGGAACGGTGCTCGGCAGCGGCCTTGCGGTGCTTGGGGAGATCCTCTCCAACTGGCGCAGATCAGAACAACCCGCCATCATCCGTGCTGGCTTGCCTGTCATCTCCCGCGTCGCGCTCGGACCTCCAATCGCAGAAAAGCCCCGCTCCGGATTGCGATGGCTGTTCGACTTCGGCCGGAAACCTGCATCTCCGCCTCCGGTGCCACAGGAAGACGGCATATTGGAGGCTGCACGCGCTTTGCGTGAAGCAACCGCCGGGCAGCATCCGGCAACCGTTCTGTTCATCGGGGCCGGTCATGTCCCGCATGCAAGCAGCATCGTTGCTGACATCGTCCAAACGCTCATCGACGCCGGGTCGGCCATCCTATTTGCGCCGGGCAATCCCGCCGAAACCAGAACCCGCCCGCGCGTAGGCTCATCAACGAGCTTTGCCACTGCCCCGGCCCACGACGAAACCGCCGCAGCGCCGCTATCCGATCTTCTGAAATACGAACACTTTCCGGCAATCACCACGCCATCGCAGCCCGGTCGGCCGACGCTGTCGCGCTATGTCAACAAGGCTCGTCAAACCGACATCGACCTGGTCATCATCAATGCCTGCCATGCGCCTGCCGCCAAGCATCTGCCGGTCCTGATCCAGAGCGCCGACACGATCATCGTCCTGGTGGAACCGGCAACGGTCACAAACGCCGAAATGGACGCCACACTGGATGCGGTCGGCTACGCCCGCGATCTCGTTCTCGGCTCAATTCTCGTCGAGACCGCGTGATGCAGGTCGGCCCAGTCCTGCGAGATTTTGGGACAGACAACCATGCATGCGCCTGAAGCACGCTCCACAGCCGACACGACCCCAGCCCTGCACGACGGCGGCGGACCAGCTCCGGGCGCGGCTCTTAACTCCCTGCGCCGCCAGCTCGCCACCATCGCCGTGCTTGGTGGCCTGACGTTCAACGCCTTCCTCTGCTTCCTGAACACAAATGTGATGGCGATCAGGGAAAGCCACGTCATGCTGTTCGAATTGGTCTTGATCGGCTGCGCCTTTCTCGCTGCGCTGAGCCGCCGCATCGACCTCTATCTCGTCTCGGCCTTCTTCCTGAGCTACATGCTGCTTCTCTTCGCCCTGCGCGGCGAGATCGACCTGAAGGCGCTTCGCGACGTCCTGATCCCGATCGGCTTCTATTTCATGGGCACCCAGGTCCGCGATCCGAAGCTCGCGGACAGGCTGGTGACCCTATCGATCGCCATCGTTCTTCTGTTCGGCTTGTTCGAATTCTTCCTGACCGAGCTTTATCTCGATCTCTTCAACGTGCTCGGCTATTTCATCGCCCGTGGCTCGTTGACGCTCGAGGACACGTTCGGCGCGACCCGCGGCCTTTTCATCAGCGGCCTGCGCCCGGAGCCGCGCACGCTCATGTCCTTTCTCGGCCAGCATCGCGTATCGTCCGTATTCCTGGAACCTGTCTCCGCCGGCAATTTCGGGGCAATCGTCTTCGCCTGGGGTTTGTTTCGCGCAGATATGCGCCACCGCTTTATCGTGATGACGGCCGCTCTTGCGACCGTGGTTCTCGCCGATGCCCGTTTTGGCTTCTACACCTGCATCCTGATGACCTTGATGTTGCCTTTCTACCGGCTGGTGACGAGGCCAATCTGGATCGTAGTCCCCTTTCTCCTGCTGGCTTTGATTGCTGTCTATGGGCTGGCGACCGGCACCGATGGCGGCGCGAACGACATCGCCGGACGTTTCAAGGTAACTGCCGCGATCCTCACCCAGCTCGACCTAGCGGTCGTGCTTGGCATTGCCACCACCGATGAGTTTACCGCCGACTCCGGTCTGGCCTATACGTTGACCAAGTTTGGGTTATTTGGCTTCATCGCGCTCTGGACCATGCTGGTGGTCGCCCCCTTCAAGGATGCGAAGACCTGGTCCTTCCATTCCATGGTGCTGATCTATCTCATCCTGCTGATGATCATCAGCAACTCGTTTTTCTCGATCAAGACCGCAGCATTGCTATGGTTCGTGCTGGGAACCGCCCATCGCGTGGATTGGACCGGTCTGACGAGGCACAACCTCAAGGCAGTAACGCCGCACCCACCGGGGCCGGCCGCAGTTGCCATCGCCCCGCCACGCATCACCGTCCTTGCAGCGCAGGACAGGAAGAACCCCGTGCTGAGAAATCCTTGAGGGCGACCGCGAGCCCCTTCAATTGCGGGCGGTCGCCCTCGGCGGTGGGCTGGATATTGAGCGCCTCGCTTTCCGGCCACCAGTCGCCGGCCACCCAATAGGCCCAGCCGACCCAGAGTTCGCGATCGCTTTCGACCACGGCAACCATGGCGGCGAGCGCCGAAACACAGGCCGCTTCCTTTGGCACGCCGAATTCGCCGAGATAGCCTCGTTTGCCATTGGCTCGGAGCCAACGGGAAAAATTCTCGATCGCCGCAACGGCATCCTCGGCACGGGTGCAATTGCCCTTGGTCCCGGAGAAATCATCGTCGAAATACTGGTGCACCTCATAGGCGTAGTTTTCCGCCGGATCGACGACCCCCAGCATGACCGCACCGTTCGGCTTGCCATAAGTCCCGCCCTCCCAACTATGCGCACCCGTCCAAGCCGTGCCTGGGACGAGCACGAGATTGTCTGCTCCCTCCCGACGGATCCCGGCGAGCGCCGCATTGGCCGCCTCGAGCCATTGCTCGGCCGGCATGTCATGCGGTTCGTTCATCAGGCCGAAGGTGATGTCCGGCTGAGTGGCGAATTGACGCGCGAGCCTTCCCCAGAAGTCGGCGAAGTCCGCGTTGCTCACATCTTCCGATCCGATCACTGCCTCATGATAGCGAGCATAATTGTGCGGATCGAGGACGACCCGAAGCCCGGCGGCTTGGAGTTTCTCGACGCTGGCCTTCAATCTCCCCAATTCGCCTTCGTCGAGCTCGCCACGCAATCGGGGCTGCAGACGCTCCCATAGAAAAGGCAAGCGTACCGACGTGAAGCCCTTCCCGGCAAAATATGCGATGGTCGCATCCGAGGGGTAGACGTAATCCACACCCGCGACACCGTCCGGGTTGCCGAATTCGGCACCGGAAAGATTGATGCCACGAAAACACGGTTCGGCGGCTTGTACCGGCTCGGAAAGCACCCCAAGGACAAGCAAGGCCACCGCAGCACGTTTTGGTCGCTGCGAAAGGAGCGTGGTGGAGCAATATGTCTGAAGGGTACGGGTCATGGATTCCCTGGAGGTTCAATACGGCGAAGTTAATGACTTCGCCGCCCCCGGGTCAACCCGATCGACCAACAGCTCCTCGCGTCGCAACGACGGGGATTTGCGATTGAAAGACGCAATGGGAACGGGATTTTCCAGACCGTTCCCTAATCTGCATGCCAACAGGTGAAACAAGCACTGCCGATCGCAAGTTGAGGGCCGATCTTTCCGGCGCCCCGGGACTGCGATAAAGACAGTGCGTCCACCCTCGGGACGAGGAAAAGGTTGAGAATATGACGAGCTACGTACTGACGGTATCCTGCAAATCCACCCGCGGCATCGTGGCCGCGATCTCCGGCTATCTCGCCGCCAAGGGCTGCAACATCGTCGACAGTTCCCAATTCGACGACCTTGGTACCGGCAAGTTCTTCATGCGTGTCAGCTTCATCTCGGAAGAAGGTGCAGATCGCGAGGCCCTGATCGAGGCGCTGAAGCCAATCTCGGAAAAATTCGGCATGGAAGTCGAAATCCATGATGCCGCGCACCGCATGAAGGTCCTGCTGATGGTTTCCCGCTTCGGCCACTGCCTCAACGACCTGCTCTACCGCTGGAAAATCGGCGCGCTGCCGATCGATATCGTCGGCGTCGTGTCGAACCATTTCGACTACCAGAAGGTCGTCGTGAACCATGACATCCCCTTTTATCACATCAAGGTAACGAAGGAGAACAAGCCGCAGGCCGAAGCGCAGCTTCTTGAACTCGTCGAGCAGACCGGTGCGGAACTGATCGTGCTCGCCCGATACATGCAGGTGCTCTCCGACAGCCTCTGCAGGAAGATGTCGGGCCGAATCATCAACATCCACCACTCCTTCCTGCCGAGCTTCAAGGGGGCAAACCCCTACAAACAGGCGTTCGAGCGTGGTGTGAAACTGATCGGCGCCACCGCCCACTATGTCACCGCCGACCTCGACGAAGGTCCGATCATCGAACAGGACGTCGCCCGCATCACCCACGCCCAGAGCGGCGAGGACTATGTCTCGATCGGCCGCGACGTGGAGAGCCAGGTGTTGGCGCGCGCTATCCATGCCCATATCCACCACCGCACCTTCATCAACGGAAACCGGACGGTGGTCTTCCCGGCAAGCCCCGGCTCCTACGCCTCCGAACGCATGGGCTGAAAACCCACGGAACGCCCGCCGGACGGGGCGGGTGCCCGGTGCGCGGTATGGACGGCGATCATACCTTTGATAATGTCGGCGATGTGATTCCCGTGGAGAACCGCCATGCCCGACTCCGTCCTGCTAAAGCGCACCGAGCTGCCCCGCCCCAACGTGTCGGAACAGCAGGCGGCTGGCATCCTCAAGGAACACTACGGGCTCGAAGGAAGCGTCGAGGAACTCGGCAGCCAGCAGGATCGCAATTTCCGCATTGACACCGGCGCGGCGCGTTACGTTCTCAAGATCTGCCGCGCGGAATACGCGACCATCGAACTGGCGGCGCAGAACGCCGCCATGCGACATCTGGCAACCCTTCCGGACATGGCGCGCATTCCTGCCCCCATTCTCGCTGTGGGTGGCGAAGACCTTCTCTTTCTGACGATGGAGGACGAAGACTATCAGGTCCGAGTGCTCACCTATCTCGACGGAGAGCCGCTGACGCAGCGAAAATACCTGGCGCCGCAGGTGGTGGCGGAACTGGGAAGGCTCACCGCCCGTATTGCCTTGGGCCTCAAGGATTTTTCCCATCCCGGCCTTGACCGCGAGCTGCAATGGGACCTCCGACGGGCTGGCCCCGTAGCCCTTCACCTGCTGAAATCCGTGACCGACCAGGCACGCCGCGATCGCATTGCCAAAGCTATGGTGACGGCAGTCAAGCGGCTCCAGCCACTTGCGGGACAGCTTCGGGTGCAGGCCATCCATCACGACATCACAGACGACAACGTGGTTGCGCGGCCCGACAAGGAAGGTCGCATGATGCCGGACGGCGTCATCGATTTCGGCGATGTCGTCACTGGCTGGCTCGTTGCCGATCTCGCGGTCACTTGCACAGCCCTTCTGCATCACGCCGACGGCGACCCCTTCTTCGTCCTCCCGGCGGTCAGGGCCTTCCAGGAGCGCTATCCGCTTAACCAGGCCGAACTGAAGGCGCTCTGGCCTCTCATCGTCGCGCGCGCCGGCGTGCTCGTCGCCAGTACCGAGCAGCAACTCGCCATCGACCCTGACAACGCCTACGTCCTGGGCAATGCCTCTCACGAACGGGAAATGTTCGAGGTCGCCACTTCCGTGCCCTTCACGCTGATGGAAGCGGCCATTCTCGATGCGGTCGGCCACGGCACCGCCCCCTTCGACACGCAATCCCTTGGCCGGCTGCTCCCCGACATCGCGCCGGAAACAGTGCGCCTTACCGATCTGTCGGTGACAAGTGAGGCACTCGTTGAGGACAACTGGTCCGACCCGCAGATCGACTGGAAACTCCTCGCGCGCGCAGCGGCTGAGACCGGCGTTGCCTCGACCCGCTATGGCGAATACCGCCTTTCCTACACCCACACGCTGTCCGAGCGTGCACCAGCCACCTTCGCGCTCCATGTCGACGTTTGCCTTCCGGCCACAACTCCGGTTTATGCGCCCATGAACGCCCGCGTGATCAGGGATGGTCATCACCTGATCCTCTCCTCGCCGGAAATCTCTCTGCATATTGCCGGCGTCGACTGCCCACTTGAGCACGGCAGCGACATAGCAGCCGACGAGCCTATCGGTATGGTTGCCGGCGTGGTCAATGCTGTCGGAGGCTTGCGGCTCCAACTCTGCCGCGATGCCGATCTCATCCCGCCGCTCTTCGCCCGCCCAGCCCATGCCGCGACCTGGGCCAGACTTTGCCCCCCGCCCACAGCCCTCCTGGGGATCAGTGTCGATGCGCCGCCGCCGGATAGCGCAGAATTGCTCGCCAAGCGCCGCAAGAGCTTCGCCAAGCCTCAGAAGCACTATTATGCCGACCCGCCGCAATTCGAACGCGGCTGGAAAGAGCACATGTTCGACGTGACCGGCCGCTCCTATCTCGACATGGTCAACAACGTCACCATTCTCGGCCATGGCCATCCGCGGCTGGCGCACGCCGCCGGGCGTCAATGGTCGCTGCTCAACACCAATTCACGCTTCCATTATGCCTCGGTAGCGGAGTTCTCTGAACGCCTTGCTTCGCTTGCGCCAGAAGGGCTCGACACGGTCTTTCTCGTCAACAGCGGCTCAGAAGCGGTCGACCTTGCACTTCGGCTCGCCTGGGCCAAGACCGGATCGCACAATATCGTCAGCCTGCTCGAGGCCTATCACGGCTGGACGGTGGCAAGCGACGCTGTATCTACGTCGATTGCCGACAATCCCCGTGCCCTCGAAACCCGCCCCGGCTGGGTCCATCCGGTGGCGGCCCCGAATACCTATCGCGGCCCCTTCCGCGGCGCCGCTTCGACCGCGGACTATGTGGCAAGCGTGACCAGGGCGCTCGACGCCATCGATGAAACCGGGGAAAAGGTCGCTGGTTTTATCTGCGAATGCGTCTACGGCAATGCCGGAGGCATACCGCTGCCACCCGGCTACCTCGCCGAGGTCTACGGAATGATCCGCGCGCGCGGTGGCGTCTGCATCGCCGACGAGGTGCAGGTCGGCTATGGCCGTCTCGGTCACTACTTCTGGGGCTTCGAGCAACAGGGCGTCGTGCCGGACATCATCACCATCGCCAAGGGCATGGGCAACGGCCAGCCGCTCGGCGCAGTCATCACCAGTCGCGAGATCGCCGACGCGCTGGAGAATGAGGGCTATTTCTTCTCCTCTGCCGGCGGCAGCCCTGTGAGTTGCGTGGTCGGCTTGTCGGTGCTTGACATCATGCGTGACGAGCGTCTGCAGGAGAATGCCAGAGATACCGGAGACTACCTGAAAGCCCGTCTGGAGGCACTCGGCCAGCGCTTTCCGCTCGTCGGCGCCGTGCACGGCATGGGGCTCTATCTCGGCCTGGAATTCGTCCGCGACCGCGAAACGCTGGAACCTGCGACCGAGGAGACGGCGGCGATCTGCGATCGGTTGCTCGATCTCGGAGTCATCATGCAACCGACAGGCGACCATCTCAACGTTCTGAAAATAAAACCGCCGCTTTGCCTATCCCGGAACAGCGCCGATTTCTTTGCTGCAATGCTGGAGAAAGTACTTTCCGACGGCTGGTGAGTCACAGCAAGCTACTTGCTTCAGTAGAACGGCGAGCGCGCAAGTTTTCGGATGTCATACACGCTTCGCTTGGCGGGATTGCACAGCTGTGGCTTGCTCTCGGGCCACCTCATCAAGGATCCAGTTGCGAAAGGCGACAAGCGGCAAATAGCTGGCCCGTTCCCGCGTGAAGGCAAGGTAGTAGCGCCCCTCGCTTTCCATTTCCTGATCCGTCACCGGCACGAGATCACCGCGCACCAGTTCTTCACGGAACAGAAAGGCCGGCAGCAAGGCTACGCCGAGTCCACCGATTGCCGCCTGCGAGGCCGCAGCGAACTGATCAAACAGCATGCCGTGTACCGACTCGAACGCCACGCCATTGGCGGAAAGCCATTTTTCCCAGGCATCCGGCCGGGTCGTCAAATGCAGCAGCGGCACGTCTAGAATGTCGGCCGGCGTCTCCAACCGGTGCATTGCCTTGAACTCCGGACTGCAGGCGGGGATCGTCGTCTCTCCCATCAACGGGGTCAAATCGGCGCCGGGCCATACCGGCAATCCGAAATGGATCGCCGCATCGATGGAATCCAGACGGAAATCGAAAGGTGACAGGCGGGTGATGAGATTGACGGTGATCCCTGGGTTGGCCGCCAGGAAATGAGCAAGGCGAGGCGCCAACCACCGTGCGCCGAAGGTCGGCAGTACAGCCAGATTCAGTGTACCGCCATTGGGGTTTGCCCGAAGATTGAGCGAGGCACTGGAAATGCGCCGCAAGGCCTCGCGGATTTCCCGCGCATAACCGTCGCCTGCGACCGTCAGGCGAATGGTCTGGCGCTCGCGCAGGAAAAGTTCGACACCAAGCTGGTTCTCAAGCGCCTTGATCTGGCGGCTGACCGCGCTCTGGGTCAAGTCGAGTTCACGAGCAGCTGCCGTTATGCTGCCGGTCCGGGCCGCCGCTTCGAAGGCAGCAAGCAATGAGAGCGATGGAAGGAAGCGCCGGGCCGGCAGCATGTTATACCTCGACGGAATGAACTCTTGAGAAATTATCGTTGGAACGGGTTAGATTCGTCTTCTAGATTTCGCAAGACTTTCCGTTTCGGAATGATGCGAACGGACGGCGTCCATGCCGCTTGAAGCCATACAATAGATCGTCGCAAACGCCACCACCGCAAACGACACGTCTTTTCGGCCGTCTCCCGCGGCCCCCCTGAAGGAAGACCCCATGCTGAACGACCCCCGCTCCCACGGCTTGTGGGAAAAGACCGCACCGGCCGCACCGGTAACACCACCGCTTTCGGGTCAGGTTGAAGCCGATGTTGTCGTCGTCGGCGGCGGCTATACCGGCATTTCCGCAGCGCTGCACCTGGCGCAGGCGGGAACCAAGGTAGTTCTGCTTGAGGCGACCGAAATCGGTTTTGGCGGCGCGGGCCGTAATGTCGGCTTGATCAACGGCGGCATGTGGGTCATGCCGTCTGAAATTCCCGGTGTGCTCGGTCCTGTCTATGGCGAGCGCGTTCTCGACCTTCTCGGCAATGCGCCGCTTCTGGTCCGCGCACTGGTTGAGAAACACAATATCGCCTGCGAGATCGAAAAGAACGGCACCCTCCATTGCGCTGTCGGTGAAGAGGGTCTCAAGGAAATCAAGGAGCGCTGCAGCCAGTGGGCGGCGCGCGGCGCGGATGTTCGCATCCTGTCCGCCGAGGAAACAGCGAAACGCATCGGTTCGACGGCCTATGCCGGATCGCTGCTCGACATGCGCGCCGGAACGCTTCAGCCGCTGGCCTATGTGCGGGGGCTCGCCAGGGCAGCGATCGCTGCCGGGGCGACGATCCATACCGGCAGTGCCGCCGTTTCGACGGAACGGAATGGCAGCCGCTGGGTGGTGAAGACGGCGAACGGTTCGGTGTCGGCCGACTGGATCGTCGTGGCCTCCGAATATTATTCGACCGGCCCCTGGGAGGCCGTGCGCAATGAACAGGTGCTGCTGCCCTATTTCAATTTCGCCACCAAGCCGCTCTCACCCGAACAGCTGAAGACGATCCTGCCCGGCCGCGAGGGCTGCTGGGACACCAAGGAAGTACTTTCCTCCTTCCGCATGGATCAGGCGGGGCGGCTCGTCTTCGGCAGCTGCGGTGCGCTTCGCAATACCGGTCTTGCAATTCACCGTTCCTGGGCCAAGCGGGCGCTGAAGAAGCTTTTCCCCAACCTCGGCAACGTCGAGTTCGAAACCGAATGGTATGGCCGCATTGGCATGACCGACGACGCGATCCCACGCTTCCACAGGTTCGCCCCGAATGTCGTAGGCTTTTCCGGCTATAACGGCCGCGGCATTGCGCCGGGAACGGTTTTCGGTAAGACACTGGCTCGCCATATCCTCGGCGAACTCTCGGAGGCGGATCTGCCGCTGCCGGTCAGAGACGTCGTTGAAGCTCCGCTTCGCAACCTGAAGGGCGCCTACTACGAGGCTGGCGCCCAGATCGCCCATTTCGCCGGAGCGCGCTTCTGAGAAGTCGCACCTCGCAGACAACCAACAACGGAAAATCCGAAATTACTGGAAGGAACACAATGACCCTTGCGAACCTGAACTTCTCGGCCGAGGTCGCCGCCATCATGGGCCGCCTCGGCGTGCCGGCATCGAGCCTTTCCGGCGGCAGTCTTCCGGTCCGTTCGCCAATCAATGGCGAAAAGATAGCTGCCGTTGCCGAGATCAGCGCGGCCGACACCAAGGCAGCCATCGACGCCGCCCATCAGGCTTTCCTCGAATGGCGCCTCGTTCCGGCTCCCAAGCGTGGCGAATTGATCCGCCTGCTCGGCGAGGAACTGCGCGCCGCCAAGGCCGATCTCGGCCGCCTCGTCTCCATCGAAGTCGGCAAGATCGTCTCCGAAGGTCTCGGCGAGGTTCAGGAAATGATCGACATCTGCGATTTCGCAGTCGGCCTGTCGCGTCAGCTCTACGGCCTGACCATCGCCACCGAGCGTGCCGAACACCGCATGATGGAAAGCTGGCATCCGCTCGGCATCACCGGCATCATCTCTGCCTTCAACTTCCCCGTCGCCGTCTGGGCGTGGAACTCGGCGCTCGCGCTGGTCTGCGGCAACTCGACCATCTGGAAGCCGTCGGAAAAGACCCCGCTCACAGCCATCGCCACCCAGGCGATCTTCGAAAAGGCCGTCAGCCGCTATGTCGCCGACGGCGGCATGGCGCCCGCCAATCTTTCCACGCTGCTGATCGGCGGCCGTGACATCGGCGAAATCCTCGTCGACAGCCCGAAGGTGCCGCTGATTTCGGCGACCGGCTCGACGCTCATGGGCCGCGCGGTCGGTCCGCGCGTCGCCACCCGCTTCGGTCGTTCGATCCTCGAACTGGGCGGCAACAATGCGGCAATCGTCTGCCCGACCGCCGACCTCGATCTCACGCTGCGCGGCGTCGCCTTCGCCGCCATGGGCACAGCCGGCCAGCGCTGCACGTCACTGCGCCGCCTGTTCGTCCATGAAAGCATCTACGACAAGCTCGTCCCGCGCCTGATCCAGGCCTATGGTTCGGTCACCGTCGGCAATCCGCTGCAATCCTCGACGCTGGTCGGCCCACTGATCGACGAAGGTTCCTTCGGCCGCATGCAGAAGGCGCTCGACGAAGCCAAGGCGGCCGGCGGCAAGGTTTCCGGTGGCGACCGCCTCATGCAGAACGAAGCGGCTGACGCCTTCTACGTGCGCCCGGCGATCGTCGAAATGCCGGCCCAGACCGGCCCGGTCAAGGACGAAACCTTCGCGCCGATCCTCTACATCATCAAGTATAGCGATTTCGACGAAGCGCTGGCTTTGAACAATGACGTGCCGCAGGGCCTGTCGTCGTCGATCTTCACCAACGACCTGCGTGAGGCGGAAGCCTTCGTGTCGGACCGTGGTTCGGACTGCGGCATTGCCAATGTCAACATCGGCCCCTCCGGAGCTGAAATCGGTGGCGCCTTCGGTGGCGAGAAGGAAACCGGCGGCGGTCGCGAATCCGGCTCCGACGCCTGGAGGGCCTACATGCGCCGCGCCACCAACACGATCAACTACGGCAAGACCCTGCCGCTGGCCCAGGGCGTCAAGTTCGACGTGGGCTGATTCGTCGATCCTGCTGATCGGATTGGAGGCCCCGCGGTTCGAAAGGACCGCGGGGCCTTTTTGACGTTTGCATGAAATTCGAACGCCTCAGACCAAGGTTAGACTGGCTCCACTGGCCTTCCCCTCTGGAATCGGCCAAGGTACTCGATGTGATCTGGCGCATTTCGAGGCGGGCGAATGGACATTCACGATCAGTCGGCGGCAATCGCCTTCCTGAGCGCGCCTGAGACCTACGGCGAGACCGGCACGGTGAAAATCATCGAGACCCACATCTCGATGGTCTTCCTGATTGACGGCCGCGCCTACAAGCTGAAGCGCGCAGTCAAGCTGCCTTACGTCGACTTCTCGACCTATGACCTGCGCCTGTACTATTGCCGGCGAGAAGTCGAACTCAACAGCCGCGCCACACCCGACCTCTATCTCGGCATCCGCCGCATCACCCGCGAAGCCGACGGGCGACTGGCCTTTGACGGTACGGGTGAGGCGCTGGACGTCGTCGTCGAGATGAACCGGTTCGCACAGCACGACCTGTTCGACCGCATGGCAGACGAAGGCAAGCTGGACGCTTCGCTGATGGAGGCAACCGCGCGGATGATTGCCGCTGTCCATGCGCAAGCCCCGATCGTCCATATGGCCAGCGGTTCGACCAATCTCAGCGGAGTACTGGACATCAACGCGGCAGGCTTCGCCACCAGCCATGTCTTCCCTGAGGATGCCGTCGCCCGACTGAACACGGCCTTCCGAAGCGCATGGACGGATCGTATGGCCCTGATGGATCGCCGCGAGACCGAGGGCAAGGTGCGCCTTTGCCATGGCGACCTGCACTTGAGAAACCTGTTCCTGAGCCCGGCCGGACCACGCATGTTCGACTGCATCGACTTCAATGACCAGATCGCAACCGTCGACGTGCTCTACGATCTCGCCTTCCTGCTGATGGACCTGTGGCATCGCGGCTTCCCCGATCTGGCGAACGTCGCCGCCAATCGCTATCTCGACATCAGTCATGACGACGAGGGCTTTTCCCTTCTGCCTTTCTTCATGGCGGTCAGGGCCGCCGTCCGTGCCCATGTGACCGGCACCCAGATCGAGTCAGGCGCGGATGCTGATGGCAAGCTGACGCATAGTGCCTGGACCTATTTCGACCTCGCCGCATCGCTACTGGCCTGCCAATCGCCACGGCTGGTGGCGATCGGGGGCCTGAGCGGCTCCGGCAAGTCGACGCTCGCCGATCGGCTTGCTCCCCGGCTGGCCGGCCCACCTGGCGCCCGGATCCTGGAAAGCGACCGGATTCGCAAGGCGATGTTCGGCGTCGCCGCCAATGAGCAACTACCTCCGGAAGCCTATCGTCCGGACATCTCGGCGACGGTCTACGCGCAGATGGCCGATCGAGCCCGGCTGGTGATTGCAGGCGGTGGCACGGCGATCGTCAACGCCGTTTTCGACCGGCCCGATGACCGCCGCCACATGCGCGCCATCGCCGAGCAATTGGGCGTGCCGTTCAGCGGTTTTTGGCTCGAGGCCCGCGCCGACACCTTGCAGTCCCGCATTGCATCGAGGCCGAAGGGCCAATCCGACGCCACGCTCGACGTGCTCGAAATGCAGCTGGCCAAGGACTTGGGAACCATGGATTGGCACATGATCGATGCGGCTGCCCCGATCGATGATGTCCTCGCGGCGGTCGAGGCGTTGCTCGACCAGCCTGCCTAACGGATGTTGAAGCGCACCGGAGCGGTGATCGTCTTGCCCACGCCCGGCGGCGGGGCCGGAACGGGCGAGGCGCGGCGCACCATGTCGAGCACGGCCTGGTCCAGGCTCGAATGTCCGGACGATCGCGACAGGGAAACCGACAGGACATTGCCGCCGTCATCGATCCGGAACCGCACATAGACGGTCCCCTCTTCCCGATTGCTGCGCGCCTCCGATGGATAGCGCTTGCGCCGCTCGAGATGCGACATCAAACGCGACTGCCACTTGGCGGGGCTGAAATTGCTCCCACCCCCGCTGCTGGTCGCCTTTGCCGCCGTGCGATCGGCCTGCGCGACCTTGGCCTTGGCCTTGCGCGCCGCCTCCGACGCCGGAGGCGGCGGCGATGCCTTCGACTTGGCGACGGGCTTCTTTGCTTCCTGCATCTTCGGCTTTTCCTCAGCCGACGATGGCGGCGGCGGACGCATGACCGGGATCGGCACGGCCACTTTTTCCAGCTGGGCCATCACCTTC
Source organism: Rhizobium arsenicireducens (assembly GCF_964021225.1). NCBI lineage: Bacteria > Pseudomonadati > Pseudomonadota > Alphaproteobacteria > Hyphomicrobiales > Rhizobiaceae > Rhizobium > Rhizobium arsenicireducens. The sequence continues at coordinate 4,243,464 of NZ_CAXHYK020000001.1, read as the reverse complement.
TGCTCGATCGGGTCGAAATCCTCGACCGGGTCCGGAAGCGGCTCGGGTTCGAGCGGCGGCGGTTCGACGACCGGCTCTGGGACCTGCTCCACGACCTCATCGACCGGCCGTTCCACGATCGGATCGGGCATCGGTTGGGCTTTGGGTTGTTCGACCGGCTCCGGCACGGGCTCGTGCGACGCCGTCTTCACTTCCTCGGCATCGACCTGGTCGGGAACGATCTGCTCCTCCTCGACCTCTTGCGCGACCGGCACCGGAGCAAGCTCGATCATGATCGCCGACGGGGGTGCGGCGTCGGCCGCGACAGGCTCCGGTTCCTGTAGCAGGAGGGCAACCGCGCCGGCATGAGCGGCCGCCACGCAGAGGGCGGCCGCCGACCACAGCAGAAGCTCACCGGCCGCCCTGCCTCTGGAGCGCTGCACCGGGTCGCGGGTCATGGCTGCACCGCTTGCGCGGGCGGCGGCTCGTCCGGAGAAAGCTGCGACGACGGCAGGGTCTCGAGCCCGACCAGCGCGATCTTCAGATAGCCGGCATCGCGCAGCAGGTTCATCACCTCCATGAACGCGCCATAGTCCACCGCCTTGTCGGCCCGCAGGAAGATGCGCGCATCCTTGTTGCTCTCGGTCAGGCGATCGAGATCGGCGCCAAGGGTTTCCCGGACAGCCATTTCATTGCCGAGCGACAGGCTCATATCTTCCATCAGAGTGACATAGACCGGCGTATCCGGCCGCTCGGCGGGCTTTGCCGTGGATGCGGGCAGGTCGATGCTCACATCGACAGTGGCCAGTGGTGCGGCCACCATGAAGATGATGAGCAAAACCAGCATCACGTCGATAAAGGGCGTGACATTGATCTCGTGGTTTTCCGCCAGATCGTCGCCGGAATGGTTTTCCCGAATACCGCCGGCCATCTCGCTACTCCGCAGCCAGCGCCACGGCGGCGTTCTTCACCCCGTTGGGCACCTTGCGGTAATCGAGATCACGGCTGACCAGTCGCTCGATTCCGGCCGCCGCATCGCCCAGCAACTGGCGATAACCGGTCACCGAGCGGGCAAAGACGTTGTAGATGATAACGGCCGGGATGGCGGCCACCAGGCCGATGGCGGTGGCGAGCAGAGCCTCGGCAATGCCCGGCGCGACGACGGCGAGATTTGTCGTCTGCGATTCGGAAATGCCGATGAAGGCATTCATGATCCCCCAGACCGTGCCGAACAACCCAACGAAAGGTGCCGTCGAGCCGATCGTCGCGAGGACACCGGTTCCCTTGGAAATGTGACGGCCGGCCCGAGCCTCGATCCGCGCCAGCGCGGAGGCGACGCGCTCCTTCACCCCGGCACCACCCGCCCAATCAAAGGCAGCATCGGAGAGCCGAATTTCGTCACCGGCACTGCGCAGCATCGAGACCACGACGCCGCCACGGCCCGCCATCTCGGCCATGGCACCTTCGAGCGTATGGGCCTTGAGGATGGCCTTCAGTCCACGCGTCGCCCGCACACGGGCGCCGACCAGCTGCAGCGTCTTGGCCAGCCAGACGGTCCAGGTGACCAAGGAGGCGAAGGCGAGCGACAGCATGACCGCTTTGACCACCCAGTCGGCAGCCATGAACATGCCGAGCGGGGAGAGATTGTGGGGCCGATCCTCCCGGCTAACATCTGCGGCCTCCGACAGCTCTGCGACGGCCGGTGCGGCGAAAATCGGTTCTATCCCGGACGGTGAAGCGGGTTGGTCCGCACCGAATGCCGGCGTTGCATGTGGGACCACGGCCGTCGTCGGCTGCTCGGCAAGCGCCGATGCGGGGACAAGGGCGAGGCAGCCGATCAGGGAAAGGCTCGAGATGGAAGGTCCCGAATGGCGAGAAAACACAAGGAACTCCTTTTCGACAGCAGGTAGAGTTTTGGGACGCCAGGCCGCAGGACCGGTTCGGCCATGCTGGCGTTCCTGTATCTTCTCGATAATAAACTTGAGTGAAATTAACAAGTAATAAGCAGCGCGAAGGACATAAAACTTGAATTTTCTACACAAGATATGCGGACGCTCGGGTCGGTGATCGAGGAATTGCCCATCAGGAGCGGCACGACCTGCCGTCCGAGTAGACAACGTTACCCACCGATGCTCGCCCGTTTGCGCGGGCCCTTTGCCGGTTTCTCCTGGCGAAACTCCCGCATGACTAGGGCGCAAAGCGCTTCAGCGGGAGCGCTAAGCGGAATGCCCTTACGTGTGATGATGCCGATCGTGCGCACGACGGATGGATTGCGGATCGGCACGGCCACGATATCGGTGGCTCGGCTGGCCCCGAGTGCGAATTCCGGCAGAACTGTCACACCTAGACCCGCCTGGACCATGTTGATCGCGGTTGCGATATGGCGAACTTCATATCGCCACAACAAACTGTCCCGACGACTGCCGAGCGCATCGTCAATCAGGATACGGTTACCAGTCAGCGTCCCGATGCGGATCAGCGGCTCCCCTTCAAGGTCCTGCCACGTCGCGGCATCGCTATCGGCAAGTGGATGGTCTTTCGGACAGGCAAGAACGAAGGATTCCTTGAAGAGCGGGATGATGTCGAGATCCATCGCCATGGACGACACGATGGAGATACCGAACTCCACCTCGCCGTTGCGCACGTGGTCAATGATCTCTGAGGCCGAGTGGTCGAGGATCCGCACCCGCACATCGCGATAGTCCTCAAGAAATCCACGAAGAATGCGCGGCAGATAGATCGAGGCAATGGTCGGAAGGCAGGCGATCGAGATATGTTCCTGGCGCTCCTTGCCGCGCAGGCGCAATTGCTCGAACGACGAAGTAATTTCCTCCATGATCCGCCGCGCCTTCGGCAACAATTCGACCCCGGTCGGCGTCAACGTCACCTGGCGCGTCGTCCGTGCCAAAAGCTTCAGCCCCAGATCGTCTTCGAGTTTCTTCATCCGGTGGCTGAGCGCGGTCTGCGACAGATTGAGATGAGCGGCCGCACGATGAAAGCTGCCGCGATCGGCGATGCACAGAAAAGCCTCGAGACCAAGAAAATCAACCTTCATGAAGCAGGCAGCCCTTTAGTGAATGCGGAGAATGAATACTGCCGAAAATAGAATTTGATTCAAGTCGGACCACGACACGGGCCCAATCTTCGCACATGGCGCCTGAGGAGATAACGCAAAGCCGCACCGAAATCGCGATAGGACGCAAGAGGTTCGGAGAGCGTTGTGCGATGGCATCGCGCGCCGAGCCACATTCGATCGCCTCCTTGATTATTGTCAAAGCACCGTGACAATGCGGTGCTTATTCTCAATAACATTACAATCGCTCCGAGCGATCCGTCATCAAGAACACAATCCGGGAGGTTTTCCATGTCCACAGCGCAGCAATCCATCGCATGGTTCGAAACTCTGGGTCGCCATGATGTCCCGCGCGTCGGTGGCAAGAATGCCTCGCTCGGCGAGATGGTACAGACCCTGGCTGCCGGAGGCATTCGTGTTCCCCCGGGCTTCGCCACGACCGCGGACGCCTACTGGCTCTACGTCTCGGCTAACAACCTCCAGGAACGCATGACGTCCTTCCTCGCCGAGTGGGAAGCCGGCAAGGCGACGCTCGCCGAGACTGGCCAGGCGATCCGCAACATCTTCCTCAAGGGTGACTGGCCCGCCGAGATCGAGGCCGACATCCGCACCGCCTATCGCGAACTCTCGAGCCGGGCCGGTGTGGACGAAGTCGAGGTTGCCGTGCGCTCCAGCGCCACCGCCGAGGATCTACCGGATGCCAGCTTTGCCGGCCAGCAGGAAACCTTCCTCAACATCAAGGGCGAGACGGCACTGATCGACGCCTGCCGGCGCTGCTATGCCTCGCTCTTCACCGATCGCGCGATCAGCTATCGCAAGACCAAAGGCTTCGACCACATGAAAGTGGCGCTGTCGATCGGCGTGCAGCAGATGGTTCGCTCTGACATCGGCGGCTCCGGCGTGATGTTCTCGATCGACACCGAAACCGGTTTCGACAAGGTGGTGTTGATCAATGCCGCCTGGGGCCTGGGCGAAAACGTCGTCCAGGGCACGGTGGACCCGGACGAATACCAAGTGTTCAAGCCGCTACTCGACGACAGGACGCTCTCCCCGATCATCGAGAAGAAGAAGGGCGCCAAAGCCATCAAGATGATCTATGCGGTCGGCGACAAGCCGACCCGCAACGTACCCACCTCAAAGGCCGAGCGCGCCGCCTGGGTACTGAGCGACCCGGAAATCGTCGAACTAGCCCGCTGGGCGGCAACCATCGAACAGCATTACGGCTGCCCGATGGACATGGAATGGGCCCGAGACGGAAAGACCGGCGACATGTACATTGTCCAGGCCCGTCCGGAAACGGTTCAGGCGCAGCGTGACGTCGGCGTATTCAAGTCCTACACCATCCACAACAAGGGAAGGCTGCTGACAAAAGGCCTGTCGATCGGCGATGCGATCGCCAGCGGCCAGGTCTGCCTGATCGAAACGGCCAGGGACATCGAGAAGTTCATCGACGGCTCGATCCTCGTCACCCAGACCACCGACCCGGACTGGGTGCCGATCATGAAGCGCGCGGCGGCGATCGTCACCGATCATGGCGGACGCACATCGCATGCCGCCATCGTCAGCCGTGAACTCGGCCTGCCCGCCGTCGTCGGCACGGGCAATGCTACGGACATCCTGCATACCGGCCAGGAGGTGACCATCTCCTGCGCGGAGGGTGATGAAGGCTTCATCTATGAGGGCATTGCCGATTTCTCGGTCGAGGAACTGGACGTCACCGACCTGCCGGAAACGAAGACCAAGGTCATGCTGAACCTTGCCAATCCAGGTTCGGCATTCCGCTGGTGGCGCTTGCCGGCCGACGGCATCGGCCTTGCCCGCATGGAATTCGTCGTATCGAACGCGATCCGCGTCCATCCGATGGCGCTCGTGCATTTCGACAGGCTGAAGGACGAGAAAGCCAAAGCCGAGATCGCCGCGCTGACCGCGGGCTACGACAGCAAGCCGGACTATTTCGTCGACAAGCTGGCGCGCGGCCTTGGCCGTCTTGCCGCCGCCGTCTATCCGAAGCCGGTCATCATCCGCATGAGCGACTTCAAGACCAATGAGTATGCCGGTCTTATCGGCGGGGCGGAATTCGAGCCGGCCGAGGAAAACCCGATGATCGGCTTCCGCGGCGCCTCGCGTTATTATTCGCCGCGCTACCGCGAGGGTTTTGCGCTCGAATGCCAGGCGATCAAGCGGCTGCGCGACGAGATGGGCTTCACCAATGTCGTCGTCATGATCCCCTTCTGCCGCTCGGTCGGCGAGGCCGACAAGGTGCTCGGCGTCATGGCGGAGAACGGCCTGAAGCGCGGCGAGAACGGTCTGCAGGTCTATGTGATGTGCGAAATCCCCTCAAACGTCATCCTGGCGGCCAAATTTGCCGACCGTTTCGACGGCTTCTCGATCGGCTCGAACGACCTCACCCAGCTCACGCTCGGCGTCGACCGTGATTCCGGCGAACTGGCCGACCTGTTCGACGAGCAGGACGAGGCAGTCAAATGGATGATCGAGAAGGTGATCTCCGAAGCCAACAAGGCGGGCGCCAAGATCGGCCTTTGCGGCCAGGCGCCCAGCGACCATCCGGAATTCGCCGAATTCCTGGTCGAATGCGGCATCGACTCGATGTCGGTGAGCCCGGACAGTTTCATCGCGGTGAAGAAGATCGTCGCCGAGGCGGAGAAGGCGAAGGCCGGAAGGGCCTGACCACTGAGTAGTAAAAAGCACCTGCGGTGCGGGCGGGTTCACCCGCACCGATTGATCAGAGTCAAAACAGCCTATCGATATCGTTGTATCGTGATATCGTACGGATGCTCGTAAAGCGCCCATGTGGTGACAGCGGGTTTCTATGGACCGAAGTCACCTTTTCCAAGCCATTCGGCAATCGGACCTTGCGTCCGCAATACACGGGAGGATGCCATGCGTAACTTGAAATCCATTTTGTCTGCCACCGTCGTTTCTCTGTTCATGTTGCCAACCGCAGGCCATGCCGGCGGCACCGTTGAGGTTCTCCACTGGTGGACGTCGGGCGGCGAAGCCAAGGCCGTCGGAACCTTGAAAGAGGCCTTTGAAAAGCAGGGCGGAACATGGGAAGATTCGCCGATCGCTGGCGGCGGCGGTGACGCCGCGATGACTGCGCTGCGGGCACGGGTAATGGCTGGCAATCCTCCGGCCGCCGTCCAGCTGAAAGGCCCCGGCATCCAGGAATGGGCGGACCAGGGTGGTCTGGCCGATGTCGAGGAAGTGGCCACGGCCGAGAAATGGGACGACGTCCTGCCGCCGTCCATGGCCGAGATCATGAAATACCAGGGCAAGTACGTGGCCGCCCCGGTCAACGTCCACCGCATCGACTGGATGTGGATCAACCCCGAGGTATTGGCCAAGGTCGATGCAGAAGTGCCGACGACCTGGGACGAATTCAACGCCGTGGCCGACAAGCTGAAGGCCGCTGGCATTACTCCGCTCGCTCATGGTGGGCAGCCTTGGCAGGACGCGACCATTTTCGAGACAATCGTGTTGAGTGAAGGTGCCGACTTCTACCGCAAGGCGCTCATTGAGCTCGACGAGGAAGCCCTGACCGGCGAAACCATGGTCAAGGTCTTCGACCAACTCCGCAAGCTGCGCGGCTATGTCGATCCGGGCTTCTCCGGCCGTGACTGGAACCTCGCAACCGCCATGGTGATGAATGGCGAAGCCGGCTTCCAGATCATGGGCGACTGGGCCAAGGGCGAGTTCCTCGCCGCCGGAAAAGTGCCGGGCAAGGACTTCATCTGCGCCCCGACGCCCGGGAACGGCTTCAGCTTCAACACCGACAGCTTCGCCTTCTTCAAAGTCGCTGGCGATGACCGGATCGAAGGCCAGAAGGTATTGGCGAGCCTGATCATGTCGCCCGAGTTCCAGGAAACCTTCAACCTGGCCAAGGGCTCTATTCCCGCTCGCACCGATATCAAGCTGGACAAGTTCGACAGCTGCGCCCTCAAATCCCACGAGGACATGACCGCCGCCGTTGAGAACAACACCTTCGTCCCGTCCATGGCACATGAAATGGCGGTTCCGCGTACGGTGCGGGGCGAAATCCTTGATGTCGTCACCAACTTCTTCAATTCGGACATGAGCTCCGCCGATGGGGCCAAGGCCCTGGGCGAAGCGGTGAAGCGCGCTCAGTAAGGCTCTTCTTCGCTAGGCAACCACCGGGGCATGGCAAACAGCTGTGCCCCGGCCAGTTCCTTTGACGTGGCGACATGCCCGACGAAGGATGAATACGGTGCGAGGAGGGGCCGGAAATGAGCACAAGGAGTTGACGGGTCGCATTCGACCGTTTTTTAGAGCGATGGCTGCCGCAGATCGTCGTTTCGCCGATGTTTGCCGCAAGCTTGTTGTTCGTCTACGGCTTTATCGCCTGGACCATCTATATCTCCTTCACCAAGTCCGGCGTTATGCCGAACTACACGCTCGTCGGCCTTGCTCAATATGAGCGGCTATGGAGTACGCCGCGCTGGTTCGTGGCGATTGAGAACCTGCTCATCTTCACCAGTCTGTTCATGATCGGCTGCATGCTGATAGGCTTGATCCTGGCGATCCTGCTCGACCAGCGAATCCGCGCGGAAGGCATGATCCGCACGATCTATCTCTACCCGATGGCGCTGTCGTTCATCGTCACCGGAACCGCATGGAAATGGATCCTCAACCCGACGCTCGGCATCGAGAAAATCATCCAGGACTGGGGTTTTCCCAATTTCAATTTCGACTGGCTGGTCGATCCGAACATGGCGATCTACACCGTCGTGATCGCCGGCGTCTGGCAATCCTCCGGCTATGTCATGGCGCTGTTTCTCGCCGGCCTGCGCTCGGTAGACGACGAGATCATCAAAGCGGCGGCGATCGACGGCGCGAGCCCCTTCCGCACCTATTGGAGCATCATCCTGCCGATCGTCCGGCCGGTCTTCTTCTCCGCCTTCGTCATTCTCGCGCACCTAGCGATCAAGAGCTTCGACCTGGTCATGGCGCTCACCGGCGGCGGACCGGGCTATGCCACCGACATGCCGGCGACCTTCATGTATTCCTTTGCCTTCCAGCGCAGCGAACTCGGCACGGCGGCGGCAAGCGCGGTGATGATGCTGGTTACCGTCACAGCGATCTTCATTCCCTATCTCTATTCGGAACTGAGGAGGCCGGCGAAATGAGCAGAGCCGCCATCTCCGGCATCGTCCGCCCCAAGGGTTTGAAGAATACGATATTGCGTCTGCTGCTCTTCACCATCCTCGGGCTTTTCTGCATCTATTACCTGATGCCGCTCTTCGTGATGATCTCGACCTCGCTGAAATCGCTCGAGGAGATCCGTACGTCATCACTGATCAGCCTGCCCAAGGACGTAACCTTCGCTGCCTGGGCAAAAGCGTGGAGCTCGGCCTGCGTCGGCGTACGCTGCACCGGCCTGCAGCCCTATTTCATGAACTCGATCCTGATGGTTGTCCCCGCGGTTGCGATTTCCACCCTGCTCGGTGCGCTCAACGGCTACGCGCTGACCAAGTGGAAGTTTCCGGGTGCTGACATCATCTTCGCACTGATGCTGTTCGGGTCCTTCATTCCCTTTCAGGTCGTGCTGCTGCCCATGGCCCGCATGCTCGGCTATTTCGGCCTGGCGGGAAGCGTCTACGGCCTGATCCTGGTCCATACCGTCTACGGCCTCGCCTTCACCACGCTGTTTTTCCGCAATTTCTTCGTCGGCGTGTCGGACGGTATCGTCCATGCGGCGAAAATCGACGGTGCCGGCTTCTTCGGCATCTTTTTCACCCTGCTCTTGCCCATGTCCCTGCCGACCATTGTCGTGGCCGTCATCTGGCAGTTTACGCAGATCTGGAACGACTTCCTGTTCGGTGTGGCCTTCACGGTTGGCGACAGCAATCCGGTCACAGTTGCGCTCAATAACATCGTCGCGTCCAGCACCGGCGTGAAGGAATACAATGTCGACATGGCGGCGGCGATCATCGCCGCCTTGCCGACCCTGCTCGTCTACATCGTGGCAGGCAAATATTTCGTCCGCGGTCTGGCCGCAGGTGCCGTGAAAGGTTGATGAAATGGCAAAAGTAGAACTGCGGGACGTCTGGAAAAAGTTTGGCCCGGTGGAAGTTATCAAGGGTGTGAGCATCGATCTGGAGGACGGCGAGTTCATCGTGCTGGTCGGTCCATCCGGCTGCGGCAAATCCACCCTGCTCAACCTGATCGCTGGCCTCGAAACCCTAACCAGCGGCGAGATCCGTATCGGCGACACGCTGGTCAATGACGTACCGCCGAAGGACCGCAATATCGCCATGGTGTTCCAATCCTACGCGCTCTATCCGACGAAAACGGTACAGGAAAACATCACCTTCGGGATGAAGACCCGTGGCGTCGATCGCGCGCTGCAGGACAAGGCGCTCGCCGAGGTCTCCCAACTTTTGCATATCGAGCAGTTACTGGACCGCAAGCCGGGCCAATTGTCGGGCGGCCAGCGCCAACGCGTCGCCATGGGCCGCGCGCTGGTGCGCAATCCCGACGTCTTCCTGTTCGACGAGCCCCTCTCCAACCTCGACGCGAAGCTTCGCATCGAGATGCGGACCGAAGTCAAGAAGCTGCACCAGCGCCTCGGCAAGACGATCGTCTACGTTACCCATGACCAGATCGAGGCGATGACACTCGCCTCGCGCATTGCCGTGATGGACAACGGTCATGTCCGTCAATTCGGCACGCCGGAGGAGGTCTACGAGAACCCTGTCGACTTGTTCGTCGCAGGGTTCATGGGCTCTCCATCCATGAATATCGTCAAGGGACAGGTCATCAACGAGGGTGGTCTGGCTATCGCCGTGTCCGATGAGGAAGGAACCATCCGCTTTCCCCTCGCTCCTCATCAAGCCGCCAAGGTCTGTGAGCGTGTCGGCCAGGATGTCTATCTCGGCCTCCGACCGGAGACGATCACGCATGTCGGCGCCCATGACACGCCCGGCGCCAGCCTTTTTGTCTTCGAACGGGCCATCGACGTGGTCGAACCAACGGGACCGGATACCATGCTGGTCTTCACGCTGGGCGGCATTGAGGCAATCGCGCGCGTGCGCCCGGAAGAACGCGCCAGGCCGGGCGAGGCCTTCCGTTTCGAAGTCAACATGAGCAAAGCCAAGCTCTTCGACGGTGAGACGGGTATGCGTCTCTAGCCTCGGCCTCCTCTCGGCTGAAAAAGTCAGATCTTGCTGGCTTCGTAGAGCGACAGCACATCGGCACGCCGGCAGAGTTCAGTACCAGACGTCATCACTGCCGCAGCCCCGGCCGCCAAACCGAAGCGGAAGGCCTCCTCGATCTTATAGCCCTCGGCCAGGGACCAGGTCATGGCTGCGACGAAACTGTCGCCAGCCCCAACAGCCGAGGTGACCGGGACTTCAATTGCCGGCACCCTATGGATCATATCGTCACCGACGAGAATCGCGCCATCGGCCCCGAGCGTCACGGCAATATACCGGGCGGCCCCACTGCGGACGATGGCCTGGGCCGCCGCCCCGGCACTTTCATGGTCGATCTTCTTGCCGACAAAGCTTGCCAATTCGCCCAGGCTGGGCTTGACCAGGAAGACATTCCCCCTCGCCAATGTCTTGTGCAGCGCCTCGCCGGATGTGTCGAGGATGAACTTGGCATCCTTGCGGGCGGAAATCTCAGCCATTCGGGCATAGGTATCGCCCCCGACGCCGCGTGGCAGGCTGCCGCTGGCGACTACATAGTCCGCGTCGATTCTCTCCAGCAGCTCAAAAACAGGCGCCAGTTCTTCCTCGGCTACCTGCGGCCCTTCCGGGACGAAGCGGTATTCGTGATTGGTCGACTGTTCACGAACATTGTACGCGATGCGTACGGGGTCGCTAATCGGAAACGTATGTTGCCGTACCCCGAGCGGTTCCAGCATGGCTTCGAGCAGCGTCCCGGTGGCACCCCCGGATAAATAGAGCAATTCGCAATTGCCGCCGAGTTCGACTATGACGCGCGCGACATTGATCCCACCGCCGCCGGCATGCTGACGCTGGTTGCGCGTGCGGGTCTTGTGCGTGTGACGAACCACATCGGCGTCACTGGAAATATCGATGGCGGGATTGAGTGCGATGGAGAGAATTTTCGACATGCCCGAGCCTAGCGTCCCTTCGTGACAGATCCAAGAAATTGTTTTGCACCGCAACCGTTGCTGTGAGCAATAGCGGCTATGCTTCGCTAATCGCAAGACCGCATGCCTGCCAGACCTCGCGCTGCGGAAATCTTGACGGAGCGTCACGATTTAGCGGTTGTCTTTGGCAGACTCGACATTACCTTTGTCGCAAATTCGACCCTCGGGGTTTTCTGCTCCCTCGGGCAACACAGGAAAAAGCATGTACACTGGCATCGTTCAGGCGGTTGCTCCCGTCACCAACATCGTCCGTCATGACGGATACACCGAGTTCCATATTCGATTTCCCGAACGGCTGGTCGAGGGGCTCCAGATCGGTGGCAGCGTCTCTGTGGAGGGCGTTTGCCTCTCGGCCACCTCGATAAACGGCGCTGTCGTGACCTTCGATGCCATGGATGCAACACTCGAGCGGACCAATCTCGGCAATCTTGCCGTCGGTGACAGCGTTAACATCGAACGGTCGGCCAAGCCCACCGACGAAAACGGCGGCCATGCAATTGCCGGCCATATCGCGACCACAGCAACCTTGGTCGCCGCCAAAAGCGACATGCCGGGCGCGTTCATCCGATTTTCCGTTCCCGATGAGTGGGCAAAATACATCTTTCCGCGCGGCTTTCTCGCCGTCAATGGCGCAAGCTTGACCGTGGCGGAGGCCACGGGCAATGTATTTCAGATCAACCTCATTCCCGAAACTCTGCGGCAAACCACCTTTCCACACTACAAGATTGGCGACCGGCTCAATATCGAAGTCGATCATCAAACCATGGTCATGGTCGACGTCGTGGAGCGCACATTGACGCGGCTGCTCGACAAGCGTCAGTGATGCCGAGCGACATCAAACCGAATGGCTCGGCCGCAATGAGGTCCAGGGACGATCGCTGATCAGCGAGACAAGGACCTTCAGATAATCGGCCGGCTTTTGCGCACATAATCCGGCAGGAATGCCCTTAGCGGCAATCTCGGCGAGCGGAGATCCAGACACGATCCGAAATGGAATGCCCTTCTGGCGCAATTGGTCGACGATTGGCGTCACTGCACCATCACGAACGTGGAAGTCGAGGATGGCGGCGGAGATCTCCTCTCGTTCGAGAATATCCAGCGCGTCGCGAACCGTTTCGGCCGTCACGACGTTGACCCCGGCACGCGAGACGCTGTCGGCTGCATCCATGGAGATGAAGACATCGTCCTCAACGATCAGGATCGTGTCGGTTTGAATAGCGGGCTTGATTGGCATGGCATTGCTCCTTTGGCCTCTCAACGCCTGCAACTCGAAGTTTGTTTCAGTTTTAGTCAATTCCCGATCGAGTTGGTAAACAAAGCGTTTAAGGGGCAGGAGGAAACAACCTGCAAGCGTAGGCCGCCCCGGTACCGACCATCTGCCCCCACATATTGGCGCTGTCCGATGGAACCAGTCGGAAGCACAGGCGTTCATCACGGGACCAACCATGGGAGAATCAAAATGCAGATCGTCGATACACAGGTGCACGAAGACATGGGCGGCGTGCCCGGCTTTACCGTCGAGTTCGTTGGCGATGGAGGCGAGATCGTTTCCGTTCGTATGAAACAAGGCGAGAGCGGCGATTTGACTCGCAAAAATGCACTGAAGAAGGCCCGCGCGCTGCTGGTGCAGGTCGGTTCATTTGATGCCGAGGCTGATAGCCGGCATGGCCAGACCCAGTCTGAGGGCGGAAATGACGGCATATCTGACGCGGTGCTGAGCGCCCGGCAAGCTCATGACGAAGGCGAACTCGAGTCCCAAGTGGACAAAGGCCTAGTTGACAGTTTCCCGGCCAGCGATCCGGTTTCTGCCACCTATTCGTCTACCGCCGGCGCCAAGTAACAACAGTCGATGTGACTGCAATTGTCCAGCGGCTCAATGCCCAGCAACAAGACGCGTCGGTCTGAACTGACGCGTCTTCTCTTCATTTGATTTGTGCGAAACGAGGACAGACAGGACCGTCCCTACGTCGTCGTGTTTGCTCTCGCCCGCGCTGCTTAGCGCAGCAAGCTCTGCCCTCCGTCAATCCAAATGGGCGTTCCACTGATTTGGCGGGCACGATCGGAAACGAGAAAGGCGATAGCCTCGGCGACGTCCTCGACCTCACCCGGGTGGCCCTCGGTCAGTGGAATATCGCCCTTCGGAAAATGGACCGGAACCTCGGACGTCTTGCGATCACGGATCGTCGTATTGTCGTCTATATTCGTCGAGATCGCTCCGGGGCAAACCGCATTTATGCGAATGTTATATTGACCAAGCTCCACGGCGAGTTGCTGAACCATGGCAAGCTGTGCCGCCTTGGTCGCAGAATAAGCCGTGCCCCCCGGAGTTGTGAAGGTCCGTGTGCCATTGATGGAAGAAACGATAACAATCGATCCGGCGCCGGTCTGCTTCAAGCGCGGCACCGCAAAGTGCAGCGTCAAGTAGGTGCCGCGCAGGTTCACAGATACAGTCTCGTCGAACTCCTCGGGTGTCAGATCATCGATTGGCGCCCAGGTGCCGTTAATCCCTGCATTGGCAACGACGATATCGAGCCTCCCCTTGCGGCCCCAGAGCTCTTTCAGCGCATCACGCATGGCATTCGTGTCGCTGATATCGGCGATCAAGACACTGCCATCGCCGCCCGCAACCTGGATCTCGGCCAGCACCTCCCGCAGTTCCTCCTCGGTGCGACCAAGTAGCCCCACGAAGGCACCTCGCGCGGCCAGCGTGAGCGCTGACGCCTTGCCTATTCCCGATCCCGCGCCTGTGACCAATGCCACCATGCCCTGGAATTCCATCGACGTCCCTATCTCCTCAGGATGCAGCCTTTGACTTCGGCACATGCTCGGATTTTCCCTTGCGCTTGGTGGATGCAAGCGCCTCCAATTCCTTCTCCGTCATGGACTCGACCATGCTCTTCGAAGCCCCCTTCAGTTCACTCTTCTTGGTTTCGCCCCGCTTGGCCGAAAGTGCGGCACCGGCCGCCTTCTGCTGTGCCTTGGATTTTGCGGGCATGATATGTTTCCTCCGGTTTGAACACCATCTGCATGCGACTAGCTAACCACCGGGGCTGCAAGAAGGTTCCACGGCGCTGAAGGAACTTCGAGCCTCTCCGGAACAAAATACCCCAGCGCCGAATTGAAATGCGCAACCTCCCGCTCAAGGACCTCTCTCGATGGACGCTCGCAGTACGAAATTCGCTGTAGAACCCGGTGAATGGCAGGCGCTCGGTGCCCGCTTCAATGGAGAGGGCACGAATTTCGCCCTGTTTTCCGCCCATGCCGAACGTGTCGAACTGTGCCTGTTCGATGACGGAGGCAAGACGGAAATCGCCCGCATCGAACTGCCCGAGTATACCAATGAAATTTGGCACGGCTATCTGCCAGGTGTGAAATCCGGAATGCTCTACGGTTATAGGGTCCACGGCCCCTATGACCCGGCAAACGGCCACCGTTTCAATCCGAACAAGCTCCTGCTCGATCCCTACGCACGCGAGATCGTCGGGGAGATCGCTTGGTCGAAGGCGCATTTCGGCTATGACCTCGAAAGCGAGGAGAAGGATCTATCCTTCAGCACCCTCGACAACGCGGAGGATATGCCGAAGTGCCGCGTTGTCGATCCGCGGGTTGCTCGAGAGTATTTAGGTTCTCCACGAATTCCATGGGCGGACACGATCGTCTACGAGGCCCATGTCAAGGGTTTCACAAAACTGAACCCCGCCATCCCGGAGAAACTACGCGGCACGTTCGAAGGACTCGGACACAAGGCGGCTGTGGACTATGTGAAGAGTCTCGGGATAACCTCGATCGAACTGCTGCCGGTCCACGCCTTCCCCGACGACAGGCACCTCGTTGAGAAGGGCCTCAGGAACTACTGGGGCTATAATAGCCTTGGTTTCTTTGCCCCGGCGTCGCGCTATTACGGAAAAAAGGGTCTGACGGGTTTTCGCGACATGGTCCGTGCCTTCCACGACGCCGGCATCGAAGTGATCCTCGACGTCGTCTACAACCACACAGCCGAAGGCAACGAACTCGGGCCAACCCTCTCCTTCAAAGGGATCGATAACTTCGCCTACTACCGAACCATGCCCGACAATCACCGCTACTACATCAACGACACCGGCACCGGCAACACCGTCAACACCTCCCATCCGCGCGTCCTGCAAATGGTGATGGACAGCCTGCGTTATTGGGCCGAAGAGATGCACGTCGACGGCTTCCGCTTCGATCTCGGAACCATCCTGGGAAGAGAACCAGAAGGCTTCGACCAGCGCGGGGGTTTCTTCGACGCAGTTGCGCAGGATCCGGTCCTCTCGAAAATCAAGCTGATCGGCGAGCCGTGGGACATTGGTCCCGGGGGATACCACGTCGGCGGTTTCCCGCCCGGTTGGGCGGAGTGGAACGACAAGTATCGCGACTCGACGCGGGAATACTGGCTAAACGGTGACAACTGCGCACCCGACTTTGCCGCCCGCCTCCTCGGTTCCGGCGACATCTACGACCAGCGCGGTCGGCGCCCTTGGGCGAGCGTCAATTTCATTACCGCCCATGACGGCTTTACCTTGAACGACCTCGTCTCCTATGACGGCAAGCACAACGAGGCGAACGGCGAAGACAACAACGACGGCCATAACCACAACCGTAGCCACAACTACGGCATAGAGGGGCCAACCGAGGACGTTGGCATCAATGCCCTGCGCGAGCGGCAGAAGCGCAACTTCCTGTCAACGCTGTTCTTCTCCCACGGCACACCCATGCTGCTCGCCGGCGACGAATTCGGCCGCTCACAAATGGGCAACAACAACGGCTATTGCCAGGATAGCGAGATCAGTTGGCTGCATTGGGAGAACCTGCCGGAAAGTTGCGAGGCACTGCGGCAGTTCACCCACCGGCTCATCACCTTGCGCAAACAGCAGCCGCTCTTGCGGCGCGCCAGTTGGCGCGACGGAACGGTGATCGATTGGTACAACGTTAAAGGTGGCGCCCAGCGGCCGGAGCACTGGCTCGATGACAATCCGTTGGCCTTGAGGATGCAACGCGACGACCTGCGCGGCGTCGAAGGTATCTGGCCGGAGATTCTGATCCTGTTCAACCCGGTCGATGCGGATGCCCACTTCCGGTTGCCGAAAACCGGTGGCGATGATTGGCAACTCGAAATGGAGACGAATGATCCAACACGTCAAGGAGACCGGATTGCAGAAGGCGAAAACATGCTTCTCGTCGCCCGCTCGCTCGTACTCTTGCGTCGCAGTTGACGCAGCGGCATGCGCCGGGGGCGCGCGCCGGTCGATCAGGTGTCGCTGGCGTTAGCGATCACCTCAAAATCGTAGAGTTCTCCCGCCAGCCGCAGCCGCCGGGCCGAAATCAAGACCGAAACAGTCTCGCCTTTGGCATTGCGGATCTCCGCCTTTTCACCGGAATAGCTGCCAACAGTGTCCAACATGGCAAGCCTTCTTTCCCTCGCCCCATTGCCGATTACCAAACCCGACGAGACCATTTCCTGGCCGCGAATTTCATCCCAGGACTTGCCGACCAACTCCAGATAGGCCTTGTTGACGCGCACGTAGCGCGAACTGTTCTTCCCGGTGGTCGAGATTGAAAAAGCGACCGGCGACAGATCGAAAAGCGTTTGGATGAGCGAGTTCGAGCCGGCCTCGTTGTCGTCCGCGACACCGATCAACCGATCCAGGTCTTCCAGTTCCTGTGCCGCCGGCATCTCGTGATCCGGAGGCATAAGAGCTTCGTCCCGGATGACGGCAACGAGCCGCCAGAGATCGACCTCGAGGAACAGAGGTTTGTTCTCCGGGTTTACGTCTTTGAGACCGTCGGGAATGGCAAGGGCCGCTTCGCGCAGCCGCTTCGACTCGCGCTGCGAACGCGCAGACGCCGCAAGCTCCCGATAGGCGTCAGCTGCCATTTGCCGCACGAGTTCGTAGGCCTCTTCAAGCAGGGCGCGGCGGCTTGCCTCGACCGTAGCGTCCACCAAGACCATCTCGTCGCACGTCGGCAAGCCTTCAAGTATACGCCAAACCCGCGCCTCGCCAGGGCATTCCCAAGACATCGGTTTCCCATGCGGTGCGAACCGTATAAGTGCGAGTACAGTTTCAGTCGAAAACCGGTTCGTATCGGCCGGAGAGTCGAGGCCTTCCCCACCAACGGCAACAGCGGTGAGGCGGGCCGGACTGCCGCTATCATCGAAAAACACGGATACTTCTCGAATGTCATCGGGAAATTCCAGCCAGGGGTGCTCCCGCCTGAATGCGGCAAGCGCCTCCTTCTCCAGTACGGTAACGGCATACATGTCTGCTTCTCCTAGCCGCTGAAGGCTCCGGTCTAAATTGCATCCTCGTCTGATACGCCGCGCCAGTGCCCTTGGATCAGTTCCACGCCCAAGCGTGTGGCCGCTGGACGCCACAGAAATCGCGATGATTGCGTTTCAATGATGCCTTTATAATACTCTAACAGACGGGGATTCGTTTGCTCAGTGCTAGCCCACGGCGCGGCGGACAACCAATCGAATTCTCATGCCTCTTGATAAATCGCAAAAATCTGACGATCTGGCACGAAAAGGCCCGAAAATACGGAAATCAGGCTGTTTTTTCGGACGGAAGAGCTCGCAAGCCCTTCCGGCGACACGACTGGCAGATGAAATACCAAAAAAAGTAAGGCGGCCGGAGGCCGCCTTGGAAGAATGAGGAGTTTCCGGCGCTCTTAGAAGAACGCCTGAATGCCGGTTTGCGCCCGTCCGAGGATCAGCGCGTGGACATCATGCGTGCCCTCGTAGGTGTTGACCGTCTCCAGGTTCTGCGCGTGACGCATGACGTGATACTCGATCTGAATGCCGTTGCCGCCGTGCATGTCACGAGCCTGGCGGGCGATGTCGAGCGCCTTCCCGCAGTTGTTGCGCTTGATCAGCGAGATCATTTCCGGAGCGAACTGGTGCTCGTCCATCAGCCGGCCGACGCGCAGCGAGGCAAACAGGCCGAGCGTTATTTCCGTCTGCATGTCGGCGAGCTTCTTCTGGTAGAGCTGCATGCCGGCGAGCGGCTTGCCGAACTGCTTGCGATCGAGGCCATATTGACGGGCACGGTGCCAGCAATCCTCGGCCGCCCCCATGACGCCCCAGGAAATGCCGTAGCGGGCGCGGTTGAGGCAGCCGAACGGACCCTTCAGGCCGGAAACACCCGGCAGGATCGCATCTTCGCCCACCTCGACGCCGTCCATGACGATTTCGCCGGTGACCGAGGCGCGCAGCGACAGCTTGCCGCCGATCTTCGGTGCCGAGAGGCCCTTCATGCCCTTTTCCAGCACGAAGCCGCGGATTTCCCCGCCATGGGCTTCCGACTTCGCCCAGACGACGAAGACGTCGGCGATCGGGGCATTGGAGATCCACATCTTGGAGCCGCGCAGGCGATAGCCGCCTTCGATCTTCTCCGCACGGGTCTTCATGCCGCCCGGATCGGAGCCGGCATCCGGCTCGGTCAGGCCGAAGCAGCCGATCAGTTCGCCCGAGACGAGACCTGGCAGGTACTTGTCCTTCTGCTCTTCCGAGCCATAGGCATAGATCGGGTAGATGACCAGCGAGGACTGCACGCTCATCATCGAGCGATAGCCGGAATCGACGCGCTCGACTTCGCGGGCCACGAGGCCGTAGGAGACATAGCTCGCATCCGCCGCGCCGTACTTCTCCGGCAGCGTGACACCCAGCAGGCCGGCCTGGCCCATCAGCTTGAACAGTTCCGGCGCAACGGTCTCACCGAGATAGGCTTCGTTGATGCGCGGCATGAGCTCGCTCTGGGCAAAGGCCTCGGCGGAGGCCTGGATCATGCGCTCGTCTTCGGAGAGCGCCTCCGCCATCAGGAATGGATCACTCCAGGAAAACGGCCGCATTTCGCTCATTGGTCTGATATCCTCTTTAAACTGGTGCATAGATTGACGAAATGGCAGGCGAACGCAAGACATGTTTACTCATGCGGCTATCAGGTCTATTCATAGCCAATGCTGACCCATCAACGCCGTTTTCTGCCTTCGACCAGCGCGCTCGCCGCCTTCGATTCCGTCGCCAAGCTCGGGAGTTTCTCCGCCGCCGCCAACGAGCTGAACCTCACGCAAGGCGCGATCAGCCGGCAGATATCCCTCCTCGAAGACCAGCTCGGGGTCAAGCTGTTCGATCGCAACAACCGTGGCGTGGAGCTGACCCCGATCGGTCGTTACTATGCCAAAGGCATCGGCGACGCGCTGGCGACGATCCGCACCCTTTCCCTGGAGGCCATGGCCAAGGCGGAGGACACCCACCTGCGCCTCGCCATCCTGCCGACCTTCGGCACCCGCTGGCTGATGCCGCGCATACCCGACTTCCTGCAGAAGCACCCTTCGATCATCATCGATTTTGCCACCCGCATCGGCCAATTCGACTTCGAAAGCTCCGGCCTCGATGCCGCGATCCACATCGGCGAGCCCAACTGGCCCGGCACCGATTGCCAGTTCCTCATGCAGGAAATGGTGGTGCCGGCCTGCAGCCCGGCCTTTCTGCGCGACCACCCCGTGGCGCGACCGGAAGACATGCTCTCCATGCCGCTGTTCGACATGGCCTCGCGACCGCGCGCCTGGGAACATTGGTTCGCAAGCCTCGGCATAGCCAACGGCCGCGGCGGCGGCATGCGCTTCGAACAATTCTCCAACGTGGTCCAGGCCTGCCTTGCCGGCCTCGGCATCGCGCTGGTGCCGACCTTCCTGATCGAGCCGGAACTGGCGAGCGGGCAGTTGGTGCGCGCCTGGAACCACGAGGTGAAGAGCGCCAGCGCCTATTATCTTGTCCGCCCACTGTCGAAGATGGCCTACCAGCCAGCCACCGCCTTTTCCAATTGGCTGCTGGGGCAGGTGCGGGAATTCAACGCGTCGAGCGACGGCGGCCCCGCCTGAGCTTCAGGAAAGTCGAGCCCCCTCCGTCCGATTTTCTTACTTGTCAAAGTCATCCGATGATTTAATCTATTGCATCATGAAGCCTGTTCAGAAAACCAGCCTCGCTGACACAGCGACTGAAGCGATCCGCGCCGAGATCATTGCCGGCCGCTTCCCCGTGGGATCGCGTCTTCCAAACGAGGCCGCACTGTCCGCCACCCTCGGCGTCAGCCGCGGCACCGTCCGCGAGGCCGTGCGCGTGCTCGCCTCCCAGGGCCTGCTCGAAGTGCTGCAGGGATCCGGCACCTATGTCCGCTCCGCAGCAGACAGCCGCCGCACACTGGACGCCGCCCGCCATGCGAGCCTTCGCGACCGCTTTGAAGCCCGTTGCGCTCTCGATGTCGAGGCGGCCCGGCTTGCGGCCAAGAGGGCGACACCGGCGACGATCACCCGGCTACGCGCTTTGCTGGCCCAACGCGGAAACTCCAACGTGGGCGACCGGGAGAGTTTCATCATCCGCGACCTCGCCTTCCACAAGGCAGTGGTCGCTGCCTCTGGTAACCGCGCCATGATCGAACTCTTCGATTTCTTCTCGACCTCGATCGCGGAGACGATCCAGGCGACAACCGGCGGCGAACTGCCGGAACCCGACATGGCCGCCCATCTGGCGATCGTCGATGCCATTGAAACCCGCGACCCGGACAATGCCGATGCGGCGGTGCGCCGCTTCATGGCGCCGGTCTTCGCCTTCCTCGACGGAAAGACCAAAACGTGACCATGACGGATCAGACCAAACCGCTCGATCTAGGCGATGAACTCCTGATCGACGCGGAGGACATGCCACCCGATGCGCCGCCCACCGCGTCGATGAGCCCGCTCGCACGTCTGCTGCTCGGCATCAGCCTGGTACTGATCGCCTTCAACCTGCGCCCGTTGTTCTCCAGCGCCTCGGCCTTGCTGCCGGAAATCCGCACCGAGCTCGGACTGTCGGCAGCCGGCGCGAGCCTCCTGACGACAGTCCCGGTTGCCTGCCTCGGCCTGTTCTCGCCACTTGCGCCTCGGCTTGCCGGGCGCCTCGGCGCGGAGCGCACCTTGCTTGCCGCCGTTGCCCTGCTGGCCCTCGGTACCGCACTGCGTGGCTTCCATTCCGTCCCCCTGCTCTTCCTCGGCACCGCCCTTGCCGGGGCGTGCATCGCCATCGGCAATGTCCTTCTACCTGGACTGGTCAAACGCGACTTTCCCGACAAGGCCGCGCTGATGACCGGCTTTTACACCATGGCGCTCTGCGGCGGGGCCGCTGCCGCCGCGGGCTTCACCCTGCCAATCGAGAACGCCTTGGGCGGCTCGCTTGGCGCCGCCTTGGCGATCTGGGCTATTCCGGTTGTCATGGTCGGCCTGATCTGGCTGCCTCAGGCCCTCGGCAGCAGGGCGAAGCCGGCAAAAACCAGCTTTCGCGTCGAGGGCCTCTGGCGCGACAGGCTGGCCTGGCAGGTCACGCTGTTCATGGGCCTGCAATCGGCGCTCGCCTATTGCGTCTTCGGTTGGCTCGTGCCGATCCTTCGCGATCGCGGCGTTGATGGCGTCACAGCCGGTGCAATTGTTTCGCTCTCGGTTATGGTGCAGGCAGCCTCCTGCATCGCCTCCCCGCAGATCGCCGTGCGCGGCAAGGACCAGCGCGTGGTTCACGTCGCATTGGCCGCCATCGCCGTCACCGGCTTGCTCGGCCTTCTGTTCGCACCGCTCTGGACCGTCTGGCCCTTTGCCGTACTGCAAGGCATCGGCCAGGGCGGCCTGGTCGCCGTGGCGCTCACCGCCGTCGTGCTGCGCTCGCCCGACCAGCATGTCGCGGCCCACCTGTCGGGCATGGCGCAGTTCGTCGGCTACACGCTGGCCGCGATCGCACCGCTTCTCGTCGGCCTGATCCGCGACTGGACCGGCAATTTTGCCGCGGCATCAATCGTCTTCGTCGCCTTCGGCCTGGGCGCTGCGATCAACGGCTGGGGCGCGGGGCGCGCCTTGCATGTCGATGTCAGGACCCTCCAGAACACACCTTGACTGGCGGCTGTGCCGGCGCTCACAGCGCGTCATCGGCTGCGATTGACAAGCGCCTGTTATGGACGAAGAGTACTCTCCGCGAAAATGCTCAAGCGTGGGGAGGGACATTATGTCCAGGCGCAGGTCCAACGGTTTCACCGCACTCTTGTTTGGCCTTCTGGCGCTTGCGCCACCCGCGCTTTCGGCCGGAGGACGCAGCGTCGTCACCACCCGAGACGGCGACTATTTTGGGTTCGACCTCAGAACCGAGCAGAATGTGTCGCTCACCCAATGTCAGGCGAGTTGCATCGCCGACCAGGAATGCCGGGCCTTCACCTATAATCCTAAGGTCAAGTGGTGCTTCCTGAAGTCAGACTTCAACCAGTTGAACACCTTCGCCGGCGCGGTGGCCGGCCGCATTGTCGAGCAGGGCGCCGAGCCGGATATCGGCGCACCGCAGCGCCCGGATTTCGTCTCCGAACAACTGATGGAAGATGCCCGCCAGCAGCGCGCCAACCTGGCGCTTGGCGAAGACCAGCAGGGTTTCGGGCACAACGCCCTGCTGGAACAGGGTCGGCAGGCGCTGTACACCAGCAATTACGAAGGTGCCCTTCACGCCTTCAAGGGCGCGCTCGCCTTGACCCCCGAAGATCCGGCCCTGTGGATCGAAGTGGCGCGCACCGCCAATTCCGTCACGGGCAATAGCGAAATGACCGGCCAGGGCGTGCTTGCCGCTCTCAACGGTTTCCTCCTGACCCGCTCCACCCAGGCCCGCGCCGATGCGCTCGCCGTGCTCGCCAAGGGGCTGGAGAACTCGGAGAACTATCGCGGCGCACTCAGCGCCTACAAGGCCAGCCTCGAACTGGTGACCGCCAAGACCGTGCAGGCCGCCTATAACGACCTGCGCGCCCGCAAGGGCTTCCGCGTCGTCAGCCACACGGTCGATGCCGACAGCCTGACGCCGCGCGCCTGCGTCGAATTCTCCGATCCGCTGGTCAAGCGCGGCGTCGACTATACCCCCTTCGTCACCCTCGACGGTTCGGCTCCGAAGGCCGTCGAAGCCAAGGACAACCAGATCTGCGTCGAAGGCCTGACCCACGGCCAGCGCTACAAGCTGGCGCTCCGTGCCGGCCTGCCCTCCTCCGTCGAGGAAAACCTCGAAGCCCAGGTCGATCTCGAAGTCTATGTGAAGGATCGCTCGGCCGCCGTGCGCTTCACCGGCGACAATTTCGTTCTGCCTTCGACCGCCCGGCGAGGCATCCCAATGGTCTCGGTCAACACGGAGAGCGCCAAGCTGGAGCTCTACCGGATCGGCGACCGTAATGTGGCCCCGCTACTGGCCGCCTCGCAGTTCCTCACCCAGCTCGACGGCTACGGCGCCGACCGCATCGAAAGCGAAAGCGGCGAGTTGATCTGGCAGGGCACGATCTACATTGCCAGCGAGCTCAACAAGGACGTGATCACCAGCTTCCCGGTCGACGAGGCGCTGCCCAAGCGCCGCGCCGGCATCTATGTGATGACCGCCGCCGTCGCTAACGCCAACAGCGAGGACTGGGACACCCGGGCCACCCAGTGGTTCGTTGTCTCCGACATCGGGCTCTCGACCTTTGCCGGCACTGACGGCCTGCATGTCTTCGCCCGCTCGCTGGCAAGCGCGGCGCCGCTTGCCGATGTCGATCTTCAGCTGATCGCCAAGAATAACGAAATCCTCGCCACGGCCCGCACCGATTCAGACGGCCGCGCCCGCTTCGACGCAGGCCTGATGCGCGCCGGGGCAGCGCTTGCCCCGGCCGTGATCGTCGCCCGCAAGGGCGAGGACGACAACGTCTTCCTCGACATGACCCGCGCCGGCTTCGATCTCTCCGACCGCGGCGTCACCGGACGTCCGGCGCCCGGCGCCATCGACGTGCTCGCCTGGACCGAACGCGGCATCTATCGCCCCGGCGAGACGGTGCATGCCGCCGCCCTGTCGCGCGACACCGAGGCCGACGCGATCGAAAAGCTGCCGCTCACCTTCATCTTCAACCGTCCCGACGGGGTGGAATTCCGCCGCATGGTGGTAACCAGCGATACGCTCGGCGGTTATTCCGCCGATCTTCCGCTGCTGGCCGACGCCATGCGCGGCACCTGGACGATCAACATCCACACCGATCCGAAGAAGGAACCGATCGCCCAGAAGGGCTTCCTGGTCGACGATTTCGTGCCGGACCGGCTGGAATTCGACATCACCAGCGACACCACGAGCGTCGAGCCGGGCGTCCCCGTACCGGTTTCCGTCGACGGCCGCTATCTCTACGGCGCTCCGGCTGCCGGCCTGATGCTTGAGGGCGAGGTGAACATCCGGCCGACCCGCACGAGCCCGGCCTTCGAGCGCTATGTCTTCGGCCTTGCCGACGAGGAGCAGAGCGAAGATACCCGCATCCCGCTTGAGGCACTCGAACCGCTCGACGACGACGGCAAGACAAGCTTCGACGTCGACATCAGCGAACTGCCATCGACCACGCAGATGCTGGAAGCCGAGATCGTGCTGCGCATGGTCGAAGGCGGCGGCCGGGCGGTGGAGCGCAAGCTCACCCTGCCAGTCCGTCCCGAAGGGGCGATGATCGGCGTGAAGCCGGAATTTACTGGCGACCTCGCCGAGAACTCCACCGGCCAATTCCATGTCATCGCCGTCGGCCCCGACGGTGAAAAGCAGGCGCTTGCCGGCGCCAAGTGGAAGCTCGTCAGCCTGGAGCGGAACTACCAGTGGTATCGCGAGGGCTCGTCCTGGCGCTATGAACCCATCATCACCACCAAGCAGGTGGCCGACGGCACCGTGGACATAAAGAGCGACGGCGCGGAAATCGCCGTGCCCGTCACCTGGGGCCGCTATCGCCTCGAAATCGAACAGGCGAGCAGCGACGGTGCTGCGACCAGCGTAGAATTCGACGCCGGCTGGTTCGTCGAGGCGAGCTCGACCGAAACGCCCGACGCGCTGGAAATCGGCCTCGACAAGGAAAACTACACGGTCGGCGACACCGCCAGGCTGAAGGTTTCACCGCGCTTTGCCGGCGAACTCTTGCTGACCGTCGGCACCGACACGCTGGTGACCGCCCAGACCGCCAGCATTCCGGTCGGCGGCGGCGAGGTCGAAATTCCGATCACCGCCGATTTTGGCCCCGGCGCCTATGTCACCGCCACCCTGTTCCGTCCCGGCGAGGCCCAGGAAAGCCGCATGCCGATGCGCGCAATCGGCGTCACCTGGCTGACCGTCGATCCCGGCAGTGACAAGCTGGCGATCAAGCTCTCGCCCCCGGAAAAGACACTGCCGCGCCAGGCGCTGCAGATCCCGATCGAGGTGGCCGGAGCCGGCATCGGCGAGGAAGCCTATGTCATGGTCGCCGCCGTCGACGTCGGCATCCTCAACCTGACGCGCTACGAAGCGCCCGATCCGGAAACCTGGTATTTCGGCCAGCGCCGCCTGGGCATCGAAATGCGCGACCTCTATGGCCGCCTGATCGACGGCTCGCTCGGTGCGACGGGCAAGTTGCGCACCGGCGGTGACGGCGCCGAAATGCCGCTTCAGGGCAATCCGCCAAAGGAAAAGCTCGTCGCCTTCTTCTCCGGTCCGGTGAAGCTGGATGCGCAAGGCAAGGCAACCGTCAGCTTCGACATTCCGCAGTTCAACGGCACGGCCCGTATCATGGCGGTCGCCTGGTCGAAAACCGGCCTCGGCCATGCCCAGACCGATGTGATCATCCGCGATCCGATCGTCGTCACGGCGAGCCTGCCACGCTTCCTCGCCCCCGGCGACGTCAGTGCTCTGAGGCTCGACATCGTCGCCACCGACGCTCCGGCCGGCGATTACACGCTGGCGGTCACGCCAAGCGATCCGGTCTTGGTCGACGCAGACGATGCCACGCAGACGATCAGCCTCGAAGCCGGCGGCAAGACGACGGTGACCCTGCCGCTGACCGGCGTGCAGCCGGGCCAGGGCACCATCGACATCGCCCTTTCCGGTGGCGACGGGATTTCGCTCGACCAGCAGCTTATCGTCCCGGTCAGGCCGTCCTCGCTGCCAGTCACCGAGCGTCGGATCATCAACCTTGCCGCCGGCCGCAGCTTGACCGTCGACGGCGACCTTCTGGCCGACAGCCTGTTGCAGGACGCCTCGGTCAGCCTGAACGTCTCCCGTGCCGAGGGCTTCGATATCCCGGCGCTGATGATGAGCCTCGACCGCTACCCCTATGGCTGCGCCGAGCAGACCACCAGCCGCGCGCTTCCGCTCGTCTATTTCGACGAGCTGCAGTCCGGCTCCGGCCTGCCCGCCGACGCCGAGATCAAGAAGCGTGTCCAGGACGCGGTCTACCGCGTGCTGTCCTACCAGTCGTCGAGCGGCAGTTTCGGCCTCTGGGCGCCGGGCTACGAGGACCTCTGGCTCGACGCCTATGTCAGCGATTTCCTGACCCGGGCACGCGAACAGAAGTTCGACGTGCCGGACGAAGCCATGGTGCAGGCGCTGGAAAACCTGCAGAACCGCATCGGCTACGACACCAACATCAAGGATCGCGGCAACGAGATCGCCTATTCGCTCTACGTGCTCGCCCGCAACCGCAAGGCCGCGATCAGTGACCTGCGCTATTATGCAGACACGATGCTCGGCGAGTTCCCGACGCCGCTGTCCAAGGCGCATCTGGCGGCCGCCCTCGCCCTTTACGGCGATGCCGAACGCTCGCGCGCCGTCTTCCTCGATGCCGCCGGCATGTCGGAGGAAGCCCGCATCCACAAGGTCAGCCTCAACCGCTCGGACTACGGCTCGTCCTTGCGCGACGCCGCCGCCGTCCTGGCGCTCGCCGCCGAGAGCCGGCCCGTGCCGCCGATCGTGCCCATGCTAGCCAAGGTGGTGAGTGCGGAACTGCGCGAGAAGCGTTATCTCAGCACCCAGGAACAGACCTGGGCGCTGCTCGCCGCCCGCGCGCTGGACCAGGGCGACGAGGGCATCAATGTGGAGGTCAACGGCGCCGATCATAGCGGCGGTTACCGCGCCAGCATTTCCGGGGACGCGCTGCTCCAACATGCGGTCACGCTGACCAACAAGAGCAGCGATGCGCTGACGGCCTCGGTCACCACGGTCGCCGCGCCGAGCGTACCGCTGCCGGCAACCGAGGAAGGCTTCACCATCGCCCGCAGCTACTACACGCTCGACGGCGAGGAAGCGAATGTCAGCGAGGCGAGCCAGAACGAGCGCTATGTCGTCGTGCTCGAAGTCACCGAAACCGACGAATGGCCGGCCGAACTGCTGATCACCGACCTTCTGCCGGCCGGCTTCGAGATCGACAATCCGAGCCTCGTCGATAGCGCCAAGCTCGCCAATTTCGACTGGATCGGCGAAACCGAAACCGCCCATCTCGAATTCCGCAACGACCGCTTCGTCGCGGCCATCACGCGGAACGCGGGGGAGAACGGTGCGATCACGCTGGCCTATGTGGTCCGCGCGGTGACGCCGGGCGTCTATGACCACCCCGCTGCCCATGTCGAGGACATGTATCGCCCGCAGTTCTTCGCCCGCACGGCGACAGGGCGCATGGAGGTCCTGGCAGCGGAATAATGAAGCTGGTTCGAACCATCTGCATCGGCACCCTTGCCGCCTTTCTGGCAGCGGGGGTGCTCGTCGCCGGCCTTATCTGGGCCGACCGGGCGTTCCCGCCGCCGCTCCAAGCTGCGGCAAGCGTCTCGACGGAAGTGGCCGATCGTGACGGCCGGCTGTTGCGCGCCTTTGCCACGCGGGACGGGCTTTGGCGGTTGCGGACACGTGCAGCCGATGTCGATCCGCAGTTCCTCAAAATGCTGATAGCCTATGAGGACCGGCGCTTCGATGAACATGCAGGGGTCGATCCCGTGGCACTTGGCCGGGCTGCGCTCCAGCTCGTCGCCAATGGCCGCATTATCTCCGGCGGCTCGACCATCAGTATGCAGGTGGCACGCCTGATCGAGCCACGGCGCGAACGGTCGATCACCGCCAAGCTCATCCAGATCGCCCGGGCGATCCAGATCGAGCGACGACTCGGCAAGGCGGAAATCCTCGATCTCTATCTGACGCTCGCTCCCTATGGCGGCAATCTCGAGGGCGTGCGGGCCGCAAGCCTTGCCTATTTCGGCAAGGAGCCGCGCCGGCTTTCGGTCGCGGAGGCCGCCCTGCTCGTCGCCTTGCCGCAACTGCCGGAACGTCGCCGGCCCGATCGCCATCCGGCAACCGCCGAAGCCGCCCGTCACCGCGTTCTCGAGCGCATGCAGACAGCCGGTGTCCTGGACACCAGCGAGATCGCCCGCGCCGACACAAGTGCCGTTCCGACCCGGCGCGCGCAGCTGCCGGCATTGGCCGCACATTTGGCGGAAGCCGCCCGCAAGAAGGACCCGACGGCCGAGCGCCATGCAACAACGTTGAATGCCGACATCCAGCAGAGGCTGGAAACCGTCGCGCTGCATGCCTCGGCCAAGCTCGACCCCAAGGTTTCGCTCGCCCTGATGATGGCCGATGCGGAGACCGGCGAAATCCTCGCCGAAGTCGGCGCCGCCGACTA
The DNA here is from genome assembly GCF_964021225.1 of Rhizobium arsenicireducens. Lineage (NCBI taxonomy): Bacteria > Pseudomonadati > Pseudomonadota > Alphaproteobacteria > Hyphomicrobiales > Rhizobiaceae > Rhizobium > Rhizobium arsenicireducens. The sequence goes on along the minus strand of NZ_CAXHYK020000001.1, from coordinate 4,214,780 downwards.
TTTCGACGCGTCGCGTTCCGGCTGGATCGACATGACGCGCCAGAGCCGCTCGCCGGGCTCGACGCTGAAACCCTTCATCTATGGCCTTGCTTTCGAAGAGGGCCTTGTCGCCCAGGAGACCATTGTCGAGGATCGCCCCGCCGACTTCTTCGGCTACCGCCCGAAGAATTTCGACATGACCTACCAGGGCGACGTATCGATTCGACAGGCGCTGCAATTGTCGCTCAACGTGCCGGCGGTTCGCCTTCTCGATGCACTCGGCCCGACCAAGCTCATGGCCCGCCTGCGCCGCGCCGAGGTGACGCCGCGACTGCCGACGGCCGAAGCGCCGGGCCTTGCGATTGCGCTCGGCGGGGTCGGCCTGTCGCTGAAGGATCTGGTCCAGCTCTATGCCGGTCTTGCCAACCGCGAGAAGCCGGTGAGGCTCGGTGACGGCATCCGCGATCTGCCCGGAGCGATCGACAGCCCGCCCCTGTTCGAACCCGTCGCCGCCTGGAATGTCGCGGACGTCCTCTCCGCGGTGCTGCCGCCGCTCGGCAGTCCAAAGAGCGGCATCGCCTACAAGACCGGCACCAGCTACGGCTATCGCGATGCCTGGTCCGTCGGTTATGACGGGCGCTATGTGATCGGCGTATGGATCGGCCGGCCAGACAATGCCGCCATCCCCGGTATTTCCGGCTATGCCACGGCCGCCCCTGTATTGTTCGAGGCCTTCGCGAAGTCGGGCGTCGCCGGCACATCTCTGCCGCCCGCTCCCCGTGGTGCTGTCCGCATCACCCAGGCCGAGCTCCCCATCAGCCAGCGGCGGTTCTCCATGCAGCCGAACGGCCTCGTCTCCGCGTCGGGGCGGGAAAAACCACCCCAGATCGTCTATCCGCCCGAAGGCGCGCATGTCGAACTCGGCGCCGCGCCGGACGGTTCGGCCCTGCCGCTGATCCTCAAGCTGCAGGCCGGTCGGGCACCGTTCCGTTGGCTCGCCAATGGCAAGCCGCTGGCCGAACCGACCCGGCGGCGCACCAGCGATTGGACGCCGGAGGGCTCGGGCTATTCCACGCTGACGGTCATCGACGCCGTCGGCCGCGCGGCGAGCGTGGGAATTTTTATACGCTCGCCATGAGGTCAACCTGATCCACCGTCGCATGCGCTCCGTATCTTCCAACAGAACATGCATGGAAACCGGTAGGGAGACCAGACGGATGACGACGGTAAAAACGATCACGGTGCTTGCAGCGCTTGCCGCCTCGCTTTTTCTGACAAACACCGCCACCGCCAACCAGAACCGCTTTGACGCCACCGAGATCAAGCAATCGATCATCGGCAAGCGCATCTATCTTGCCGTTCCCTTCGGCGGCGAGTTTCCGCTTAACTATCGCATGGATGGACGTGTCGACGGAACAGGCGAGGCGCTCGGCCTTGGCCGTTTTGCCAAGCCCAATGATACGGGCCGCTGGTGGATCGACAGCGATCGCCTCTGTCAGAAATTCACCAGTTGGTACAAGGGCGAGCCAATGTGCTTCGAGCTCGAGCGGATAGACGATCGCCGGTTGAAGTGGACGCGCAACAATGGCCAGACTGGAACCGCGCGGATCGGCAATACGCTTTGACGGTGGCCCGGCCAAACGAGGTTTTCCAGCTTTTCGACCAGGTGCCTCGCCGCTAAGCAGAGCAGTCGGCAAGCGGAAGGTAAGGCAGATGCAAGAATCGAAGACACGGCCGACCGGCGCCACGGCGAGCCTTGGACGCACTGGCTTTCCGCATATCCTCACACCCACCGGGGGTAGGCTCGACATCGTCACCGGCCAGTCGCAGCCCGGGTTCAACCCGCTCGACCTGCTTTATGCTTCGCTCGCATCCTGCATGGCGATGAGTGCACGCATCGCTGCCCACCGGATGGGTGTGCATGCGAACATCCACGAGATCCACGCCAAGGTGAGTGGAGAAAAGGCGACAGAAGGCCCGTCCCGCATCGCCCGCATCGAGATAGTCTTCACCATTGAGGGCGATATCGATGCTACGATGAAATTGGCACTGGTCCATGCGGCCGAGGAAATCTGCACGGTCGGCAATACGTTTGCAGGAAACCCGACTTTTGACCTGCGTATCGCGACATGATGATTCTGCGCGCCAAATAAGGGGCGCTCCGTGACGAGACTGGCGATTACACCACCCTAAATCGATTAGCGCGCGGTGCGAATCAGCCGAGGCCTTGACGCAGGGGGCTACTTCGGCGAATACGAGCGGGTCCCGTGCCGCTTGACCAATGGTCCCCACGGATAAACTTTGGTGCCGGGCCCCTCTGGCGAGAGTATACGGCGCTCTCGTGATGTCGGTACCGCCAGCAATATGAGCCGGCGGATTTAAGAAAATGAAATGTTTGAACGTGCCACAACCACGTGCGTGCTGGGCAGCGCACGGAGTGTCGCCCTCACGCCTCTTCGCGTCGATAACTAATCTCGCTGGGGAGACGCGTCGATGAGCACCCCCATCACCGGAAAGAATACCCTCAGCTACTTCAAGTGGGCTTTCATCGTGACAATCGGCGGCCTCTTGCTCGGCGCCTGGCTCGGCTGGCAGACCACAGGCACGATCGGAGGTATGGCCACGATATTCTTCATCTGCGCCGTGCTCGCGGTGCTGGAAATCTCGCTCTCGTTCGACAACGCCATCGTCAATGCCAACAAGCTCAAGGACATGACACCGGTCTGGCAGCATCGCTTCCTGACCTGGGGTATCGTGATTGCCGTATTCGGCATGCGTATTGTCTTCCCACTGTTGATCGTCGTGATCGCCGCCGGCATCGGCCCGGTCGATGCCCTGATCCTCGCAGCGCGAGAGCCTGCCGAATATGCCCGCATCATGAACGATGCCCACCTACCGATAGCGGCCTTCGGCGGCACCTTCCTGATGATGGTCGGCCTCACCTATTTCTTTGACCGCGAAAAGGATGTGCACTGGATCGAGATGATCGAGAAGCATATGGCCCGCTCGGCCTCGATCAAGGGAATTGAGATTGCCTTTGTCCTGCTTCTGGTTCTCTTGTTCTCGAATCTGATCGAGGGAGAACAAGCCGTCACTTTCGTTTACTCGGCGATATACGGCCTCCTGACCTTCCTCGCCGTCGAGGTGCTCGGCGGCCTTCTGGATCAGTCCCAGAAAACGATGACAGAAGCGGCCAAGGGTGGTCTCGGGGCCTTCATCTATCTCGAAGTGCTCGACGCCAGCTTCTCCTTCGACGGTGTCATTGGCGCCTTCGCGCTCAGCCAGAACCTCTTCGTCATCGCCATCGGCCTCGGCATCGGCGCCATGTATGTGCGCTCGATGACCATCATGCTGGTCGAGAAGGGAACGCTCGCGGAGTACCGCTATCTTGAACATGGTGCCTTTTATGCGATTCTGATCCTTTCGGTCATCATGTATTGCCAGACGCTGGTGCATATCCCGGAGGTCATCACCGGCCTGGGCGGTGCCGCCCTGATCGGCGTCTCCCTATGGTCCTCGATCCGCTACAATCGCAGGGAACGCGCGGAAGAGCTTCACCGCCAGCGAGAAGCAGTCGCTGAAAACATCTGAGATTGTCGCACTCTGGAACACAAAGGCCGGCGAACACCCGCCGGCCTTTGATCGTTTCCGGGGTATCCCGTCGTTCAATCCGGACCGACATCGGCCTTCGACGAACCTGGCTCCGGAAGCGAACCGGTGCCGGGCGTCTTCATAGGGTCGGTCAGTTCCTTGCGCCCATGCGGTCCCGCCGCCGGCATCTCTTCCTCGCGGCGTTCGCGTTTCAATTCGGCTTTATCGATCTTCTTCTCGCTGCTCATTTCGGTCTCCTCTATTCCATCCCAAAGAAACCGCCCGACCCACCCTCTGGTTCCAGCCGTTCGCAGCCAATAGCAGGGGGGCGCTGAAGTTCGCGCAGCGGTTCGCAAGCGCTCGGAACGCCTTCTATTAGGTACGAACTGCGACCGTGGCCTCGTCATGCGATTCACCAGGCCGCCCGATAGATCGCCAGCGCATCGGCTTCGGTCACCTCGCGGGGATTGTTGACCAGCAGGCGGGTCTGTTTCATCGCATCCTTCGCCATCCGCGGCAGGTCCGCCTCACCGATCCCGACTTCCCTCAGCGTCGTCTGCAGACCCAGCCTCTGTGACAGAACGGAAAGACCCTCGATGAAGGCCGCGCAACGTCGCTGCACATCCCGTTCCTCCGCAAGAGCGGGGAAAACGTCCACCGCAATCTCGGCGTAGAGACCGGCCGCATCCGGTGCATTGAACCGCAACACATGCGGCAGGATAAGCGCATTGGAGAGCCCATGAGGAACATGGAATATTCCACCAATCGGATAGGCGAGCGCATGTACCGCCGCGACTGGGGAATTGGCAAAGGCTTGGCCTGCAAGCATTGAACCCAGCAACATGGCGCCGCGCGCATCCCTGTTCAACCCGTCAAACACCGCCGCCTCGATATTCGCCCCAAGCAGTTGTAACGCCTGGCGCGCAAGCATCTTCGACAGTGGATTATTGTTGGCATTCTTCGAGGCGTAGGCCTCGATCGCGTGCACCATGGCATCAACGCCGGTCGCCGCCGTGATCGGCGCGGGCAGGCCGAGCGTCAGGTCGAGATCCAGCAACGCGACATCCGGCAAGAGGATGGGCGATGAGACGCCGCGCTTCTCATCGCCCCCGACGGTGATGATCGACACGGGCGTCACCTCCGAGCCGGTACCTGCTGTCGTCGGCACGAGAACGAGCGGTAGCCGCGGCCCCTGGGCATTGCCGACGCCCCAGGCGGTATCGATCGCCTCACCGGATCCGAGCAGCAGCGCGACGACCTTGGCGACATCGAGCGAAGAGCCCCCACCGAAACCGATCACGCCTGTAACGCCTGCCGCACGGCCGGCCTCCACCGCCGCCATGACCGTATTGAGCGACGGATCGGCCTCCACCGCATCGAAGATCGTCGCAGAGAAACCGGCCTCTCCGAGCGACCGCAGCGCCAGATCGCAAAGCCCGAGCCGGCGAAGCCCTGGGTCTGTAACAAGAAGCAGCCGAGTTCCGCATCGTCCCACAAGCACCGAAGCGAGGTTGGCCGCAGAGCCCGGCCTGAAGATGACTTGCGGCGTGGTGTTGAAATGAAACGGCTGCATTGCTCCCCCTGTCGCTCTCTGTCTCCGGTTGGCATGCTAATTGAAGACCCATGCAATGACCACCGGAGCAAGTGGCCGCAACGCTTAAGTGCCAGGCAAGGCGTCTGCAGCCCCTGTCTGACGACACCGCACATTTACGTCACGCCAGCGATCATCGGCCGCACGGCTGTGAAGTGCGCACATCAACCCCACACGAACGTTGATTTAGCAACGCCATCTCCTTCCGACAGCGTTGGAAGAATGGCGTTTCTCGCGGAATGCGAACGCCCGCCCTAATATCTTGGCGCAAAACGCAAGGAGTTCCAATGTCCACAGTCGCCTCTCCACTGACCGGTCCCGAACGGCAGCCCATTCTCGGCACCGCCGGCCTCGGCGCCCTTATTGTCCTCGCTCTTGGAACGCTGTTTCTAAGCTATACCTATGGCGTCAAGCAGGGTGCCCTCTTCCTCGTCGGTGGTGGCCTCGGCATCGCGCTCTATCATGCAGCCTTCGGCTTCACCTCGGCCTGGCGCGTCTTCATCATGGACGGTCGCGGTCGCGGCCTGCGCGTGCAGATGATCCTGCTTGCGCTGGCCGTCATCCTGTTCTTCCCCTTCCTCGCCAGCGGAACCCTGTTCGACAATCCGGTGAAGGGCTTCGTCTCGCCGCTCGGCCTATCCGTGCTCGCCGGCGCCTTCATGTTCGGAATTGGCATGCAGCTCGGCGGCGGCTGTGCCTCCGGCACGCTCTTCACTGCCGGCGGCGGTAACGCACGTATGCTCGTAACCTTGCTTTTCTTCATTGTCGGCTCGGTGCTTGCGACCATCCATTTTGACTGGTGGGTTGGCCTGCCGTCGCTGCCGCCGGTCTCGTTGGTTGAGAGCTTCGGGGCTGCTGGTGGTATCCTCGTTTCGCTGGTGCTCTTTGCCGCAATCGCCGCCGTCACCATCCTGGTCGAGAAGCGCCGCCATGGCGCGCTGGAAGCAGAACCGGCCTCTCAGCGCCAGGGCATCTCCCGCCTGTTGCGCGGACCGTGGCCACTGGTTTTCGGGGCGCTCGCGCTGGTCGCGCTGAACTTCGCCACGCTCGCGCTCGCCGGCCGCCCTTGGGGCGTCACATCGGCATTTGCGCTCTGGGGTGCGAAAGGCGCGCAGTTGATCGGCATCGATCCCACAGCTTGGGCTTATTGGCAGGCTCCCGGAAATGCCAAAGCGCTCAGCGAAAGCGTGCTCGCAGACATAACTTCCGTGATGGACTTCGGCATTATCGCTGGCGCCATGCTTGCCGCAGCCCTTGCTGGCAAGTTCGCCCCGAGCCTCGACATACCGCTGCGCTCGGTGCTTGCCGCCGTGATCGGCGGGCTGCTGCTCGGCTATGGTGCCCGCATCGCCTATGGCTGCAACATCGGCGCTTATTTCTCCGGCATCGCCTCGGGCAGCCTGCACGGCTGGCTCTGGGCCGTGTTCGCCTTTGCCGGCAACATGGTCGGTGTGAAGCTCCGCCCTTATTTCTTCTTCGAGAAGAAGATCCTCTCGCGCGCCGACGGCTGATCCGCCGGCGAGCACAGTCTCACCCGAAAGCGTTGGCGGGATAGGGCTTCGTCACCACCGGCAGGTGGCGAGCCCCTTCCGCCAGCAGAAACCGCTCGAAGGCCTGCATGGCCGGATTTGTCGCGCGATCCGTGCGCGATACGCTGAACCATTGCCGCCGGATCGGCGTGTCGATCACGTCCAGAATGACGAGCCGGCCGAGTTTCACTTCCTGCTCGATCGTGTGCGCCGAGATGAAGGCGAGCCCGAGCCCGGCGATCACCGCCTGCTTGATCGTCTCGTTCGAACCCATTTCCGTGCCCAGTTCCTCCAGCCGCCGCGGCACTTCGCTGAGGAAGATCTCCAGCGAAATCCGCGTCCCCGAGCCCCTCTCGCGGACCAGGAACTGTTCCTCCGCGATCCGCTCCCGCGATATGTCGAGCTTTCCCGCCAGCGGGTGATCGGCCGGCGCTATGAAAACCAGCGGATGGTCGCCGAACACCTGCGAGCGGACGTCGAAATCGCGCGGCGGGCGGCCCATAAGGGCAATGTCGACCTCGTGATCGCGAAGCTTTTGGATGATCTCCGCACGGTTGCCGATGAATAGGTTGATGTCGATATCGGGCACCTGTTTGCGGAAGGCGGCGATCAATTGCGGGGCAAAATACTTGCCCGTCGATACGACACCGAGCCTGAGCCGCCCGCTGCGAAGACCCTTCATCGAATTGATCGAATCCGCAAGTGTCGATAGGCTTTCCTCAACCGCATGGGCAGCCTCGAGAAAGGCGAGACCGAAGGCGGTCGGCACCATGCCCTCGCGCGTCCGGTCGAAGACCACCACGCCGGCGTCCCGTTCCAACTGCTGGATCTGCAGGGTGAGCGCCGGGCCGGTCAGACCGAGTTCTGCGGCCGCTAGATTGATCTTACCGAGCCGGCTGACGGCTTCGATCGTGCGGAGCTGGCGAAGGGAGACGTTACGCATATTATATAGTAAGTATTTCTAACTGAGTAAGTCAATATAATAAAATTTACAAATTTGGCCATTCCGCCATTCTCTTCCCGACAGCGGATGGGAGGAGACATCGTAATGTCAGGCGCAACCCTCGAGGCCTACCTCGTCTCATGCATCGCTACGCGCGATGAAACGGCGCGCGACGTGGCCGCCATTATCCAGCGACTCGCGACCGCCGCCCTCGACATCCGCAAGCTGGTCGGCCAGGGCGCGCTGAGCGCCCACCTCCACGGCCTGCGCGGCGGCGCCAACAGCGACGGCGACATGCAAAAGGAAATGGACGTCATCTGCGACGACCTGTTCCTCTCCTCGCTGCAGGGCGCACCGGTCGCCTTTTATGCATCGGAAGAACTGGAGCACCCGGTCTCGCTAAATCCCGAGGCGCGGCTGGCCGTCGCCATCGACCCGCTCGACGGATCGTCGAACATCGACACCAATGTCTCGGTCGGAACCGTCTTCTCGATCCTTCCCGCTATCAAGAGCACGGATCATGACCCGATGCCGACATTCCTCCAGCCGGGCAATCGCCAACTGGCGGCAGGCTTTTTCATTTACGGTCCCCAGACGGCGCTGGTGCTGTCACTCGGAAAAGGCACGGAGATCTTCATCTTCTCAAGCCGGCTCGGATGCTTCGTCCAGGGATACAAATCCGTCAACATCGCCGACCGCGCCCATGAATTCGCCATCAACGCCTCGAACTACCGTCATTGGGAAGAGGCGATCCGCCTTTATGTCGATGACTGCTTGGCCGGCGCCGACGGCCCGCGCGAGCGCGACTTCAACATGCGCTGGATCGCCTCGCTGGTGGCCGACGCCTATCGCATTCTGGTGCGCGGCGGCATCTTCCTTTACCCGGCCGACACTCGCCGGGGCTATTCGCAGGGCCGGCTGAGGCTGGTCTACGAGGCCAATCCGATCGCCTTCCTCGTCGAGAATGCCGGCGGTGCGGCGACCAATGCCGTCACCCGCATCCTCGACATCGAGCCGGAGAGCCTGCACCAGCGCGTGCCGCTGGTCTTCGGTTCGCGACGCGAGGTGGCACGCGTCGCCCGCTACCATGTCGACCCCACCATGATCGGTGAACGCGCGCCGCTGTTCGGCAAGCGCGGCTTATTCCGGGCCTGAGGAGAATACGATGTCAGCCAAATATCCCATCATCTCGATTACCGGTTCGTCCGGCGCCGGCACGACGACCGTCAAGGACACCTTCGAGAAGATCTTCAAGCGCGAGAACATCTCCGCATCCTTTATCGAGGGCGATGCCTTTCATCGCTACGACCGCGAGGCGATGAAGAAGAAGATTGCCGACGAGAAGGCCAAGGGCAAAGACTTCACCCATTTCGCCGCCGAAGCCAACGAACTCGAAATCCTCGAAAGCGTGTTTTCCGAATATGGCCGCCGCGGTGTCGGTCGAACCCGGCACTATATCCATGACAATGCCGAGGCTGCGAAATACGGTTCTGCCCCTGGCACCTTCACCGAATGGGAGGAATTCAAGGGCAGCGACCTGCTGTTCTACGAGGGGCTCCACGGCTGCGCGGTGACCGAGGACCTAAACCTCGCCCAGCATTGCGACCTCAAGATCGGCGTCGTTCCGGTGATCAATCTCGAATGGATCCAGAAGATTCATCGCGACAAGGCAACCCGCGGCTACTCGACGGAAGCCGTCACAGACACGATCCTTCGCCGCATGCCGGACTATGTCCACTACATTTGCCCGCAATTCTCGCAGACCGACATCAACTTCCAGCGCGTCCCGATCGTCGACACATCGAACCCGTTCGTCGCCCGCTGGATCCCGACACCCGCAGAATCGATCCTGGTGATCCGCTTCGCCAATCCGCGCGGCATCGATTTTCCCTACCTGCTGTCGATGCTGCAGAACAGCTTCATGTCGCGCGCAAATTCGATCGTCGTGCCCGGCGACAAGCTCGACCTCGCCATGCAGCTGATCTTCACGCCGCTCATCCACAAGCTGCTCGAACGCAAGAACCGCATGTCGTGAGGAGGACACCCATGAACATTTCGCAGAAGATCGAAACCCGCAATGCGGTGTCCGAGCAGGACATGGCGAATGCCATCCGCTTCCTCGCCATGGACGCGGTACAGAAAGCCAATTCGGGCCATCCCGGCATGCCGATGGGCATGGCCGATGCGGTGACCGTCCTGTTCAACCGCTTCATCACCATCGATCCCTCGATGCCAGACTGGCCGGACCGCGACCGCTTCGTGCTGTCCGCCGGCCATGGCTCAATGCTGCTCTACGCAATCCATCACCTGGTCGGTTTTTCCGACATGCCGATTTCCCAACTGGCCGCCTTCAGGCAGATGGGCTCGAAGACCGCCGGCCATCCGGAATACGGCCATGCGCTCGGCATCGAGACGACCACCGGCCCGCTCGGCCAGGGCATCGCCACGGCCGTGGGCATGGCGATCGCCGAACAAATGATGGCCGCCCGCTTTGGTTCGTCGCTCTCAGATCACTTCACCTATGTCGTCGCCGGCGACGGCTGCCTTCAGGAGGGCATCAGCCACGAGGCGATCGATCTGGCCGGACACCTGAAGCTTCGCAAGATGATCGTGCTGTGGGACGACAACCACATCTCGATCGACGGCGCGACCGAACTCTCCACCTCGATGGACCAACTGGCCCGCTTCCGCGCCGCCGGCTGGGACGCGCAGGCGGTCGACGGTCATGATCCGGAAGCCGTCGCCAAGGCGATCGACCGCGCCCGCAAGAGCCGCAAGCCGTCGCTGATCGCCTGCCGCACCAGGATCGGCAAGGGTGCCGCCAGCATGGAAGGATCGCACAAGACCCATGGCGCAGCCCTTGGCGACAAGGAAATTGCCGCGACCCGCGAAAAGCTCGGCTGGCACCATCCGCCCTTCTTTGTTCCGGCCGACATCAAGTCGGCCTGGGAAAGCGTGGCCTCCCGTGGCCAGACGGCGCGCGAGGCGTGGGAAATCCGCCGCGACACGTCCCGTTCCAGAAAGCGTTATGAGCAGACGATCGAACGGGACCTCGGCCCCGAGGTCGCACGGCAGCTCGCGAAATTCCGTGCCGAGCATCGCAACAAGGCCACCAAGGTCGCGACCCGCCAGGCATCGCAGATGGCGCTTGAGGTAATCAACCGCGCGACATCGCTGACGATCGGCGGCTCGGCGGATCTCACCGGCTCCAACCTCACCATGACCTCGCAAACCGCCCCGATCGCCGCCGGCAACTTCAAGGGCCGCTACCTGCATTACGGCATCCGCGAGCACGGCATGGCGGCCGCAATGAACGGCATTGCGCTGCATGGCGGCTTCATCCCCTATGGCGGCACTTTCCTGGTGTTCTCCGACTATGCCCGGGGCGGGATGCGGCTCTCGGCGCTGATGGGCCTGCCGGTCATCTACGTGCTGACTCATGATTCCATCGGCCTTGGCGAGGACGGACCGACCCATCAGCCGCTCGAGCACCTCGCCATGCTACGCGCCACACCGAACCTCAACGTCTTCCGCCCGGCTGACATCATCGAGACGGCCGAATGCTGGGAAATCGCATTGAGGGAAAAGGCGACGCCGAGCGTGCTGGCACTGTCCCGCCAGGCCCTGCCGATGCTGCGCACCGTCTCCGGCGACGAGAACCTCTCTGCCCGCGGCGCCTATGTCTTGCGGGAAGCCAAGGGTCCCCGCGACGTGACGCTGCTTGCCACCGGTTCGGAGGTCGAGATTGCGGTCGCCGCCGCCGACAAGCTTCTTTCCGAAAAGGGCATCGCGGCGGCGGTCGTCTCCATGCCTTGCTGGGAGAAGTTCGAGGCGCAGGACGAGTCCTACCAGAGCAAGACTCTCGGCAGCGCCCCGCGCATCGCCATTGAAGCCGCCGGCCGGCTCGGTTGGGATCGCTGGATGGGGCCGCGCGGCAGCTTCATCGGCATGCAAGGCTTCGGCGCCTCGGCCCCGGCAGGCGAACTCTACAAGCATTTCGGTATCACCGCTGAGCATGTCGTCGCGGAAGCGCAACGGCTGGCCGGCCACAACAAGGGCGGGCGCGGCCGATGACGCGAAGCCTCATCCACATCATCAGCGCACACAGAGAGGACGCCTGACCATGGCCCGCATTACGCTTCGTCAATTGCTCGACCATGCCGCCGAACGCGGTTACGGCGTGCCTGCCTTCAACATCAACAACATGGAACAGGGCCTCGCCATCATGCAGGCGGCCAAGGCCTGCGATGCGCCCGTCATCCTGCAGGCCTCGCGCGGCGCCCGCACCTACGCCAACGACATCATGCTCGCCAAGATGATGGAAGCTTTGGAACTGATGTATCCGAACATCCCGCTCTGCATCCACCAGGACCACGGCGACCGGGTCTCCACCTGCCTTTCGGCGATTCAGCACGGCTTTACCTCCGTGATGATGGACGGCTCGCTGAAGGAAGACGCCAAGACACCAGCCGACTATGCCTACAATGCCGGCATCACCGCAGAAGTGGCGCGCCTCGCCCATATGGTCGGCGTCTCGGTCGAGGGTGAACTCGGCTGCCTGGGCTCGCTCGAGACCGGCCACGGCGAGGCCGAGGACGGCCATGGCTTCGAAGGCGCCCTCGACCGCTCGCAACTGTTGACCGATCCCGACGAGGCGGCCCGCTTCGTCGCCGAGACCGGCGTCGATGCACTCGCGGTCGCGATCGGCACCTCGCACGGCGCCTACAAGTTCACCCGCAAGCCGACCGGCGAAGTGCTCGCCATGGACGTGATCGAGAAGATCCACCGGCGCCTGCCCGACACCCATATCGTCATGCACGGCTCCTCCTCGGTCCCTGAGGAATGGCAGGAGATCTTCAACGCCCATGGCGGCGAGATGCGCGAGACCTATGGAGTACCAGTCGAGGAGATCGTCCGAGGCATTCGCTTCGGGGTGCGCAAGGTCAATATCGATACCGACCTGCGCCTTGCCGCCGCCGCCGAATTCCGTCGCGTTGCCGACACCCACCGCGACGAATTCGATCCGCGCAAATTCCTCAAACCCGCCATGGATGCCATGGCCTCCGTCTGCAAGGCCCGCTTCGAGGCCTTCGGTACGGCAGGCAATGCGTCGCGCATCAAGGTCATCCCGATGAGCGACATGGCCAAACGCTATGCGAGCGGCAGCCTGAAACCCTCAAACGCGCGGTCTGAAGCCGCCTGAACTCCCATCCGACCAAGGAAAGGACAGTGCCATGAACGCCGATGCGAAAACCGAGATCAAGGGCAAGGAACGCTACAGGGCAGGCGTCCTGAAATACGCCCAGATGGGCTATTGGGACGGCCATTATGAGCCGAAGGACACCGATCTGATCGCTCTCTTCCGCATCACGCCGCAGGAAGGCGTCGATCCGATCGAAGCAGCGGCCGCCGTTGCCGGCGAGAGCTTCACCGCCACCTGGACGGTCGTGTGGACGGACCGTCTGACCGCCTGCGACCAGTACCGCGCCAAGGCCTACCGGGTGGATCCGGTGCCGGGAACGCCCGGGCAATACTTCTGCTATGTCGCCTATGATCTCATCCTGTTCGAGGAAGGCTCGATCGCCAACCTGACGGCCTCGATCATCGGCAATGTCTTCTCGTTCAAGCCGCTGAAGGCAGCACGGCTCGAGGACATGCGCTTCCCCGTCGCCTATGTGAAGACCTTCAAGGGGCCGCCGACCGGCATCGTCGTCGAGCGCGAACGGCTCGACAAGTTCGGCAAGCCGCTGCTCGGCGCCACCACCAAGCCGAAGCTCGGCCTGTCGGGCAAGAACTACGGCCGCGTCGTCTACGAGGGGCTGAAGGGCGGGCTCGACTTCATGAAGGACGACGAGAACATCAACTCGCAGCCCTTCATGCATTGGCGCGACCGATTCCTCTACTGCATGGAAGCGGTGAACCATGCTTCCGCTGTCACCGGTGAGGTGAAAGGCCACTACCTCAACATCACCGCCGGCACGATGGAGGAAATGTACCGCCGCGCCGAATTCGCCAAGGAGCTCGGCTCGGTCATCGTCATGGTCGACTTGATCGTCGGCTGGACGGCAATCCAGTCGATCTCGGAATGGTGCCGGCAAAACGACATGATCCTGCACATGCACCGCGCCGGCCACGGCACCTACACGCGCCAGAAGAACCACGGCATCTCGTTCCGCGTCATCGCCAAGTGGCTGCGTCTCGCCGGCGTCGACCACCTGCATGCCGGCACCGCTGTCGGCAAGCTGGAAGGCGATCCGCTGACCGTGCAGGGCTACTACAACGTGCTGCGCGAGACGAAGAACGAAGTCGACCTGCAACGCGGCATCTTCTTCGAACAGGACTGGGGCGACATCAAGAAGGTCATGCCGGTCGCCTCGGGCGGTATCCATGCCGGCCAGATGCACCAGTTGCTCGACCTATTCGGCGACGACGTGGTGCTGCAGTTCGGCGGCGGCACGATCGGCCATCCCATGGGTATCCAGGCCGGTGCCACCGCCAACCGCGTGGCTCTCGAAGCAATGGTGCTCGCCCGCAACGAGGGCCGCGACATCGCCAACGAAGGCCCGGAAATTCTCAGGGCCGCCGCCAAGTGGTGCAAGCCGCTCGAAGCCGCCCTCGATACCTGGGGCAATATCAGCTTCAACTACACCTCGACCGACACCTCGGACTTCGTGCCGAGCGTCAGCGTCGCCTGACAGGGCGAGAGAAAAGGAGAAACGACAATGCGTATCACCCAAGGCTGCTTCTCGTTCCTGCCCGACCTGACGGACGAGCAGATCACCGCGCAGGTGGAATATTGCCTGCGCAAGGGCTGGGCGATCGGCGTCGAGCACACCGACGATCCCCACCCCCGCAACACCTATTGGGAGATGTGGGGCAATCCGATGTTCGACCTGAAGGACGCCAAGGGCGTGATGATGGAGCTGGATGATTGCCGCAAGGCCAATCCCCAGCACTATATCCGCCTCAATGCCTTCGATTCCAATCGCGGTTTCGAGACGGTGACGATGTCCTTCATCGTCAACCGCCCGGACAAGGAGCCGGACCTCAGGATGACCCGGACCGACGGTCCGGGCCGCTCTCAGCATTACTCCTGGTCGACGACCGGCTGACGAAAGGACGAGACAATGGCAATGCCCGAGACAACCGTGACGCAGGAGAGCCCGCCGACTTCCGTCGACCTCGCCGAGGAATACCGGACCTCGGGCGTCGCCGAGATTCTGGAAGAGCTCGACCGCGACCTTGTGGGCCTGAAACCCGTGAAGCGGCGGATCCGCGAGACGGCGGCACTGTTGTTGGTCGAGCGCGCCCGCCGCGCCATGGGGCTTTCCCATGAACCACCGTCGCTGCACATGAGCTTCACCGGCAATCCCGGTACCGGCAAGACAACGGTGGCGCTGCGCATGGCGAACCTGCTCCACCGCCTCGGCTATATCCGTAAGGGCCACCTCGTCTCGGTAACGCGCGACGATCTGGTCGGCCAGTATATCGGCCACACCGCGCCGAAGACCAAGGAGATCCTGAAGAAGGCCATGGGCGGCGTGCTGTTCATTGACGAGGCCTACTACCTCTACCGGCCCGACAACGAGCGCGACTACGGCCAGGAAGCGATCGAGATCCTGCTGCAGGTGATGGAGAACAACCGCGACGATCTCGTGGTGATCCTCGCCGGCTATTCCGACCGCATGGATCGCTTCTTCGAAAGCAATCCGGGCTTCCGCTCGCGTATCGCCCATCATATCGACTTTCCTGACTATGCAAACGACGAACTGCTGTCGATCGCCGAGACCATGCTGGAGCGGCAGGGCTACCACCTCGATGCGGAAGCGACGGCCGTCATGACCGACTACATCGCCCGCCGGCGTAGCCAGCCGCATTTCGCCAATGCGCGGTCCATCCGCAACGCGCTCGACCGGGCGCGCCTGCGCCAGGCGAACCGCCTGTTCGAAGAAGCCAAGGGGCCGGTCAATGCCGAGCAGTTGTCGACCATCATCGCCCGCGACATCGCCGCAAGCCGCGTCTTTGCCATGAAGCCGGCCGCACCGCCCGAACATCGTCAGGAGACAGCATGAGCCATATGACCATCATTGCGCCCTCGGTCCTGTCTGCCGATTTCTCGCGCCTTGGCGAGGAGGTCGAAGCCGTCTGCCGCGCCGGCGCCGACTGGATCCATCTCGACGTGATGGACGGGCATTTCGTGCCCAACATCACCTTCGGCCCGCCGGTGATCAAGGCAATCCGCAATCGCACCGACAAGGTGTTCGACTGCCATCTCATGATCGAGCCCGTCGATGCCTTTCTCGCCGCCTTCGCCGATGCTGGTTGCGAAATCGTCACCGTCCATGCCGAGGCGACCACCCATCTCGACCGGTCGCTGCAGGCAATCCGCGACCTCGGCTGCAAGGCCGGCGTCTCACTCAATCCTTCGACGCCGGAAAGCGTCATCGAATACGTGCTCGACCGCCTCGACCTTGTCCTGCTGATGACGGTCAATCCCGGCTTCGGCGGCCAGGCCTTCATCCCGGCCGTGGTGGACAAGGTCGCACGCATCAAGGCGATGATCGGCAATCGGCCGATCGTGATCGAAATCGACGGTGGCGTGACGCCCGAGACCGCGCCGCTCGTCGCCCGGGCCGGCGCCGATATCCTCGTCGCCGGCTCGGCGGTCTTCAAGGGTGGAGCGGATGCCTATGCCGGCAATATCGCCGCCCTGCGCCACGCCGCGGATTCCGCGAACCGTCCCCTGGTCCAGAACGAAAGGTAGCTCCATGGCTGCAACCGCACCGCTTTGCCATTTCGGCTGGAAGGCCATCGACGCCCGACTTCAGAGCACCGAGGGACGCGCACGCTCCATTCTCGACCTTGCCGGACCGAACGGACTCGTCGTCGCCTTCATCTGCAATCATTGCCCCTATGTGAAAGCGGTGATCGGCCGGATCGTGCGCGATGCGCTGGAACTCGAGGCCCACGGGATCGGCTTCGTCGTGATCAACTCCAATGATGCGACCGCCTATCGGGAAGACAGCTTCGACAACATGAAGCGGTTTGCCGCCGATCACGCCCTGCCCTTTCCCTATCTGCACGACGCCGACCAGTGGGTCGCACGCGCCTATGGCGCGGTCTGCACACCGGACTTCTTCGGCTTCAACAAACGCATGGAGCTGCAGTATCGCGGGAGGCTGGATGCCTCGCGCAAGGAGATCGGCCCAGCGGATCTAAGGCGCGACCTGTTCGAAGCCATGGTCGGGATCGCCAAGACCGGCAAGGGGCCGGAAGAACAGCATTCGGCGATCGGCTGCGCGATCAAGTGGAAGCAGGATCCGTCCTGTGCCGGTGCGGAGATCATGACGCACCGCTGAACAGACGATCGCTCGCCCGGATCGCGGTGACGTCGAGAACCTTGATTACCAAACTCCGGTCACGCGCAGGCATGACGTCAAAGACCAAAAGCCGCCGATGATCCACCATCGGCGGCTTTGCTTTATGCTGTCGACCCCGTGCAGCTCAAGGATCCCAGCCTGCCCACGAAGACCTCAAGCCCCGCCCGTTCTCGCTTCCGAAAGGAAGAGGCGCGGACAGGGCTCGGGGGGAGGAGCGCGGAAACCTCGCTTAGGCCGGCAGCGCGCCGGATTGCTTGGCAATATGGGTAGCAATTGCGTCCATCAGCGCCGGCGACAACGCATCATAGGGCGGGAGCCCAAGTTCGTTGAGACGCGCGCGGATCTCGCCCATCTTGTCGGGGCTCACCCCGCTCTCGATGACCGACGAGACGAAGGCGGCAAACTCCGGCGGAGACCAGCCGGTCTGGTCGCTAAGTTCGGTATGGACGAAGTCCAGGCCATAGAAGGGATGCTTGGTGTTCTCGATGCGGCCGTACATGTGTGTGCCGCAGTCCTTGCAGGCGTGGCGCTGGATGGTGGCGCTCGGATCGACGACTTGAAGCTTATCGGCGCCGGATGTGACCTTGACATTGTCACGCGAAACGACGGCGATCTGAGCGAAGATCGCGCCCTTCGGCTTCCAGCACTTGGTGCAGCCGCAGGCGTGATTGTGCGCCGTCTGAGAGCTGATTTCGACGGTCACCGGATTGGTCGCGCATTTGCATTTGAGTGTGCCGCCGGAAAAGCCGGGCGTGGCCGGCGGAAAGCCGTTGTCGATGGCCGGATGCAGTTTGATCATGGGTCCCTCCTCCTCAAGTGTGGACGTCTAAAACGTCTTCAGTCGGTGACAGGATCGGAGCAAATCAGGCGATCGGCAACATAGCGGAAAGTGGCGGTTTTTGTCGCGGTCGCGGCGTTCCAGCGGAAGCGGCGACTACCGGCCCCGCGCGCGAAGCAAGGCGCGGGCCGGATCATAGCCCCACACCGCCGCCAGCATGAAGACGACGAAGCAGCCTGAGACCCAGGCCAGCGCCTCGAGGTTGAGTTGGCCATAGAGCGCAAAGCGGATCAGCTCCACCGCATGGGTAAAGGGGTTGTAGGCCGAGATGTCGCGCAGCAGCGGCGAGCTCTCAGCCATCTTCCACAGCGGATAGAGCGCCGACGACAGGAAGAACATCGGGAAGATGACGAAGTTCATCACGCCGGCGAAATTCTCCAGCTGGCGAATGGTCGAGGAAATTACCAGGCCAAACGCACCCAGCATCAGGCCGCTCAGCAGAAGCGCCGGCAGCACCGCGAGATAGCCCAGCGGCGGCAAGTCGATACCGGTCAGGGCCGCGAGCCCTAGGAACACCATGACCTGCACGATCGACACAATGACCCCGGCAAGCAGCTTGGAGAAAAGCAGCCACCAACGCGGCAGAGGCGAGGTCAGCAACAGCCGCATCGAGCCCATTTCCTGGTCGTAGACCAGCGAGAGCGACGACTGCATCCCGTTGAACAGTTGGATCATGGCGCAAAGCCCAGGCAGGATATAAACCTCGTATGTGATGTAGGTCTGGTAGGGCGGAATGATCGACACGCCGAGCGCGGCGCGAAAGCCGGCGGCAAACACGATGAGCCAGACGAGCGGGCGCACCAGCGCGGCAAGGAAGCGTCCGCGCTGCCTTACGAACCGCAGGTTTTCCCGGGTGATGATGGCGAGGAGCGCGGTCAGCCATGCTTTCATGCAACGGCCTCCGTACTTTCGGCGGTCATGGCGAGGAAGGCCTTGGCCAGGCTGCGATCGCCGGCCAGTTCGGCCGCAGGACCGTTGCTCAACACCCGGCCCCGGTGCAGGACCACGACCTGATCGGACATGGCGATCTCGTCGACCAGATGCGTTGCCCAGAGCACGGCAAGCCCGCTCTCGGCAAGCTTATGCACATGGTCGGTGATCGCTTGCCGCGAAGCGGCATCGAGCCCTACCGTCGCCTCGTCGAGCAGCAGGATTTCCGGTTGATGCACCAGGGCGCGGGCGATCTCCATCCGCCTGCGGTGTCCACCGTTCAGCGCGCGCACCAGTTCGTCGGCGCGCTCGGCCATACCGAGCTGTGCCAGTGCGCGGTCTATGGCCATGGCGGCGGAACGGCCGGACAGACCGTGAAGCCCGGCGAAGTAGCGCAGGTTGCGCCGCACCGTCATGTCCAGATCGAGCGTCGGCTGCTGGAACACGACACCGATCCGGGCGAGCGCCGCGCGTGGCGAACGGGCGATGTCGAAGCCTGCGACATTGATCACTCCCTCGTCAGCAACGATCAGCCGTGTCAACAGGGCAAAGAGCGTCGACTTGCCGGCGCCATTCGGGCCGAGCAAAGCACAGAACCGGCCGGGCTCGACATTGAACGAGACATCGTCAAGCGCCTTGCGTTCCCCGTAGCGAAAGCCGACATGGCTGATTTCGAGACCCTTCATGCCATGCCCTCCCGCTTGCCGGGCGATGGGTTCGCTGCATCAACGATCGTAGCCGGTCGGCCGGCAAGCCTGAGAGTACGCCTGGCCAGCCGCTTCGCCTCCGCCTCGGAATGGGTGACCAGGATCACCGTCGGGCCGGTTTCCCCAATGAGCGCCTCGGTCAGTGCCAGCATCTCCTCCGCCGTCTGCGGATCGAGCGAGACATAGGGCTCATCCATGACAAGAAGCGCGGGACGCCCGGCAAAGGCGCGCGCCAGCGCCAGTCGCCGCTGCTGGCCGAGGGACAGCTGGCCGGGGAAGAACCCGGCCTTGTCGGCGATGCCTATGCGATCGAGCGCACCTAGCGCCGCCCGGTCCCCAAGCGTCGGGTGCACCAGCGTCAGGTTCTGGAGGACGCTGCGCCAGGGCAAGAGTACTGGTTCCTGGAACACCATGGCGATGCTCGGCGGCCGGACGATCTCACCCTCAAAAGCCTCGTCAATGCCAGCGACCAGCCGGAGCAGCGTCGACTTGCCGATCCCCGAAGCCCCGAGGATCGCAACCGTCTCACCATCCGCCACTTCGAAGCGAATGTCGCGCAGGATCTCCGTCTGGCCAAATGCCTTGCGTCGGACATCGATCTTGATCATGCCGTCCTCCAGGCCCGCGCTCGGCGCTCGAGCGGCTGCAGGATCAGGGCCTCGACGATCAGCATGACGATGATGAAGGTCAGCGAATAGACCAGCACCATGGCAACATCGAACAGCTGGAAATAGAAGTGGATCTGGAAGCCGATACCGCTTGAGCGGCCGAGGAATTCGACCACCAGAACAATCTTCCAGATCACCGCGATACCGGCTCGGGCCGCGCCGGCGATATAGGGCGCGAGCTGCGGAACGACGACATGACGCAAGCGCGCCAGCGACGACATGCGATAGACCTTGGCCATCGCATCGAGATTGGGATCGAGCGCGCGCGCACCCTCGCGGATCAGCGTGGCGACATTCGGGATCTTGTTGAGTACCACCGCGATGATCGCCGCCGTCTCGTTGAGCCCGATCCACAGATAGCACAGCACGATCAGCACGAGCGCCGGAAGGTTGAGGAACACTACCAGCCAGGGATCGAGCCAGCGGTCGAAGGCCGGAAAGCGTCCCATGAGGAAGCCGAGCGCCACGCCGATCGCCATGGCCGGCACGAAGGCCATCACCACACGCCCAAGCGTCATGGCGAGATGATAGGGCAGTGCTCCAGAGCCGGCAGCCCGGGCAAACGGCTCGCCAAGCGCCCATGGCTGCGGCAGGATGCTCGGATCCGCCGTCAATGCCGCCGCACCGATCCAGACCAGCAGGAGCGCGCCAAGGGATAGCGCGCGAACGATCGACGGATGACGGGCGAACTTACTCAAGATGCAGGAACACTCCCTCCGGAAGCGTCGTCGCCTTGCCGACGAGTTCTTCGCCACCAAGTTCGGCCATCAGCCGCAGAAAGCGATCGGCAGCCGCCTCGTCGATCGGCTTGCCGCTCGGAATTCCCGCTCGATAGCCATCGCGCAATGCGACGAATTCGACGTCATCCGCCGCATTCATCATGCCACGCAAGCCCTCCCAGGCTTTGTCATCCCTGCGCAGCAATTCCTTGGCGGCGACCGAAGCCTTGTAGAGCCCCTGCGCAACTTCCGGATGCGCCTTGACGAATTCGCCCTTCAGCACATAGCCCAACAGCGGCGTATCGGGGTCGAGACCGAGCTCGGTCGCGGCATCCGAGACCGTCACCAGATCATGCATACCCTTGGCCTTCATCTTCGCAAGGAAATGCCAGAAATTGATCACCCCCGCCATCTCGCCGGACAGTCCCGACTTGAAAATCAGTGGCGGCGCGGCGAACACCTGCTCGGTTTCCTTGGCGAGGTCCATGCCATATTTCTTCGTCGCATAAGCACGAAGGATCAGCCAGCTCTTGTCGAGTGGCCCACCGGCAATCCCGATCTTCTGACCCTTGAGATCTGGAAGTGCCTTGACCGGGCTATCGTCCTTGACGACGAGGCCGCCGACGGCGCGCGAATAGGGAATGAAGACATAGTCCTTGCCCGCCGCGCGCTGGTAGGCGACCCAGATCCAGTCAGCCACCATCGTATCGGCTTCGCCGCCTTCAAAGGCAACGCGCGTCGCCCCATTGTCGGCATAGTCCTGTACGGTCATCTCGAACCCGTTCGTCGTATCGAACGCGTTCGCCTTGATCGTGGAGATTTCCCAGTTAACTGTGCCGGACGCCAGCATTGCCGCCCGTAGCTTCGGCAAATCCTCGGCCATGGCCGGCGCCAGGCCGAGCGCCAACAAACTCGCCGCCAAGAACCGTCCCAGTTTACCCATCGCTCGTCCTCCCGCGGCTTGCCGCCGCCTTTCCGCCCTTTATCGACCGACTTTTACACGGTTCCGACGCCTTGCGCCGGACGGATCGCCTATTCCTTGCGCTTCTCTGCGACCGTCAGGTCAGCATTCAAATCCATGTCATACTGGCCATCGGCGCAAAACACGTCATCGAGTTCAAAACCATCGCCGTCGGCCTCAATATTGGATGGGTCGACCTCGCATTGCATGGCCGCCAGCATATCCTGGATCGCCTTTACCTTATCAGCCGAAACCTCTTCAGCCGAGGCGGCGAAGGGCAACGCCAGAATTGCGGCAAAAAGCATGGACTTCGTTATGCTGTTTCTCATTGTCGTCATCTTCCTCATCCCTCTGTCAAAGTTGGCTTACTGAATGGAAATCGTGATCTTCTGGCTGTCGCTCGTGGTGTTCGGAATACGAACATCGTAGGTGCCGGGCTTGATCGCGATGAACGACAGGGTCGCCACGCCCGCCTGGTCGAATTCAAGGCTGTCAATCGCCATCGGGCGCACTTCGATCCCGTTTATGACGATCTCGTTCATCCAGATCGCGCGAAAAAAAGATGCTCCGGTGATCCCAAGCTCCGCCGAACCGTCCGCAGTGATCTTCATCTCGTAATAGGCACCGGACTGCAACGCCACGTCACCCTTGCCGAGCGGCTGGCCTGACGCGAGGGTGACCTCGATCGGCTCGCCGCGATTGCATTTGGCCAGAAGCCCGGCAAAGCCAAGCTTGTCGCAAAGCGGTGCTGCCTCGGCCGGAACCGCAGTGAAGAAATTTGTCAAAGGAACCATCGCCAGTGCGGCAAAGGCAGCGATAAGAGTTCTGCGCATCGAAAATATCCTCCCAAAATCGTTTGATCTGCAAATGGTCAGTTCGGCGCGACGACCACTCCCCAAGGCTGCTCGCCGACGGGAACGGAGCGAATGACCTTCTCAGCCTTCACATCGATGATGCTGACATCGTTGGAATTGCCGTTGGTGACCACAAGAAACTCCTCGCCCGGGGTGAACGCCATCTGCCAGACGCGCTGACCGACCAGCAGATAGTCGAGCACCTCATCAGTCTTGCCATCGATCATCGCGACACGATTGGCGGGCCCGAGCGCGACGAAGACCCGAGAGCCGTCGCTGGTCGCCTTCACGCCAACCGGCTGCAGCCATTCTGGCAGAACGCCCGGGACCTCGAAAGTGATCTTCTTATCGACCTTCGGTGCGTCCGTGCCGAGATTGATGACGGAGACCGTGCCGCCGATCTCGGCGCTGACATAGAGTTTCTTGCCGTCGGCGGCAAATTCGGCATATCGCGGCCTTGGGTCGACCAGAACATTGTGGACGATCTCATAGGTCGCGGTATCGATGAAATGGGCCATGTTGGTGGTTTCGGAGGTGTTGATCAGTGTCTTGCCGTCTGGGCTCACGGCAACACCCTCCGGCTCGACCCCGACCGGGATTTCCGCCAGAACCTGATAAGTCTTGACATCAACAACCGTCACCAGATTGTCGTCCTCGTTGGCGACATAGAGCGGATTGCCCGAAGGATGGAGCGCGAAGAGCTCAGGATCCGGGCCCGACGGCAGTGTGCGGATTTCCTTGTAGGTCTCCGGATCGAAGACACGCACGGTGTCGTCATCCGACGCGCAGACATAGAGTTCCTTGCCGTCCGGGCTAATGGTGATGCCGCGCGGTCGGTTGCCGGCGGGAAACTCGGCGATTTTCTCCCACGTATTGCTGTCGAGCACGGTCACCGTGTTGCCGCGCTCATTGCTGACAAACACCTTGTTCGCTAAGGCGGGACCGCTCGCGAGAAGGGCGGCGGGCAGGATCATCCAGGCGTATTTCAGCATTCTATCCTCCAAAGGCACGGCAGGCGGTTTCGGGTGCATCCGTGCCCAGTGTGTCGAGCGGCGAATACTGGTGCAGGTAGCCCTCCTGCGGTGAGACGGAGACGGTGATACGACCGTCGCCGAGCAGGATCGGCTGGCGCAGCTGGCCGTTCCAGGATCTGAAAGTCAGTTTCTGCCCCTTGAAGGCAGCGATCTCGAAATCCTTCGACAGCAGGAAAGACCGGATCGAGGCGGCATCCGCCTTTCCGGACCGCGTTACGGCCTCGCCGATAACCCGCATGGCAAGCCAGGCCTGGTAGTCCTCGTCACGGGCGCCACGCCCCGTCAGCTTCTCGAACCGGCGCTGGAACTGGGTGGCGCCCCAGGATTCATGTGCCTGGTGCCAGCTCAGCGGCATCAGGCCGGCCGAACCCGCGACCGGACGGGGATCCCAGGAATGGTAGGGCAGATAAGCCGCGAACACGTCGGTCTCGTCGGCAGCGACGGTCACATCATGCTCCTTGGCCTCCTGCATGAAAACGGGAATCTGCTTCTGGACCAGAACATGGCCGGTATCAGTGCGCCGCGCGCCGCCGGTGTCGACGAATTCGCGTTCCTCGACGATCTTCGCACCAAATTTCGCCGCCGACTTCCGGTAACTTTCGGCCAGCAGCTTGTCTTCGGGATGCGACCCGTGGACCAAGAATAGACGCGACCATTTCTTCCACATCAGGAATTGCATAACGCTGTCGGTGATCATCTGGCGGCTCGGCGACACATGCAGGACATTCGCCCGGCACTCGGCGTCGCGCAGCGCCTCGTCGCGCGCCCCGGCATTGATAAGAAGCACATCCGGCCCCGCCCGATCCGCCAGCGCTTTCAGAGTCTCTCCGTCGGAAAGCACAGCAATCAGCTGAACACCCTCGGCCTTCAGCGCGTCGAACGCCGCCTCTGCCTCCTCAGGCGGCACGGCCCTGGTGATCAGCTGATAATCCATGCCAGTGAAGGCACCCGTCGTGCGATTGTCCTCGTTGCCGAGCGAGGCACCGGCAAAAGCGAGATCGGCCGGTGCAACGTCGAGCCGGGAAATCGGCGGCAGCTTGACACGATCGACGCGCAGCACCGCGGTCTTGACCTCGACGGCCCACGCAGCCTGGGCTGTCATCAAGGCGGCGCAAAAGAAGGCGAGCGTAAGCCGCGCGTTTGACATCGTCGGAATGACCTCCCAATCTTCCTGACACATCCTAAGGTGGAGAGTAGCAGCGGGGTTTGTGGCACGAAACCGATACTTATGGATCGTGGCATGACCGTCCCGGTGTGTTTAGGCTTTACCGCATGCAGCGTGTTTTGATATTCCTCGTGGTATTGCTGATGCCCGTGCTCGCGCTTGCGGCGCTGGACAAGCCGCTGATGCCCGCCGCCAAGGTTGCTTTTCTCGGCATCACCTTTATCGATACCTCGACAGAGGGCGCCTATGACGGCGAGCGCCCGGATCAGACGGCCCGCACCCGCCTTTTGGAAGAGACGACGCGACAGCGCTTCCGCGACGAAGGCTTCGTCCTTCTCGCCAATGATGCGATCGCCGAGGAACTCGCCCGCACCACAAATCCCGCCGATTGCTATGGTTGCGAGTTGCGCATGGCCGAGCGCCTCGGCGCCGACTATGTGCTCGTCGGCGAGGTCCAGAAGGTTTCCAACCTGATCCTGTCGATGAACATGGTGCTCACGGAGGTGAAATCCGGGAAGACCCTGCGCGCGCTCGCCGTGGATATTCGCTCGAACACGGACCAGAGCTGGCTGCGCGGACTCAATTACATCTTCAAGTACCACTTCTTCAAATCGTGAGGAGACCCATGCGACAGCTTCGTAATTTCCTGCTGACATTCTTTCTCTTCGTTCCGGCGATAGCCTTCGCCCATGGTCCCACCAGGCAGAAGGTGACAACGGCAGTTGACGTGAAGGCGGCGCCAGCGGAGGTTTGGGCGGTGATCGGCAATTTTCAGGACATGAGCTGGCACCCTGCGGTCTTCTCGACGACCGGCGAGGGTGACAATACGGTCGATGCCACGCGCGTCCTGACCCTTGAGAAGGAAGGCGGCCCAACGATTTCGGAACAGCTCTACAAATATGACGCAACGAAGATGACCTATTCCTATCGTATTACCGAGGTGGATGTCGCCGTGCTGCCGGTTACCAACTATTCGTCGCACCTGACCGTCACGCCCACGGCGAGCGGCGGATCGCATATCGAATGGCGCGGCGCGTTTTATCGCGGTTATCCGAACAACGAACCACCGGAAAACCTGAACGATGCGGCAGCCATTGCCGCCGTCACGGCGGTTTACAAGGCAGGCCTCGATGCCCTGGAAGCAAAGTTCGGCAAGTAAGACAGCGCTGATGTGTGTTGTCGCGGCTCTCCTGGGACCGCGCGGCGCCACGGCGGATTTTGCCTATGTGACGAACCAGTCCTCTAGCGACCTGAGCGTGATAGACACCGAGCGGATGACCGAAATCCGACGTATTTCGGTACCTGGAATGCCGGCGGGCGTGGCGGTGTCGCAGAAGCTGGATGCCTTCTTCACGGTCAGTCCCGACAGCAGAACGATCCGCCGCTACGGACTCGATGCCGTGCATCCGACGATCGAGCGCCAACTGGACGGGGGCCCGATCGGCGTCGCTATCGACGAGCGGCGACGCAGGATCTTTGTCTCCGACTGGTACAATGCGCGGGTGTGGGTCCTGTCGGCCGACGATCTGACCTTCGCGACGACCCTTCAGACTGGCAGTGCGCCGGCCGGTCTAGCGCTCTCACCGAATGGCCGGTGGCTGGCCACAGCGGATCGCGATGCCAATCAGATGTCGATCTTCGATGCGTCCACACTCACGCTCGCCCACCGAATCACCGTCGGCGAACGCCCGTTCGGACTGGCCTTCGCCCCGGACGGTCGCGCCTTTTCCGCCGACGTCGGTAGCAACACCGTGACCGCCGTCGATCCCGAGGATGGGCGCGTTTTGGGCAAGATCGAGACCGGCGAGCGACCCTACGGCATTGCTTTCGCGCAGGGGCGCGGATTTGTGACCAACCAGTATGGGGACAGTGTAAGCGTTTTCGACGCAAAGACCTACGCTGCGGTCGCGGTGATCGACGTCGGCGGCTATCCAGAGGGTATCGACACGACAACGGATGGGCGGCAGATCGTGGTCGCCAATTGGGATTCCAATACCCTATCGATCATCGATGCAAAGAGCCTGATGGTCGTCGGCGAGGTCGCGACCGGCGATGGCCCGCGCGCCTTCGGACTGTTTCTGGCCGGCAGAGCGCTAAAGGAGTAAAGCCATGCTTGCACGTTTGTTGGCCCGGCGGACAGGACCACGTCTGACGCTTGCATTGGGATTGACAATCAGCCTTGTTTATCCGGCGGTAGCCGGCGCCGAAGAACAATGGCCCGGCATCCGTGAACACCTCTATGGCGCACGTCTGATCGAGGCTGGAGAAAGGATGATCACGCTCGACGTGCCCTATCGCTCCGGCAACGACGCAAGGACCGTCATCGGCGCAACCCTGATCGCCCCTGCGGGCCGATCTATCCGAACCGTGACCCTGGTGCTGGACGATAACCCCATGCCTGTTTCGGCCGTTTTTCGTTTGGCTCGTCCCATGACGCGCTTTGCCTTCGAGGCGACGCTCCGGATCAACGGGCCGACACCCGTGCATATCGTGGGCGAACTGGACAATGGTGTGCTGCAGGCAGTCCAAGGCTTCGTAAAAACCTCGGGCATGGGAGCTTGCTCGGCCCCGCCGGGGAGCGATCCGAAAGCAGCCCTCCAGACCCTCGGTAACATGGAAATCTCGATCAATGATCAACGCGGCGCCAGCGACGACGTCCTGCTTTCCGGCTTTGCACGGCTACGAAACCAGCAGGTGTCAATGAACCTGAAGATCAGCCATCCCAGCCATTCCGGCATGCAGAGGGACCAGATCAGCCTGCTGTTCATCCCCTTGCGTTATGTCGAGACGCTGGAGATCGACCTTGATGGACACCGATTTGCCGAGGTGACCGGCTCGATCTCTCTCAGCGAAAATCCAGAGATCAACCTGTCGATACCCGCATCAACCCAGGTAATCGATGTGACAATGACCGATACGGACCGAACGGTCGCCCGCAAGTCGCATAGGCTGACGAGTTATTGACCAGGCTCAGGCTCGGGTTGCAACTCTACCGTCGGATGGCCGGCCGCAGCCCAGCCTTCACTGCCTTCCGGATACCAGTAGACATGGAGATAGCCCAGTTCCAGCGCCCGTTTGGCCGCGTTCCAGGACATCCAGCAGTCAGGAAGGCAGAAGAACAAGACCGCCTTTTCCTTGTCACCATCAGTCGCCTTTTCGACGCCGGCGCGAAAATAGGAGAGCGTGACGTCCGCCAGCTTACCGTAGCCGGTATTGGGAAGCCAGATCGCGCCCTCGATCGAGACGCGCGGCTTTTCGTTCCACACCGTGCCTTCGGGCAGGTTGGCCGGCTTCGGCTGCCGTGGCAGAACATCAATGAAAGCGGCCTTGTCGCCTTGCCATAACGCATGCGCTTCAGCGGTCGAGACCACCGTTGCGCCGGAAAGGGTTACCGGCACAGGGGCACGGTATTCTTCTTCTCGATAGGCGGCGGGTTCCTCGACAGACAGCAAGGCGCCGCCCTGGTTACTGACAGCCGTCTCCTCTGCCGCAAGGCCCGCCGGAGCAAACCACAGCACCAAAGCCAAGAGCGGCCGCACAACATTCATTTTCCCGTCTCCAATGGCGCCGTCCCCATGTCATTGAGAAGCGGTACGCCGGCATCGGTCAGGATCGTGTTGATCTTTGCCTGGTTCCGGCGGATCAGCGAATCGAGCTTGCGCTCCCAGACCTTCTCGCCCTGCCTGACCCCCATGGTGATGCGGTAGAACATCTTCGGCGGCAGAGGCTCGGAAAGCAGCGGTACGACCTTGAGACCTGGATGG
The DNA here is from genome assembly GCF_964021225.1 of Rhizobium arsenicireducens. Taxonomy (NCBI): domain Bacteria; kingdom Pseudomonadati; phylum Pseudomonadota; class Alphaproteobacteria; order Hyphomicrobiales; family Rhizobiaceae; genus Rhizobium; species Rhizobium arsenicireducens. The sequence goes on along the minus strand of NZ_CAXHYK020000001.1, from coordinate 4,186,127 downwards.
CTCTGCTTGACCAACGGCCCACCGATCGGCCCCCAGAGGATGGCCGCGTCAATTGTACCCGCCTCGAGATCGGCCAACATATCGCCCGCCGGATCCTCATAGCGTCGATCGACCATTAGGTCGTAGCCCTTCGCCTTTGGCAGCAGCCCATGGAGGGCCAAATGAGTGGCCGGCGGGCTGCCGGCTACCACGCCGATCCGTTTGTCTTTCAACGCCGGGTCGCCGATCGTGGTAACCTCCGCAAGCGGGCCGTCCATAGGCACGATCAGGACATAGCCCGATGTGTAATAATGGTTGGTGTTGAGCACCATCTCGTCGCCTTGGGCGTAACCGATGACGACATCGCAATTGTTGGCCTGCAAAGTCATGCGGACAAAGCCGGTTGCCATCGGGAACCAAGTATACTCCAAGGGCAGCTTGAGTTCCGCCGCCATCAATTCGGCAATCTTGTTTTCAAAGCCCGCCTCGGATTTGTCGGACAGGGGCATGTTGGCCGGATCGGCGCAAACCCTGAATGCAGTTTTCGAAACCAGGTCCGAGGTCTGGGCTGCCGCAGGCACTATACTGCTTGCGGCGAGCAACAGCCCGGTCAGGATCGTCAGTGTCCTAAGTGCCAAGGCAATCGGCCTCCGCTTGCCGGATCGCTTCATGCTTCGCCTCCTTCTTGGCCGGCCGTCCACGCGGAACGGCCTCGGTGCCGCGTGCCTTCAGATAGACGTAGATATCGTCAAGATAGCACATGACATTTGCATTCTGGCCAAATGCGGGCATCACCGAGTTTTCGGCGGCATTGACCTTCCTGCGCCCATTGGTGACCACATCGACGAAGTCATAGTAGTCCATGGTGATAGCGGATGTCTTGAGCGCCGGTGCATAGCTCGACCCCTCGCCTTCCGGCCCGTGACACACATGGCACTCGGAATGATAGCGACGGAAGCCGGAATAGGACAGCCAGTCAATCGTGCCGTCAGGCGCAACATTGTAGGTCGGTATGCCGTCGGCGGTATAGTAGCGCCCGTCCTCGTTGGAGGCGGCGGTAATGTTGTCGACACTCTCCGTGTCCTGCGCCGTGGCGGTGCCGGCTAGCGCTGCCAGGATAGCGAGCGTGATCGGTAAAGCTGATGCTGGTCTGGTCATAGTTCGTCCTTTTGGGCCTTGAGAACGAACTGGCGCGGGTCTTGATCGCCCGCGCCAGTCACCTGAGCGAAGGCTGCCGTCAGTTCGGCAGCGAGAAGACGGTCAGCGTGCCGCCGAGGGCGGTATAGTCGCTGAGCGCCGCATAGCCGCCGACCGCACCGAGGCCTTCGGTGGGATTGGTGAGGCCGGCTGCGAGACCGATACCGGCCCAGCCGCCAACACCGGAGAGCACGGCCACATACTGCTTCCCACCATGGGTGTAGGTCATAACGTTACCGATGATGCCGGACGGGGTCTTGAAACGATAGAGCTCCTTGCCCGTCTCGGAATCGACCGCCTTCAGGTGCCCTTCGAGCGTGCCGTAGAAGACCACGTCACCTGCAGTTGCCAAGGCACCGGACCAGACCGAGAACTTCTCCGGCAGAGACCACTTGATCTTGCCTTCCTTGTTATCCCAGGCAATGAAATTGCCCATGCCGCCATGGCTGCCTTCCGGCGGATACATCGACAGCGTCGCCCCGACATAGGGCTGCCCGGCCGTGTAGCTGACCCGGAAAGGTTCATAGTCCATGCAGACGTGGTTGGTCGGCACATAGAACAGCTCGGTCTTCGGCGAATAGGCCGCAGGCTGCTGGTCCTTGGTACCGAGGGCGGCCGGGCAGATTCCGGTCGTGTTGACGTCCTCACCGTTCTGTGCGGTGGAATACTCGGCAACAACCTGCGGACGGCCATACTGGTCGGAATTCGGATCCATGACGACTTCGGTTGCCCAGTTGACGACCGGGTCATACTTTTCCGCCACCAGCAGTTCGCCCGAGACGCGGTCAAGCGTGTAACCGAAGCCGTTGCGGTCGAAGTGCGTCAGAAGCTTGCGTTCCTGGCCGCCAAACTCCTGCTCCGTCAGGATCATCTCGTTGATGCCGTCATAGTCCCACTCGTCGTGCGGCGTCATCTGGTAGAGCCACTTGGCCACACCGGTATCGGCATCACGGGCGAAGATGGTCATGGACCAGCGGTTGTCGCCGGGGCGCTGTGACGGGTTCCAGGTCGACGGGTTGCCGGATCCGTAGTAGATCAGGTTTTCTTCCGCGTCGTAGGAATACCAACCCCAGGTCGTGCCGCCACCGATCTTCCACTGGTCACCCTCCCAGGTGTTCAGCCCGGAATCGGCACCGACAGGCTTGCCGAGATGGGTGGTCTTCTCGGGATCGATCAGCGTATCGCTGTCGGGACCCATCGAATAGCCGCGCCACAGAAGCTTGCCATCGGCGATGGAATAGGCCGTGACGGAGCCGCGAACACCGAACTCACCACCCGAGATCCCGACGATGACCTTGTCCTTGACCGGCAGAACGGTCGCGGTGTTGGTCTCGCCCTTCTTGGGATCGCCGTTCTTGACGCTCCAGACCACCTTACCGGTCTTGGCATCGAGCGCTACAACCGTAGTGTCGGCCTGATGCAGGAAGATCTTGCCATCGGCATAAGCGACGCCGCGGTTGACGGTGTCGCAGCACATCACCGGGATGACGTCCGCGTCCTGTTTCGGTTCGTACTTCCAGACGATCTGGCCTTCCTTGCTCAGATCGAGCGCGAAGACCGTGTTGGGGAACGGCGCATGGACATACATCATGTCCCCGATCACCAGCGGTGAACCTTCGTGACCACGCAGAACACCGGTCGAGAAGGTCCAGGCGACCTGCATCGTGCCGACATTGTCCTTGTTGATCTGGTCGAGCTTGGAATAGCGCTGGTTGGCGTAGTCGCCGGTCTGGATGACCCACTGGTTAGGGTCATCAATTAGTTTTTGCAGGTCCGGATTGGCGAGTGCGCCCTGCGCACCGCCCATGGACATCACGGCAAGCAATGTGAGAAGTCGTTTCATTTCATCCTCCCGTTAAGTGATACCGATCAGGGTTTCCACCCTCTTCGCCCGGGAAAACCTTGCGGTCTCCTCCTCCCGGAATCGGCTCTGCGAATATCCCCCAAGATCGCGACACGGAAATCCGTAGCCCCGATCCCATTTCCTTGCTGGTCCCTTTCTCCCTCCTTTAAGTGCGTCAAGACTGACTGTCGAAGGCGCAATTCCGCGCCGCTCTATTCCGGACAGATCGCATGGACGCCAAGCCAGCCGGTGCCCCGCGCGTTTAGGTCAGGCAACTCTCATCCGTTCGGCGTGCCAGCGCACGTGGTCCTCGCCGAAGCTCGCGACGAAATAGTAGCTGTGGTCATAGCCGGCCTGCATGCGCAGGACGCCGGGCTGACGCCGCTCCACGATCAGGTTGGCCATTGCCTCGGGCCGCAACAGATCGAGAAACTGGTCGGTGGCCCCCTGATCGATCAGGATTTCGCCGGCCCAGCCGCGCTCGGCGAGAAGGAGACAGGCATCGTAGTCCACCCAATGGGCCTCGTCGTTACCCAGATAGGCCGAAAACTGCTTGCGTCCCCAGTCAGAGCGCGTCGGATTGACGATCGGCGCGAAGGCTGACACAGAACGGAACAGGCCCGGATTGCGAAAGGCGATGGTCAGAGCACCATGTCCGCCCATGGAATGGCCGGTAATGCCGTGAACCCCACTGAGCGGTTGCTCGGCCATGAGTAACGCAGGCAGTTCCGTGACGATGTAGTCGTACATGCGGAAGTGCCTCGACCAGGGTTTCTGGGTCGCATTGACATAGAAGCCCGCCCCTTGCCCAAGGTCATAGGCCTGATCGTCGGCAACCCCCTCGCCGCGCGGCGAGGTGTCTGGAAAGACAAGAGCCAGGCCTTGCTCTGCCGCATGGCGCTGCAACCCCGCCTTCGTCATCGCATTCTCGTGCGTGCACGTCAGGCCCGAAAGGTACCAGAGCAGAGGCACCGGTCCCTTCTCGGCCTGCGGCGGCAGGTAGAGGCCAAAGGTCATCTCGCTATCGCAAACCTCGGAGCGGTGTCGATAGACCGATTGCGTGCCGCCAAAGCACTTGTTTTGCGAGACGAGTTCCATCGGCGCGCTCAATAAACCACGACGCCGCGGATGCTCTCACCCTTGTGCATCATGTCGAAGCCCTTGTTGATGTCGTCGAGCGGCATGGTGTGGGTGATCATCGGGTCGATCAGGATCTTGCCGTCCATGTACCAGTCGACGATCTTCGGCACGTCGGTGCGGCCGCGCGCGCCGCCAAACGCGGTGCCCATCCAGTTGCGGCCGGTGACCAGCTGGAACGGACGCGTCGAGATCTCCTGGCCGGCACCCGCCACCCCGATGATGATCGACTTGCCCCAGCCGCGATGCGAGGATTCCAGCGCCTGGCGCATCACCTTGGTATTGCCGGTGCAGTCGAAGGTATAGTCGGCGCCACCGATCAGGTCGCCGTTGCGCTTGGTCAGGTTGACCAGATAGGGCACGATGTCGTCGCCGACCTCCTTCGGATTGACGAAATGCGTCATGCCGAACTTTTCGCCCCATTCCTTGCGGTCGTTGTTGATGTCGACACCGATGATCATGTCGGCACCGGCCAGCCGCAGGCCCTGCAGCACGTTGAGACCGATGCCGCCGAGGCCGAAGACGATCGCGGTCGCGCCGATCTCCACCTTGGCGGTGTTGATCACCGCGCCGATGCCGGTGGTGACCCCGCAGCCGATATAGCAGATCTTGTCGAAGGGTGCGTCCGGGTTGACCTTGGCCACCGCGATTTCCGGCAGCACGGTGAAGTTGGAAAAGGTCGAGCAGCCCATGTAATGGTGGATCTTGTCCTTGCCGATCGAAAACCGCGAGGTGCCGTCCGGCATCAACCCTTGCCCCTGGGTCGAGCGGATGGCGGTGCACAGATTTGTCTTGCGCGACAGGCAGGAATAGCATTCGCGGCATTCCGGCGTGTAGAGCGGAATGACATGGTCGCCCTTCTTCACCGAGGTGACGCCCGCTCCGACGTCGACGACGATGCCGGCACCCTCATGGCCGAGAATGGCTGGGAACAGCCCTTCCGGATCGGCGCCCGACAGGGTGAAATCGTCGGTATGGCAGATGCCGGTCGCCTTGACCTCGATCAGCACCTCACCGGCCCGCGGGCCTTCGAGATCGACTTCAGTCACAACAAGTGGTTTTCCGGCCTCTACAGCCAGAGCAGCGCGTGTGCGCATGGAATGCCTCCCGGAATCTGCGTTATTGAATGCCGGCCTTTTCCAGCCTTGAGGTCAGATTACAGACCCGCCAAGCGCACTGACAATTGCGACCTTAGTGTGTAAATCACCACCTTTGGCATCATCCTCCGTTTCCCTATACTGATCCAAGCAGGAGGAGGAAATTCATGATGAAAGCGGTAAGCATAGCGCTTTGCCTGGCGCTCGCACCCGCCCTTGGCGTCGCGGCGGATTTTTCAGATCCGGACTGGCCCTGTATCCAGCGCAAGGTCGAGAAGTTGTCGGCGGGCTTGATGTGGCCCCACCCCGTAACCAGAGTTGATCTGACCCCAGAGGCGGAGGAGCTTGCGGCGGTGCTGGCATTGCGCCGCGTGAGCCTGGAAGAAGCGGAGACCCATGTCCGCACCTTCCTCGAAAAGCAGGCCGCCGATGAACAGCTTCTTGGCAGCATATTCTACACCGTCTTCGACAAGCTCTCCAGCGATCGCCAGCGTCTGCTCGGCGGCATTGCCCGCTACTCGCGCAGCCAGATCGCGCTGTCGGAGAAAATAGATGCGGAACGAATCGAAATGGCGAAACTGACCGCGGAAAATGCGCCCGATTTTGATCGCATCGACAAGCTCGCGGAAGAAATGGACTGGAACGAGCGCATCTATCTCGACCGTTCGCGCGCGCTGACATATGTCTGCGAAACCCCCGTGCTGCTCGAAAAGCGTGTCTACGCCGTCGCGCAGCTCCTGCTGAAGCACCTGCCTCAATGACGACGGCCCGCTATTCCCATTCGAGTTCGGTAAAGGCGACCGTGGCATTGCGCGGATTGTAAAGGTCGAACAATTGCCAATGACCGGCCTCGCCCGCGCCGATGACCGCGGTAGCTCCGCTCAGCGTCAGGCCCGCTTCCAGGGCGGCGCGGGTGTCCGCCTCGAGCACGCCGAGATACCGGCCAAGAGGTTCACGCCCCTGGGGCCAGGCCAATATTGGTCCGCCGTGACCGGGCACGACCCGGTGCGCAGAGATCTGCGAAAGATCGTCGAGCACCGCCCGCCACCCCTTCAGCGAGCCATCCAATGCCGGAGCATGTTCTTGAAACAGAAGGTCGCCGGCAATCAGCACTCCGGTAGACTGGTCGACCACCGTGAGATCCGTTGCGGTATGCGCCGTCGGCCAGGCCTGAAGTGCGAGCACGCGCGATCCAAGGTCGATGCTCTCGAACGCAGCGACGGTCCGGTCCGGCGCGATGATCCGGCTGCCGAGGAAGCTATGTGAGCCGATCAGCCGGCCGAAGCTTGTCTCATAACTGCCGGCCCGGTCGGCCAGCGCCCGCGGCAGGTTCTGCTGCCCGACAATCTCCGCACCCGCCTCGCGCAGTGGCTCGGCGCCGAAGACATGGTCCGGATGCATGTGGGTGAGGATCAGATGCGAGATCGGCCGGTCGCTCACAGCCCGGATAGCGAGATAGACCTGCTCCCCCACCTGACGTGAGCCACCGGAATCGATGACGGCTATGCTGCGTTCGCCAATAATGAAGGCGATATTGGAGACATCGCCAGCGTTCTCTGAATCGGGTTCCGCGATCGCGCCTCGATGAATGAAAAGGCCTGGCCCCGCTTCGACGAAAGCGAGATGGGGCCGCGGCCGGAGATCACAAAACGGGGCCTCGGCATTGGTCCGCGTGAGCCAGGGGGGCGGATTGGCGACCACCGCAGCCTCGCATTCAGACGGGTCCTTCGATGCATAGCCCGGCAGCAGCGCCGTCCGGCAGTTCTGTTGCGGCGCCGCGCCACCTTGCGCATCGCCGGATGCCAACATGCAAATTGCCACGAACGCTTCGAACACGCCTCGCCTCCGCCGCCCTCGAACAAACCCGATCTTCAGCCTGCGGCGGCAGCGTCAGCCCCGCAACACATCCGAAAGGCTCGGTTCTGCGCACCGGCCACAAGGCGTATAATTTATTCTTAGACGGTCGGACGCTGCGTCCGGCCGTTGGAAGAAGGGACTTACCATCATGCGTCAGGTTCTTGCCGGATTGTCTTTCTTGCTAGCGGCTGGGCTGGCTGTCGCCGAAGAGGTTGGCCCCGACAATCCTCTCATCGAAGGCGCGACCTGGCAGACGATCAGGGATGCCATCGCCGGCGAAGCGCCGCTGCGCGACGGCGCCGCCCTGTTGACCGTAACAGCCCCCTATCGCGCCAACGACGCGGCGACCGTGCCCGTGACCATAGAGCAGAAGGACGCAGGCGCCGATCCAATCCGGGCGATCAAGCTGGTGATCGATGAGAACCCGGCACCGCTCGCTGCCGAGATCCGCTTCGGCCCGGCGATGATGCCGCTGAAGTTTGAAACCCGGGTACGGGTCAACCAGTATTCAAACGTCCGCGTGATCGCCGACACCGCCAGCGGCAGCTACATGACCGGGCGTTTCGTCAAGGCGTCCGGCGGATGTTCTGCACCGGCGACCAAGGATCCGTCAGCGGCACTCGCCGGCATGGGCGAGATGCGGCTCAAACTGTTCGACACAGCTCTCGCGGACCAGAGCGCGAGGCGCGAAGCGCAGATCATGATCCGCCACCCGAATTATTCCGGGCTGCAGCGCGACCAGATAACTCAGCTCTTCATCGGAGCGCATTTCATCACCGAACTCGAAGTCCGCCAGGGCGAGAATTTGCTCTTCGCACTGGAAGGCGGGATCTCAATCAGCGAGAACCCGGTTTTCCGCTTCAGCTATCTCGACGACGGCTCGCCCGATTTCGTGGTGCATGCGGTCGACACCGAGGGCAATGTCTTCGACCGCACCCTGCCGAAGCGCCCCCCGGCGTAGACTTCACTGAGCGATCAGAAGCAGAGCATCTCGGCCTCGGCCTGGGCGCGCCTGAGCTCCGCAACCATGGTCTGCGAGACGACCGCCGTCTTGAACATGGAGAGCCGCTCGCCGCTTCCTTGCTGCAAGGAAAGCACCGTTTCAGCCTCGACATATTTTTCGTAAGGCAGGATCGAAGCGATGAGGTCGATCGAGCAGGCACATTTACGCAGAGCTTCGCGGGTCTGTCCGTTGGTTGCCATGCAGCCGAAGACATAGTCGGTGCGCGCTTCGGTCGGATAGTCGTTCAACCGCTCGGGCATACCCTGCCCTCCGGCTGAGCTAGCCCACATCATAGCGACGAAATAGAATGCGACCCGTCTCATGGCTTCTCCTTCCCGCCCTGCGTCAAGGTGATGGCGTTGGAATAGCCGATTTCCGCAGGGCCCGCCCCTTCCGGAACGGTCGCCTTTAATGAATAATACCAGCCGGGAACATCCTCCGAAACCGTAACGGCGAGCGCAAGTTCTGCAAACCGCCCCATCTGGCCGCGTGCCTTGTCCTTTGCGAAGGGCCGGAGCGTCACTTGGCTCGCGGCAACGTCACGATTGCCGACACGAACCGAAACCGGCACGATCTCGGCATCCTTCAGCAATGCCTCCTTGATGCGGTTGCGCATGTAGAAGGGGCTCCCGCCGGACTGCTTGGCGATATCCGACACCGCGCTCTCGAGGAAATACATGATCAGCGGATTGCCGACGGAGGCGGGAAAGGAACCGATAAGTCGCATCTGAGGCCCGCGATGCAGGATCAGGGCCGCTTTGTCGTCTGAAGTTACCTGCAAGCCGATCGTATCATTGTCGCCCGACTCACCCGTCTTGAGGGGGGAGACGATCCGATCATAGACGAGAGTATCCATGCCTTTCTCGCCTTGCGCCGGCGGAGGCGAGGCAGAAAGACTTGAGAGTGCTGCCTTGCGGAACAACAGATCGTAGGTTTCGGCGGCCGAAAGCGGCGCCGCTGACCAGCCGAGCATTACGAGAAGAAGCAGAAAGACACGCATCGCAAACCTCCCATTTTTTCGCGAGCCTAGTCCCCTGAACACTTTAGTCACCGCAGACATTGGTCGGTATTGGCTCAGGCCGCACGGCCGCGTGTCTGCCAGTCGATCAATGCCCTGAGCCGCACAAGCTGCACGGGCTTGTTGAGAACGGTGAACGACATGTCGCTGGCAAGCTGCAGAAGCTCGCGCTCACGGTTGGCCGATATGATGACCGCAGGTATCTCCTCGCCGGCCATGGCCCTCAAGGTGCGGATCGTCTCAATGCCCGTATCGTCCTCGTCCAGCTGATAATCTGCGAGCAGGATGTCAGGAGGCGTACCGATTTCCTGCATGAGCGCCACGGCCTCCGCCGTCGAACTTGCCGCAAGCACGCTCGCACCCCAGTTCTCCAGCTTCTGGGTCATGGCGTTGAGTTCGTCGGCATCATTCTCGACCACCATAACGATGAGATCGAGGCTGCCCTCGGGCACGGCCTCTGAGGCGGACCTCTCGCCGTGACCGACATATCCGGCAGCGGCGAGCGGCACTTCGATGGAAAACATGGAGCCATATCCCGGTCTGGACTTGAGAGTTACCGCGTGATCGAGATGCCGGCAGGCACGTTCGACGATCGACAGGCCGAGGCCCATGCCCGTACCCTTGCCGCCGACACCGCGGGTGAATTCCTTGAACACCCGCGCCTGATCCTGCTGCGAAATTCCGATGCCCGTGTCCCATACCTCGATGCGCAACCGGTCTTCTGCCAGCCGGCAGCCGACCAGCACTCGGCCACGTTCGGTATACTGGATGGCGTTGACCACCAGGTTCTGCACACAGCGCATCAAATAGCGCTGGTCGCTGGTCACCCATCGCGTCGATGGCAGGATGGTGAGCTTGATACCCTTCTCGACCGCCAGCGGCGCCAGGTCTTCCGCCAGCCCCTGGAGCATGCTGCCCAGATTGAAGGACGTCACGTTGAATTCGGCGCCTGAACTGTCGAGACGCGAGATGTCGAGGAGGGCCTGTAGCAACGTCTCGATCGAGTTGAAGGATCGATTGAGACGGTTCACCACCTCCTTGGCTTCGTCCTGCTCGACCGTTTCGGTGAGGGTTGAAAGATACAGCTTTGCGGCATTGATCGGCTGCAGCAGATCATGGCTGGCGGCGGCGAGGAAGCGGGTCTTGGATACGTGGGCCGCCTCCGCCACCTCCTTGGCCTGCCGCAGCGCACCCTCGATCTTCGTCTGCTCGGCCGCGTGCATCTGCAGCAGCCGGTTCGCTTCGGTCAGTTCTGCTGTCCGCTCCTGCACGCGCCGTTCGAGAAGAGCCGCCGCTTCTGTCTCGGCGGTAACGTCCATGATCGAGACGATGAAGCCGCCGTCTGGAAGTGAATGGACGCGTATGTCGAGGCTCATGCCGTCGCGCCGGCGAAGCCGCTGCCGGATCGTCTCGCCGCGCCGCAGGGCTTTCAGCCACCCCGAAACCTCGGGCCCCTGGGACCTTCTGTCGAGGATCTCATGACGCTGGATGTGCTCGACGATGCGCTGGAACCGCGTTCCTTTCTTCAGCAACGGAAGGGGAATGCCCAGCAATTCCCCGAACCGCCCGTTGCGAACCAGCAGTTCACCGCTAAGAGAAAAGGTGCAGACACCGAGCGACATGTGGTCGAAGGCCGCCTGCAGCAGATGCGCCTGCTGGTCAATCAGGCGATTTTTCTCGCGCCGATTCTCTCTGACCAGATCGGTGATCTCGGTCTGCAGCACGGCCATATTGTCGGAACTGGTTTGGCGGTAAGAAATCTGGAACCAGCGATCGTTGCGCAGCGCCATGACGAAGGAGGAAAAACGCTGGCCGGAAGGCCCCTGCGCAGTCAAGGTCGGACGCGCTTGGGCGTTCAATCCATCGCCCTCCTCCCGGGCCAAATACCGGCTGGCATTGACCGCCGCGAGATAGTCGTCGAAGCCCAGGCCTGGCTTGATTAGCGGCTCGACATCCGGCAGAAGCTGGCGAAACTGGGCATTGCAGACCTGCAGCTTGTCCTCGGAAAAAAGCGCAAAGCCGCCTTCCATGGCAACCATTGCGTCGGCCAGATTGCGCTGAATGCGCTCCTGCGCCTGATAGGCGATCTCAAGTTCGCTGGACGCCCGTCCGAGCGTATCGAGTGCCTTCTCCAGATCCTTGGTCTTTTCCCAGACTTCCGTCTGCAACGCGATAGCCGACTGGAAGAGCGAATAGGCGGTACCGCCAACCTCATGGCCGCGCTCAGCGCGGTTGATCAGCGCTTCGATGATCTTCGCCTGCTTGGCGATCTGGATCTCATGGGAGTCGTTCGGGTCGATCACAGCGGCGCGCTCCCCCTCGGGCGAAAGAAGGCGACGCCGACGAAGGTCTGGTTCACATGCACGCCGAGATGCTGCTCACCATAGGTGCTGAAGCCGATGACGCGGCGTTCGCGGAACCGGTCGGAGGCTTCGGCGCCCAGCCCCTTCCGGTCGATCTCGAGCTTGCGAAGATAGCAGTCGAAGCCAAGAATGAAATCCGGCGCCTCCCCCTGCCTGTCGGTGACGGTCAGACCGGTGTCGAGGGTGCGGATGATCTCCTTGCCCCGGCCGAGCGTCAGCAGCAGTCCATCATCGATCGCCGACAGAAAGGTCAGGCCATTCTCGCCATGGATCTGCTGGATCGCTCTCACGTGATAGATATTGCCATTGCGCACGAGAACCGGATTTTCGGCAAAAATCGTCGGCGAAAGTGCATCGACGGGAACCTTGACCAGCCGAGCGTATTCGTCCGCCGCGGGAGAACCGTTGATCTCCAGAACCAGCCGTTCCTCGGGTATGGCCTTGGTGACGACCATCCGGCTCTCGGTCGGCTGGAAATGGTCGAAGCCCAGACCGCAAAAGGCGAGATCCGTCTCGAGCAGGAGCAGCAGCGCCGCGTTGCTGTGGAATTCCCCATTGCGCAGGACCTGTGTCCGCTCGAACCGCAGGCCGTCACCGGCGGAGCCGCCGAATACCGGAATGTCCTTCAATCCAGCTTCCAGAGCAGCAACCAGGATGTCCTCCTGCTTGGAAAGCCCGTCAGCGAAAATCAGGGCCAGTCTCTTGCGCCCGGGCGTCGCTCGAAACTGCTCAGCGAGTTTTTCGGTCTGCTGCACCACCTCGGCAATCGACACTGGCGAAATGGGGACGAACAATGTGGAGGCGACGCGGAAGTGGTTCCGCTCGAAGGCAAGCGCTACCAGGGCGTCGTCTTCATAGCCGCGTGGCGTGATCTGTCCCGCGGTCGTGCAGCCGAAGACGACGGCATCCGGAAGAGCAGCAGGCAACGCGTCGGCGAGGCCTTCGGGGGAAAGCCGGTTCGGCACGAAGAGCAGAACGAAGCTCGGGCGGGCATTCTCGAGCTGGCGCCGGATGTCGGCAAGCGCCACGGCCGGATCCTCCGCGTGGGAAACGGCGATCCGTACCGCCTTCGCCGGGCGGTGGTCCAGGTCTTCCAGGGCCGCCGCCGCGCTGCTGCCCGCATGGGCAAGACCCGACAACACCTGAGACTCCATCATTGCAGGCTGTGGCGGATGGAAACTTCCCGCACGAGCATCGCCGCCTGCGTCCGGTTATGCACGCCGAGTCGACGCAGCAAAGCGGTGATGTGCGCCTTGACGGTAGCCTCCGCCAGCTGCATCTCATAGGCGATCAGCTTGTTCGGCATGCCCTCGCAGATCAGGCCAAGAATGCGGGTCTGCTGCTGGGACAGATGGGCGATCTTGAGGGATATGGACTCCGCAGAGCGGTCCTTGGCCTGCGCCCGTGTGCGCAGCGTGTAACCCGGCGGCACATAGGTCTTGCCATTCCAGATGTCGCGCATCGCGTCCTGGAAGGTCTGCCGGCCGGTATCCTTCGGAATGAAGCCCGCAGCCCCTGCAGCCAGCACCGACTGCACGATACCTTCCGTCGTGATCGCGGAGATGACGATGACCGGTATATCCGGCATTTTCTCCTTGATCTTCAGGAAGCCGCTCAATCCGGAGGCATCCGGCAGATTGAGGTCAAGCATGATGAGATCAGGCGAGAAGCGCATCCGCAATTGCTGCAGCGCCTCGCCCAATGAAGTCGCCGTTCGAATCCGTCGGGTATTGAAGATGCTCTCCATCGTCGTCGCGAGAGCATCGCAATAGAGGGGATGATCATCGATCACCAGCGCCGACTTTATCGAAAGCAAGTGGTCGGACATTTCGGCCCGCGACATAGCTCTCCTCCCAAAAATATTTTCTGATCGTTATCAGCAGGACGGCCTCCAAACCGCCCCGTAGACCATTGATAATATTCCCGCTCCCAAGCGTGGTGAGGCTCTCCCAAACCCAACCACCTGTAATTTGTCGCACAGATTCGATGGTAGCGCAATTGCCGAGTTTCCGGGCTGATCTGCCACTCACACCCGCCTGTCCGACGCAGATAACACATTGTAATAAATCGTTATTATCTCGACCAATTAAAACTGTTAGGTTAGATAAAACTTACGTATTGACGCTGTTTGTGGCGAAAAGGCGCGCCAACGCTGCTGCGCCACGGCTGCGGAGGATGAAGATTGCCAAGCGCCGCGGCGGCGATGGAACATGTCGGCTGGACAAATAAACTTAACGCGTTAAGGATCGGTGCAGGAACGACTCTGCGGGGAGCCAGACGATGGAGACAAGAAACACGGCCCAGGCGATGGTCGATGCGTTGATCGCCCAAGGAGTAGACACTGTATTCGGCATTCCCGGCGCCCATACCTATGAGTTTTCCGATGCGCTCTACAAGGCACGCAACCGGATCCGGATGATCCATACCCGCCACGAGCAGGCGGCCGGCTACATGGCCTATGGCTATGCCAAATCGACGGGGCGGCCCGGCGTTTTCACCGTCGTGCCCGGCCCCGGCCTTCTGAATGCCAGCGCGGCACTATGCACCGCCTACGGCGCCAATGCACCGGTCATGTGCCTGACTGGCAACATCATGTCCCACCTGATCGGACAGGGACGGGGCCAACTACACGAACTGCCCGATCAACTGGCTTTGATGCGGGGCCTGACCAAATGGTCCGGCCGCATCGACCACGTCTCAGAAGCGCCGATGGTCATGGCCGAAGCCTTCCACAAGATGATGAGCGGCCGGCAGCGGCCGGTCGCGGTCGAGACTCCATGGGACGTCTTTGGCCAGGCCGGCCCCGTCGCGCCCGCCGAGACCACGCCTCCCAGCCGCCCGATCCCTGATCCGGCCTTGATCGCCGAGGCGGCAAACCTTGCCCGTCTGGCGAAACGTCCGATGATCATGGTCGGTAGCGGCGCCGCGGAGGCGGGCGCGGAAGTGCTGGACCTTGCCAAGGCGCTCGGCGCCCCGGTTGTATCGCACCGCTCCGGCAAGGGTATCGTTTCGGACGGCGAGCCCTACGCATTCGACCTCGTTGCCGGCTATGACTGGTGGAAGGGATGCGACCTCTTGATCGGCATCGGCTCGCGGCTGGAATTGCAGTTCATGCGCTGGCGCTGGCAACCACCTGGGCTGAAGGTGATCCGTATCGACATAGACCCGACCGAGATGGTGCGGCTGAAGCCCGATCTCGCCATTGTGGCCGACGCGGCCGAAGGGACATGCGCGCTGCTTGCCGCACTTGGCGACCACGCCGCAGCCGACCGCAGTGCTGAGTTTTCTACCCGCCGTGCGGAGGCTCGTCTCCGAATGGAAAGCGTGCAGCCGCAACTGGTATACCTCGATGCCATCCGCCGGGCACTGCCCCGCGACGGATTTTTCGTCGAGGAGGTCAGCCAGATGGGCTTCACCGCCCGCTTCGGCTTTCCGGTCTACGGCCCGCGCCACTACGTCACCTGCGGCTACCAGGAAACGCTCGGCTTCGGCTTCAACACTGCGCTCGGCGTCAAGGTCGCCCATCCCGACAGGGCGGTCGTTTCGGTGTCCGGTGATGGCGGCTTCATGTTCGGCGTTCAGGAGTTGGCAACAGCCGTACAGCACAATATTGCTGTCGTCGCAGTCGTCTTCAACAACAACGCCTTCGGCAATGTCCGTCGCGACCAAGCGACTGCATACGATGGACGACTGATCGGTTCTGACCTTATCAATCCTGATTTCGTCGCGCTTGGAAAGAGCTTCGGTGTCACCTCGGAACGAGTGGAAAACCCGGCGGCTTTGGAAAAGGCGCTCACACGTGCACTGGCGTCGGGACGACCATACCTCATCGAGGTGCCGGTAGAGACCGGCTCGGAAACCAGCCCCTGGACCTTCCTCCACCCAGCCCCGCATACGTGAGGGAGCCAGCGACCCGCTCTCGAACAGATGACGGCTACCCGCCGTTTACCAGTTGGAGAATGAGCGAATGGACATTGCCACCAGGGCTGAGCTCGTCACGGTCGAAATCTCGGCTGCGCTGGCGCTGTTCGTTGGAGAGCGCGCCCAGCCGCTTTGTCATCTCTTCCCTGATCTTGCGACACTTGGGATCGTCGGGCACCGTCAGCCCGACGGTTGCCGCCTCGATCTGCCTCACCATATCGACGATGAAATCGCCGTGGACCCGTTCATGGATGCCCACGCCGGTGATGAAACTGTCCCAGTTTGCCTTGACCGGCGGCGGCAGCACGTTGGTCGGCTTCGGCAGGACATAGGTGATGATGAGCTTCGGCTTGGCCGTTGCCAACACACAGGCGTCGCCGCGCGTCTCGTATTTCCGGCTCCAGGTCAGCGCAAAACTCGTATGCGCGATCGCCCGGACCTCTCCCCCGACTTGCGGACCGCGTGCACCGATGGATTGGTAGAGTTCGGGACCGCTCGTGCCAACGATCGAATAGGTCTGAACCTTCTCGACCGGCTTCCACTCAGCCGCAGCAACCGATGGCGTCGCCGCAAGACCGGCCATGATGAACCTGATTGCAATGCCTGTTTTCAAGCGATGGTCCTGTGTTTTTTGTCTCGCAGCGAGACTAGAACCGAAGCAGATTTCACGCAATCGGCCCGCCTCCAATAACACGGAATAGTGCATGCAAAACAGGAAGGCCCGCGCCGATTGCCAACGGCGCGGGCCTCTCATCGCTTGGGACGCGATGCCTACTGGATGGATGCAAGCGCTGCCCCGAAACGTTCCTGGGCCTTCTTCGGCACCTTGACGTCCTGGTAGGCATCGAGATTGGCCGGCGCATCTCCGACGACGACCAGCGCGACCATGCCCATGCTGAGATGGGGTGCACACTTGATGCCATAAGCACCCGCCACGTCGAATGTCACCGTGATCTTCTCGTTGATCTTGCCCTTGAACCCGTCAGCGCCTTCTGGATGCATGCCCTTGATGATCTCGGCATTATGTCCCTTCTCGGTCGGGATGAAGGTAACGGTGTCACCTACAGCGATCTTCACGCCGGCGGGTTCAAAGACCATAACGCCGTCCTTGCCCTTGTTCAGCATGTGGACCTCGTGGTCGGCAGCGGTGGCGGAACCCGCAAAGGCGGCGAGCACGACAACGGCGGCGGCAAGGTGCTTCAACATCATGGACATTTCTTTATCTCCTTGAAATCAGGACCCTTCGGATCCGTTGGGACAGGAGATACGCCGTCCGTGGGGGCTTTTCTTTGTGCTTGCGCAACTAACAAAGCGCAATTCCCTAAACACGCAGCTTCAGGTTCAGGAGCGGTCTTTGGGCCCATCCGCGAGCTCAGAGAGACCCGCGACATTTCGTACCAGCAGCTTCTGCCGTCCGCCCTCGACCAGACCTACGCCCTCCCAGGCACTAAGGATGCGCGATACCGTATGTAGTGTTGTGCCGGTCATTTCGGCGATGTCCTGGCGGGAGATCGGGAAATCGATCCGGATGCCACCGGCTTCCTTCTTTCCGGCGTTGCGCGCCAGGCGCAGGACTGCATGGGCTACACGTCGCTCAACCTCCTGGGTGGACATTTCACGGATTCGGGTATGGGCCTCTTCAAGCCTCTGGCCGATCGTCTGCATGGCAGTGACGGCGAGCCGTGGATTGTGCTCGACGAAACTGGGCCAAAGATCGGTAGGCCAGCCAAGCGTCAGGCTTTCGGCGGCGGCGATTGCGGTTCCTGGATAATCGATGCGCTGCAGCGCCTTGGCAAAGCCGAAGAGATCTCCCGGATGAACGACTCGTACGATGATCTGCTGGCCATCGGCTGTAACCTGCGTCACCTTCAGCCGCCCATGCAGGAGAAGATAGAAGCTGATGGCCGGCTGGCCTTGCTCGAACACTGACTCCCCCTGCGGAACGCGTCGCGCAGTGGCATGGCCAAGCAACCTGTCGAGGTCCTCGTCGCTCATCCGGTCGAACAGCGGAAGAGCCTTGACGACGGTCCGATCGATCTTCACCGCCGCTTGTCCTTTCTGCGCACGGCGCCCAAGGAATGGCACCGAGCGAAATCATTCATGGGCAACACATTGGATTGTTCTTCTAAACTAGGTTGCCGCACGGCGAAAGGCAAAAACTAGCCTTGCATACCAGGTACTATTCCTCACCAGCCGGAAGCCAACATTGTCCGGAGGCGTGCCGACCGAACATCCTCCTCC
Organism: Rhizobium arsenicireducens; assembly: GCF_964021225.1. Taxonomy (NCBI): domain Bacteria; kingdom Pseudomonadati; phylum Pseudomonadota; class Alphaproteobacteria; order Hyphomicrobiales; family Rhizobiaceae; genus Rhizobium; species Rhizobium arsenicireducens. Next base: position 4,168,471 of record NZ_CAXHYK020000001.1, on the reverse strand, counting down.
TTTAGGGTCGCGGATGAAGGCACTGAGGGGGGACCGATGCTTGCCGGACGCGATATAGATGCCACAGCTTTCGCTTGAACTCGCTGCCGCACCGTCCTGTCCGAGCGTGACTTTGCGGTTGCAGGTCGTGGTCCATTCCCAGATGTTGCCGGCGAAGTCGGCCAGGCCGTACTCGCCTTCACCGAAGCCACCGAGCGGCTGTGGCGTCGGATCCCGCGATGACTTGCGTGCGGCTTCCCGCTGATAGTCGGCAAGCCAGCGCAGCGCCGGATTGTTGCTGTCGGGATCGACACCGAGCGCGTCGTCGGGAAATTTGCCACCGGCCGCGAACGCGAGATCCTCGTCGCTCGGCAGGGCCCACACCGTGCCGGTTCGTCTGCTCAGCCAATCGGCATAAGCGGTCGCATCGTCGTAGCTGATCGACGTCGCAGGCAAGTTGAACGAAGACGGGGTCATGGTCTCGCGGGCCGGGCAGGCGCCCTGCGCGACGCAGGCATCGTATTCGGCGGTCGTCACCTGGTATTTCATGATTTCGAGCGATTGCGTCCGGTTGACCTCCACCTTCGGCGCATCGACCGCAAAGCCGTTCTTATAGAATTCGCCGGCCGGCCGGTAGGTGAAGTTGCGTGGCTCGATCCGGATGGTCGCCGGCACGGGAATATCGGCGGATGTCGCCGTGAAAAGGCCGGTCTGGACGGCGAGGCCGCCGACGAAAGCCACCATCAGCAGGGCTGGCAAGGCGATCGAGGTGCCGGAAACGAGATGGGAGTGACTGAGAGCGAACATGGCGACCTCCCGGAGGCAGTCGATGGGCAGCGAAGGAAGGGGAGCCCATGCCCGCGCATTGCGGGCATGGGCACGGGGTTGGTCAGCTGGCCGACGGCGCCAGGACCGACGTCATCAGGTCGTCGTTCCATTCACCGGTGACGGTGAAGTGGGCGGCAGCACCGAGTTCGAAGGCCTCGATCAGGTTGTGGTTGACATAGGCGTAGATGCCTGGCTGCTCGAAGGTATAGTAGGCGGCTCCCGCCGTCCCACCCGGAATGAACCAGGTTTCCTGATCGATCTCCGGCGGGTTGTGGAACTTGCCGGTCGCCCAGACATAGTCGCCGTGACCACCGATCAGATGCGGACGGGTGTCGCGGTTGGCCTGGGAATGGATGATCAGAACGCGGTCGCCGACCTCGGCCGTCATGGCGTTCTCGCCGGTCAGCGCGCCGACGGCGCCGTTGAAGACGATGTGGCTGGGCGTCAGGCTCCGCATGACCTGCAGGACATCCTGATAGGCATCGCCAGCACTCTCGTACTTCTTGTAGGTGCCCTTCTCGTCCTTGGGAACATAGAAGTCCTGTTCACCGACATAGTAGATCTTGTCGTAGACCAGTTCGTTGCCCTTGCCGTCCTTCAGGCCATCGCGCGGCAGCACCATGATGGCACCGTTCATGCCCGAGGTGACATGCCACGGCACCATGCCGGGAGGTGCGCAGTGGTAGACGAAAACCCCGGCCTTTGTGGCCTTGAAACGCAGCACCGTCGTCTCGCCCGGGTTGACAACTGTCAACGCTCCGCCGCCCAGCGCCCCCGTGGCCGAATGGAAATCGATATTATGCTGGAGCATATTGGTGTCGGGATTGATCAGCGTTAGCTCGACATAGTCGCCCTGGTGTACGACCATCAGCGGGCCGGGGACGGAACCGTTGAAGGTCATGGCGTGAACCTCGGTACCCTCGTCGTCGACGATGATCTTCTTTTCCTCGATCGTCATGGTGAACTCGACGACCTTCGGTCCGCCCTCGGCCTTCTGGGTATGGGCATGGACAAAGGGCGGCCTCACCAGTTCAATCTTCTGACGCGGCAGGGCAGCGATCTGGGCTGCGGTTGCCTTGACATTGGTCTTGATCTCGCCGCCTTCGGCGCGGGCTTCGGACGTCTTGATGATCGGCGCCAGTGCGCCGGCGAAGGCCGCACCGGCCAGGATCGTGCGGCGAGTTACCTGAAACTTCTCGGTCATCGGATTATCTCCTTTAGGGTGGAACGGAGCGAATATCGTCCGGTCGAGAATGGTTTTACGCCCGGACCGAAACCTGCAATTTGTGCCAGGACAAACTTCCCCCGCGGAGGGGTCTCCTGCGTCATTTTGGCAGAGGAGGAGAGTTGGAACGCGCTGAATCCATTGCAGAAGCAGGGTTTTGCTTGCGCCTGATCAAAGATCAAGGCCAACCGCGGCCATAGTTATGCTTGCGATTTATCAAAAACATGGAGATTCCGATGAACAGCCAGAACACAGTCCGAAGCGGTGGCATCCCCCGCGGTCTGTCAAAGACAGGACCGGTCCTGTTCTCCTACGGATTCAGACCTTTCTTCCTCGGTGCAGGCCTCATGGCGATCGCCGCCATGGTTTTGTGGATCCTGGCGCTGACCATGGGGCTGGAAATCGGGGGGTCCTATGGCGCACTTCATTGGCACGCCCATGAAATGCTGTTCGGCTTCGCGCCCGCGGTCGTGGCCGGCTTCCTTCTCACCGCGGTGCCCAACTGGACTGGCCGGTTGCCCGTGTCCGGCCGTCCGCTGATGATGCTGTTCGGCTTGTGGCTCGCCGGCCGCCTCGTGCTTCTCCAACCGGACCTGATCGGCGTCGAGATCGCCACTGTGATCGACAGCCTGTTCCTGCCTGCACTGCTCATTATCTGCGCACGCGAGATCGTCGCCGGTCGGAAATGGAAGGACCTCAAGGTACTGATGGTGCTAACCTTCCTTTCCGTCGCCAATGTCGGCTTCCATGTGACGACATTGATCGGCGAGCATGGGGGTCTCACGCAGAGACTGGCCGTATCGGCCTATGTCATCCTGATCATGATCATCGGCGGCCGGATCATCCCGAGTTTTTCCCGCAACTGGCTGAACCAACACGGCGCGACACGCTTCCCCATTCCATTCAATAGCTTCGACACGGTGGCGATCGTCGCCGGAGCCGTGGCGCTCGGCGGCTGGACACTCCTTCCCGAGAGCCACTTGACCGGGCTGCTCGCTCTTGTCGCCTTCGGCCTGCATGTCGCCCGCCTCGTGCGCTGGCGCGGCCATGCCGTCTTCGCAGAGAAACTGCTCTTCATCCTGCATCTCGCCTATGGTTTCGTGCCTCTCGGCTTCCTCGCCATTGCCCTGGGCTCGGTAGGCTATCTGGCCACCAATTCGGTGCTGCACGTCATGACGGTCGGTGCAATCTCGGCCATGATGCTGGCGGTCATGACGCGTGCCACCCGGGGCCACACCGGCCGGGTGCTGGCCGCTTCCCGCACGACGACGCTGTCTTATGTAACAATCCTGCTGGCCGCGCTGCTTCGCCCTGCCGCCGACCTCCTGCCAGACTACACAATGGAGTTCTACTCGGGCGCCGGATTTTTCTGGATCGCCGCCTTCACATTGTTCGTCTTCGAATATGGGCCGATGCTGGCTCGCGTCCGGCGCGTGGCGATCGGTTGATCGCCTGCAAAAGAGCCCGGCGTTTCTGGCGCTGGGCCCCTCGAAAATATCCTGACCGCAGAGGCCTCAGTGCCGGGCGGCGACAGCCAAGGCGCCCGCGCGGATACGGTCAGGCGTCCAGAGCGGTTCATAGGTGAGATCCACCACGGCCGCCGTCACCCCGGCAACCGCCTCGACGGTCGCCTGCACAGCCTGCTGCAGGAAGCCGGCCGCAGGACAGCCACGCGACGTGGTCGTCATGACGATGCGCGCCGCGCCATCCGCATCGACGGTCACGTCGTAGATCAGGCCGAGATCGACGATATTGCCGCCGATTTCCGGGTCCGTGATGGTGGTGAGCGCCGCGACGATTTCGGCGGCATGCCCCGATACGCTGTCGATATCCATCACGTCACTCCCGTGCCTCGCCGATGCGGATGAGCATGCGATAGGCGGTTCCGGCCTCGTCGTAATTGCCCACCCACTGATGGCCGCGCTTTTCGAGTTCCGGCATCAAGAACACCGGCTCGCGCGACAGCAATGCGAACAAAACCTCGCCGAGGTCCATGAGTTCGGTCTTCGAGAGAATGCGGGCCATCGGCTCGGGCGGATCGAGTTCGGTCAGGTCGAGGTGGAACACCGGTTCGGCCCACAGCACAGCCGAAACCGCGCCGTCGGACGCCGCGACATCGGCCGGCCCGCCCGCTTCAGGCGTGAACAGCACCTCCCATTCGCCACCGCCGATTTCGGACGCCTCGTGCGAAAAGCCCCGCTTGGCCATGACGTTGAACAGCGGGGCCGGCTTGAAGGTTGCGATGAGCCGCAGCCCCTCGCCGGGCTTGAGCGACTGCACGGCTTCCATGATCGCCTGGAAGGGTTCGCCGCCATTGCGCAGGATCGGCCGGACGTCGAGTTCTTTGTAAGCGTTTGTCATCATGACCTCGTGGGCTGAAGGGACGGCAGGAAGAAATTGGGGCGGATGGCGCCGCCAGGCAAGCGCTGATCGGGCGCGATTTCCATCAGGCGGCGCGTGCGTAGGAATTCCGCGATCAGCGCGAGGCTCGCCCCGAGCTGCAGCCCTGCCGCCGCACGAAAGAGCAGATCACGGTCAAACGCCAACGCAAGGGTGGCAAGCAGCACACCGGCATGGAAGAGCACAAACCACGTTCGGGCGCGCGGTTCGCTGACGAGATCCTGCACGCGCGGCGTTGGTACACGGCCGAGCACCGGACCATAACACTCGAGCCAGGTGAGGAAAGGAACGATCTTGTAAAGCTTTGCGAGACCGAGACCGGTTAGCCATCCGAAGCCAAGCAGGTAGACGATTGGGGCGATGTCGCTTGCCACACGCCCGGCCGCCGCAGCCACTGCGAGCCAGGCTGCACCGGCGAAGAGTGCGGCAAAGGCGGCAATGCTGGCAAGGCTGTTGAGCTCCAGCTTCGGCCGCCGCCGCGCCTGATAGGTGGCAAGGAGATCAACCCCATAGAGACCCAGACCGACCAGCGAGGACAGCAGGGCCAGCGTGAGGACGACGGCGCTCCCCGCAATACCGGCCACGGAAAGAATGACAGCGAGCAGCAGGAGCGCGACCGCCAGAGCTGCGTTCAGCCAAACCTCTCGGCCGCCACCGGACGCACTTTCTGAAGCAAGCAGGAACATCGGTAGCAGCTTGTAGCTGACGCCCACCGCCGAGACGGTCAGCCAGCCGCCAAGGCCGAGCGCCGCATGCAGCGGCAGCCCCGGCGGCAGGAAACGGGTCCACGATGAGGGCAGGTATCCGGAAAGGACCAGCGCAAATGTCAGACCGAGCCCTAGGGTCGCGACGAGGGCAATCAGCCCAAGCGCGACGAAACGGGCCGGCAAGGCCAGCGGCCATGCGCTCGAAAGCGTGATGCCGATAATCCCGGCGACCATGAGGTAGCCCAGGGAAAGAAATAGCGCACCGAACGAAAGCAACGGGGCCGCGAAAGCCCCGCCCCTGTCCATGAGGATGAAGCCGAGCACGAGGCCGATTTCCCCGATGACGACCGCGACGAGGGCCGGCAAGGCCGCACCCCCGCCCTTCAGCGGTTTCGCCACCAGCACCGGCACGAACTGCAGCAGCGCGCCGGACATCAGCAGGCCGAACCAGCCGGCCGTGACGAGGTGAACGACCGCCAACGTCGCCGGCGCCTCGATTGCCGCACCGGGATAGCCGTAGCCCGCCGTCAGCAGTCCCTCGCCCACAAGCAGGAAGAGGCAAGCGGCGGCGAAAAACGTCATCGTCCAGTGGGAAAGGCTCGCACCCGGCATGTCAGTCACCTCGCTGCGGCTCCGTTTTCGGCTATCCGCTCAATGCGCTCCGCCGCAGCCGCAACCGCAGTTGGAGCCGGTCTCGGAGCCGGACGCGACAGACTCGTTCAGGCGTTCGATCGCGACCCGCCAAACCTCGGGGCCTTGCTCGAGATATTCCCAGCCGAACAGGCCGGAGAAATGCGATTGCAGATGATAGTGCAGCGGACGGGGGTCATGGTCGCTGGTGATCAACATTGCCGCACCTTGGGGCAGTGCATTCAGCATTCCGAAAATCCGCGGATGGCGCTCCGGTGGCGGAACAAGACGCACGTCGATGTGGGGCCTCGTCTCTGCAATATCAGTCATGGGTTCGTCCTTGTCTCTCTTCAGCCCGCAAATCATCATGGGCGGCCCGGGCCCCGCCGATGCTTTGGATCTAAACTCAAGCCAAGGAATTGAACCTTGTCGCCGCGCAAACAAAACGGCGAAGGCGGATTTGCCTTTCGCCGCGCTCATTGGGATTTGGCAAAGAGCAAGAACGCGAACCGTTCTACTTCAGGGAAACGTTGAACCGGAGTAGCCCCATGTCCCGCGAACTGATCGATAAATACGGCGAGGCCCGCCTGCCCCGCTACACCAGTTATCCAACCGCGCCGCGCTTCGCCCCGGGCATCGCCGCCGGTACCTATGGCGACTGGCTGGCCGCCATTCCGGCGAGCGAGTCGATTTCGCTCTACCTGCACATCCCGTTTTGCCGTTCGATGTGCTGGTATTGCGGCTGTCACACCTCGATCACCCAGAAGGACCAGCCGATCCTCGACTATCTCGACGTGCTGAAGCGCGAGATCCGCCTCGTCGCGAAGGCTGCCGGCAAGCCGCTCAAGGTCTGCCAGATCCACTTCGGCGGCGGCACCCCGACCATCATGACGCCGGAGGAATTCCTTGATCTCTCCGCCTTCCTGCAACGGGAATTCGACATCACGCCGGACGCCGGCATCGCCGTCGAGATCGACCCACGCACCCTCGCCAGTTCCATGATCGCAGCGCTTGGCCAGTCGGGCGTGACCCGCGCCAGCCTCGGCGTACAGAGCTTCGATCCCATTGTGCAGAAAGCCATCAACCGCATCCAGACCGCCGAACAGACCGCCGATGCGACGCTGGGCCTGCGCGAAGCCGGCATTGACAGCGTCAACTTCGACCTGATCTACGGCCTGCCGCACCAGACCGTCGCCTCCTGCATCGAGACTGCCAGGACCGCGATCGCCATGCGGCCAGACCGTTTCGCCGTGTTCGGCTATGCCCATATTCCCTCGTTCAAGAAGCACCAGCGGCTGATCGACGAAAACGCGCTGCCGGATGCAGCGGAGCGCCACGCCCAGGCCGAAGCGATTGCCGAAACCCTTGTTTCCGCCGGCTATCGCCGCATCGGCCTAGACCATTTCGCCCTTCCGCAAGACGACCTTTCGCTCGCCGCCGACACCGGCAGGCTGCACCGCAATTTCCAGGGCTATACGACGGATCCGTGCAAGACGTTGATCGGCCTTGGCGCCTCGGCGATCGGCCGGACGGTCGACGGCCACATCCAGAACGACGTGGCAATCGGCCAGTATGCGCAGCGCATCGCGTCGGGCAAGCTCGCCACGGTCAAGGGCTATCGGCTGACAGCGGAAGACCGGCTGCGGGCTGCCGTGATCGAACGGCTGATGTGCGATTTCCGCGTCGATCTCGCATCGCTCTGCGAGGCGCACGGCTTCGACCTGGACCAGTTATTGGCCGGCAATGCCATGTTCCAGCGCCTGCTGGAAGACGGGATAACGGAAATGACCGGCGGCGTGGTCACGGTACGGAGCGACTACCGCTTTGTCATCCGCGCCGTGGCGGCAAGCTTCGACGCCTATCTCGACCAGTCGGCCCGCACCCATTCCAAAGCGGCCTGAACCTGAAAACAGAGTAGACAGAGAAAGGCCCGGCGCCACCCCTAGCGCCGGGCCTTTCCTTTCCGCACCTCCGCCGTCCGCCTCAGCCGGCAAGGCCGCGATAGATAGCCGGCAGAGCCGCCGGCAGCCGGGCAATGTTCGACACCACGGCGTAGCCGTGCTGGCCAAAGATCGCCGGCACATAGGATTTCGCATCGCGGTCGACCGTCACGCCGAATACGCGCACACCCTTGCGCCGCGCCTCGATGACCGCGCGGCGGCTGTCTTCCAGGGCGAAGCGCCCCTCGTAGTGATCGACGTCGTTCGGCTTGCCGTCGGTCAGCACCAGCAGCAACTGACGCCTGTTCGGCTGCTCGACGAGCTTGGCCGTCGCATGGCGGATCGCCGCGCCGATGCGGGTATAGTAGCCCGGCTTGAGCGCGGCGATGCGGTTCTCCACCACCGGCCCCATCTTCTCGCCGAAATCCTTGACGGTCTCGATGCGCACCCAGGAGCGGCGGCGCGACGTGAATGTCAGGATCGAGTGATTGTCGCCGCAGGCGGCAAGCCCGTTGGCCAGCACCAGCAGCGCCTCCTTCTCGACGTCCAGCACCCGCAGGTCATCGAACCAGGCATCGGTCGACAGCGACACGTCGACGAGCAGGGTAACGGCAAGATCGTGCGCCTGCGGCCGGCTCATCAGATGGATGCGGTCGCTGCCCTCCCCGCCGGCCTTCAGGTCGGTCCGGCTGCGCACCACTGCATCGAGATCGAGATCCGCGCCATCTAGCTGGGCTCTCAACATCTCGTGCTTTGGCCGCAGCACTTCGAACTGCCGGCGCACCCGGCGAATCAGGCTTTTCATCGCCGCACTTGCTTCCGGACCTTGGACCTCCTCGGGCGCTGGTCCCGCCAGCACCCGGCAATAATCCTTGAGATAGGCATTCCGCCGATAGTCCCACTCCGGATAGCTCAAATCTACAGTCAGGGCGGAACGATCGAGCGCCTCGGGCGGCAGGTCCAGATCAAAGCGGAAACGGGCCGACGGCCGACCTTTCCGCTCGCCGAGCGTCATGTCGTCCAATTCCTCGGCAGCGGCGGCATCATGATCGTCGCTGTCGTCGCCAGGGCGGTCGACATTGACCATCTCCGCCATCGCAAGGATCTTTTCGAAACGGTTGAGAATGAACGGGCTGCGGTCCTTTTCGCGGCCATCGCTCTTTTCGCGCATGGCGATCTGGCGGCCGGTGGTAGCAGCCTGGCGGTCCCCGCCGGCGGCAGGCCGGTCCTCTTCCGTGCGCGGAGCACTCTCCTCGCGCACTAGGGCGTCGGGCCAGAGCGGCACGGGCATCATCGGCAGATAGCCGGGCGGCGCCTTGGCCGACAACGGTTGTGGAAGCGAAAGCGGCGCAAGTCCCGCCCCCTCGCGCAGCAGGTCGATGATGTGGTCCTCGACAAGCCGCTCGACGCGCGGCAGCTTGCCGCGCTGCCGCTCGATCAGGACAGCGGTGCAAAGCGCACGGTAGCGAGATCCGAGACCGGGAAAATGCAAAAGCACCGCTTGAGCCGTTTCGGCAGCCCGGTCGAGCAGCGCCAGATCGCGGGCCAGTGGATCATCTGCCGAAACTGGGTCGAGGGGCATCACCGCCATGGACGCGGCCAGCCAGACATAGAGATCGCGGTTGAGTTCGGCCGTGGGCAGGAGATCCAGAACCGGCGGCAGCATGACGGTCGCATGGTCGCGGCCCGGCTGCACCAGCTTCTCTTCACCGAGACCCATCCGCTGGCGGAATTTCAGCCGGTGGCCGGAGAGGCGCCCACGCGCCGGCGCGAGTTGCACCGCCCGTTCGCCGCCGAAGCCGCGGAAGCAGACGGAGAGCACCGGCTGGACGTCCTCGAGCAGAACGGCGGCCTCGGGATAGCGCGGCCATGTGCGGGTATTCCCGGCGATATTGTGCCAGGCGCGCCCGACCGTCTCTTCCAGTTCCAGGAAGTCCAGCATGATGCACCTTTCAGCGGATGACCGCGCTTGCCAGTTCAAGAAGGGCGGCGCGCACGTCCGGCTCGTCGGTCAGCGGCTCGATCATGGCGCACCTGACCGCATCCTTCGGCGCGAGGCCGGCGTCGATCAGGCTGGCACAATAGACCAGAAGACGGGTCGAAACCCCTTCCTCGAGATCATGACCTTTCAGCGCGCGCAAACGCCGGGCAAGTTCGACCAGCGGCACGACCTGCGTCTGGTCCAGCCCGCTTTCGGCCGCGACCACGGCGATCTCGCGGTCCTTCGGCAGGAAGTCGAACTCGATGGCGACGAAGCGCTGCCGGGTGGACGGCTTCAGGGTCTTCAAAAGATTCTGGTAGCCGGGATTATAGGACACCACCAGCATGAAGCCGGGCGGTGCGTTCAGCACTTCTCCGGTGCGTTCGAGCGGAAGGATGCGCCGGTCGTCGGTCAGCGGATGCAGCACGACCGCCACGTCCTTGCGCGCCTCGACGACCTCGTCGAGATAGCAGATGCCGCCTTCGCGCACGGCCCGCGTCAGCGGCCCGTCGACCCAGACCGTATCCCCGCCCTTCAGCAGATAGCGGCCGGTGAGATCGGCAGCCGCCAGGTCGTCATGGCAGGAAACGGTCGACAGCGGCAGGCCGAGCTTGGCGGCCATATGCCCGACAAAGCGGGTCTTGCCGCAGCCGGTCGGCCCTTTGAGGAGAAGCGGCAGCTGGCGCGTCCAGGCGGTTTCGAACAGGGCGCATTCATTGCCGGCCGGCGAATAGGCCGGGATATCGGGCATGGGCGGATTGGTGAGCATGAGGTTCATGGGGTGTTTCCTTCAAAAACAGGCGATATCGACACGAGGCATGGGGTGGTCGATCTCCTCTCCTCATCGGGAGAGGCTGTGAGAGCCCTTCGGCAGGCTAGGCGGGTGATGAGGGGACTGCCGAACGCCCCCTCATTCGGCCCTGACGGGCCACCTCGTTCCCGTCGGGGAGGAGGAAAGTTCACTCGGCCGGTTCGGCGACGCCGCCGAAGGCCGGTGCCTTTTCCTTGCCGGGCATCAGCACGGACCAGGCGAACATCAGCGCCGATACCAGCACCACGGCGCCGGAGCCGAGACGCACCCAATAGAACAGCGCGAGCTGCTCCTGGACGGCCATGTAGCTTTCGCCGAGCACGCGCTGCAGGTGGACCTGGAGCACACCGGCGAAGGTGAGCGCGAAGGTCATCACCGACATCGCCGTGCACATCATCCAGAAGCTGGCGATCGACAGCCATTGATTATAGGGCTGGCGGCCACGGATTTCCGGGATGGCATAGGCCATGATGGCCAGGTTCAGCATGACATAGGCGCCGAAGAAGGCGAGGTGGCCATGGGCGGCGGTGACCTGGGTGCCGTGGGTGTAGTAGTTGATCGAGGACAGCGTATGGAGGAAGCCCCAGACGCCGGCGCCGAAAAAGGCCATGACCGAGCAGCCGATCGACCACAGAAGCGCTGCCTTGTTCGGATGCTTGCGGCCGGCCTTCCAGGTCATCACGAAGGTGAAGATCACCATGGTGAAGAACGGGGCGACCTCGAGCGTCGAGAACAGCGAACCGATCCACTGCCAGTAGCCCGGAGCGCCGATCCAGTAATAGTGGTGGCCGGTGCCGAGAATGCCGGAGAACAGCGCCAGCCCGACGATGACGTAGAGCCACTTCTCGACCACTTCGCGGTCGATGCCGTTGAGCTTGATCATCAGGAAGGCGAGCACCGATGCCATGATCAGTTCCCAGACGCCCTCGACCCAAAGATGAACGACATACCACCAGTACATCTTGTCAAGCGCCAGGTTGGCCGGGTTGTAGAAGGCGAAGAGGAAAAAGATCGCGACGCCCCAGAGCCCGAAGATCAGGATATTGGTGACGACCGTCTTGCGGCCCTTCAGCACGGTCATGGTGATGTTGAACAGGAACATCAGCATGACGAGGACGATGCCGACCTTGATGATGAAGGGCTGCTCGAGGAATTCGCGACCTTCGTGGATCCCGAACAAATAGCCGACCACGGCGACTGCGGCGGCTATCAGGAAAATCCAGAACTGGGCGATCGCCATCTTGGGGCTATAGAGTTCCGTCTCCGCCTCTTCCGGTAGAAGATAGTAGGTGGCGCCCATGAAGCCGATGAGCAGCCAGACGATCAGCGCGTTGGTGTGGACCATGCGCACGATGTTGAACGGCAGAAGCTCGGACAGCGTGTTGGGCAGCACATAGACCGTGCCGGCGAGCACGCCGAACAACACCTGGGCGAGGAAAAGGCCGAGCGCGCCGTAGAAATACAGCATCGCGACCTTCTGGGTTTGGTATTTCATAGTTGTTTCTCCTTGTCGCGGCACTTGCTCAACCGGCTTCGTTCGGCGGCCAGTTCTGGGTCTTGATCCGGCTCGTCCATTCGAGGAAATCGGCCAGATCGTTCAGTTCCTGTTCACTCAGGTTGAACTGCGGCATCTGCCGGCGACCTTCGACGCCCGACGGCTGTGCGGCCATCCAGGATTTCAGCGTCTCGCGAGCGCCCTCCGGATCTTCCTTGCCGCCCCAGCGTACCCAGACATTGCCCACTTCCGGCGCGAAATAGGCGCCTTCGCCGAGAAGGGTGTGACAATTGATGCAGGAATTCTTTTCCCAGACGTGCTTGCCGCGCGCCACGCCGTCGGTCAGCGTAGACTCGTCGGTAGAGGTCGTCCTGATGTAGTAGTGGCTGTGGGCGGTCAGGCCCACGAAGATCGTGAAGAAGAAGATGGACCCGCCATAGAAGACGTTGCGGGCCCCTGTCTTGGTTAGGCGTTCTGCCATCCCCATGGTCCTTTCGTTAGCCGCAGCTTTCATTCCGCCGCCGGCCTGGTGAATTCCCCCTGCAGCGGTCGGCGGACCGTCCGCCCCTCATGCCGTTCTGCGGGACGGTCCCTTTCTAGCGGCGGACGAAAAGCCTTCTTTGCTATTTGGCAAATAAACGGGCGATGGTCCGATCGCTCAGACCGGAGCGGCGATCGCCACAAAAACGGCGCGGGAAAGCGCCAGCAGGATGAAGGTCAACGGCCAGGCGACCAGCGCGAAACGCAGCACGCCACTGGCGTGGCGCAGGCCCATGAAGTCGAGGATGATGATGCGCGCCTTGGCAAGTGCCGCCATAAGCACGATGCCGATCGGCACCAGCATGTGGCCGCTGAGCGCGGCGGTGATCGCCCCGCCGGCCGCCAGGACGCCTGCGGTGACGAAAGCCCAGTGAAGGCGTTCTTGGGAAAAGCGGTCCATCGGATCAGGCCAGGTAGATGATCGGGAACATGACGATCCACACCAGGTCGATCGCGTGCCACAGGGTGGTGATCAGCGCGACATTGCCGCGCGACGGCCGCCAGGCGATCAGCAGCATGACGAGCGCACCGAACACCACGTGCAGCAGATGGAAACCGGTGATGATGAAATAGAGTTCGAAGAAGCCGTTGAACGTCTCTTCTCCGGCATAGCGGATCTCTCCTGAGTACTCGAAGAGCTTGACGGCGAGGAAAACGAAGCCCAGCAGGGCCGCCGCGATCAGCGAGCGACGGACCTGCCGGGCCGAGGCGGTGGGACGTGCCGCCACCGCCGCCTGCCAACCACTGGTGAGAAGCACGACTGTATTGATCGCGGCGAGCCCGGGGCTGAGGTGAAGCCGTGCCAGCGCGAACCGCTCGGGTTCGAAGGCCGACATCACCAGAAACGCGCCGATCAGAATCCCGAAGGCGACAAGTTCGCTCCACACGAGCACCCAGAGCAAGAGAACGTCGCTCTCCTCATCCTCGACCGGGGCCGCCAAGGCGACCGCTGCAATATTGGTTCGCATCATCATGGGCTTTTTTCTTAAGGAGAGCCGATCGGCGCGTCTTTGCGGCAGCACAAAGAAAAATGGCAGGCGCCAAGTTAAGGTCGCAACATCAAAGGAGATTGCTTCCATGACTGACGCCCAGATCGGCCTTGCCGTCGCCACGCCCATCATCATCGGCTTTGCGATCCTGCTCTACCGCATGGGTGTCCTGCAGCGCGGGGGAACCATCTCGGCCGTCCTCGCCTCAGTCGCCATCGCCACCGTGCTTTTCGTCAGTTAGTGAAGAGGAGTTCGACATGCGCACCGATCGCATCCTCGACGAACAGCAACTGACGACGCTCAGGCAGAACCATGAGGAACTGCTCGGCCTTTGCCGCAATATCGAAGAGCTGGCGGACAGCTTGCCGTTCGATATCAATGAAAAGCTGTGCCGCGCTGTGTCGGACACGGTCGTGCCGCTCCTCGCCCGGACGCAGAAATTCGAGGAGCGACTGCTTTTCCCCAATCTCGACCGCAGCGCCGGCTCCTGCTTCACGGCGATGATGATCGAGCGGCTGAAGAACGAACACCGCTGCGACCGTTTGGCCGCCGAGGAGATTTCTCTGACGCTGAAAGCCATGCTGCGCGGCCATTGTGGCCTGACCTTCGAGACCATCGGCTACATGCTGCGCGGATTCTTCGAATGCGTCCGTCGCCACGTCGCCGCAGAGAAGGCGATGATCGACCAGTTGATGCAGACGGAGTCGGAACAGCGGATGGCCGTGGCATGACCAACCTGTTAATCGCGCTCGGCGCCTTCCTGGCGCTTCACTCCGTGCCGGCCATTCCGCCGATCCGCGCTGGCGCGATTGCCGTGCTTGGCCGGCGCACCTATCTCGGGCTCTATTCGCTCGTATCCGTGCTGGTCCTCGCCTGGGTGTTCCAGGCAGCGCTCACCACCGACTACATCCCCCTCTGGGAGCCGGCCGGCTGGCAGGCCAAGGTGACGCTGGTCACCGCGCCGATCGGCATCTTCCTCGTCCTGGCCGGCCTTGCGAGCATCAACCCCCTGTCGATTACCATGCGGCAGGAAATGGCCCCCGGCGCCATCACCACGATCACCCGCCATCCGGTGCTCTGGGGCTTCCTGTTCTGGTCGCTGGGCCACCTCGTGCCGAACGGTGACCTGCGCTCGCTGATCCTGTTCGGCGGGCTGGCGCTCTTCACCGGGTCGGGTTTCGCCCTGCTGGATCGTCGCGCCCGCAAGCGGCTTGGCGGACGCTTCGAGCAGATGGCAAGGGCGTCCTCGCTCGTGCCCTTCGCAGCCGTTCTGTCCGGCCGCAACCGGCTGCGCGTCGACGGGCCGCTCTTGCTCTCGGCGCTTGCCTCGGCCGCCATCACAGCCTGGCTGCTCCTGGGCGGCCACGCGCTTCTGTTCGGCGCCGATCCGCTGCTTGCCACCACTTTCTAGCCTGAGACGTCGCCGCCCCATTCGCTCGCCAGCGGCTCGTCCGTGATCCGCAACAGATCGATGGCGCGCGCGGCGATATGGTCGACGATCGCCGCAACCGTCTCCGGTCGTCGATAAAAGGCAGGCACCGGCGGCATGACGATTGCCCCCATCTCGGTCACCGACACCATGTTGCGCAAATGCCCGAGATGCAGCGGCGTTTCGCGGGCAAGGAGCACGAGCGGCCGGCGCTCCTTCAGGTGCACGTCCGCAGCCCGGATCAGCAGCGTGTCGGCAAGCCCTGTCGCGATTCCGGAGAGACTGCGCATCGAACACGGCGCGACGATCATGCCGGCCGTGCGGAACGAGCCGCTGGCGATCGCCGCACCGATATCGCCGATGGCATAGCGTCGAAAAGACAATGCTTCGAGCCGCGCCAGCGCGCCCTCTCCCAGTTCATGGGCAACGCTCCGCTCCGCCGCCATCGACACGACCAGATGCGTCTCGACACCGGCAAGCGCGGCCAACCGCTCGGCAATCCTCATGGCAATCGGCGCGCCGGATGCACCGGAAACGCCCAGCACGACGCGCTTGACACTCATGGCAGATCCCCCAGACCTAGCTCGCTCCACATGGCATCGACCTTCGCGGAAACCTCCGGCGCCATGGCCAGCACCCGCCCCCACTCACGATCCGTTTCCGGTCCGATCTTGGTCGTGGCGTCCAGTCCGAGTTTGCCGCCGAGCCCCGGCTTCGGCGAGGCAAAGTCGAGATAGTCGATCGGCGTGTCGGGGATTATCGTGACGTCGCGGCTGGCGTCGAAGCGGGTCGACAGCGCCCAGATCACGTCGTGCCAGTTGCGGACGTCGATATCCGGATCGACGGCGATGATCAGCTTGGTATAGCTGAACTGCGGCAGCATCGACCACAGCCCCATCATGATCCGCTTCGCCTGGCCCGGATAGCGCTTGTCGATCGACACGACGATGGCGCGATAGGAGCAGGCCTCCGGCGGCAGCCAGAGGTCGGATATCTCGGGGAACTGCTTCTTCACCAGCGGCAGGAACAGCTCGTTCATCGCCTCGCCGAGTATCGACGGCTCGTCCGGCGGCCGGCCGGTATAGGTCGAGAGATAGAACGGCTTTTTCCGCATAGTGATCGCCGACAGCGTCATCACCGGAAAACGATCGACCGAATTGTAGTAGCCGGTGTGGTCGCCATATGGCCCCTCCTCGGCCACCTCCCGCATCGAAACCGTGCCCTCGATCACGATTTCCGCATTGGCGGGCACGCAGAGCGGCTGGCTCACCGCCTTTACCACCCGGCTGCGGCGCCGCTTGAGCACGCCGGCAAAACCGAGCTCGCTCATGCCCTCAGGCAACGGCATGACGGCCGCCAGGATGGTGGCCGGATCGGCGCCGATCACCACGGCGACCGGCATGTCCTGCCCCAGCTTCTGCCACTGGCGATGATGCTTCGCCCCGCCGCGATGGGCGAGCCACCGCATGATCAGCCTGTCGCGGCCGAGCACCTGCATGCGGTAGATGCCGACATTCACATCGCCAGGATCGTCCGGCGAGCGGGTGATGACCAGCGGCCAGCTGACCAGCGGCGCCGGCTCCCCCGGCCAGCACCACTGGATCGGCAGGCGACCAAGGTCGATTTGATCATCGCGCCAAATGACGTCCTGGCAGGCCGCGCCGGAAACCTGCTTGACCCGGAGCGAAAGGGCCGACTGCAGGAGCGGCAGCTTCCCCATCGCCTCCTTCAGGGACCGCGGCGGTCGCGGCTCGCGCAATTCGCCGAGCAGGTCCGCCAGTTCGCCGATCCCACCGCTCTGGAGCCCGAAGCCCCATTCGATGCGCTCGCGCGTGCCGAACAGATTGGCAAGAAGCGGAATCGGCAGGATCTCGCCGGCGGCATTGACCGGCTTTTCGAACAAAAGCGCCGGCCCGCTGGAGGCAAGCACGCGCCGATGGATCTCCGTCACCTCATGCACCAGCGATACGGGCTTTGTGATGCGCCTGAGGCTGCCCCGGCGTTCCAGTTCGGCGGCGAAATCCTGAAGGTCGGCATAGCGCCGGACGGCGGAGGATGCATTTATCATTGTGTCTATGTGGCCGGTAAAAATCATCAAGTCTTTGCGCTAGCTCAAACCCTTGCAGCGACCGAGCCGCTAGCATGCCGCCACTGGTTTCCTGCAAAGGCCTGATTCTCATGGAATTTCCCAAGACGCTCGCGACGCCCCTGAACTACGTTCCCATAGCGGTAATCGAGCGAGCGACGGGCCTCCTGTTTGCCCGGATGATGAAGGAGCATCCCGGCCTGTTCGAGCGCCTGGGCGAGCACAAGGCAAAGCGTTTCGCCTTCCTGCCGAGCGATGTGCCGCTTGCTTTCGTCGTCGAGCCGGGCCGCGCATCGATCCGCGTGCTGCGCAAGAGCGGTTCGCCGCTCAGCGCCGATGCAACGGTCGAAGGTCCGCTCTTCATGCTGCTCGCACTTCTCGAAGGACGCTGCGACGCCGACGCCTTGTTCTTCTCGCGCGACCTCAACGTCACCGGCGACATGGAGGCCATGCTCGCCATGCGCAACGCCCTCGACGACTGCGACATCGACCTGCCGCGCGACCTCTCGACCCTAGCCGGCCCGTTCGCACCAATGTTCGGCCGCATGGCCGAAGGCATCCGCCGCCGCGCGCTCACCCGGGAGGGATCCGCATGGAACTGATCTGCCCCGCCGGCACCCCCGCCGCCTTCCGCGAAGCCGTCGATGCCGGCGCGGATGCCGTCTATTGCGGCTTCCGCGACGAGACCAATGCCCGCAATTTTCCCGGCCTCAACTTCAGCCGCGACGAGTTGCGCGAGGCGATCGCCTATGCCCGCCGCCACAAGACGCAGACCTTCGTCGCGCTTAACACCTTCATGCGCGCCGGTGACGAGGAGATCTGGTATCGCGCTGCAGCCGATGCCGTGGCGCTTGGCGCCGACGCCCTGATCCTCGCCGACTTCGGCCTGATGGCGCATGTGACGGTAAACTATCCCGAACAACGTCTGCACGTCTCGGTCCAGGCGTCCGCCTCCAATGTCGACGCGATCAATTTTCTCGTCGACGCCTTCAACGCCAAGCGCGTCGTTCTGCCACGAACGCTCACCATCGCCGACATCGCCCGCATCGCGCCAAAAATCCGCTGCGAGATCGAGGTCTTCGTCTTCGGCGGACTCTGCGTCATGGCCGAGGGACGCTGCTCGCTCTCTTCCTATACGACCGGCAAGTCGCCGAACATGAACGGCGTCTGCTCGCCGGCAAGCCATGTCCACTACCGCAAAGAGGGCAATGAGCTGGTCTCGGAACTCGGCGACTACACCATAAACCGCTTCCCCGCCGGCGAGGCCGCCGGCTATCCGACGCTGTGCAAGGGCCGCTTCGACATCGCCGACGACCGGGCCTACGCCTTCGAGGATCCTGTCTCGCTCGACGTGATGAGCGAGATCGACGCCTTGACCGCCGCCGGCGTCAGCGCGCTGAAGATCGAGGGCCGCCAGCGCGGCAAGGCCTATGTCGCCGAAGTCGTCTCGACGCTGAAGAAGGCGCTTTCGGCCAAACCCGAACAGCGCACTGCGCTTCTCGCCGGCCTGCGTGGCTTGAGCGAGGGGCAGAAGACCACATCGGGCGCCTACGAGAAGCGCTGGAGATGAGCATGACCGAAACCCTTCCCCCGTCGCTCACCATGGGTCCCGTCTACTATCTGTGGGACGCCCCCAAATGGCGCGACTTCCATTTCCGCATCGCCGACGAATCGCCCTTCGACACGGTGGTGATCGGCGAAACCGTGTGCTCCAAGCGCCAGCATTTCATCGAACCGCACCTCGCCGAAGTGACCGAACGGCTCGAGGCGGCCGGCAAGACCGTAGTGTTCTCGACGCTGGCGCTCGTCACGCTGGAGCGGGAAAGCCGGCAGGTGCGCGAACTGGTCGAAGAGAGCGATCATCTGATCGAGGCCAACGACCTCTCCGCGCTCGGGCTGTTGAACGGCAAGCCGCACAATGTCGGCCCGCTGGTCAACGTCTACAATGCGGCGACCGCCAGGCTGCTGGCCGGTCGGGGCGCCAGGACCATCTGCCTGCCGCCCGAACTGCCCTTCACCTCGGTCGAGCGGATCGTCGCCGACAGCCCCGGCATCGATTTTGAGGTCTTCGCCTTTGGCCGCATGCCGCTCGCCATTTCGGCGCGCTGCGCCCATGCCCGTTCCAAGGGCAAGATCAAGGACAACTGCCTTTTCGTCTGCGGCGACGAGCCGGACGGCCTGCCGGTCAAGACGCTGGACCGCCAGTCCTTCCTGGCGCTGAACGGGGTGCAGACCGTGTCCCACACCTGCCAGGCACTGCTCGGCGAACTGGCCGATATGGCCGCTTGTGGCGTCTCGGCCATACGACTGTCGCCGCAGGACTGCGACATGGTGGCGGTCGCAGGGCTCTATCGCGACGTGCTCGACGGCACGCTGGAGGCCGAGGAGGCGATCGGGCGGCTGCGGGACATCTATCCGGCAGCGCCCCTGTCGAACGGTTTCCACCATGCCCGCGAGGGTGCTGCCTGGGTGGCCCGCGCCCGCGATGTGGCAAGCGGCGCCATGGCCTGACGATCAAGCTGGCCGATCAACAGGATCGGCCGGGCTTGTCCTGACCTCAGCTCCGCAGACCTGGCGCCTCGTGGCCGGTCCGCGCCACATATTCGGTGTAGCCGCCGCCATACTGGAACGCGCCGTCCGGCGTCAGTTCCAGCACGCGATTGGAAAGCTCCGCCAGGAAGTGGCGGTCGTGGCTGACGAACAGCATCGTGCCTTCATACTGCGACAGCGCCTTGATCAGCATTTCCTTGGTGTCGAGATCGAGGTGGTTGGTCGGCTCGTCGAGCACCAGGAGGTTCGGTGGATCGAAAAGCATGATCGCCATCACCAGGCGCGCCTTCTCCCCGCCGGAAAGAACGCGACAGCGCTTTTCGATGTCGTCGCCGGAAAAGCCGAAGCAACCGGCAAGGGCACGTAGCGGCGCCTGGCCTGCCCGCGGGAAGGTGCTTTCCAGCGTCTCGAATATGGTCATCTCGCCATCGAGAATATCCATTGCATGCTGGGCGAAATAGCCCATCTTGACGCTGGCGCCGACGCTGACCGTGCCCTGATCGGGTGTGGAATCACCCGCCACCAGCTTCAGCAATGTCGACTTTCCGGCGCCGTTGACGCCCATGATGCACCAGCGCTCGCGGCGCCGGACCATGAAGTCGAAGCCCTCGTAAATGACCCGCTGGCCGTACTTCTTATGCACGTTCTTCAGATTGACCACGTCTTCGCCCGACCGCGGCGCCGGCTGGAATTCGAAGGCAACGATCTGGCGGCGCTTCGGCGGTTCGACGCGATCGATCTTTTCGAGCTTCTTCACGCGGCTCTGCACCTGCGAGGCATGGCTGGCGCGCGCCTTGAAGCGCTCGATGAACTTGATTTCCTTGGCGAGCATCGCCTGCTGGCGCTCGAACTGCGCCTGCTGCTGCTTCTCGTTCTGCGCCCGCTGCTGTTCGTAGAACTCGTAATTGCCCGAATAGGTGTTGAGCGAACCCGCATCGATCTCGATGATCTTGTTGACGATGCGGTTCATGAACTCGCGGTCGTGCGAGGTCATCAACAACGCGCCTTCATAACCTTTGAGGAACTGCTCCAGCCAGATCAGGCTCTCGAGATCGAGATGGTTCGACGGTTCGTCGAGCAGCATGACATCGGGGCGCATGAGCAGGATGCGGCCGAGCGCCACGCGCATCTTCCAGCCGCCCGACAGCTTGCCGACGTCGCCATCCATCATTTCCTGGCTGAAGCTCAGGCCCGCCAGCACCTCGCGGGCGCGCCCCTCCAGCGCATAGCCGTCGAGTTCCTCGTAGCGCGCCTGCACTTCGCCGTAGCGCTCGATGATCGCGTCCATCTCGTCGAGCCGGTCGGGATCGACCATGGCAGCCTCGAGATCGCGCATTTCGGCGGCGACCACGCTGACCGGACCGGCACCGTCCATCACCTCGGCGACGGCGCTGCGGCCGGACATTTCGCCCACATCCTGGTTGAAATAGCCGATCGTCATGCCCTTCTCGACCGAGATCTGACCCTCGTCAGGCTGTTCCTCGCCGGTGATCATGCGGAAGACCGTCGTCTTGCCCGCCCCGTTCGGACCGACCAGGCCGATTTTTTCGCCCTTGTTGAGCGCGGCGGAACTCTCGATGAAAAGAATGCGGTGGCTGAGCTGCTTGCTGATGTTCTCGATACGAATCATGACCGGACGTGAGGCTTGAGGGGTTCCGGGGCGCCTTATGTCACGGGTCGCGCGATCTGTCGAAATTTTATCGCAATGCAGCGGCCGGTTTTGGGCGATCCTGGTCGAGATAAGCCTGTGCACGCCTCGCTTCGGCGGGCGAGAGCGCCCGAACCGCAGGATGCGCCACCAAAAGCGGCAAACGCCCAATGACGTGCCTATCTTTTGTTCAGTCTAAAGTATTGCACTCTTTATGTGCATTATTTGCTTGCGCGAGGAGCGAACATTGGCTTCAATCGCCGCAACAAAACCACCAGAGGGAAATTCTGACCATGCTTTCGAGACGACTGTTTTCCGGTCTGGCCGCAACCGCAGCCATTACCTTCAGCTTAGGCCTTTCCATGCCGGCAGCCCCGGCCCGCGCCGAAACGCCGATCAAGTTCACGCTCGACTGGAAATTCGAAGGCCCGGCCGCCGGCTTCCTGCTGGCGCTCGACAAGGGCTACTTCAAGGCCGAGGGCCTCGACGTCACGATCGACAGCGGCAATGGCTCGGTCGAGGCGATCCCGCGTGTGGCGACCGGCGCCTACCAGATGGGCTTCGGCGACATCAACTCGGTGATCAAGTTCCTCGACGAAGACGCCTCGCAGAAGGTCAAGGCCGTCTACATGGTCTATGAACGCCCGACCTTCGCCGTGGTCGGCCGCAAGGCGCTCGGCATCACCGAAGATCCGAAGTCGCTCGAAGGCAAGAAGCTCGGCGCCCCGCCGCCGGACGGCGCCTTTGCCCAGTGGCCAGCCTTCAAGCAGGTCGTCGGCATCGACGATAGCAAGATCACCATCGAATCGATCGGCTTCCCGGTCCGCGAGCCCATGCTCGCCAAGGGCGACGTCGACGCCGTCTTCGGCTTCGCCTTCTCCGTCATCCTTAACCTCAAGGCTCAAGGGGTTCCGGCCGATGACATCGCCACGATCCTGATGGCCGAGCACGGCCTGAACCTTTACGGCAACTCTGTCCTGGTCAACACCGACTTCGCCGAGGCCAATCCGGATGTCGTCAAGGGCTTCCTGAAAGCGCTCGCCAAGGGCTTCGCCGATGCCGTTGCCAATCCGGAAGAGGGCGTCACCGCCGTCCTGAAACGCAACGAGACGCTGAATTCCGACATCGAACTGGAACGTCTCGGTATGGCCAATGCGATGAACATCAAGACGCCTTATGTCGTCGAGAACGGCATGGGCGGCGTGGACATGACCCGCTTGTCTGCCTCGATCGAAACGCTCAAGCTTTCCATGGGCCTCAAGGGCAATGTCACGGCCGAGCGCGTGTTCGACGCGAGCTACCTGCCGGCCAAGGAAGAGCGGATGCTGCCCTGATTGGGAGCAGGAGCCCCTCCCCAACCCCTCCCCACAGAGGGAGGGGCTTAACTTGCCGCACAGGCAAGACAACGCCGATATATTTGACAGGATGTACCAGGACGTTGCCACGGCTTCTCTCCCCCCTTGTGGGGGAGATGGCCGGCAGGCCAGAGGGGGTGTCTTGCGAAATTGCATTCAGACCCAACACGGAGACCCCATTGTCCCACCTCGTTTCCATTGACAACGTCGACATGCGCTATGGCGGCGCGGAGGGCACGCTTGCCGTGTCCGGCCTGACCCTGCGCGTCGACAAGGGCGAGTTTGCCGCTGTCGTCGGCCCGTCCGGTTGCGGAAAATCGACGCTGATGAAGCTGGTCACCGGGCTGCATATCCCCCAGGCCGGCGACGTCATCGTGGCGGGGCGACAGGTAACTGAGCCCGTCTCGATCGTCGGCATGGCCTTCCAGAACCCGACCATGCTGCCCTGGCGCACGACGCTGGAGAACATCCTCCTGCCGCTCGAGATCGTCGAAAGGCACCGCCACCGGCTGCGCGCGCACAGACGAGAATACATCGAGAAGGCCGAGAACCTGCTCGAGATCGTCGGCCTCAAGGGTTTCGGATCGAAATTTCCCTGGCAGCTGTCGGGCGGCATGCAGCAGCGCGCCAATCTCTGCCGCGCGCTGATCCACGAACCGGAACTGCTGATGCTGGACGAGCCGTTCGGCGCCCTCGACGCTTTTACCCGCGAAGAACTCTGGTGCGTCATCCGCGACCTGCATGCAGCCCAGGGCGTCACCATCATTCTCGTCACCCATGACCTGCGCGAGGCAACCTTTCTCGCCGACAAGATCTTCGTCATGAGCAGCCGGCCCGGCCGCGTGCTTGCCGAACACAAGGTTCCCTTTGCCCGCCCGCGTGACCTTGAAATCATGTACGAGACGCCTTTCAACGACATGGTTCACGCCCTCCACGGCGAGATCGGCAACGCGCGGGTGGCGGCATGAGCGAGATCGTGGAGAAACCCGCCATGGCAGCGCCTGCCCGCACACCGCTGATCGCCCGCGTCAACTGGGTGCGCGCCGCCCCGTGGCTCTATACGCTCGCCCTGTTCGCCGCCTGGGAACTGCTCGTCCTCGGTCTTGACATGCCGCCGACCATCCTGCCCTCGCCGACGCGCGTCTTCCAGGCGATCGTGCAATACTGGTCGCCGATCTGGAAGAACTCGCTGCAGACGCTCTACACCACGACCCTCGGCTTCATCATCGCCGTCGTCGCCGGCCTCGGGATCGGCCTCTTCATCGGCTGGTCGAAGACCATCTATGCCGGCCTCTATCCGCTGATGATCGGCTTCAACGCCATCCCGAAGGTGGCACTCGTCCCCATCCTCGTCATCTGGTTCGGCATCGGCACGGTGCCGGCGGTGCTGACCGCCTTCCTCATTTCCTTCTTCCCGATCGTCGTCAACGTCGCGACCGGGCTTGCCACCATCGAGCCGGAGACCGAGGACGTCTTGAGGGCGCTCGGCGCGAAAAAGATGGACATCATGCTGAAGGTCGGCATTCCCCGCTCCATGCCCTATTTCTTCGGCTCGCTGAAGATCGCCATCACGCTGGCCTTCGTCGGCTCCGTCGTGTCCGAAACGGTCGCCTCGAACTATGGCCTCGGCAACATGATGCAGCTTCGCCCAGAGCCAGTTCAATGTGCCGCTGGTCTTTGCCGGCCTGCTCATGCTGGCGGTCGAGGGAATCGCCATGTATGCGCTCATGGCCTGGATCGAGCGGCGCATGACGGGCTGGGCGCACCGCTCGACCATGGCGAACTGAAGAACGCCCTATGGCGGGAAAGCAGTTCCGCGCAGATCGCCTCTAGGAAACGCTCGCCCGTCTCTCTAGACTTCCCCCTCACGGCCATAGCGGCCGCGAGGAACGGAAGAGGAGGCCGTTGTACCGTGAAGCTCCGGCATGTTCTGGTCTTTGCCATACTTCCCGTCCTCGTCGTTCTGGCAGCGTTCCAGGGCGGCGCTGTCGCCACGCGGGCCTATATGGAAGAGGCCTCGCTCCAGGCAAGTTCCGCGCTGCGCCTTGCCGTCTCCGCACTTGGCGGCCACCTGAGCCGCTATGAACCGCTGCCGGCCCTGATTGCCGATCACGACGGCATCAAGGCGTTGCTGCGCGCGCGCTCTGACCCGGCCTTAAGAAAGACGGTGAACGCCTATCTTAAAGAGATCAACACGCTGCTCCGATCCTCCGACATCTATGTCATGACCATGGACGGCGAGACGATCTCAGCCAGCAATTACGACGGACCGGCGAGCTTCGTGGGCCAGAATTTCAGCTACCGTCCCTATTTCCAGGATGCCGCCAAAGGCCGGCAATCGCGCTTCTACGCACTCGGCACCACGTCCCTCAAGCGCGGCTACTATTTCGCCTCGCCCGTCAGCGTCGATGATGAAATCCGAGGGGTCATCGTCTTCAAGGTCGACATTGATTCGATCGAAGCATCGTGGAAGGGAGGCGAATACAAGATCTTTGTCGCCGATCCGGAAGGCATCATCTTTATGACCGGCAGCCCGGAATGGCTCTACAACAGCATCCTGCCGCTGGACGCCACACGGCTCGCCCGCACCCAGGCATCGCGCCGCTATGCCGATGCGCCACTGAAGGAACTGCCCCTTCGCAAGAGTGACGAAGGCGGACATCGCCTGATGACGGTCACGGACGATGGCGCCTCCCGCGAATATCTCGTGCTGTCGCGATACATGGCCGAGGCTGACTGGACGGTGAATGTACTGATGGATACCGCATCGGTGCGCGGCCAAGCCCGCACTGTGGTGATCGCCGTTGTCCTCTTCGTCTGCCTCGCCGCACTGGCGATCGCCATTCTCCTGCAGCGGCGGGCCCGCACCACCGAACGGCTGCGCCTCGAGGAGAAAGCCCGCAACGATCTCGAGCACCGCGTCGCCGAGCGCACCGCCGACCTCGCTCGCGTCAATGAGCAGATCGAGCTGGAGATCGCCGAGCGGCGCCTGACCGAACAGGAACTGCGCAAGACCCAGGCCGATCTCATCCAGGCTGGCAAGCTCGCCGGCCTCGGCCAGATGTCGGCCGCCCTGTCTCATGAGTTCAACCAGCCTCTCGCCGCTGCCAAGACCTATGCCGACAGCGCCGCCCTGCTGATCGACCGGGGTCGGAGCGGCGAGGCGCGCGACAATCTTCTGCGCATTTCCGGCCTCGTCGACCGTATGGCCTCGATCAGCAGGCACTTGAGGAACTTCGCCCGCAAGCCGAATGAGAAGCTGGGTCCCGTCGCGCTGGACGAAGTAATCGACGACACGCTGGAGATTGTCGCTGCCCGGCTCAAGGTGGCGAATGCGACGCTCGATGTCGACCTCGGCCGTGGTCACCTCGCCGTGCTGGCCGGACCCATCCGACTACAGCAGGTCCTCGTCAATATCATCACCAATGCCGCCGATGCGGTGGAAGGTCAGACCAATCGCAACATCGAGTTCACGGCCCGCCGCAAAGCTGGCAAGATCGTCATCGCGGTGCGTGATCACGGGCCGGGGGTCCCGGCCGCTATCGTCGAGCGCATTTTCGACCCGTTCTTCACCACCAAGGGGGTCGGCAAGGGCCTCGGCCTCGGGCTATCGATTTCCTACAACATCATCAAGGATTTCGGCGGCAGCCTTTCCGTCACCAACCATGCCGAAGGCGGTGCGGTGTTCCGCATTGAGCTAGATGCTGCCGAGAAGGTGACGGAGGCAGCAGAATGAGCGACCAGCGCATTCTGCTGATCGACGACGAGGAGGACATGCGCCGTTCCTCGGCGCAGGCACTCGAACTGTTCGGCCTGCCGGTCACGACATTTTCCAGCGCTGAGCCGGTCCTTGAACTGATCGGCTACGGTTTCGACGGCGTCGTGGTCAGCGACATTCGCATGCCCGGCATGGATGGGATGACGCTCCTGCAGCGTATCCGGGAGGTTGACGCCGAGATCCCCGTCATCCTCGTGACCGGCCATGCCGATGTCCAGCTTGCCGTCAGCGCCATGCGTGCCGGCGTCTATGACTTCCTCGAAAAGCCCTTCACCGCGCAGCATCTCGCCGGCATCATCCGCCGGGCGATGGACCGGCGTAGCCTCGTCATGGAAAACCGGCGGCTGCGCGCCGTCGCCGGCAAGCGCGACGACATCGAAACGCGCCTGCCGGGGCGCACCCAGGTCATGGTCGACCTACGCTACCGGCTGCGTGCCATCGGCGCGACCGACGCGGATACAATGATCATCGGCGACACTGGCGTCGGCAAGGAAGTGGTTGCCCGCGCCCTCCATGACATTAGCGCCCGGGCGAACCGGCCGCTGATCGCCATCAATTGCGCGGCCCTGCCGGAAAACCTGATCGAGAGCGAATTGTTCGGCCACGAGGCCGGCGCCTTCCCCGGCGCGCTCAGGCCCCGCTACGGCAAGTTCGAACATGCCCGGGGTGGCACGATCCTGCTCGACGAAATCGGCTCCATGCCCTTCGACCTGCAGGCGAAATTTCTCCGCGTCCTGCAGGAACGCGTCATCACCCGTCTCGGCTCGAACGAGGTCGTTCCCCTCGATGTGCGCTTCATCGCCACCAGCAAGGCAGATCTCGAAGCCGAGGTCGCCGCGGGGCGCTTCCGCGCGGATCTCTTCTATCGCCTGAATGTCGCAACCCTCCATGTACCCGCCCTGGCAGACCGATCGGCAGACATTCCCATCCTCTTCCTTCAGCTCGTGCGCGAGGCCGCAGCCCGCTACCTGCGCGACGACATCGAAGTCCCTCCCGACCTTCTGGCCGAGATCGCTGCCCGTCCCTGGCCCGGCAATGTCCGCGAACTGCGCAACGCCGCCGACCGGCTCGTGCTGGGTCTGGATCCCGTTCCGGAGGAAAGCGCGCCGGCTGCCGTCCGGCAACGCCTCGCCGACAAGGTCGCTGCCTATGAGCGCGGCGTTCTCGCCAGCGCGATCTCCGCCCATGGCGGCCACCTGAAGCCCGTCTACGAGCAGCTGGGCATTTCCCGCAAGACCCTCTACGAAAAGATGCAGAAATACGGACTGGCGCGAAAGCCCGCTATCCCACGCGAGGAATTCGACGCCTGATGGGTGCAACGGGTAGACGATGATCCATTCCCGAAAACACCTTGGCTGGGGCGCGGGATCGCCCCAGCCAAGATTATCAGTTCTCCAAGGGGAGGAGGCCTTGAGGACGGTCAGTCGATGCCGCCGCCTGTGGGTTCTTCACCGTCTCCGGAAGATTCCGGGGTAACGTCAAGAACAGCCGCATGCATCTTGATCGTTGCCTTGCCGGGCACGCAATCGGTCATGCAGGGCTCCGACTTGTCGACATAATGCGGCTCCTGCAGGCGGTCGTCGTCGATGAAGTTTGCCTCGTTCGGCAGCCTGATCGAGGTGAAATTCTCCTTCGACAGTTCGAAGTCCTCATCCGACACTTCATCGTTGAGATAGAGCAAATAGGCCGTGAGCGCATAGACATCGTCATCGGACAGCGAGCGGGCATCCCCGAACGGCATCGCGCGACGCACATAGTCATAGACGGTCGACAGGTAAGGCCAGAAGGAGCCTATTGTCTTCTCCGGCCGATCGGCCTGCAATGTCCCATGGCCGCCAGCCAGAACCGGCCGACGCCCGACCGCTTCGCCGAAATCTCCGTGACAGGAAGCGCATTGCTCGTCATAGATTTCCATGCCTTCGGCAACCGTGCCGCTGCCTTCCGGCAATCCGAGACCGTCGGCACGGACATCGATGTCCCAGGCGGCGATTTCCTCAGGCGTTGCCTCGCGGCCGAGCTTGAAATGCGCGCCAACGCCCGGGCCGGCGGCCTTCCGCTCTGCACTTGCCTCGCTATCTCCCACCGCAGCTGGCGCTTCGGCGGTCTCAACCGGCTTTTCCGCCAGATTTGCCGCGCCTTGCTCAGCCTTCGGGGCTTCTTGGACTTCGATCTCTGCGGATGCCGGGACGGCGGCTGGGGCAGCAGAGAAGGTTTCAAGATAGGCGATCACATCGTTGATCTCCTTTTCCTTCTTCAGCCCCGCAAAGGTCATCTTGGTGCCCTTGACGACGTCTTTGGGATTGGTCAGGTAGGCGTGCAGTGTAGGGTCGTCCCAGACGAGCCCGCCTTCCCCGGCCTTCATCATCGCGGGGGAGTATTTGAACCCGTCAACCGTGCCAGCCTTGCGTCCGATGATATCATTCAGCATCGGTCCGACCTTGTGCTTGGCATTCTCACCGACGGTGTGGCAGGCGGCGCATTTGCCGAAAATCTTCTTGCCCGCATCGGCATCGCCACCGAAGGCATGGGGTGTCGAGGCCAGCAACAGTCCAACGGACAGAAGCAGCGATTTACGAAATTTCGACATTCTCGATGCCTCCGTCCTTGTTGACGTACCAGGTCTGGATGCCATTATTGTGGTAGATGGAGTTGGTGCCTCGGACGCTGCGCAACTGGTCCTTGGTGGGCTGAATCAGGCCTTGTTCGTCGATCGCCCGTGACTGCAGGAAGAGCTTCCGAACCGTCCCAGTCGAACTCGTAGTAGAAGCGATGCAGAGCCTTCGGCAGGCTCGGTCCGTCGATACGCGCCGTATGCCAGTTGCGTCCCCCGTCGATCGTCACATCGACACGCTTGATCGTTCCGTGACCTGACCAAGCCAGACCACTGAGGACCAGCGGTCCTCTGCCATGCTTAATCGGAGCCTGTGGGCTTGGACTGGTGATGACGGATTTGACATCCATCGCCCAGGTGAACCGCCGCGATTTGCCGTCCGGCAAAAGGTCGGTGTATTTCGAGGTTTCCTCGCGCTGCTGCCAGGGCTCGTCGCCGACTTCGAGCCTTCGCAGCCACTTGATCCACATATTGCCTTCCCAGCCGGGAACGACGAGTCGCAGCGGATAGCCCTGCTCGGCACGCAGTGCCTCCCCGTTCATGCCGAAGGCGACCAGACAGTCATCGAGCGCCTTTTCCATCGGGATCGAACGGGTCATGGCGGAGGCATCTGCGCCTTCGGCGAGCAGCCACTTGCCTTCTGGCTTGACCCCGGCTTCCGCCAGCAACGTCTTCAGCGGCACGCCCGTGTACATCACGCAATGCAGCATTCCGTGGGTGAACTGGCAGCCATTGAGCTGGGCGCCGCGCCATTCCATACCGGAATTGGCCGCGCATTCGAGGAAGTAGACCCTGTTCTCGCGTGGGAACCGTTTGAGTTCCTCCATCGTGAACACCAGCGGCTTGTCGACCAGGCCGTTAATCATCAGACGGTGGGCGGTCGGCTCGATCACTGCGACCCCACCATGATGGCGCTCGAAGCACAGCCCGCTCGGCGTGATGATCCCGTCGAGTTCATGCAGCGGCGTGAAATTGATCGACGAGATGGAGTCAGACGTCAGCCACGGCACGTCCTTGCGCACCACATGCGCCTCGAACTCCGAGGGCATGCCATAGGGCTTGGCATCGACACCGTCGCCAAGCAGGCAATTCCAGTCCTGGACTTCGGTAATGAGCGGATCGCCGGCGGCAAGCGCCCTTCCGGCCGTTGCGGCACCGGCAAGCGCAACGCCCCCCATCAGGCCGCCCTTCAGGAAGCTGCGGCGCCCGGCCGACTTCGGGTTTTCAGGATTTTCCATCGGCTCCTCCTTTGCCTCCATTGTATGCAAATATTCTATTATTTCTATATATCATGCCGCACTTCTGCGCCGCCAGCGCAGCCTCCATCTTTACCGTCAGATGACCTTCACGGAACGGTTTTCCTGCAGATTGACGACCGGATTTTTCGTCAGATAGTCCTCAACGACATCCCAGATCGGCGGACCTTCGGTCGCCTCATTGATCGAGGCCCACCCGGCAACCACATATTCTTTTGCAGGCTCAATGGCCTCGCCGGTTTTCAGCATGGTCATCTGCGAGATGCGGCTTCCCATGCTGCCGTTGGGGTCGATCGTGTAGCCCATGCCGCCGACGCGAACCATATCCCCGCCTTGCTGATAGTAAGGATCCTTGTTGAACAGGTTGTCGGCGACATCCTCGAGGATGTCTTTGAGCATCTGGCCGCTCATGTTCGAGCGATAGGCGCTCGGATAGGTCATCGAGCAGGCATTGTGCACGTCCTCGACCGTAATCTTTTGGCCGGGAAGGACTGATGTCCCCCAGCGGAAGCCTGGGGACAGGGCGATGTCAGCCTCGCGCACCTCGAGCAATGCCTCGCAGATCAAGTCGTCGAAGGTGCCGTTGAAATTGCCACGTCGATAAAGAAGGCCCTCCGCGGTCGCCAGTTCGCGCGTCAGTTCGCCCAGATGGGGTGCGCGAATGTCCTCTATCATTTTGGCCATCTCGGCATCCGGCGAAATCACGTCCGAAAAGACTGGGATAAGTCGGTGCCGATAGGATTTCAGCGCGCCGTCCTGAACGTCGAGATCAAGCCGTGTGATGAACTTGCCGTGCGATCCGGAAGCGATCACCAGTGTCTTGCCAACGATCACCGGTTCCGGCAGGGCGTCGTGGGTGTGGCCCGCCAGAATGATATCGATACCCGGGACGCGCGCGGCCATGGCGCGGTCGACGTCGAAGCCGTTGTGAGACAGAAGCACGACCAGATCCGCCCCTTCGGCCCGCGCCGCCGCGACGTTCTTGGCCACCTCGTCCTCGCGGATGCCGAACGACCAGTTGGGAAACATCCAGCGCGGATTGGCGATCGGCGTATAGGGGAAGGCCTGTCCAAGCACGGCGATCTTCGCGCCCCCCTTCTCGAACATCTTGTAGGCCTCGAAGGCAGGCTCGTTCCATTCCGCGTCGAAGATATTGCCGCCGAGGAAGGAGAACGGCAGCCCGTCGATGATCTCTTGAACCCGGTCCGTGCCGTAGGTGAATTCCCAGTGTCCGGTCATGGCGTCGGGCTGGAGCGCATTCATGGCGTCGACCATGTCCTGCCCCTTGCTCTGCAGGGACGTATAGCTGCCCTGCCAGGTATCGCCACCGTCGAGCAGCAGAACATTGTCGCCGCGCTCGGCCCTGATCCGCTTGACGATGGTGGCGATGCGATCGAGCCCGCCCATCTTGCCGTAGCTCTTTGCAAGCGCGACATAGTCTTCGGAAGTCATTGCGTAGGCTTCCGGCGAGCCCGGCTCGATATTGTAGAGCTTGAGGAAATCGGCACCGGTCACATGCGGCGGCAGACCGGCGACATCGCCTACCCCAAGGTTGATCGATGGCTCGCGGAAATAAACCGGTACGAGCTGGGCATGCAGATCGGTGACGTGGATGATTGTGACGTTGCCGGTTGACTCAAAGTCAAGAAGGCCGTCCTCGGTCAGCGCCTGCTGGGCAACAGCCTGTGACCAGCGGCCGGAAAGCCCGGAACCGGCGATCGCAGACAAGGCGGCACCCGCCATGAGCAATTCACGTCTTGAGAACATACACTTCTCCCATGAACACGAGTGCCCTCGCGGCAAATCTCGCGCTACCGTCATCTTCGTTTAGGGACGGCGGCTACCCCGCCGCCGGTTTTATTGGCGGACAGCCGGCGTCTCGACCGACAGGCCGAGACCGCGCCAGGTGACATAGACCTCGAGCGCCATCAACTCATCCGAGAAAGCCTTGGGCATTTCGGCGCGCGTATCGCGGATGCAACCGCGGAAGCGGTTGTGCAGGGAGACCATGCCGGCAGTGTTGAAGCGATATGTCGGGAAGCCGTTGACCTGCCCCTGACTGAGATGGTCCGCGCGGATGAACTTGCCCATGCTGTTCTCGTGACAGTTGGAACACGACAGATTCAGCTGGCCCATGCGGGTGTAGTAGAGATCCTTGCCCTTGTCCCACCAGCTCTGCATCTCTCCCTGTGTGAGATCAACCGAGACCGGCGTGCCAAGCGACTGGTACTTGATATAAGTCGTCAGCGATTTCTGGTCCTCGGCATCGAACTTGTAGGCTTCGGCGCCCATATTCTCGGTGCGGCACTTGTCGATCTGCAATTCGATGTTGAGCGGCTTGTTGGCCGCGGCATCCCACTTGGGATAACGCGCGCCGATGTCCTTCATCGACACCGAGGCGTCGTCATGACAGGAAGCGCATGACTTGCCGGCGGTTCCGTCCACGGTGTTCCAGATCTCCTCGCCGCGTTCGACCGAGAGCATGCCGGGATTGGCGAAGGAATCCGCTTGCGTTGCCCGGGTCTCTGCTTCGCGGAACAACCAGCCCGAAAGCACTTCATCGAACGGATGACCTTCCGGCGCCTTGGTGCGGGTGATCATTTCCTTGTCGTCGATAACCAGCGTCTCATCCACCGGGTCCGCAAACGCGGCACCCAGGGGACAGCTCATTCCCAAAAGGCCGGCGGCAAGCGCCAACGAAAGTCTTCTCATGGTTACCCCTCCCAAGATAACGGCGAACGTTCCTCATCGCCCGCGACGGATCGACTGCGGCGCCTTCGCGGCCATGCGCGAAGGCGGATAGTTGGCTGCGCCGGAAAGGGCGCCGCCGGGCGCAAAAGCGCCTCAGTTCACGGTGATGGGCTGCTCGTCGACATAGGCGGAGCCGTCGTCATCGGTCCAGGTGAACTTGAACGTGCCCGTCTCGCTGACGAGCGCACTGAACTCGAAATACGGGTTCGCGGAAACCGCCGGATCGATGTCGCAGGAGAACACCGGCTTGCCGTTGAACTCGCAGGCGAACTTGTTGATGATCTTGCGCGGGATCGGGTTGCCGTCCTTGTCCTTGCGCTGACCGGATTCCATCTCGTGGCTGATCAGTGTCTTGATCAGCACGATTTCGCCGGCCTTTGCCGTTTTCGGGACCTTGATCCGCGGCTTGGGTGCTGCTGCCATTTCATCAATCTCCTCTGTAAAAGCCGATCAGCCGCCGCAGCCGCCGATGGTGACCTTTACTTCCTTCTTGTCCATGTAAACCGAGCCGTCCGCCATCTTGGCGACGGCAATGACATTCTGCGTTTTGGCCAGGCGAATGCGCGTGGTCGCCGATGCCGAACCGCTGAGCGCGGTAAAGTGGAACGTCACCACTTCAGGATTCGGATTGCCGTCCGCCACGATCATGACCGACTCGACCATGTCGCCGTCCTTCATGGCGCTCTCGACATCGAAGGATATCGGCACGGTATTGCCGTTCTCGGCAATCTCGGGCGCGGTCAGCGTGATCTTACCGGCCTCCGGCGTCTTGCCGCCGGCAAAATCGGCGATCCGCTTATCTGTCGACGGAATGTCCGCGAAGGCCAAACGCCCGCCGGCCGCCGAGACGGCCGCGACACCCGCCGTCATGGCCAGGACCTGTCGCCTTGTCAGTTTCATGATTTTCTCCTCCATGACCGCGCCTAATTGGCGTCCTTCAAGGTGACCAGATAGGCCACCACGTCTTCAACCTGTTGAGCGGTCAGGATCGTCTTGCCGACGAGGTCCTTGCGCACATTCACACCCGCTTCGAGGCTGTAAAAGCCAGGCATGACCGAATCCGGGTTCAGCGAATGCTTGGCGTTGACCACGATGCCGCGCAGCTCTTCCGGTGACCACCGGTCGGCGACGCCGTCCAGGGCCGGGGCCACGTCGCCATGGAACTGCTCCTTGGCCAGGGGCGTCACCACATGGCAGGCAAGACAGTTGCCCAGACCACGGTCGGCGAGCACTTTCGCCCCGTCTTCCGGGTTGCCGGGAACCCCGGTGAGCGAGGTGGTGATCGTGGTGCCGTCGTATTTGACGTCGGCTGGCGCGATTTCCCCGGCTAAGGCCATTGGGACGGGCACCAGCGCCGAAAAGACGACAAGGTAAGCTGCGACTAACTTCATTCCTAGAGTCCTCCCAAACTCCCGAACCGGCTAGCGATCCGCTCCTCCGCTCAAACGATATCCCTGCGCTTGATTCAGATCAATAGAAAAATATAAATTCTTGCATATATTACACGCCATTGATTTCATGACCTATTCCTCCAGTTTTCCCGCCGCGCGCAGCTCGTTAATGATCCGGGCGTGGTAAACTTGAAAGTGTTCGCCACTCTCGTAACCCTTTTCCTGCACCCAACGAAACATGTTGAGGAATGTCAGTTTTCCAAAGGCGCCGGGCATGGTCGCGATTGCAGCCTTGCTGACCGGAACCTGTTCATCGAGAGACTCTGGAAGGAAGACGATCGTCGGAGTGAAGATAAAACCCCACTTTCGCGCTGCCGACTTCTCGGTGAGTGTCTCGCCGTCCGTGTCCGTGACCTCCTCGTCGCCGAACATGTTGTATTGAACGACCATGAAGTTAGCCTTGATGTAGTCGCGAACTTCAGGATCGGAGAGGATCTTCTCGTGCATCTCCCGACAGTAGATGCAGCCGCGCTGTTCGAAGATGATGGCCAGCCGCTTTCCCTCGGCCTGCGCCGCTTCGATATCCTCCGCGATATCGCGGAATGTCATGGAGAACCATGGCTCCTTGTGCAACCCGTCGTCGCCGACCTCGACGGCCATGGCCGGCGTCAGCAGGAAGGCGAGCATGGCAAATGACAGGCCTAACATTCTCAACATGATTTCCTCCTAACCAATCGATTGGAATACCGGGAATGTCTCGAGCAACCAGAAGGAGATCCGGGACATCTGACCGGTGATGAACAGCAGCCCGGTCGCAATCAGGAACAGACCGAGCGCAATCTCGACCTTGCGCAGGTGGCGGCGAAACCGCATCGCCCAGTCCAGGAAGCGGCTGGCGAAAACTGCGGCCAGAACGAAGGGGATACCGATACCAAGCGAATAGACTGCGAGCAGGAGCGCCCCCTGGACAGCAGAGCCTTCGCTACCGGCGATAAACAGGATTGCGGCAAGAATCGGCCCGACGCACGGGGTCCAGCCGAAGGCGAAGGCGAGACCAAGCACATAGGCCCCGGCCAGCCCCGCCGGCTTCTTGTCCACCTGTACGCGCGCTTCCCGGTAGAGGAAGCCGATGCGGAAAACGCCTAGAAAATGCAGCCCCATGATGATGATGATGACGCCGGCGATGACCGACAGGACATCAAAATATTGGGCGATGGTCTTCCCAACCAGGCTGGCAGTGGCGCCGAGCGCGACGAAGACGGTGGTAAAGCCGAGCACGAAGAAGATTGCCGAGAAGACGATCTGCCGGCGCTCAGCCGGACCTGGCGAAGCGTCCTTCAGCCGGTCGAAGCTGACACCGGCAAGCCACGCCAGATAGGGCGGCACGATCGGCAGAACGCATGGGGAAACGAAGGACAGCAAGCCTGCAAGAAAAGCCCCGCCCAGACTGACATCAAGCATTCGATCCCTCCCAAGATCCACGCACGCGTCAACGAATGCACTTCCAATGTATGCAAATTAATCTATATATTGCAAACGACAAATCGAGGGATTTTCGTTGAGCTATTTTTTTCGGCTGATGCTTGTCTTCGGGATCCTTTCTGCCGCGCTTCAGGCGCGCGCAACCGAGCTTGTCGTACTGGAGCAACCCGGATGCCCCTGGTGCAGACAGTTCAATGCGGAAATCGCGCAGGCCTGGCCAAACACCCCGGAAGGCCGGATCGCCCCCCTACGGCGCGTCGACATCACCGAGCCATGGCCGAAAGATCTGGCGGATGTGCAGCGCGAGCGGTTTACGCCGAGCTTTATTCTGATGCATGAAGGCAAAGAAGTCGGTAGGCTGCGCGGCTATGTCGGCGATGAGTTTTTCTGGTTCAGGATTGGGGAACTGATTGCCAAGCTGCCGCAGTAGCGATAGCCGGCATTTAAAGTGGCATGAAAAGAGGATTTCGGTAATGAGCCTGCCAAAGGTTAGCGCATTGCGGTCGTTGGAAACCCGGGGGCAGCTTGTCGTCCAGGCGCGCAAGGCGAGCGAACTGCTCAAGGCACTGTCTCACGAAGACAGGCTTCTGATTCTGTGCCTGCTGACAGAGGGTGAAAGATCCGTTTCCGAACTGGAAGAGATCATGGACATGCCGCAGGCGGCGGTGTCGCAGCAGCTGGCCCGCCTGCGATTTGACCGGTTGGTCAATACTAGGCGCGACGGCCGGACGATCTACTATTCGCTCGCAGGCAAGGAAGTCTCGTCTGTCATCGAAAACTTGTACGACCTCTTCTGCGCCGAGGTGCGGCGCGACGAATGAAAGCCCCGTAGGCCGGCGGGGGAGCGCCGGCCTGCGATACACGCGGGCCGCAAGGCCAAGGGAGGAACGAATGGATTTTTCCGCATCGCCGTGGCTTCTGCCCGTCGCTGGCCTGCTGGCCGGCGTGTTGATGGGTTACGTCGCCCGGGGCCAGCGTTTCTGTACGATGTCCTCGCTCGAACGGCTCTGGTATGCCGGAGATAGCACAGGCGTGCGCACCTGGATGCTGGCGGCAGCCATGGCGCTTGTCTTCACCCAGGTCCTGCACGCCTTCGGCTGGGCCACGCCGAATGAGAGCTTCTATGTCCGCTCGGGCTTTGCCTGGACCGGCGCCATTGTCGGCGGCATCCTGTTTGGTTTCGGCATGGCGCTCGTCGGAACCTGCGGCTTCGGTGCACTGGTGCGGCTTGGAGGCGGTAGTCTGCGATCGCTGGTCGTGCTGATCGTATTGGCCCTGAGCGCACTTTCGGCGCAGAAAGGGCTGATCGCCCAGGCTCGCGTGCCCCTCGTCGATGCTATGGCGATCGACATGAACTTTGCCGGCGGTCAGTCGCTCGGTCTTATCCTTTCCCATCTCACCGGCTTCGATGTCCAGTTCCTCGTGGCAGCACTCGTGGCCGGCGGAATGCTCTGGTGGATCTTCGCCGATGCCCGTTATCGCAGACATTACCGGGCCATCGCCACGGGCTCCGTCATCGGCGGTGTGATCGCCTTCGGTTGGTTTATGACGGCATGGGCCGCAGAAACCTCCTTCGAAGTGGTTCAGCTCGAAGCCGGTTCGTTCGTCGTGCCGGTCGCCGACACGCTCCTGCATCTCGTGACTTTCACCGGTTCCATCCCTGATTACGGCGTCGGCCTGGTAGTCGGAGTGGTGATCGGCTCGAGCCTCAACGCCCTTTTCCGGCGCCAGGTGCGGTGGGAAGCCTGCGACGACGCCCGCGAACTCAGCCGTCACCTGTTCGGCGGGTTTCTCATGGGAGTTGGCGGCGTCCTATCGATGGGCTGCACCATCGGCCAGGGCGTCACCGCCGTCTCTACACTGGCGATTTCAGCTCCAATCGTCCTCGCCTCGATCATGATCGGCGCCCGGATGGGACTGTCCTATCTAATCGAGGGTTCACCGCTCGCGGTCTTCTCGACATCCAGGGCCTGAGACACCGCGCCGAGCGTGGCGTCTCAGGCCGGACAATGCCGGACCAACTCGATCAGGCCGGAACAAAGACGTAGGCGGTTTCCTTGCGCTCGACGTGGCCTATGCCGGCATGGTCGAAATGGTAGCCTATGATCGTCGCCTTGTCGGCGACCAGACGGTCGAGAAGGGCTGCCCGGGTCGCGGCCCCCTTCTCCTGGTCGTGATCGCTTCCCGTGCGCCATTCCGGATGGGCAAACGAGATCGCCGTATTGCTGAGGGCATCGCCGCCGATCAATGTCGGTTCGCTACCACCGTGCACGAGAAAGGAAAGATGGCCGGGCGTATGGCCGGCTGTATCCACCGCCTCGACGCCAGAAAGCACTTCCTGGCCCGGCTTGATGAAGTTCACCTTGTCTTCGATGAATTTGAACCGGGCCTGCGCGCCAACAACGAAGCTCTGTCGCTCCTCCGGCATTCTTGCCAGCGTTTCAGCGGAAGACCAGAAGTCCCATTCCGTCTGGCTCATATGATAGGTCGCTTCGGGGAAGACCAGTTCATCGAAGTCGTCCGTCACGCCCCAGAGGTGGTCCGGATGAGCATGGGTGAACACCACATCGGTGACCGATGCCGGATCAATACCGGCTTCGCCCAAGTTTTCGAGGAGCCGCCCGGCGCTCGACATGAAATTCGAACCGGATCCCGCATCAAACAGCACGACATGGTCGCCGCGCTTCAGCGCCGTGACATTGCAGTCCGGCGAGAGCGCATCAGTCGGCAGGCCGTTCGCGACGAGGAAAGGCTCAAGTTCGCCCTTCGGAACGTCCGGATAGAGAAAAGCCATCGGTAGTGTGAGGTTGCCGTCGCTGATGGTCAGGATCTCCCCCTCTCCTGCCGCGATTCGGCCCAGCGAGAGGGCGGGTCGCGGTAGTGCCGCGACGGCAAGCAGTCCCAACCCGCCGTACAAGAAGCCGCGGCGCTCGACACTGCCGCGCATGATTTTTGTCCTGCCGTGATAATATGTCATGGTCTTCCTCCCGTAAGGCGAAAACACATATCTTTTTTTGCATATTTCTACAACACAGGCTAAGGTCCATTCTCGCTTTTGATTTTTTGGAGGAAATCGCATGCACCTGATCAGATCCGCCACCATTGCAGCGTCAACCCTATTGCTCGGCGCATCGCTGGCTTGGGCACAGGACGACGTCACGACCTATACGACGGACGCCCCCTTTTCCGAGGTTATCGCCGACCTTGAAGATGCGGTGGTGAACCGCGGATTTGTGGTCGACTATCACGGCCATATCGGCGACATGCTGGACCGCACGGCCGGTGACATTGCCGGCTCCAAGCCCCTCTACAAGGGGGCGGAAATCCTGCAGTTCTGCTCTGCCACGATATCGCGCACGGCAATGGAGGCGGACATCGGCAACATAGCCTATTGCCCCTACGTCCTATTCGCCTACGAACCGGTCGAAGATCCAGGAAAGGTCACCCTCGGCTTCCGCCGCTTGCCAGACGGCGGCGGTCGCGACGCGGTGAACACACTGTTGGAAGAAATTGCCCGCGAGGCTGCCGGCCAATAGCACTGGCGAAGCGCCTCGTGTTTTCGGAACGCGTCGCGCACATGCGCGGCGCGTTCGCTTTTTTGGCAATTTCACTGGCAAGCGCCCCTGCGATCGCCACGCGCTTGGCCAGTCCAAGGCCCCTTCGGCAGAAGCGACAAAACTTCACCACGACGGCCGGTGTCCGTTCCGAGGAACCGGCACTTGCCCGCCTGTCAAATTCGCCGCGCAACGGCTGTCACCAGCACTGACATCCGCTATAAGCGACACAGCGGGAAGACATTGGAGTTGTACGATGGAAACGACTGAGATCGGCAATCGTGCCGAATTTGCGCTGTGGGCGATCCAGCGCGCCCAGGAGATCGTCACGAACGAAGGCGCAACCTTCGCGCTCGCCGCGCGCGACATGGACGAGGAAGCAATAGCGTCGAGCGCCGCCGAACTCGGCAAGGCCATAGCCGATTCCATGCTGGAAGTATTCGACGGCCTGCTTGCGGACTGAACGCCTCAAAGCGTCTGGGTCGGTGATTTGGCAGCTTTGCTAGTTTGGCAGCGCTGCTGTCCGTCGCGCCGCAATTGCCTCTGCGAGGGTGCGACCGCATGCTCCATTGTCTTGACCCCGAACGCTATTTTGCCGAAGCTCTCGGCGATGTCCCGAACATCGGGCCGCCGCGCCAGCGCGGGAAGCCATAGCCGTGGATTTCGACGAGATCGATGTCGGAGGCCTTTTCGGCGATGCCTTCCGACAGGATTGCATCGCCCTCACGAGCCATGGCTCCAACCAGATGATCGGCGATCGCCTCGGCATCCAATGCGGGACCGGGCCGGACCAGGGGAGCGAGAAGGTGGCTGACCTCGTCTGAAGGAAGCGGACGGCGATTGCCGGACTTATAATCATACCAGCCGCCGCCGGTTTTCTGGCCCTTGCGGCCGGCCCTGACCAGAATATCGCCCAGCGTTTCGGGCACATTCTGGCCCGCCGCACGCGCGCCTTCGCGTTGCAGGAAGGCGATGTCGAGACCGCCGAGATCCTGCGCTTCGAAGGGGCCCATGGCGAAACCGTAGCCACGCATGGCCGCATCAATGGCCGCCATCGTCATGCCCTGCCGAACCAGCATTTCCGCCTCGGCGCGGTAGC
This sequence comes from Rhizobium arsenicireducens, assembly GCF_964021225.1. Taxonomy (NCBI): domain Bacteria; kingdom Pseudomonadati; phylum Pseudomonadota; class Alphaproteobacteria; order Hyphomicrobiales; family Rhizobiaceae; genus Rhizobium; species Rhizobium arsenicireducens. The sequence goes on along the minus strand of NZ_CAXHYK020000001.1, from coordinate 4,127,956 downwards.
GCTTCAGTATCCGGTTGCCAATGAAGCCTTCGCAGATGCCGGCGCGAACCGGAACCTTGCCGAGCACGCGGGCAAGTGTAAAGCCCGTCGCCAGCGTCGCGTCAGCGGTCTGCGGCGTCGGAACGATTTCCAGCAATTTCATGACATTGGCCGGGCTGAAGAAATGCAGGCCGATGAAACGGCCGGGATTGGCCAGGTCCTCGGCGATCGCCCGCGGATCGAGATAGGACGTGTTGGTCGCCAGCACCGCATCGGGGCGACAGACGCGACCGAGTTGCTCAAACACCTGGCGCTTGACAGAAAGCTCCTCAAAGACAGCCTCAATCACGAGATCGGTATCGGCAAGAGCTGCATAGTCCGTCGAGCCCGTGACACCGGCAAGCCGCGCTTCGGCGGCATCCTCGGTGAGACGTCCCCGCTTGACCGCTCCGGCGAAGATATCCTTGAGATTGGCGATGCCACGCTCGACGGCCGCTTCGTCCCGCTCGATCAGGATGACCGGCAGCCCCGCGTCGCGCAAGGCAGCGGCAATGCCCGCCCCCATCGTACCGCCGCCGATGACGGCAGCATTCCTCAGCGGCAGGGGCTGAACGCCGGACAGCGCCGCCGGCCGCGGTGCTGCGCGCTCGGCGAAAAAGACGTGGCGGAGCGCCGCCGCCTGGCGGGAGGCACGCAGTTCAAGAAAAGTGGCGCGCTCGAACTGCATCGCGGCGGCAAAATCCGTTCCCGTTGCCCGGCGCAGGCAGGCAAGGGCTTTCAGCGGCGCAACCTCGCCCCTTGCACGCTTGGCAATCGCCGCTTCGCTCTCCGCCCAGAAGGTATCCGCTGCTGTCGGCGCAAGACGATGCGACACCGGCTGGGGAAGCGGATGCGAAAGCGCGTCGCGAGCAAAGGCGATGGCGGCGACGTGAAGGTCGCCTTCGATGATGCTGTCGATCAGGCCAAGCTCCAGCGCCTGCGGCGCGCGCACCGGCTTGCCAGTGGTCACCAGATCAACCGCAGCCTCGACGCCGGCAAGCCGCACCGAGCGCACCGTTCCGCCGGCACCGGGCACAATCCCGAGCGTCACTTCCGGCAGGCCAACCGAAGCCTCTGCAGTGGCAATCCGGAAGCGGCAGCCAAGCGCGACCTCGAAGCCTCCCCCGAGCGCCGAGCCATGGATCGCCGCGATCCACGGTTTGGCCGCCAGCTCAATGCCCAAAACGACATCCGGCAGATGGGGCGGCTGGGGCGGCTTGTCGAATTCGCTGACATCAGCGCCGGCAATGAAGGTCCGCCCCGCACAGATGAGCACCACCGCTGCGACATCGTGATCATTGTCGAGTTCGGCGACTGCATCGACAAGACCCTGGCGCACGGCTTGGCTCAATGCGTTGACGGGCGGATTGTCGATCGTGACGACGGCGATGTTACCCTCACGGGCAATGGTGACGACGGACATGAGTATTCAGATTCCCAGATAGGCTTCTCGAATGCGGGGATCGGCGAGCAATTCGCCGGCCGGTCCCTCCATGGTGATCTTGCCGGTTTCCATGACATAGCCGCGGTCGGCGACGGACAGGGCGCCGAAGGCATTCTGCTCGACCAGAAGCACGGTGACCTTGAGGTCCCGCATGCTCTTGACCACGTCGAATATCTGCTGGACCAGAATGGGAGCCAGCCCCATCGAAGGCTCATCGAGCAAGAGGCAGGAGGGACGACCCATCAATGCGCGGGCGATCGCCAGCATCTGCTGCTGGCCGCCCGACAGGCCCCCGGCGGCCAGATTGCGCTTCTCCTTGAGAATCGGGAACATCTGGAAGGCATTGTCCATGTCCCGCTCGACCCGATCGTCGGTAAAGAGAAATGCGCCAAGACGCAGGTTTTCCTCCACCGTCAGGTTGGTGAAGATCTGGCGGCCCTCGGGAGACTGGGCAAGACCTCGCTTCAGCCGTTTGTAGGCCGGCGTGGTAGCAAGCGCTTCGCCGCGGAATATGATCTGTCCGGCACTGATCGGCTGCAAGCCCGACAGGCAGCGCAACAGCGTCGTCTTTCCCGCACCATTGGCGCCGACGATGGTGACGATTTCGCCGGAATCGATATGCAGGTCGATGCCATGCAGCGCTTCGATGCGGCCATAGCGCGACCGCAGTCCCTCAACTGTGAGCATGGGATGCCTCCTGTGCCTGGGTTCCGAGATAGGCCGCGATGACATCCGGATTGCGCGCGACGGCTTCGGGGTCGCCTTCGGCGATCTTCACCCCATGATCGAGGACGACGATGTGGTTGGAGATGCGCATCACCATCTTCATGTCGTGCTCGACCAGCAGGATCGAGACCCCCGAGGCGGCGACATCGGCGATCAGGTGGTCGATCTCCTCCGTTTCGACCGCGTTGCAGCCGGCGGCCGGCTCGTCGAGCAGCAGAACCTTGGTGTCGAGGGCAAGCGCACGCGCGATCTCCAGCCGCTTCAACGCCCCATAGGAGAGATTGCCAGCCTCGAGTTCGGCGGCATTGGCAAGCCCGACACGCGCCAGCAATTCTCGTGCCCCCGCTTCGGCCTCCCTGGAACGCCGGCGCGAGCCCGGAAGCCCGAGCAGGTCCGCGAAGACAGAGCCCTTTTCTTTCAGGTGAAAGCCGGCGATGGCGTTTTCCAGCACGGTCATGTTCTGGAAGATCTGCAGGTTCTGGAATGTGCGCGACATGCCGCGACGGGCCAGCAGATGCGGAGCAAACCCCGTCACGTCCTCCCCGTTTAGACTTACCTTGCCGGATCTCGGCATGTAGATGCCCGAGATCATATTGAACAGGGTGGTCTTTCCCGCACCGTTCGGCCCGATTATGGAAACGATTTCGCCTGAATTGACGGAAAAGCTCACATCATCCACGGCACGCAGGCCACCGAATGAAATTCCCAATCCCTCGACACTGAGAAGGCTCATGCTCCCCTCCCCGTAAATTGACGCAGCAGCGACGGCAACAGGCCCTCGCGCAGGAAGATCATGACCAGCATCATCACCAGCCCGAGCATGACCTGCTCGTATTCGGCAAACACGGTGAGCACTTGTGGCAAAAGGGTGAGAATGCCAGCCCCCAGGATCGCGCCCAGCACCGATCCGGCACCGCCCAGCACGGCCATGGTGACCAGTTCGATCGAATGCATGTAGCCCGCAACATCCGGCGTGATGAACTTGTTCTGCAAGGCCAGCAACGAGCCGGATACCGAAGCATAGACCGCCGAGATCACGAAGGCCTGCAGCTTCAGCCGGGATACATCCACGCCGACGGTGCTCGCAGCGATCTCGGAACCATGGAGCGCCCGCAAGGCACGGCCCGTCGGACTGTTATGGAGATTGAGTGCTAGCCAGGCACCGATCAGCAGGCAAAGCCCGCAGAAGAAATACCAAAACTGGGGCGCCGAGAGCTTGAGCCCTATGTCACCGAGTACTTGCCGCAGGCCGAGATCGGGAACCGCAATGCCGTCCGGCCCACCCGTGAGCCAGGCCTCATTGGAAAGCACCATGGAGACCAGGATGCCGAAGCCGAGCGACGCAACCGCAAGATAATAGCCCCTGAGGCGCAGGATCGGCCTGCCGACGACATAGGCGATCAGTGCGGAGAGCACGGCACCAAGGACTGCGGCAAACGCAGGATGAATGCCGAGATGGACAGGCGCAAGCGCCGAGGCATAAGCGCCGAGGCCGGCAAAACCCGCGTGACCAAGACTGATCTGTCCCGCATAGCCCGTCAGGATGACGATGCCGAGCACCGCCACGCCGTTCACGAACAGCAGCGAGCCGACACGGAAATAATACGCAGACGGAAAAAAGAACGGAGTTGCCGCAATGAGCAGCGCAAGCACCAGCAAGGTGGTCTGTTTTGTCGTGAGCCGCATCATTACACCCGATTGACCGAGTTACGCCCGAACAAGCCTTGCGGCATGGCGAACAGGACCGCGAGGATGACGATGAAGGCAACGGCATCCTTGTATTGCGAGCTGAGGAACCCCGCCGTCAGCGCCTCGAAAAGGCCGAGCAGAATGCCGCCGACCAGCGCACCCTTCGGATTGCCCATGCCACCCAGCATTGCTGCGGCAAACCCTTTGAGAGCAAGCGCGATGCCAAGGTCGTAGCTGGTCAGCGTGATGGGCGTGACGAGCACGCCAGCCAGGGCGCCAATGGCGGCCGACAAGGCAAAGGACAGCGTCATGACCCAGTTAGTGTTGATGCCGACGAGCTGTGCGGCAAGGCGATTGTTCGAGGTGGCGAGAACCGCCTTGCCGGTCAGGGTCCGGGTGAAAAAGAGCCAGAGAGCCACAAACACCAAGATAGCGCCGGCAATCACCCACAGGCTCTGCGGCAGGATCGTCGCGCCCAGGATCCGGATCGGCTCGTCGCCGCTAAAGGCCGGTAAACGATGCAGCTGTTTGTCGAAGACCAGCTGCGTCACGCCGCGAATGAAGATCGACGCGCCGATCGTGATAATGATCAGCGACACCACGGGCGCACCCCGCGCAGGGGCGATGGCGAGCTTGTTCAAGGCGACGCCGATCGCGGCGGTCACCATGATCGCAATCACGGCTGCAAGCGGCAGCGGCAGGCCGGCGTCGAAGGCAAACACCGTGATCATACCGCCCAGCATGACGAATTCGCCCTGGGCGAAATTGACCACGTCCGAGGCGTTGTAGATGATCGTGAAGCCCAGCGCGACGAGCGCATAGACCGCGCCGACCGTCAGGCCGGAAAGAAGGAACTGCATCAGTTCAGGCATCGAGGACCCCACTGTGGCCGATTACTCTTGAGGTGGAGCCCGCATGTCGCATGCAGGCTCCACACCAAATACCGTCGCCCCGCGAACGGGACGGCTCTAGTGATTACTCGATAATGGTCCAGCCACCGTCCTTGATCTCCAGCATGCGGAATGCCGAGAGATCGAGGCCGAGGTGATCCTCCGCTGACATCGTCACGACACCGGTGGTGCCAACCAGGCCGGACGTCGATTTAATCGCATCGCGGATTGCTTCGGGCTCAGTGGAGCCGGCACGACCAATCGCATCGACGAGAATGCGCAATGCGTCGTGGGCATAACCACCGAACGTCGAGACGGCAGCGCCGGTCTTCCCCTCGTAGGCCGTCTTGTAGGCTGTAACGACGGCCTTCTGGGGATCATCATCCGCGAGGATGCCGGCAACCAGTAGCGCGGTACCAGGCAGGCGAACGCCTTCGGCAGCCTTTGCACCGGCGAGCTCGATGAAGCCGTCAGATGCGACGCCATGGGACTGATAGAGCGGGAGTCCGACAGCGAGCTGCGAATAGTTGCGAGTCACGATCGACGGCCCCTGGCCGAACCCGGGATTGAGTACGGCCTGCACGCCGGCTGCACCCTTGATGTTGGTTAGCTGGGGCGTCATGTCCGCATCCTGCGGTCCATAGGTCTCGTCGGCAACGATCTCGATGCCGTAGTCACCGGCAACGGCGACGCACTGCTTGTACATCGAGGCGCCGAAGCCGTCGGTGCCGGAAATCACGCCGATCTTGCTGATGGCGTTCTTCTTCATGTCCTCGAAGATCTTCTGGCAGGCCATGCGGTCGGTGTGCGGGGTCTTGAAGACCCAGTGCTTGACCGGATCGATGATCTCGATTGCGCCGGCGAGCGAGATGAACGGAACTTCGGCGTCTTCGGCGACCGGAATGATCGACATGGTCGTGCCGGTGGTCGTGCCGCCGATGATCGCCACGACTTCGTCGTCCTCGACCAGGCGGGTCGCAAAGGTGCGCGCCTTGTTCGGGTCGCCGCCGTCGTCATAGAGAACGAGCTTGAGCTGTTCCCCGTTCACGCCGCCAGCGGCATTGATTTCCTCGACCAGCATTTCCAGCGTCTTGGCTTCCGGGTCGCCGAGGAATGAGGCCGGGCCCGTTGCTGACAAGGTGGCGCCGATCTTGATTTCGGCCTGGGCCGCGGTCGCAATACCCAGTGCCATGATCGTAGCGAGTGCGGTTGTTGTCGTCATTTTCATTCTGTCTCCTCCCTGAGAACGTTGAAATGAAAGTGGATTACGCCGCCTTTGGGCGGCGCCACATCGCCAACCGGAATCGGTTGGCGACGAAGGCTGTGTCGGTCAGGCTGGCATTTCCGGCGGGATTGCCACCTGTGACGTGAAAGTCGGAAAACGCAGCGGACTGGTTGACGAAGATGTTGCCGGTCAGGTTGATCGACAGGTTGACGCCGGCACGGGCAAAGGCTTTGACCGCATGGGCGATGCGTGCCTCGTCCGTGTCGTAAAGCGCGGCGGTGATGGCGCCCTTGCGGCGCGCAAGGTCGGCCGCGGCATCAATGCCGGATTCGGCGCTATCGACCGCGACAATAAAGGCAACAGGTCCGAAGCACTCCTCCTCGTGGGCCTTCGTTTCGGCCGCGTCGACGGCGACAATCAACGGCGTCGCACTGCAGCCGGCAGCAAGCGGCTGCGAATCGCGCACGACGCGTCCGAAGCTGCGGGCCTTGTCGACTCGCGCAAGGGTAGCCGGATTGGCGATTGCACCGCAGACACCCGAGGCGCGCGCAGGATCGCTTAGCAAGGCGTCGACAGCGGTGCCGATCGCGGTCGCGACCTCGTCGAAGCACTTGTGCCCCTCATCTGTCGAAATTCCAGTACGCGGGACGAAAATGTCCTGCGGGGCGGTGCACATCTGGCCGGAATAGAGCGAAAGCGAAAACGCGATGTTGGCGCACATCCCGGAAAAATCGTCGGTCGCGGCGACGACGATCGAGTTCACGCCGGCTTCCTCGGTGAACACCTGGGCGGAACGGGCATTGTTTCGCACCCATTCGCCGAAGACGCTGGAGCCGGTGTAGTCGATGATGCCGATGTCCGGATGGGTCACGAGGTCCTTGGTGATCTCGGCTCCGGCCTGATCGACGGCAAGAAGGACCACGTCAGCCGGGAAGCCTGCCTCGACCAGGACTTCGCGCGCCACTTTGACGGTCAGTGCGAGCGGCAGGATGGCGCCGGGATGCGGCTTGACGATCACGGTATTGCCGGTCGCGAGGCTCGCGAACAGACCCGGATAGGTGTTCCAGGTCGGGAAAGTCTGGCAGCCGATCGCAAGGGCGACGCCGCGCGGCACGACCTGCCAGTTCTTTTCCAGAACGATCGGCGCTGCCTTGCCCTGCGGCTTTTCCCAGGTGGCTTGTCCCGGGGTGCGGGTCATTTCCACCCAGGCCGTGGCAACCGCTTCGAGCCCGCGATCCTGCGCATGCGGACCACCGGCCTGGAAAGCCATCGGAAAGGCCTGGCCGGTCGTGTGCATCACGGCATTGGCCATCTCGAAGCTGATGCGGTTCAAGCGCGTCAGGATCTCGAGGCACACGCCAACGCGCAGCTCGGGCGAGGCATCGGCCCAGGCATCGCCGGCCGCTTTGGAGGCAGCAACGAGCGTCGCGGCACCGGTTGCCGGATAAAGGATTTTGAGGTCGGGCCCCCAGGGCGACACTTCGGAACCGAGGCGCCGATCTTCCGGGTGGCCAGGCAAGTCGAACTTCGTTCCGAGCTGTGCCCTGAAAGACGCCTCGCCGTCGTCCTTGGCGGTTTCGCCATAGATCTTGCCGCTCGGCACTTCCGGGAAGGGCGACCAGAAACCCCGGTCGGACAGGGCCTTGACAGCCGTCTCCAGCAGACCGCGATGACGGTCGAACAGGTCTTCCATGGCAAATTCCTCCCTACTCCTGCCTTTATCATTGACCGTCCGGTCGGTTTATGCAAGATCTTTTTACGCCCCCGGGAAAATTCGGAGCGGGGACAGGGAGAGAGCGATGCACCAATCCGACACCGTTCTGGTGACGATGGATCACGGGGTTCTGCGGCTGACGCTGAACCGTCCGGACAAACTCAATTCGTTCAATGAAGAGATGCATGTCGCCTTGCGGGCAGCGCTTCAGCGCGCCCACGACGATGCTTCCGTGCGCGCCGTCTTGCTGACCGGTGCCGGTCGCGGCTTCTCCGCCGGCCAGGATCTGGGCGACCGCGATCCGCGCAAAGGTGGGCCTGCTCCCGATCTCGGCCACACGCTCGAGACCTTCTACAATCCAACGCTGCGGCTGATCCGCTCGCTGGAAAAACCGGTGATCTGCGCGGTCAACGGGGTCGCGGCCGGTGCCGGCGCCAATATCGCCTTTGCCTGCGACATCGTGCTGGCCGCCCGCTCGGCGAAGTTCATCCAGGCCTTCGCCAAGATCGGCCTGATCCCCGATGCCAGCGGCAGCTGGAGCCTCGCCCGCATTCTCGGCGAACCGCGGGCCAAGGCGCTCGCCATGACCGCCGAGCCGCTGATGGCCGAGCGCGCCGCCGAATGGGGCCTGATCTGGAAAGCGGTCGATGACGACCAGCTGATCGGCGAGGCCGAGACGCTGGCTCGCTCGCTGGCCGAAGGCGCAACGCGCGGCCTCGGCCTCACCAAGCGGCTCATCCAGGCCGCGGCGACCAACAGCCTCGACGAACAGCTCGACATGGAGCGCGACTGCCAGCGCGAAGCTGGCCGGACAGCCGACTATGCCGAGGGCGTCACCGCCTTCCTCGAAAAGCGAAAGCCGGAGTTTTCGGGCAAATGACGATGACCGCACAGCAAATGGCCGAATCCTGCGCCAAGGCGATGTGGGACCTCGATACGGCATCGCAAAATCTCGGCATGCGCATCGAGCACATCGCGCCGGGACAGGCGACCCTGTCGATGGACATCACCGAAATCATGTCCAACGGCCACGGCAATTGCCACGGCGGCTACATCTTCACGCTCGCCGACAGCGCCTTCGCCTTTGCCTGCAACGGCTACAATCAGCTGACCGTCGCGCAGAACTGCTCGATCACCTATATCAGCCCGGGGAGGATCGGCGACCGACTGACGGCGGAGGCACGCGAGATTTCGCGCAAGGGCCGGTCGGGCATCTACGACATTCGCATTTCAAATCAGAGCGGCGACCTTGTCGCCGAGTTTCGCGGACTGTCGCGAACGGTGAAGGGCACCCACTTGCCCGATCCCGCCTGAACCACGACGCTTTCCAGGGAGGAAATCATGCTCGACTTTGTAAGCCGCCCCCAAGATCTGGACCCGATCGAGATCGCCTCGCGGGATGAAATCTCGGCGCTGCAGTTTCACCGGATGAAGCGCTCGCTGAAGCATTCCTACGAGAACTCGCCGTTCTATCGCCAGCGCTTCGACGAGCATGGCGTGCATCCGGAAGACTTGAAGACCCTGTCGGATCTTGCCAAGTTCCCTTTCACCACCAAGACCGACCTGCGCGACACCTATCCCTTCGGCATGTTCGCCGTTCCCCGGGAAAAGCTGGTCCGTATCCACGGCTCGTCGGGCACCACCGGCAAGCCGACGGTGGTCGGCTACACCAAGCATGACATCGATGTCTGGGCCGACGTCGTCGCCCGCTCGATCCGGGCGTCGGGCGGCCGTCCCGGCGACATCGTACATGTCGCCTATGGCTACGGCCTGTTCACCGGCGGTCTCGGTGCGCACTACGGCGCCGAGCGGCTCGGCTGCACCGTCGTGCCGATCTCCGGCGGCATGACCGAGCGCCAGGTCACGCTGATGAACGATTTCAAGCCGCGCATCATCATGGTGACGCCGTCCTATATGCTGTCGATTCTCGACGAGTTCCGCCGCCAGGGCATCGACCCGCGTGAAAGCTCGATCGAGGTCGGTATCTTCGGTGCCGAACCCTGGACGAATGCCATGCGCAGCGAGATCGAACAGGCCTTCAACATGCATGCCGTCGATATCTATGGCCTCTCCGAGGTCATGGGACCGGGCGTCGCCAACGAATGCGTGGAAACCAAGGACGGGCTGCACGTGTGGGAAGACCATTTCTATCCGGAAATCATCGACCCGGTGACAGGTGCCGTATTGCCCGACGGCGAACTCGGCGAGCTTGTCTTCACCACGCTGACCAAGGAAGGCCTGCCGATGGTGCGCTACCGCACCCGCGACCTGACCCGCCTTCTGCCGGGCACGGCGCGTTCGATGCGGCGCATCGAGAAGATCACCGGCCGCAGCGACGACATGATCATCCTGCGCGGCGTCAACGTCTTCCCGACCCAGATCGAGGAACAGATCCTGAAATGCGGCGGCCTTGCCCCGCACTTCCAGATCGAGCTGACCCGTGCCGGCAGGATGGACAATATGATCGTCCACGTCGAATGCGCGGCCAATTTCACCGATGCCGCGGCGCGCGCGCAGTCGGCCAAGGAACTGGCCCATCACATCAAGAGCGTCGTCGGCATCAGCACCAGGATCGAGGTTCAGGACCCGACCTCCATCGCCCGTTCGGAAGGCAAGGCCAAGCGTGTTGTGGATAACCGCCCGAAGACCTGAACGGCCAACCGGGACAGGTAAAAGGCATTCATTATAAGGAAGCGGGGCAGATATGCCCCCTTTTGCAGGCAACTGCAGGCAGGAAAGCAAAAATATGGCTCGCACCCGGGCAACCGACTTTGAGGAAAAACGCCGCGGCATTCTCGACCACGCCGCAGCAGTGTTTGCCGAGCAGGGCATGGAAAAGGCATCCATGTCCCAGATCGCCACCCATTCAAGCGTGTCCAAGGCGCTGCTGTATCACTATTACCCCAGCAAGGATGCGCTGATCCATGCGATCATCATTACTCATCTGGAGGAACTCGACGAGGCGATCCACGCGGCCGACGACCCGAACGAGGCGCCGGAGAAGCGGCTTCGGCGACTGGTGGGCGTGGTGCTCGAAAACTATCGCGGCGCCGATAACCAGCACAAGGTGCAGCTCAACGCGACATCCGCCCTGTCCGATGAGCAGAAGGCAGGCATCACCGCGATCGAACGGCGTATCGTGCGCCGCTTCTCCAACCTGCTGCGGGAGATCAATCCAGACCTCGACAGCAAGGAAAGGCCCCTGCTGATGCCCGTCACCATGTCGCTGTTCGGCATGATGAACTGGGTCTATATGTGGTTTCGGGACGGCGGTCGGATCACGCGGGAAGACTATGCGGACGTCGCCACCACGCTGATCCTCGAAGGCATCAAGGCGGTTCGCTAACCCCCGCCCGCAAGCTTCAACCGGCGACCATTCCTCCTGACAAGAATTCTTCAAATCGACGGCCAGGTTAATGCTGGCCGTCGGTTTTTTGCATGTCCTCAAGTCGCGTTCCAGGTCTTGGCGACCATGGTCAGGACATCGTATTGCGCGACGACCGCGCCGTCCTGGTTCGTCACCTGACAGTCCCAGCGGACTTCACCATGATCGGCATTGGCGCGCGGGTTGATCTCCTTGCAGGTCAGCCGCACCTGCAACGTATCCCCCGGATTGACCGGGGTGAGGAAGCGCAGGTGGTCGACGCCGTAGTTGGCAAGCACCGGACCCGGATCCGGATCGACGAACAGGCCGGCGGCAAAGGAAGCGATCAGATAGCCATGGGCGACGCGCCCGTCGAAGAACGGATTGGCTTTGGCGGCCACCTCGTCCATGTGGGCGTAGAAGGTGTCGCCGGTGAAGTGGGCGAAATGCTCGATGTCGTCGAGCGTCACAGTGCGCTTGGCCGTGATGGTCTGGTCGCCGATCTTGAGCTCGGCCAGCGACTTGCGGAACGGATGGACGCTCGTGTCGCCGGCGCCGGCACCTTCGAGCCACCGACCGGTGACGGCTGCGAGAAGGCGCGGGGTGCCCTGGACGGCGGTGCGCTGCATGTAGTGCTTGACGCCGCGCATGCCGCCCATTTCCTCGCCGCCGCCGGCGCGGCCGGGGCCGCCATGCACCAGGCCGGCAAGCGGCGATCCATGGCCGGTCGAGGTCTTGGCCGAGGCGCGGTTTCCGATCAGGATACGGCCGTGATACGGCGCCATGCCGATCACCATCTCTTCGGCGACCTTCGGATCGTTGGTGAAGACCGACGCCGCCAGCGAGCCCTTGCCCATCTGGGCAAGCGCGATCGCTTCCTCCAGCCCTTCATAGGGCATCACGGTGGAAACCGGACCGAACGCCTCGACATCATGGACCGCAGAAGCCGTAAACGGCTTGTCGCAATAGAGCAGCACCGGATTGAGGAAGGCGCCCTTGTCGGCATCGCCGGAGAAGATGCGGACATTGTCAGGATCGCCGGAGACGATCTCGGCATCGGCGGACAGGTCGCGGATGCGCTCGCGCACTTCGTCGCGCTGGGCAAGGCTTGCCAGCGGCCCCATGCGCACGCCCTCGTCTGAGGGATTGCCGAGCGTGGTCTTCGAGAGACGCTCGCCGAGCGCGGCGACCAGGGCCTGGACATGGGCCTTGGGCGCAATCACACGCCGGATCGCCGTGCACTTCTGGCCGGCCTTCGAGGTCATCTCGCGCGCCACTTCCTTGACGAAGAGGTCGAACTCCTCCGTACCCGGACCGGCATCGGGGCCGAGGATAGACGCGTTCAAGCTGTCGGCCTCCATGGTGAAGCGAACCGAGTTGGCAACCACCGCGGGGTGAGACTTGAGCTTGCGACCGGTCCAGGCCGAGCCGGTGAAGGTCACGGCGTCCTGTCCCCCGACATGGTCGAGCAGATCCCCGACCGAGCCGGAAACGAGCTGTAACGCACCCTCCGGCAGGATGCCGGTCTCGATGATCCGCCGGACCACGAGCTCGGTCAGATAGGCGGTCTGGCTTGCCGGCTTGACCAGCGAGGGCACGCCGGCGATCAGCGTCGGGGCGATCTTCTCGAGCATGCCCCAGACCGGGAAGTTGAAGGCGTTGATGTGGACGGCGATGCCGTGCAGAGGGGTGAGTATATGCTGGGCGGAGAAGCTGTTGTCCTTGGACAGTAGCTCCACGTCGCCGTCGATCAGTACGCGGGTGTTCGGCAGTTCGCGCCGGGCCTTGGACGAATAGGACAGCATCGTGCCGATGCCGCCCTCGATGTCGACCCAGCCGTCGGCACGGGTCGCACCGGTCAGGGCGCTCTCGGCGTAGAATTCCTCTTTCATGTCCATCAGGACCTGGCCGAGGGCTTTCAGCATCTGCGCCCGTTCGTGGAACGACAGGGCGCGCAGGTTCGGTCCGCCGACCTCGCGGCCATAGGCGAGTGCTGCGGAAAAATCGATGCCGGTCGAGTCGATGAATGCGATTGCGGCACCCGTCGAGGCATCGAGCAGCGGTACGCCTTGCTTGTCGCCGGGTGTCCAGCGGCCACAGACATAGCTTTCGAGACGGCGCGGAACGCGAGCCGAAACATTCATGAAGTCATCCTTCCTGGATCGGTTTATTCAGTGCGGCCGGCGGGGCACTCAGGGCCCCGCCGCCTGGGAGGTTATTCGTCGTAGGAGAGCACGACCTTCTCGGTCAGCGGGTGACACTGGCAGGTCAGCACGTAGCCGGCTTCGACCTCGTAGTCCTCGAGCGCATGGTTGGTGTCCATTTCGACCTCGCCTTCCAGCACCTTCGCCCGACAGGTGGAGCAGACACCGGCCTTGCAGGAGAAGGGCGCGTCCATGCTCTGGGCGATCGCCGCCTCGAGAATACTGACGCCGTGCTTGGGCATGTTGAAAGTCCGCGTGGTGCCATCGAGCGTGACGGTCATCTCCACCACAGCCGCTGCTTCCTCGGCGCTGACCGAGGCGACACGGTTCTTGACGCGGCCCGGCTGCCCGGAGGCGAACAGTTCGAACTTGATCTGCTCGTCCTTCAGCCCATGCGCCTTGAGGCTTGCGACAATGGTCAGCATCATCGGCTCGGGGCCGCAGATGAAGGCGGCGTCGATCGACTTCGGATCGATCCAGCTGCTGAACAGGGCGGAGAGCTTGTTCTCGTCGAGACGACCGGTGAACAGATCGATCTCCTGCACTTCGCTTTCCAGAACGTGCAGGACGGAGAAACGGCCAAGATAGGTGTTCTTCAGATCCTCCAGCTCCTCTCGGAACATGATCGAGTTGATCTGGCGATTGGCGTAGATCAGCGTGAATTGCGACTTCGGCTCACGCGCCAAAACCGTCTTGATGATCGACAGCAGCGGCGTGATGCCGGAACCGCCGGCGAAACCGAGATACTGTTTCTCAGCGGTCGGATCGATGTCCATGTAGAAGCGGCCCATCGGCGGCATGGCCTCGATCACATCGCCCGGCGCGAGGTTGCCATTGGCCCAGTTGCTGAAAGCGCCGCCGTCGACGCGCTTGATGCCGACGCGCAGGACACCTTCGTCCTTGCCCGCACAGATCGAATAGGACCGGCGCAGTTCCTCGCCCTCGAAATCGCGGCGGAAGGTCAGGTACTGGCCCTGGGTGAAGTCGAAGGCTGCGCGATCCTCCTCGCGCGGCTTGAGCGTCACGACGACCGCATCACGGGTCTCGTGGCGGATGTCGGTCACGGTCAGGGGATGAAAGCGTGCCATGCGTTATGTCCTCCGCATCCTCAGATGCACTTGAAATAGTCGAAGGGTTCCAGGCAGTCGCGGCATCGGTAGCTCGCCTTGCAGGGTGTTGAGCCGAACTGGCTGACTTTCTCTGTCTTGGTCGAGCCACATCGCGGGCAGGCGACGGCAAGGTTGGAGCCGGCAAGGCGGTTGGCCCGGGCCATCAGTCGCCCGTCGGCGGCGGTACCGTCGATTGGCGGCGCAATGCCGTAGGCGCGAAGCTTGTCCCGCCCCTCAGCGCTGATCCAGTCCGTCGTCCAGGCCGGTGACAGCCGCCGCTCCAGGCGCAGCTTCTCTATGCCGTGGCCCTTGAGTGCCGTCTCGATATCGAGGTTGATCACCGTCGTTGCCGGACAGCCCGAATAGGTCGGGGTAACGGCAACGACGAGGGTATCGCCATCCCATGCGACATCACGGATGATGCCGAGATCGGTCAGGCTGATCACCGGGATTTCCGGATCCGGAACCTCGCCCAGCCAGCGCCAGACTTCTTCCAGTTCGGGCAGTGTCCTGGCGTCCATGGCGTCAATCCTCACCAGACCGAGTTCGGATAGGCCCGCTGCAGGAACTGCATGTCCGCGAGAATGTAGCCCAGGTGCTCCGTATGGATGCCGCGCTTGCCGCCCTTGTGCTGATAGCTACCCTCTGGAGCGACGAGCGTCGCCTCTGCCAGCACTTCGCCGACCGAACTGTCCCATGCCGCCTTGAGCGCGGAGGGGAGCGGTGCGATCCCCGCTGCCGCGACCGCCTCATCGGCGGGATCGGCCAGGAACATCTCGGCCGTATAGGGCCACAGGTCATCGAGCGCCTTCTGCATCCGGCGATGGCTTTCCTCGGTTCCGTCGCCCAGACGGATGACGAGGTCGGCCGAGCGCTCGAAGTGGTAGGATACCTCCTTCAGCGCCTTCTGGGCGATTTCCGCAACGCGCGGATCGCTCGAGGCGACCAGTGCGCGGAGCATCTCGATGTGATAGGCATCGAACAGGAACTGCCGCATCAGCGTCTTGCCGAAATCGCCGTTCGGGCGCTCGACGAGCAGCACGTTGCGGAAGGCCGCGGCATCGCGCAGATAGGCGAGATTGTCGGCGGTGCGCCCCTTGCCTTCGACCTCACCCGCCAGGCCGAGCCAGAACTGGGTCTGGCCAATCAGGTCGAGCGCGACATTGGCGAGCGCGATGTCCTCTTCCAGCACGGGCGAATGACCGCACCATTCGGACACGCGGTGCCCGAGGATCAGCGTGTTGTCTCCCATTCTCAGGAGCCATTCGAAGAATGCGGCCTGATCGACCGCTGGGATCGCGGTTGCCATCACATGTGCCCCACTTCAGCCGGGATATCGAAGAAGGTCGGGTGACGATAGACCTTGGAGTTCGACGGCTCGAACAACGGGCCTTTTTCCGACGGCGACGACGCGGTGATGTCGACCGACTTCACCACCCAGATCGACACGCCTTCGTTGCGACGGGTGTAGACGTCACGGGCGTTGCGGATCGCCATCTCGGCATCCGGGGCGTGCAGGCTGCCGACATGGCGATGGTTCAGGCCATGTTGACCGCGGATAAAGACTTCCCAAAGGGGCCATTCGCTGGACATTGCTATTCCTCCCAAGTTCAGGTGACGGACGGGAGCGGGTGCGCCGCTCCCGAATTGGATTGATCAGGCAGCCTTGCGACCGGCCCGGCGCGCCTCTTGCTTTTCCGCATGGGCCATAAGGCCGTCGCGGAACCACGCGCCGTCTTCCCAGGCGGTGACGCGGGCGCCAAGGCGCTCGGCATTGCAGGGTCCGTTGCCGGCGATGACGTTGAAGAACTCTTCCCAGTCCGGCTCGGAGAAGTCGTGACCGCCCTTCTCCTCATTCCAGCGCAGGTTCTCGTCGGGAATGGTCAGGCCGAGATACTTGGCCTGCGGCACGGTCTGATCGACGAATTTCTGGCGCAGCTCGTCATTGGTGTTGATCTTGATCTTCCACTGCATCGACTGCGCGGAGTGCACCGAGTCCTTGTCGGACGGACCGAACATCATCAGCGACGGATACCAGAAGCGGTTGAGCGCATCCTGTGCCATGGCCTTCTGCTCGGGCGAGCCAGCCGCCATCTTCATCATGATGTCGTAGCCTTGGCGCTGGTGGAAGCTCTCTTCCTTGCAGATGCGGATCATCGCGCGGCTGTAGGGACCGTAGGAGGTCTTCTGCAGCTGCACCTGGTTCATGATCGCCGCGCCGTCGACCAGCCAGCCGACCGCACCGATGTCCGCCCAGTTGAGCGTCGGGTAGTTGAAGATCGACGAATACTTCATCTTGCCGGAATGGAGCAGCGCCAGAAGCTCGTCGCGGCTGACGCCGAGGGTCTCGGCGGCGGAATAGAGATAGAGGCCGTGGCCCGCCTCGTCCTGCACCTTGGCAAGAAGGATCGCCTTGCGCTCAAGCGTCGGCGCACGGGTGATCCAGTTGCCTTCCGGCAGCTGGCCGACGATCTCGGAATGGGCGTGCTGGCCGACCTGGCGGATCAGCGTCTTACGATAGCTTTCCGGCATCCACTCCTTGGGCTCGATCTTCTCACCGCGATCGATGCGATCCTGAAAGGCCCGCTCCTCCGGCGACATCTCGTTCAGCGATTTCACCCGATCGCTGTCGGTCTTGACCATTTGTGCGTACATGGCGGCTTCCTCCCTGTTCAGATCCGTTCAATGATGATGGCGATGCCCTGGCCCACTCCAATGCACATGGTGCAGAGCGCGTAGCGCCCGCCGGTGCGGTGCAGCTGGTACATGGCCGTCATGACAAGGCGCGCGCCGGACATGCCGAGCGGATGACCAATCGCGATTGCACCACCATTGGGGTTCACATGTGCAGCGTCGTCCGGCAGGCCCAAGTCGCGCAATACCGCCAATGACTGGGCCGCGAAGGCCTCGTTCAGTTCGATGACATCCATCTGCTCAAGCGTCATCCCGGCGCGCGCCAGCACCTTGCGGACCGCCGGCGCCGGGCCGACCCCCATGATGCGCGGCTCAACGCCGGCCGCCGCCATGGCGACAATCCTGGCCCGCGGCACAAGGCCCTGCTCCCTGGCCATGGCTTCCGACGCAATTACCAGAGCCGCAGCACCGTCGTTGACGCCGGAGGCATTGCCGGCCGTGACGCTGAGATCTGGACCATTGACGCCCTTGAGCTTCGACAACTGTTCAGCCGTGGTGCCGGGACGCGGATGTTCGTCGATGGAGACGACCAGCGGCTCACCCTTCTTCTGTGGGATCGTCACCGGGACGATTTCGTCGGCAAAGACACCCGCTGCCTGGGCGGCAGCCCAGCGAGCCTGCGACCGCGCGGCAAATGCGTCTTGGTCTGCGCGACTTATGTTGTAATCGGCCGCAACGTTGTCGGCGGTTTCCGGCATCGAATGGGTTCCGTAGATTTTTTTCATCGCCGGATTGGGAAAACGCCAGCCGATCGTCGTGTCATAGACGGCGTTCGAACGGGAAAAGGCCGCATCCGCTTTCGGCATGACGAAGGGCGCCCGCGTCATGCTCTCGACGCCGCCGGCAATCACCAGATCGCAATCGCCGCCGCGGATCGCCCGCGCGGCCATGCCGACGGCGTCCATGCCGGAACCGCAGAGGCGATTGACTGTCGTCGCCGGCACATTGATCGGCATGCCGGACAAGAGCACGGCCATGCGGGCGACATTGCGGTTGTCTTCGCCGGCCTGGTTGGCGCAACCGAAGATCAGGTCATCGACCTTGGACCAATCGACGCCCGGATTGCGCTGCATCAGCGCGGCAAGCGGCAAAGCAGCGAGGTCGTCCGCCCGCACGGATGCGAGAGCACCGCCATAGCGGCCGACGGGCGTACGCACTGCATCGCAGATAAAGGCTTGCTGCATTGATTTACTCCTCCCCGAGCATCAGGTCCGGCCGGCACGTCTCCAATTAGCCAACCGATCGGTCAACTTATAGCGCCAAAACATCACACTGAAAAGGATTTTGTTGCTTCTTTCGTGATGTTTTAGATTGTCCGCAACGAGAAGACATTTTCATCTTTTATATTCAATTACTTAAAGACAAGCCTCCAGCGAAAGCGACTCCAGCCGTGCCAGGGTCTCGTCGGTTTCGGCGGGTAAAATGCCATCTCGCCCCTCACAAAAGGTGCCGATATAGGCATCGGCCAAGGGTGAAAGCGACCGGTAAAGCCCTCCAAAGAGCCGGCGGGCTGCAAGACCGGGCCAATCCCTGGGAAGAGCGTCCGCCGGCAGTCGTGGATCTCGCAACAGCACGGCACGGTAAACCTGAACCAGCAGAAGCCGTGCGCTCACCGCATCGGCCGGAAGTAGTGTTTCGCCCCTCTTCAGGGCCGTCATCAACGGCGTGAACAGATCGATCATCGCGCGGTATTCGTCGGCGAAGGACTGCAGGTTCCAGAGCGTTGCCGCATAATCGGCCAGCAAGCCGCCATCCTTTATCGCGTCGGCGCGGAAGGTAAGCCCGGAAAGCGGAGCATTCTCCGGATGACGGGGCCGAAGATAGAGATCCGGCCCCATGCGGCCGAGACGGAAGCGGCGCGCGACCTCGTCGGAAAGGCCCGGCACATGGTGGATGAGGAAACCGTCGGCGGCGGCCTGCGGACCGTAAAGCAGCCTCGCTGCGGCGGCGAACTCCGTCCGTGCGCCAGAGGCCAGGCGATAGTAGGACCGCCGACCATCACGCTCCCCGACCAGTTGGTCGGCCGCGACGAGACGCGAGACCGCGGTGCGCACCAGCGTCTCGCTGATCCCGAGCCGCGCGCAGATTTCCACCAGCGTGCCCATCCACAATACACCGCCACGCGGCACGACGATATCGCCGTAGATTGTGACGATCATAGCGGGCGCGCGAACGGTGAGGCGCTGCTGGATATCCGAAAGCCCATCGAAACCGCGCACTGCAAGGGTCATACTGTCTCCCGATATTCGTCCGGCCAAAACTTTGGCCGCCGTTCGGACACTACAGCATTTCCCGTGCAGACGGTAGGCCCGTGACATTTCATGGAGATGGGTCAGGACCGTCCCCGGGGCACGGTCCCGAGAATATCTCAATGAACCGATGTGATCTGGCTTCGAGCCGGAGTTTGTCAAAAACTCCGGCCCAGGATTGTGGAATCAGCCCCGCGCCGTAACAATGGCTTCCTTCAGCCCCTTTTCGTCCAGCACGCCGGGATAGATATGCGACCCGATGACGAAGGATGGCGTGCCGACGAAATTCAAGGCGAGTGCCTGGTTGTAGTTGCGGTCGAGCAGGCCGGAAATCTTGTCACTATGCTTGTTCACTGCCGTGACGATGTCCTGCATCTTCACGCCGGCACCCGTCAGCGCTTTCTCCACCACCTCCTCAGTCAGCTTGCCGGACGTGCGCATCAGGGCTTCCATCGCCTTTTCATACTGGCCGATCTGCGCGGCGCCGAGAACGGCCTGGGCGGCGAAGATCGAAGCGCCGCCGAAGACCGGCCAGTCCTTCAGCACGAGCCGGATGTTGCCATCCTCTTCGGCGAGCTTCTTCACCGTCGGATGCGACTTCTTGCAGTAAGGGCATTGATAGTCGAAGAATTCGACGAGGGTGACGTCGCCTTTCGGATTGCCGAGGACGGGCGCATCCTTGTCGAAATAGATCTCCTCCTTGGTGACGTCCTGCGCAAACGACAGGCGCGGCATGAGCGTCGACAGGGCTACGGTGCCAAGAGTGGCGTTGATGAGAATTCTACGGGTGAGCATCAGATTTCTCCCTTTCCAGATTGTTCGGGGCCGAGCACAACGACGCGCGAGCCCTTAGGCACGCGGCGATGCAGATCGATGATGTCCTGGTTGAACATGCGGATGCAGCCGGACGACACGGACCTGCCGATCGTCCAGGGCTCGTTGGTTCCATGGATACGATAGAGCGTGTCCTGTCCGCCCTTGTAGAGATAGAGCGCACGGGCACCGAGCGGGTTGTTGATGCCGCCGGGCAGCCCCTTGGCGAGCGGTTCGTAGCGCTCCGGTTCGCGCTTGATCATGTTCGGCGTCGGAGTCCAGCCGGGCCATTGCGCCTTGCGGGATATATCCGCCTCGCCGACGAAATCGAGGCCCGCTTTCGCGACCCCGACGCCGTAGCGCATGGCTTTTCCGTTCTCCATGACGAGATAGAGAAAACGGGCATAAGGATCGACGACGATGGTGCCCGGCGGCTCCTTGGTCTGGTAGTCGACCACCTGGCGGACATTCTTCGGCTCGATCTTCGCAACATCTACGGCCGGTATCAGGTTTCCACCGTCGTCGATCGCTGAATACATGCTGGCCACTGCCGGGTCGACCATCGCCACGTCCGGCTCGACGGCTGGCCGGGTCGTCTGGACACAAGCCGACAGGGACAGCAAGACCAAAGGCATGGCCAGGAGCCGCACCCGGCTCAAAAGCCCCAACTGGTTAGATTTTCGCATTCATATGTCCTTTTCCGCAAGCGGAGTTGTAATTCTACTGATCTGTTCCGACAGGCTCTCGCGCGAGATTTCGCCGAGATGCGAAGCGGCGAGCGTGCCGTCGGGGTGGATGAAGAGCGTCGCGGGCAGGCCCGGCGCCGCGTAGTGCCGCGACAGAAGCGAGGTCTGGTCGACGATTGCTGTCTCGATCACTATGCCGGCATCAGCCAGATAGTCTGCGACGCGGTCTGTCGCTTCACCCTGATTGGCGAAGACGAAGTCGATCTGCGGATGGCTGCGCGCCATTTCCGCCATCATCGGCATTTCGCGCCGGCAGGGCGGACACCAGCTTGCCCAGAGGTTGATGACAAGCGGGCGGCCGGCGCGCTCGGAAAGAGCGATAGAGCGGCCATCCAGCGTCACCAGCCGTGTGTCGGGGGCAGCGATCTCCCCGCTGCTTCCCAGGACGGCAAGGGTCGAGAGCCAGGCAACCGCACCGACCGCCAGAGTGATTCCAGCCCATGGCAGCAGACGGGGAGATTTTCTGAGCAGGACCACAGTTGAAATCAGGACGCCGGCCAAGGCCCCCGACGCGGAAAAGCCGCCCTGCCAGAAGGCCAGGATGCGCCATGGTTCGGCAAGAAAGCTCTCCAGATGTGGCAGGACATGACCGGCGCGCGCGCCGATCAGGCCCAGCACGAGCGTCATCGTCGACCACGGCCCCAGACGGCTGTCGGCGCGCGAGGACAAAAGACTTGCCAGGGCAAGGAAGACACCGATGCCGAGGATGGCGGCCAGTCTTTCGACGTCGAAGGCAAACGGACCGATCGAAACCGCATTCATTGGAGGGCCGCCTCCGCCCGACTGGCGGACAGAATCAGATTGTCCTTGTCGACCTCTCCAACAAGCCGTGTCTCCGGAACTTCCGCCGTACCGTCAAAGAACAGCATGGTCGGCGGACCTACGACATCAAGCGATTTCATCAGGGCAGCGAGATCTGCATTGCTTGCAGTAAGGTCGACGCTTAGCCGATCGAAACCGGCCAGTGCGTCGGCCACCTCGGGCCGCGACAACACCTTTCTCTCGATCGTCCGGCAGCTGACACACCAGTCAGCCGTGACATAGACGAGGGCAGGTCTCTTGCGCTCGGGGTTGGCGGCAAGCAGGGCTTCGAGCTCGCGAGAGGATCCCACTTCGGAAAAATCCTTCTTCGATACACCAGCCGGGGACAAGGCGACCTTGCCCGCCGAGAACGACGCAAGCGGCGCCAGGGGATCGGTTGCTCCCGCTGCGAGCCCGACGGCGAGCACGGCGCCATAAAGGGCCGACAGCAGCCCCACCGACTTGCCGAGACGTGGGAGCGCGCCGGTTTCTGGGCGCAGGCTGTCGAAAGCGCCGATGAACACGCCGAAGGTGACGAGCAGGGCTGACCAAAGCCCAAGCACCACCGCTCCCGGCAGGAGCGGCTCTGCGAGCCAGATGGCCGTGGCAATGAACAGGAAGCCGAAGAACTGACGGATGCGTTCCATCCAGGCGCCGGCACGCGGCAAAATGCCCGAACCGAACGTGGCCATCACGATGAGCGGAACAGATTTGCCGAGCCCGAGCGCGAAGAGGGCCGCGGCTCCAAGAACCATGTCGCCGGAACGCGCGATATAGAGAAGTGCGCCGGCAAGCGGCGCGGTGACACAAGGCCCGACGATCAGGGCGGAGGTAAAGCCAAGCGCCGCCGCCGAACCGACCGATCCGGCGCCGGATCTATTGCCCCCCACGAACCGCCGGGTGATCGCGGCCGGCAGTTGCAATTCAAACAGGCCGAAGCTGGCAAGGCCGAGCACGACGAAGAGCGCGGCAGTCAGCGCAATCGTCACCGACGACTGCAGGGCGAACTGAAGGTTCTGCCCGGACCAGGCGGCGAACAAACCGAGCATGCCGAAGGCGGTCGCAAGCCCCAGCCCGTAGGTCAGCGAGAGCATGAAGCCGCGCCGCGCCGTCAGCCGCTCGCCTTCGCGCGCCAGGGTCGCGGCGAGAATGGGATACATCGGGAAAACGCAAGGCGTAAAGGCCAGCAGCATGCCAAGGCCGAGAAAGGCCGCCAGAAGTAGCGGCACGCCGCCGCGGGCGAGGAAGCCCTCGACCATGCCGCCGGATTGTGGGGCAGCGCCTGCAAGTCCGGTGACGCTGCCGGCCAGGCGCGTTTCGACTGTTGCAGCCGACGTCTCGCCGGCAATTTGGGAGGGAATAGCCGACCCGGTTGTGCCGGCCGGCGTCCATACGCTCCCGCGCTCCGTCGCCAGCGCCGCAAGGTCAATCCTGCGCGTCGTCGGCGGATAACAAATCCCCTGGTCCTGGCACCCCTGGTAGGTGACTTCGATCACCGGGGCGTCGGCCAATGCGAGTGCCACTGCATGATCGAAGTAAACCTCGACCTTTCCGAAGCCCGGATCGTCCTTGAGGACGCCCGGCGTGGTTTCAAGAGCAACCGGTTTGCCCTCCGGCGTCACGGCGGCAAGGTAATCGCGATAGAGGTAATATCCCTTGCCAATGTCCCAATTCAACGAGACGCGGCCATCCCCGCTTCTTTCGGCGCTGAAGACGAATGCCTTGTCCATGTCGAGCGGCCGCTCGAGCGCCGCGGCCGGGATGGCAAACAGGGCCGAAAAGAGTAGCCCTATGACGAGTTTCGAATATTGCATGCCTTGTGTACTTCCGGCGGCGGACCATTTGTTGTTCGAGAAACGGGATCGGCCCGCTACCTTAAGGCAGGCTTAAGGTGAGCATCGCATTGAGGACATCAAGGTCAGGTTCACGGAGGTGTGATGCGTCTACTGGTGGTTGAAGACGACGAGGTTCTATCGGATGGCTTGAAGGTCGGGCTGAAAATGCTCGGCTTCACCGTCGATGTGGTCGGCTGCGTTGCGGACGCCTTGGAAGCCGTTGCCGTCAACCGCTTCGATGCCATCGTACTCGACCTGATGCTGCCGGACGGCTCCGGTCTCGTTATGCTTGCCCGACTGCGTACCTCGGGCGAGCGCACACCAGTTCTGCTGCTGACTGCCCGCGACGAAGTGGGTGATCGCATTGCGGGGCTGGACGCCGGCGCCGACGACTATCTCGGCAAGCCCTTCGACCTCGACGAACTGGCCGCGCGTCTGCGCGCCATCATCCGCCGGGCGCAAGGGCGGGCGGAAAGCCGGCCGCAATGGCGTGGTGTCACCCTCGATCCGGCGCGCATGAGCGCCGAGCAGGACGGCCGGACCGTGCCGCTGTCCCGACGCGAATTCACCATCCTGCAAGCCTTGATGGACAATCCCGGCACAATCCAGTCCAGGACGGCGCTGGAGCAGAAGCTCTACGGCTGGCAGGAGGATGTCGAAAGCAATACGATCGAGGTCCATGTGCACAAGATCCGCGCCAAGCTCGGCCCCGGGCTGATCGAAACCGTCCGCGGCGTCGGCTACCGGCTGAGGGATACGCCATGACCTCGATCCGAATCAGGCTCTTTGCCATCCTGCTCGCCACCACGGGCGCGGTCTGGCTCTTCGCGGTGATCTGGACCTACGTCAACACCCAGGCTGAGGTCGAGCGGGTGCTCGATGCGCGCCTGACCGAAGCCGCGCGCATGGTCAGCTCCCTGATCACCGACCACCATATCGATGTGGCTGCCGCCAATGCCCGGCAGCCAAGCAGCGAGTTCGAGCGTGTAGAGGGTGACTACAATCGCCAGCTGTCCTGTCAGATCTGGTCCTTGCAGGGAACGCTTGTCAGCCGTTCCGAAAGCGCACCCGCCATCTCTCTGGCCGATCACCGTGAAGGATTCGCCGAAACAGAGATCAACGGAGAGCGGTGGCGGGTCTTTGCCGTGATCAATCCGACGCTTGGCGTTCGGGTGCTGGTCGGCGACAGCCTGAAAATCCGCGAAAAGTTGGTGGGTGATGTAATCAAGGGTCTGCTGCTTCCGGCCCTGGTGATCCTGCCCTTGTTGTCAGTGCTGATCTGGCTGAGCGTCGGTCGCGGACTTGCCCCGCTCAACCGGATCGCGGCGAGCCTCTCATCGCGTTCCGCAACCGAGCTTCACCCCCTCTCCGAGGCGCCGGCTCCCCGCGAGATCCGGCCCATGATCGTCGCCTTGAACAGCCTATTCCGGCGAGTCGAAGACGTGCGCGCAAGGGAAAGCGACTTCACCGCCTACGCCGCCCATGAACTGAAAACGCCGCTCGCCGGTCTGAGGACACAAGCACAGATCGCTATTCGCAGCGAGGATCCCGACACCCGGCGCCAGGCCCTCGGCCAGATTCTCCACAGCGTAGACCGCACCAGTCGCATGGTCCGGCAGTTGATCGACATGGCGCGGGTGGATGCGCGGGACAACGCCGTCGCGCAGGATGAGGTCGATGTGCTGCGGCTGATCGAGGAGCTTTCCACCGAACTGTCGCCCGTAGCGGTTCAACGAAATGTACGTATCACAATCCGTCCCGATGCCGGAAAAGAGACGATGTGCATCGCAACCGACCGAACACTATTACGGTTGGCCCTGCGGAACCTGCTGGAGAACGCACTACAGCATGCCCCTGAGGGAACGCAAGCCGTCTGCGCCATCCGCTTCTCGGATGATCGCCTGACGATCGAAATCGACGACCCGGGACCCGGCATGTCTCCGACCGAGCAGAAGCGGGCGGTCGACCGGTTCTACAGGGGCTCCCAAGGGGCGGCCTCCGGTAGCGGCCTTGGGCTGTCCATCGTCCAGATGGCCGTCGAACGCCTCGGCGGGAGCCTGGATTTTCGCAACCGCACCGAGGGTGGCTTGTCGGTGGCGGTGACACTGATGCGAAACAAAGCGTAGCGCCCTCCCGCCGAGACGGCCTCAGTCTTCAATTAAGAGCAGCGCAGGCGTTTCCAGCAGGATCCTGAGCCGCTGGATGAAGGTCGCGGCGTCCCAGCCGTCGATCACGCGATGATCGAAGCTGGAAGACAGGTTCATCACCTTGCGCGGCACGAACTGGCTCCTGCCATCCCAGACGGGCCGCGTGGCGATCTTGTTGACGCCGATGATCGCCACTTCCGGATGGTTGATGATCGGCGTCGAGACGATGCCGCCAAGCGAGCCGAGTGAACTGATTGTGATCGTTGAACCGGCCAGTTCCTCGCGCTGGGCGCTACCGTCTCGCGCGGCCTCGGCAACGCGCGCCAGTTCGCCAGCGCAATCCCATAGGCCGCGGGCCTCGGCATGGCGAACGACCGGAACGGCGAGGCCGGCCGGCGTCTGCGTGGCGATGCCGATGTGCACCGCCGCGTAGCGGGTGATGACGCCCTCATCCCCGTCGAATGTGGCGTTCATCGACGGCTGCTCACCCACCGCCTTGACCAGCGCCCGCATCAGGAAGGGCAGGATCGTCAGCTTCGGCTGATGCTGCTTTCGCCTGCCGTTCATCGTTGCGCGAAGTTCCTCGAGAGCGGTGACGTCGACTTCCTCGACATAGGTGATATGGGGAATACGCGAGACGGAAAGCGCCATCCTCTCGGCGATCTTGCGCCGCATTCCGGTAATCCTGATCTCCTCGACGGAGGTCCTTCGGGTAAGGCCGGTGGTTGCCGGAGCATGCGCGCCGGACGACAGGACGAGATCCAGATCCTCATGCGTGACGCGACCCTCTGGCCCGGTTCCCCCTACCTGCGCAAGATCGATGCCTGCCTCCTTGGCGCGTTGGCGAACGGCTGGGGCCGCCAGCGGCTTGGAGACAGGTTCGGCGACGGGAGCCGCCAGAGACCCGGCCTGCGACGAAACCGGCTCTGGCGCCTCGTCAACCGGCAAACGAGTTTGCGCTTCCACTGCCGATTGCTCATCCTGCACGGACACGGGCTCCTCCCCGCCGTCCGCGACTTCGATCCGCACCAGCGGCGCCTTGACCGCGACCGTGTCACCCACTTCTGCGCCAAGCCAGGTCACGACGCCCGCCACCGGCGAGGGTATCTCGACCGTCGCCTTGTCGGTCATGACGGCCGCCAACACCGTGTCTTCGCGGACAGGATCGCCGACCTTCACGTGCCATTCGACAAGTTCGGCCTCGGCAACACCTTCACCGACGTCGGGCATATTGAGAACAAATTCGCTCATGGGTTACCCCTTCATGATTTCTTCAAGCGCCCTGCCGATGCGGAGCGGACCGGGAAAATAGTCCCACTCCTGGGCATGGGGATAAGGTGTGTCCCAGCCGGCGACGCGGACCACGGGCATTTCCAGATGGTAGAAGCAGTGCTCCTGCACGAGCGCTGTCACCTCCGCACCAAAGCCCGAGGTCAACGTCGCTTCATGGACCATCACGCAGCGGCCGGTCTTCGAAACGGATTGTACGATCGTGTCGAGATCGAGCGGCAGCAGGCTTCGAAGGTCGATGACCTCGGCATCCACGCCCGTCTCCTCGGCCGCCGCCAGCGCCACATGAACCATTGTGCCATAGGCAATCACGGTGACGTCGTTGCCCGGCCGCCGGATCTCGGCCTTGCCGATCGGCACCGTGTAGTGCCCGTCGGGAACCTCGCCGAGCGCATGGGCCGACCAGGGAACTACCGGCCGGTCATGATGGCCGTCAAACGGACCGTTGTAGAGACGTTTCGGCTCGAGGAAGATCACCGGATCCGGATCCTCGATCGACGAGATGAGCAGGCCCTTGGCATCGAAGGGGTTTGATGGAACGACGACCTTCAGACCGCAGACATGGGTGAAGAGCGCCTCCGGACTCTGGCTGTGGGTCTGACCGCCGAAAATCCCGCCGCCCGTCGGCATCCTGAGCACGATCGGACAGGTGAAGTCACCATTGGATCGATAACGGATCCGCGCCGCCTCCTGGGTGATCTGGTCGTAGGCGGGAAACATGTAATCGGCGAACTGGATCTCGACGCAGGGCCTCAACCCATAGGCCGCCATTCCGATCGCCGTGCCGACGATGCCGGATTCATTGATCGGTGCATCGAAGCAACGCGTGGTGCCGTATTTTGCCTGGAGCCCCTGGGTGGCACGGAAGACGCCGCCAAAATATCCCACATCCTCGCCAAAGACGACGACATCGTCGTCGCGCTCCATCGAGACGTCCATGGCGCTACGGACAGCTTCGATCATTGTCATTCTGGTCATCTCAGCACCCCGCCATCTGGTGTTGACGTTGGAGGTGAGGCGGCATCTCGGCATAGACACCTTCAAAGATGTCACGCAGGGACGGCTTTCCGCCGGCATGCAAGGTGCCGTGGCTCTCGGCCTCCTTCTGCGCCCTGATCACCATGTCCATGATTTCGGCTTCAGCCTGCAGGTGCCGCTCTTTTGACCAGACACCGCGGACGATGAGATGATTCTTCAGCCGCAACACCGGATCGCCGAGCGGCCATGCCTCCGACTCGGTCTTCGGCCGGTAGGCGCTGGGATCATCCGACGAGGAATGGGCACCGACACGGTAGGTCACATGTTCGATGAGTGTCGGGCCGAGGTTGCGACGTGCCCGTTCCACCGCCCAGCGCGCCACGGCATGGACGGCAAGATAGTCGTTGCCATCGACCCGCAATGCCGGAATGCCGAAGCCGAGGCCGCGTGCGGCAAAGGTACCGGAACCGCCTCGCGCAATACCCTGAAACGTCGAAATGGCCCATTGGTTGTTGACGACGTTGAGAACGACCGGCGCCTTATAGGTCGAGGCAAAGACCAGCGCGGAATGAAAATCGGATTCCGCAGTCGATCCATCGCCGATCCAGGCCGCCGCTATCTTCGTGTCCCCCTTGATCGCCGAGGCCATCGCCCATCCCACGGCCTGGACGAACTGGGTGGCGAGATTGCCCGATACCGTGAAGAAGCCATGCTCCTTGGACGAATGGAGCACGGGCATTTGCCTTCCGTGCAGGGGATCCTCCTTGTTGGAGAAAATCTGGTTCATCATGGTCACGAGCGGATAGTCGTCGGCGATCAGCAATCCGGCCTGGCGATAGGTCGGAAAATTCATGTCGCCCCTGGAAAGGGCTTTGCGGAAGGCGCAACTGACCGCCTCCTCGCCAAGGTGTTGCATGTAGAAGGATGTCTTTCCCTGCCGCTGCGCCATCAGCATGCGCGCATCGAAGGCGCGCAGCAGCATCATATGCTTCAGCCCGGCAAGCAGTTCCTCGTCCGACAGCAGGCCGGCCCAGGGGCCGACCGCTTCGCCCTCCCGATTGAGCACCCGGATGATCGAATAGGCCAGATCGCGCATGGTCTCCGGCGCGGCGTCGATCTCAGGCCTCGGCACCGATCCCGCCTTTGAGATTTCAACATTGGAAAAGTCCGGCTGGTCGCCCGGGCGGACGGCCGGTTCCGGCACATGCAAGCTCAAACGCGTGCTCTCGGTCATGCCCTTATGCTCCTCCTCACGGTCGCCACCTCCTCCAGGCGGGGAACCAAGTCGCTATGGTCTTCAGCCGCGCTCGATGGCGATTGCTGTCGCCTCGCCGCCACCGATGCAGACCGCAGCCATCCCCCGCCTGAGGTCATACTGCTGAAGCGCGGAAAGCAGCGTCACGATGATCCGCGCCCCCGAAGCCCCGATCGGGTGACCGAGTGCACAAGCGCCACCATGGACGTTGACCTTGTCATGCGGCAGGTCGAGTTCGCGCATCGCCGTCATGACGACCACCGCAAAGGCCTCGTTGATCTCGAACAGATCGACATCTGCGAGTTGCCAACCGGTCTTTTCTGCAAGTCGAGTGAGCGCACCGACCGGCGCGGTGGTGAATTGCGCCGGCGCGCGTGCGTCCGTCGCGTACCCCATGATCGTGGCAAGGGGTAAGATGCCGCGTCGTTCCGCTTCAGACCGGCGCATGAGCGTCAGCGCAGCCGCGCCATCGGAAATGGAACTGGAATTGGCCGCCGTCACAGTGCCGCCGTCGCGAAAGGCAGGTTTGAGAGTGGGGATCTTGTCAGGCTGGGCCTTGCCGGGCTGCTCGTCGATCGCGATCACCTGCTCGGTCCTGCCGCTAACGACGGTGACGGGAGCGATCTCGTGTTCGAACCGACCTTCGGCTATCGCCTTGCGGGCACGGGTCAGCGAGGCCACCGCATAGGCATCTTGCATCTCGCGCGTGAACCGGTAGGCGTCGGCGCAATCCTCGGCGAAGGTCCCCATCAACCGGCCGCGATCATAGGCATCCTCAAGCCCGTCAAGGAACATGTGGTCCGTCAGCTTGCCATGGCCGAGACGATAGCCGGCACGGGCGCGATCCAGCAGGTAGGGAGCATTGGTCATGCTCTCCATGCCGCCGGCGACCGCGACAGACGAACTGCCCGCGGCGATCAGGTCATGGGCCAGCATCACGGCCTTCATGCCCGAGCCGCACATCTTGTTGATCGTGGTGGCGCCGGTGGTGTTCGGAATGCCCGCACCAATCGAGGCCTGTCGCGCCGGCGCCTGCCCTTGACCGGCCGACAGCACGCAACCGAACAGGACTTCGTCGACCTCGGCCGCGGCGATCCCAGCGCGCCCGACCGCCGCGCTTATCGCCGTTGCTCCGAGAGCGGGCGCTGTTGCGGATTTCAGATCGCCCTGAAATCCGCCCATGGGTGTTCGGCCAAAACCGACGATAACGATAGGATCATGCTCGGCCACTTCCCACCTCCTTGGAAAGAACTTTGCTGGAATTCGGGCTCCTCCAAGCCCGAATTGCACATCGCCGGATTATGAGATTAAATAACCCCATCGACCTGCGATTGGTAAACGGTATCACCATGCAGAATTCATTTCAAAGCTATTTTGATTGACAGACAACTCAAGATTCATATCTTTGATCCACTGGTGCCAAGAACTGTAGATCATTTGACCCATGGAAGATCTCGACAGCTTCGATCGGAAAATCCTCCACGTCCTCAGTGAGGACGGGCGCATAAGTTGGCGTGATCTGGCATCCCGCATCGGACTTTCCTTCACACCGACGCTCAGGCGCGTGCGCAAGCTGGAGGACGCGCAGATCATCCGCGGATACACCGCCGTTTTCGACGAGAACCGACTGCTCGGCACCATGGGCGTGTTTATCTCCGTGACGCTCGAACGGCAGATCAAGGATGTACTGACGATATTCGAACAGAGCGTCGCGTCCCTCCCGGAAGTGGTCGGCGGCTACCAGACGAGCGGCAGCACGGACTATCTGATCCATGCCATGGTCCGTGACCTGCCCCATTACCAGCAGCTACTCGACTTCCTGACCACGGTTCCCGGGGTAGCGCGCATCCAGTCCAATTTTGCGATCAAGACATTCGTGCGCCGTTCGGCGGCTTTCACCGGAGGCGAACTGGCATAGGACACTGCAGCCGGCGTGGAGGAGACGTCGGCTGCCTTTAATCGCAGGCGACGGCTGCGTTACGATCCGTCTGGAGGAGGAGTTTAAGCGATGGGCCAGGATCTCGCCGCAATTTTCGATGCCGATCTCGGGGAGGAGATCGCCGCCTTGCGTGATAGTGTTCGCAAGTTCGCCCGTGACCGGATTGCGCCGATCGCAGCGGATATCGACAGGGAGGACCGCTTTCCGCGCGCCCTTTGGCCGGCGATGGGTGCACTTGGCCTGCACGGCATCACTGTTGCCGAGGAATATGGTGGGTCCGAGATGGGTTATCTCGCCCATTGCGTGGCCATGGAAGAAATAAGCCGCGCATCGGCTTCCGTCGGCCTGTCCTACGGGGCACATTCCAACCTCTGCATCAACCAGATCCATCGCTGGGGCACGCCCGAGCAGAAACGGCGATATCTGCCCAGACTCATATCCGGCGAGCACGTCGGTTCGCTCGCCATGAGCGAGACCGAAGCCGGGTCCGACGTCGTGTCGATGCGGCTGAAGGCGGAACACAAGGGTGATCGCTACGTGCTGAACGGCACCAAGATGTGGATCACCAATGGCCACGAGGCCGATACGCTGGTTGTCTATGCCAAGACCGATATGGCGGCCGGTCCACGCGGCATGACGGCCTTCATCGTCGAAAAGGGATACAAGGGCTTTCGGCCGGCGCAAAAGCTCGACAAGCTCGGCATGCGTGGCTCGCCGACCTCCGAACTGGTCTTCGAGGATTGCGAAGTGCCCGCGGAAAACGTGCTCGGCAAAGTGAACGAAGGCGTCACCGTACTCATGAGCGGGCTCGACTATGAGCGGGCCGTGCTGGCGGCCGGCCCGATCGGCATCATGCAGGCGGCCTTCGATCTCGTCCTGCCCTACAGCCGCGAACGCCGCCAGTTCGGCAAGCCGATCGGGGAATTCCAGCTGGTGCAGGGCAAGATCGCCGACATGTATACGGCCATGAACGCGTCACGGGCCTATGTCTATGCGGTGGCGCGGGCCTGTGACAGCGGCCGAACCACCCGACAGGATGCGGCAGGAGCAATCCTGTTTGCGGCCGAACGGGCGACGCAGGTTGCGCTTGACGCCATCCAGCTTCTGGGCGGAACCGGTTACATGAACGACAGCTCTGCCGGCCGCCTCTTGCGCGACGCCAAGCTCTACGAGATCGGTGCCGGCACCAGCGAGATCCGCCGCATGTTGATCGGCCGCGAACTCTTCAAGAGCAATGCGTGAGGGGATGATGCAGCTCAAATCCTCCCTCAGCCGCGACGCCACCTATCATGCCAATGTCGCCTTCATGCGCGGCCTTGTCGACGATCTGAGATCCAAGGTTGCCGACATCGCCTTGGGTGGCGGCGAGACGGCGCGCGCGCGGCACCTGTCACGTGGCAAGCTTCTGCCCCGCGATCGCATCAACGCGCTTCTCGACCCTGGCACGCCATTTCTGGAACTGTCGCAATTCGCAGCACACGGGGTCTATGACGAAGCCGTACCGGCCGCTGGCATCCTCACTGGTATCGGGCGGGTGAGCGGCCGCGAATGCATGATCGTCGCCAATGATCCAACTGTGAAGGGCGGCACCTACTATCCTCTCACGGTGAAGAAGCATCTGCGCGCCCAGGAGATTGCCCGGGAGAACCGCCTGCCCTGCATCTATCTTGTCGATTCCGGCGGAGCGAACCTGCCCCGGCAGGACGAGGTCTTTCCGGATCGGGATCATTTCGGACGCATCTTTTACAATCAGGCGACCATGTCGGCGGAAGGCATTCCGCAGATCGCCGTCGTCATGGGAAGCTGCACGGCAGGGGGAGCCTATGTGCCGGCGATGAGCGACCAGTCGATCATCGTCAAGAACCAGGGTACGATCTTCCTCGGCGGACCGCCCCTGGTAAAGGCCGCCACCGGTGAAGTGGTGACTGCAGAGGAACTGGGCGGAGCCGACGTCCATTCCCGCACCTCCGGCGTCACGGACCATTATGCCAATGATGACCGCCATGCGCTGGCGTTGGCACGACGTATCGTCGACACGCTCAACCGCCCCAAACACATCGATCTTGAAATCCGGCGACCTGTCGAACCACATTATCCGGCGGAAGAACTGCACGGCATCGTGCCCGACGATACGCGCAAACCCTTCGATGTCCGCGAAGTGATCGCCCGCATCGTCGATGGCTCCGAATTCGACGAGTTCAAGGCGCTCTATGGTACGACGCTGGTCTGCGGTTTTGCCCATATCTTCGGCTATCCCGTCGGCATAATCGCCAACAACGGCATCCTGTTTTCGGAATTGGCGCTGAAGGGCGCGCATTTCATCGAGCTTTGCTGCCA
The DNA here is from genome assembly GCF_964021225.1 of Rhizobium arsenicireducens. Taxonomy (NCBI): domain Bacteria; kingdom Pseudomonadati; phylum Pseudomonadota; class Alphaproteobacteria; order Hyphomicrobiales; family Rhizobiaceae; genus Rhizobium; species Rhizobium arsenicireducens. The sequence goes on along the minus strand of NZ_CAXHYK020000001.1, from coordinate 4,094,489 downwards.
GCGCGGCATTCCGCTCGTCTTCCTGCAGAACATCACCGGCTTCATGGTCGGAAAGAAGTATGAGGCGGGAGGCATCGCCAAGGACGGCGCAAAGCTGGTGACGGCGGTGGCCTGCGCCAAAGTGCCGAAATTCACGGTCATCATTGGAGGCTCGTTCGGTGCCGGCAACTACGGCATGTGCGGCCGGGCCTATTCGCCGCGCTTCCTCTGGATGTGGCCGAATGCGCGGATTTCGGTCATGGGCGGCGAGCAGGCGGCCTCGGTGCTGGCGCAGGTCAGGCGCGACGGCTTGCAGGCACGAGGCAGAGACTGGCCTGCCGAGGAAGAAGAGGCTTTCAAGGAACCGATCCGGAAACGATACGACACCGAAGGCCATCCCTACTACGCCAGCGCGCGACTCTGGGACGATGGCCTGATCGATCCTGCGGACACACGCATGGTGCTGGGCCTCGGTCTTTCCGCGGCGCTCAACGCACCCGTCGAACGCACGCAGTTCGGCATATTCAGGATGTGAGGCGGCAATGTTTTCAAAAATCCTTGTCGCCAATCGCGGCGAAATCGCCTGCAGGGTCATTCGAACAGCGCATCGGATGGGCATCGGCACGGTCGCCGTGTTTTCCGAGGCGGATCGCGATGCAGTCCACGTGGCCATGGCCGACGAAGCCTACGCGATCGGGCCGGCGCCGGCCCGCGATTCCTATCTCGACGGCAAGAGGATCATTGCCGCCGCGCTTGCAAGCGGCGCCGATGCGATCCATCCCGGTTACGGCTTCCTGGCGGAAAACGCTGATTTTGCCGAAGCCTGTTCGGCCGCCGGTCTCGTCTTCATCGGCCCGCCCCCGGAGGCGATCCGTGCGATGGGCGGCAAGAGCGCGGCCAAGACCCTGATGGCGGCAGCCGGCGTGCCCCTGGTTCCCGGCTATCATGGAGACGACCAGTCGCCCGACAGGCTCACCGCAGAGGCGGAGAAGATCGGCTATCCGGTGCTCATAAAGGCGTCCGCCGGCGGTGGCGGCAAGGGCATGCGCATCGTCTCCCAGCCGGAGGATTTTGCCGCCGAACTGGCGGGCGCAAAGCGCGAGTTGCTGGCCGCCTTCGGCGACCAGCGGATGCTGATCGAGAAATATCTCGTCCGCCCCCGCCATGTCGAAGTGCAGGTCTTCGCCGACAACCACGGTAACTGCCATTCACTTTTCGAGCGCGATTGCTCGATCCAGCGCCGCCACCAGAAGGTCATCGAGGAGGCCCCGGCCCCCGGCCTGTCGGACAGCCTGCGCAAGCGAATGAGCGATGCGGCCGTCGCCTGCGCCCGCGCGATCGACTATTCCGGTGCCGGCACGGTGGAATTCCTGCTCGATGAAAACGGCGAATTCTTCTTCATGGAAATGAACACCCGGCTTCAGGTCGAGCATCCGGTCACCGAATTCATCACCGGTCTTGATCTGGTCGAATGGCAATTGCGGGTGGCGGCCGGCGAACGCCTGCCAAGCGGCTGGGCCGATCTGGAAATCCACGGTCATGCGATCGAGGCACGCCTCTATGCCGAGGATCCGGAACATGACTTCCTCCCGTCGATCGGCAGGATCAGCCATCTCGTCCTGCCCGGGCCGAACGCCCACGTCCGCATCGACAGCGGCGTCAGTGCCGGCGACGCAATCACGGTGCATTACGATCCGATGATCGCAAAGCTGATCGTATGGGACATCGATCGCGCCTCGGCGGTGCGGCGCCTCAGCGCCGCCCTGCGGGGCACGGCGATTGCCGGTGTGACCAGCAATGCCGGTTTCCTGGCGAAGCTGTCGCAACTTGAGGATTTCAAGGACGCCAATCTCGATACCGGCTTCATCACCCGCAACGAGGCTGCGCTCACGCTCGAACCGACAGCCGACGACACCACGGTTGCGATGGCCGCACTTGGCCTTTTGCTGGCGCGCAGGGCAACGGCAGGGCGCCGCTCCATGGCTGTAACGGATCCTTACAGTCCATGGGGCATGACGAATGCTTTCCGGCTCAATGAACCGGCGCGTGAGACGCTGCGGTTTTCTCTTGCAAAAACGCCAATGGAACTGGACGTTGCCCATCTGGCGCGCGGCTTCGAGATCGGTGTCGACGGCGAAACGATCCTGGTCGAGGGCATGCTTGGCCAGGATGGCAGGCTTTCCACGATGATCGGCGGAAGGAAACATACCGGCTACTTCCTTCCGGACGGACAGGCCTTCGATCTCCTCATCGAGGGAAACCGCTATCGCGTGTCGCCCCCCGACCTCGCCGGATCCGAGGGTCCCGAAGCATCGGTCGGCGGGCTGACGTCACCAATGCCCGGCGTTATCCGCGCCGTGTTGGCCGGGGCCGGTGACCAGGTCGTGGCGGGCCAGGCGCTCGTCATCATGGAGGCCATGAAGATGGAGCATACGATCCGCGCGCCGATGGCCGGTCTGGTCATGTCGCTGAATTGCGAGGAAGGCGCGATGGTCGAGGCAGGCATCGTGCTGGTCGATTTTGAGCCGGAGACCGACTGACATGGAGATGCCGCAAAGGGTCAAGATCGTCGAGGTCGGCCCCCGTGACGGGCTGCAAAACGAGAGCGTTCAAGTGCCTGTCGGCGTAAAGGTCGAACTCGTTGAACGACTGGCCTCCGCCGGACTGCCCGCCGTGGAGGCGGGTTCTTTCGTCTCACCGAAATGGGTGCCGCAGATGGCGGCGTCTGATGACGTATTCCGCAGGTTGTCGAGGCGATCCGGCACCTCCTATCCAGCCCTGGTGCCCAACCTCAAGGGGATGGAGGCGGCGATTGCGGCCGACGTGCAGGAGATCGCGGTCTTCGTTTCCGCATCGGAAGGCTTCAGCCGGAAGAACCTCGGATGCTCCCGGGCGGAAAGCCTCTCCCGACTCCGCGACGTCTTCGATCTCGCCATCGCCCAAGGCATCGAGGTCCGCGGCTATATCTCCTGCATTGCCGGCTGCCCCTTTGACGGCGACGTGCCGCCCGCCGAGGTCGAGGCCATGGCGAGCGAACTGATCGCCATGGGTTGCTATGAACTGTCGCTCGGCGACACGATCGGGGTTGGCACGGCAACGCAGATCCGCAGCATCATCGGCCGGGTTGCGGCCGATCTGCCGCGTGAGAGGATCGCCATGCATTTCCATGACACTTACGGCCAGGGCGTTGCCAATGTGCTGGCGAGCCTCCAAGAGGGCATTTCCGTCTTCGACAGTTCGGTCGCAGGCCTCGGCGGCTGCCCCTATGCGCCGGGCGCCACCGGCAATGTCGCCACGGAGGACGTGCTCTACCTGCTGCACGGCCTGGGCATTTCGACAGGGGTCGATCTGGCGGCGGTTGCCGAAACGGGAGCCTGGATCAGCAGCACGCTCGGCCGGCAGAACATGTCGCGTGCTGGACGGGCGCTGCTCGCCAGACAACAGGCTGGAGGGTGAGAAATGGCCAATGAACTGCTCATTGAGCGCCGAGGCAAGGTCTTGTGGCTGACGCTCAATCGCCCCGAAGTGCACAATGCGCTCAATGCGGCCCTGGCCAAAGGCCTTGTCGAAGCATTCCACATGGCCTCGTCTGACGAGACGCTACGGGCGGTGGTGCTGACAGGCGCCGGCGAACGCAGCTTCTGCTCGGGCGCAGACCTCAAGGAAAGCGCCGGCGGGATGTTCCGGTTCGAAGGCGGCGCCAATCCGATTGCCGAAATCCTGCGTGCCATCGAAACTTGCAGCAGGTTGGTTATCGCACGTATCAACGGCTCCGCCCTTGCCGGTGGCATCGGCCTCGTCGCTGCCTGCGACCTCGCCTATGCCGCCGAGCATGTGAAATTCGGCCTGCCGGAGGTCCGGGTCGGCCTGTTCCCGATGATGGTTACGGCGAAGTTGATGCCGCAAATGGATCTGAGGCGGCTGCAGGAAATGGCCTATCTCGGCGACGGCATTCCTGCGACGCTGGCCGAATTGAGCGGACTGATCACACGTTGCGTGCCGTCAGCTGAGCTCGACGCGAGGCTGTCCGCTGTTCTGGAGAGGCTCGACCAAGGCTCCCCTGCGGCGATCGCTGCCGGAAAGAAGGCGCTGCGCGAGATGCGGGAGATGGGGGGCGATGACAGGCTCGCCTTCGCCGAACGCAAGATCGCCGATCTCGCAGACACCGCCGAAGCCCGTGAAGGCCGCGCGGCCTTCGCCGAAAAGCGCAAGCCCCGATGGGTCGACTAACCGTGCTCTGATCCCAACGCCTCCAATTTACAAACGCATCAACCCCCGGCGCATTTCGCCTATGCCCACCCCCTGACGGCGCGGCTGCGCTCACGAACAGTCGCAAGAAGCTCCTCGGAAGGGGACGAATTTCGCACACGAGTTTACGCGAAGTTATCATATCTGGGATCATACCTCACACAGGGCATGTTCGACCCCTGTGACGGAAAATTCGATGACAAAAAGGCCCCTCTTGAATGAAGGTCGGATCGCTCCCGTGACTGGAGCTGAGACCGAAACTGATCGCCTGGCAAACGCGATGAGCTATCTCAGGGCTGTTGAACAAGAGGCCGCCGAGCGCCACAATTGGCTCGAGGCGATGATCAATCATATCCCGGACTACATTTATGCCAAGGACGCGGATGGTCACTTTCTGTTCGTCAATGAAGCGGTCGTTCGCGATAACGGCTTTGACCACGCGAGCGAATTGATCGGCAAGACGGATTTCGACCTCCACTCCTTCGACGCAGCCACGAGCATCGCAGAGGTCGAGCGCAGGGTGATGACGAGCGGCCTTGCTGATCTCGGTATCGAGGAACGTGCGCTTCGAGGCGGCGACGAGCGGTGGCTGATGATGTCGCGGGTGCCGTTACGCAACGGCAAAGGGGAATCGATCGGCGTTGTCGGCATGTCCCGCGATATCACTGCGCGCAAAGCCGCCGAGCATCTTTTGCAGACCCAGGCGCGACTTCTGGAACTGGTGGCAAAAGGGATGCCACTCGATCGGTTGCTTGAAGAGCTGGTCTTGATGATCGAGGCGCGAATGGGAGACACACGCGCAGCGGTTATGGTCATGACCGACGACGGTCGCCAACTGTCCCTGGGCGCCGCTCCTTCGCTTCCTGCCGAGTACTGCCAGTTGGTCAACCTGATCGAGGTAAGCCACGGTTCCGGCATTTCAGGCAGAGCGGCTTTTTCCGGCGAGCCGCAGAGCGCGCTCGATTTGATGGACGCGCCTCCCTCGGAGCATTGTCTGAGGATGGCGCGACGCTTGGGATTGCGGTCGTGCCGGTCAATGCCCATCCGGTCTCAAGGCAAGGTCCTTGGGACACTCGACCTATATTCGGAAAGGCCTGGCGCTCCGGATCCCAGGCATAATGATCTGATCGGACTGGCTGCGGATCTTGCCGGCATTGCGATTGAACGGAGCCGTGCGGAAGCGCGCATCAGCTTTCTGGCCCGTCACGACGCTCTGACGGGACTGCCGAATAGACTGCACTTGGATGCGGAATTTGAGAATTTGCTGGCTTCCGCTGAAAAAGCTGGCCGAGACGTGGCGGTCGCCTTCGTGGACCTGGACAATTTCAAGCTGGTAAACGACAGCCTGGGTCATGCGGCCGGAGACGATCTCTTGAAGATTACGGCGGCCAGAATGCGCGAATGCGTTGAGGACGGCGGAATGGTGGCGCGGGTCGGGGGCGACGAGTTCATAATCGCTCTCCCCATCGCACGCGGCGCCGACAGCTCGCTCTCGGAGAAATTTGAGCACGTGCGCAGGCGGATTGCCGAACCGATGCTTCTGGAAGGTCTGCATTTTCATGTCACGAGCAGTATCGGCGTCGCATGCTACCCTGTTCACGGCATGTCAGTCGCGCAATTGCTGCTGAACGCCGACGCTGCGATGTATCGGGCAAAGGAAGTCGGCCGCGACAACTTGCAGATCTTCTCAACCGAAATGGCAGAGACGGCTCACGAGAAGCTCAAGCTGACCGAACAGATGCGCCAGGGTCTAGGGAAGGACGAATTCGTCCTGCACTTCCAGCCTCAGTGGAACCAGCAGTCCGGTGCTGTCTCTGGTGTGGAAGCGCTGATACGCTGGCAACATCCTCAGCTCGGCCTGGTATTTCCCTCGGACTTCATTCCGCTGGCTGAAGAGACGGGACTTATTGCCAACATTGGCGACTGGGTCTTGAACGAGGCGTGCAGGCAGGCAAAAGCCTGGCAGGAACAGGGTCTCCCACCCCTGGTCATGAGCGTGAATGTGTCGGCCCGCCAGTTCAGGGAAAGAGCCTGGGTATCGCAGGTGGCAGATGCGCTTGCGACCAGTGGCCTCGATCCTCAATACCTTGAGCTTGAAGTCACTGAAAGCCTGATCATGCAGGACATGAACGGCGCGATCGACCGCATGCGACAACTGACCGGGCTCGGCGTGAAGCTCGCGATTGATGATTTCGGAACCGGCTATTCGAGTCTGAGCGCCCTGAACAGCTTCCCGGTATCCCGGTTGAAGATCGATCGCTCCTTTGTCGCCGATATTCCGGAAGATGCCGGTAATATGGCGATCACTGCGGCTATTGTTTCGCTTGCGCAAAAGCTGGGCTTGAACGTAATCGCCGAAGGCGTCGAGACGGCAACCCAGGCCGCTTTCCTTCTGCAATGCGGGTGCGAAGACATGCAGGGCTATTATTTCAGCAGGCCGATTGATGCCGAACAATGCGAGGCGCTTCTCCGTTCCGCCCCGCTTCTAGGTCGGCAATAGACCACTCCTTGGACAACGCTGTCGGCCGTTGTCCTGCACGCCGATGGTGATCGCATCATGGAAGGCCCGGGGATGCCGGTTGCCATCCTACACGAGCGCCATGGCCGCCAACAGCGCCCCAATGCTCATCGTGGCGAAGTTCGAATAGCTGTCCGAAATCGCGTAGGGCAGGACGATCAGATTGCCATGGCGGATTGCGCCGCAGGTATAGACGACATTCGGCACATATCCCTCCCTCTCGGAGGGTTCCGGGTGCAGGAGCGGCTCGACCGAGCGTGCAATTATCCGCGAGGGATCGCGCTTGTCGAGAAGCGTGGCGCCGATCGAATAGCGGCGCATCGGGCCCACACCGTGGGTTAGCAGCAGCCAGCCCTCCTCCAATTCGATGGGCGAGCCGCAGTTGCCGATCTGCACGAACTCCCAGGGGAACTTCGGTTCCATCAGCATCTTGCCCCCGTCCCAGTAGTGCAGATCGTCCGAATAGATGAGATAGAGGTTCTCATTGTCCTGGCGGGCGATCATGGCGAACCTGCCGTCGATCTTGCGGGGAAAGAGCGCCATGCCCTTGTTGCGGGCCGCAGCTCCTTGAAGCGCGGTCATGTGGAAATTGATGAAATCGGTCGTTTCGATCAATTCCGAGCGGATCCCCTGGCCGCTATAGGCGGTATAGGTCGCGTAATAGGTTGACTTGCCTTCATCCGTAAACTGCACGAAGCGGGCATCCTCGATGCCGTTGGATTGCGCAGCTGTCACCGGAAAGATCACGCGCTCGCTGACATCGCTGTCGTCCTTGAAGGCAAGATCGACCCCATCGTGGTCATCGAGCACCGTGGTGCCGAGAACCTGCGGCAGCGAGGCAAGCCTTTCAGGCGGATCAATCAGAACCGCGCCATTGGCGGCCACTTCGCCTGACCTGAAGGTCAAGGACGAGATATGCCCTTCCCCGACGGCGCGTAGGCTGAGGATGAAACGCAAACCGCCGGGTGACGCCCCGCTCTGGTCGGGATGCGCCACGATGCTCGGATTGAATAATGCCGCAGCCTCGAAGGAATATTCGTTGAGGAAATAGGCACCGACCAGCTGGCGCTGCATCTGACTGAAGGCGACATGTCCGGTGAACGCCTCCTCCATGGCATCTGCCCGGGCCTCGAATATTCTCAGCAGATTGCGATGCCGGCCCTCGAAATTCTCTAGAATATCAGACAGTTGAGTTGCCGTGGCCTGATCATCCAGGGAGAGAACCCTCTCGACGATGTTGTTTGCCCGCGACCTCTCGGTCGAATTGAGATCACGCGGTTCCGTGGCCGGTTTGAAGGGACGTACGATCACCCGGGATGAATCGGGACGAAGATGGAGAGCTTGGCGGGTCAGGAATGCGGGATGGGACAAAGTCGCCTCGGCGTTGCTATCGGTTGTGACGGAGATGGCGTCCTGGTCAGGCACGCCATTCGAAGGTTCCGGGGCGGCGCCCCTCCAGTTGCGACAGCTCGCGCATTTCGACAATGCTAATCAGCAGACAGATCGCGGATTTACCGCCGCGGTTCTGGTTTGGCCGGTCGGCATGCAAACCGTCGAGGCAGGCGCCTGTTGTTTCATCGATCAACGGTACGCCGAGATCATTGTTGCCGGTGAACCAGCTGAACACGCGCCAGGCGGCGTCGCGCCAGTCGCTGTCGCCGGTCACCCGCCATGCGGCGATGCAGGCAGAAATTGTCGCTGTCGCTTCGACCGGCTGCTGATCGAACAGCCGGGGCCGCTTGCGCACATCGTGGAAACCCTCGGTGCCCACAGGCCTGAAATGGCCCTCTGCCGCGGTCTGGCGCGTCATCAGCCAGGTCAGGGTGCGCACGCCCGCGTCTGTGTATCGGGCTGACCCCGTTGCGCTACCGGTGCGGATCAGAGCCTCGCTCAAACGCGCATTGTCGTAGGAGAGGCCCTGCTCGAACCAGAACCAGTCCGGCGCTTCTGCAAGCGCCAGCAGGTCGATTAGTCGATCCGCCAGCAGCGTTCGGAGGTGCACTGCACCACGATCGTCCGGCCGGACGCTGCAATAGCTGTCGAGGCCGAGCAAGGTAAACGCCCAGGCGCGCGGGGAGGTGAAACTCTCCACGACCTTCAGCGCTTGCGGAAAGAGCGCGGCTGCCCAGTCACGACGCCCCTGGTCCTTGTCGCTCGAGGCGCAAACGCCAAGCGCCCAAAGCGTCCGACCATGACTGTCTTCAGAGCCTCTGTCCTCCAGCCATGTGCGGCTGAACCCCATGAAATTGCGGAAGCGCCCCAAGTCGACATTCCAGGCGTGTTGAACAAAGGCCGCGAAACGCGCCACCAAGGGGTCTGGCAATCCCTTTTCACCCGCCGCCCACAAACCGCATGCAAGGATCAGCGCGCGCGCATTGTCATCGACGCAATAGCCGTGCAAACGGTCCGGCACCGAATTGACGGCATGCTGTACGATTCCGGTGTCGTCGCACATCGCCAAGAGATGTGCGCAATTGATGCTTGGCCCTCCCGGGCTGGCCAGAACAACGCTTTGGGCACGAGACGCCACCGGCTTGGCCGGCTGGTCGCGCAAGGCGTCCATAAAGGTTGCGAAGTATTTCTGCGCCGTCTGATCCCAGGTCATGGACCGGCTGCTGGCATAGGCCCGCTCTCGCATCGCCTGCCGACGCGGTGCGTCACTCAGCAGTTGGGCGATGGCGTCGGCGGTCTCCGGTGGTGCGTTAAACTGCACGAGGCAACCGCGGCCATCGCCCAGCAGTTCTCTTGCGTGCCAATAGGGGGTTGAAACGACCGCCTTTCCGAGCCCGAAGCTGTAGGCGAGCGTTCCCGAAGTCATCTGCGCTTCATTGAGGTAAGGGGTCACGTAGACGTCACACATCGAGATAAAGTCGAGCAATATTGGCTGATCGACGAACTGGTCGAGGAACACGACCTTGCTGCCGACGCCAATCGCCTCCGCACGTGCCTTGAGGCTTTCGCGATAGGCTTCGCCTTCGTCGCGCAGGAGGTTCGGGTGTGTGGCGCCCAGAACGACATAGACGGCATTGGGACATGTTTGCAGGATGGCCGGCATCGCATCGATCATGACCTCGATGCCCTTGTTGGGCGACAGCAGACCGAACGTCAGGACAACCGACTTGCCGGCAAAACCGAGCTTCTCCTTGGCGGCGTCCGGCTCGCTGAAAGCAACGTCGGGGATGCCATGCGCGACGACATCGATCTTTGTCGCCGGGATGCCATAGACCGATTGCAGGAGTTCTCGTCCCTTTTCGGCCATCACCACGATTCTCGCCGAAACGGTAGCGATCTGCTGGAGCACCACCCGTTGTGCAGGGGTCGGTTCCGAGAGCACCGTGTGCAATGTCGTGACGATCGGCATCTTCAGACGCAGGAGGAGCGCTATGATGTTGGAACCCGCCTCGCCGCCAAAGATACCGAATTCGTGCTGCAGAGACACGACATCATAGCCACCGGCGTTCAGCTGATGGGCCGCAGCGACATACTCCGGCAGGACCTCGTCATGGATTTCGGCCATGACCTGTGCCGGATAGTCATAGGTCTGTTTGTTGTCGGTCATGGCAACGATGGACGTCTCAATCTGGTCGTAGGACGTCGACATGGCCTGCTGCAGATCGCAGCTGAAAGTCGCGATGCCACAACGCCGCGGCAGTGAGTTGCCAATGATCGCAAGACGTTTGAAAGAGCGCATTCCGGCATTCCCTTCTCGAAAGGTTGGCACTAGCCGGAATTCAGGTTGGGCAGGATCAGAGGAATGCCTCGACAGATGCTTCACGCGAAATTCGCAAACGGTTTGCCTGCGCGCCATCGTGTTCTCGATACGAAAGCAGCTCTCGCGCCAGATGCGACAGGTTCCATTTGATTGGCTTGTTAATATTCGTCGGCTGTTATTGTGTGTTACCACAAATAAATCTCACAATAAGGCAGAATCATGATTCCATAGCATCAGAATAATTTCTGAAAATCACAATTAAAATGCAGTAATTTCCTAGTTGTACAATCGCAGTCACCGGAAAGATTTTAGAAATTCGCGACTTACAACCCAAGATTAACGCTTTCCACACTGAATGCCGCGGCACTTCCTTCAGTCGCGAGTCCCTTAGGCACTGAGCTGGCAGCAGCACCCAACGCGTTTCGAAGAGCATTTGAACCGCTACCGAAGCGCGCACTCTCTTCCTGAAAGGTAGAAATCCATGAGCCTGCAAAAGCTGGAGCGTTACGTCGTTGACGAGGCGTTGCCAAAGTGGGCGGCGACCGCCTTTGATGAGCAGCATGGCCACTTCATGGAGTCGCTTCAACTCGATGGGACGCCGGAGACCACAGGCATTGTTCGTACAAGGACGGTCGGGCGATTGATCTATGTCTACGCGCATGCGAGCGTACTGAAAGTCGGCCCGCCCGGCTCGCTGGAAAAGGCAGAACGCGCCTTTCACAACCTGCATCGCGTTGCCTGGACCGCGGGCGACAAGCCCGGGTATGCACGAACAATCAATCGTTTCACCGATGAGGTTCTGGATCCTGAGCGCGATCTCTACGACAATGCCTGCATGCTGCTGGCTCTTGCCTGGCTCTATAAGGCAACGAACGATCCCAAGTACCGGCTGCACATCGAAGCGACGATCGCCGCCGTTGATCAAACGCTGAACGATCCCTTCGGCGGATGGGCCGAAGATAGCATCGGCTCGCTCCCCCGGCGCCAGAATCCGCATATGCACTATCTGGAGGCAAGCCTGGCGCTTTGCGAGACCAGTGACAATGCCCGATCCGGGCAAATGGTCGATAGGCTCTTTGCCCTGTTCCTTACGCATTTCAATGCTGGCACGCTGGGACCGCTACGCGAGAATTTCGGACCGCATTGGGAGGTTTCCGACCGGTTTCGCTCTAATCGGCTTGAACCCGGCCACATGTGCGAGTGGGTCTGGCTGGCAAGGCGCTATGACCTGCTGACCGGTCGGAATGTCCAGGAACGCTGCGAAACACTACTGACGACCGGCTTGACTGTCGGACGCTTCGAGCGATCGGTCCTTCTGCTTGATGAAGCCACCTTCGACGGCGCGCCGCTTGCACCGCATCGCCGGCTGTGGCCCCAGGTCGAAATGTTGAAGGCATTTCTGATGCAGTATTATGCGCTCGGCGATATCACCCACCGATCGGAAGCGGAAGCCGTCGCGAAAGTGATCCTGGAGACCTACCTGTCGGCCGCGCCTGCGGGCTGCTGGCACGATGCGCTCGATCTCGAGGGCAACCCGATCGCCAAGACGATCCCGGCAAGCTCCCTTTACCACCTCTGGACGGCCGTGGTGGAGCTCTTGAACGCAACCGAGACACGGTCTGCTTTTGCCGCATCGGACAAGCAACGGATCGGGCGGGCGTCAGGCCCGTTCGCCCTGCCGCAAACGGCGCTCAGTTTGCAACAGACGTCCCTGGCGAGAAATCTCTCTGCCCCATGAAACCTGCCCGGATGCTCCGTTCACCACAAGCCCGCGCGATCGATAGTGACAGTATTCTTTCGACGTCAACGTAGACAATTGCCCCGGCACTCCGGTCGCGCAATGTGGATTCGTACCGGCGTTGAGAGGCCGTGTGGTTTCCACCACATCGCCGAAGCCATAGATCACATCTTTTGCTCCTGATCCGACTGGTTCTCTGGCAGCAGGACGGTCACCTGGACGCCACTGTCTTTTCTGGGAACCGGCGAGGTGATGGCGAGGTGCCCTCCCGCCCGATCGGTGATTGCCTTGACAATGGCCAGGCCAAGCCCGCTACCTTCCGTGGTCGCAGTTCCACGCTCGAACCGCTGCATCAACTTTTCTACGGTCTCCGGGGGAAGAACCGGACCATCATTACTCAGGGTCAGGGTTCCCTTCTCATCGAGCCTGACGTCGATCGGACAGCCGTGCTTCCCATGACGCAAGGCATTTTCGATCAGATTGCGACACAAGATGCCGAAGACGTCGGGATCCAGATCGGAGAGGACCGGGCCGGGCGGCATTGACAGGGCGATCTGCTGTCCTCCGGCGTCGGGGCGCGAAAAATCTGCCACGATCAATGCAAGAACCGGCCGCAAGTCGGACGGTGCGTCGAGCCGCAGGCGGCTTCCCTCGGCTCGTGCAAGCTGCATCAGTTTTTCGGACATCCGCATCAGGCGTTTAAGCGTCGTCTCTATCTCCGTCGCGCGTTGTGCAGCGGCGGCATCCTGCGTTTCCGTCCTTATGCGCTGCGCCTGCGCGATCGCGCCCGCAACCGGGGTACGCAATTCATGAGCCGCATTTGCTGCAAAGCTGCGCTCCGCTTCGAAGGCCCCCCTCAACCGATCGAGCAACTGATTGATCGCACCCGCAACTGGCTCAAGTTCACTCGGAAGCCCGGTATCGGGCAAGGGTGACAAATCTTGCCTGCCCCGTGCCTCCAGAGCCTGCTTCAGCTTGCGCACAGGCCGAAACCCGCTTCGAGTGGCAACTGCGATAGCCGCCAGGCTCATCGGGATGACGACGAGCAGCGGCAAAGCAAGACCGAGCAGCATGTTGCGCGACACCTCGGCCCGGTGATCGAGCGGCTCCGCCACGGCAATAATGACGTCGCCGTCGCGCGCCGTGTCATAATAGAGACGATGGGTTGACGTCTGGCTAAAGCCCCGGCCTTCAAAGGGCGGGACGTTCACCTCTTCAGCGCCTTGCGATAGCAAGAGGACGCGGCCACGCTCGTCGCGCACGACATAGGTCACAGCCTCGTCATACGGACGAAGCCGACTGACACGCTCATCGTCATCGTCATCGTCCTCTTTATCCCGATCGCGACGCACGCGCAGATCACGCAGCGCAAGCGGCAGGATACGTTGCGCCGTCGCCGCCAACTCCCTGTCGAAGACCTCTTCCATTTCATGTCCGAGCCGATTGGCGGTGATGGATGCGGCGGCCAGCCAGAGGACCGTGACGGACAATCCGACGGCCAGCGCCAACCTGGCCTGAAGCGAACGCAGGCCCCTCATGGCCGCCCCAGGCGATAGCCGAGACCGCGTTCCGTTTCGATCACATGCGCTCCAAGCTTCTTGCGCAAGCGGCTGACATGCACCTCGATCGCATTGCTTTCGACCTCCTTGTCAAACGAATAGAGCCTCTCCTCAAGCTGGGCCTTGGACAGCAATTGGCCCGGGCGCTGCAGAAAAGCCTCGAACAAGACCCATTCACGCGCCGTTAGAACCACCGGTCTGCCGCCGCTGAGGATGCTGCGAGCCGCGAGATCGACCTCCAGCGGGCCAAGCGTGATTAGCGGATTGGGATTGCCGACGTAACGCCGGGCCACTGAGCCAATGCGCGCCGAGAGTTCAGCAAGGTCAAACGGTTTCACCAGATAGTCGTCGGCGCCCGCGTTCAGTCCGTCAATCCGATCCGACACCTGATCGAGTGCAGTCAGGATGATGACGGGTGTGACATCACCGCGGCCCCGCAGCGTCTTGAGGAAGGGAATGCCGCGCCCGTCCGGCAACATCAGATCGAGGAGCACCAGGTCGTAGACCGTGGTCGCCAGCGCATCGCCGGCCCGATCCAGGCGTGTTACCCAGTCGACCGAATGCCCGTCGCCGGCGATCTGGTCGCGAACAGCGGCCCCCAGCACGGTATCATCTTCAACCAGCAGTACCCTCATCGGTCTCCCTCGGGTTTCCTTCATCTGCTTTAGTCCATCCGCCACCTTACGGGAAGCTGAAGACCGGTCGAACCGCGTGTCAGGAACCCGTCAGCTTAAGACCGCCATTCTCTCGAAATCCGGAGTGGAGGCACGACCATGGCATCTCGAACAATCCTGACGGCGGCATTTGTCGCCCTTGTCGCCGGCTCGGTACAGGCTGACGACGACTGCAATGTCCCGATGGCGAACTGGCAGCCCCGCGAAGCTGTCCGCGCCATGGTGGAGGCACGCGGCTGGCAGTTGAAGCGCATCAAGATCGATGACGGCTGCTACGAGATCCATGCCGTGGACGCTGACGGCCAGCGCTTCGAGGCAAAGATCGATCCGCAAACGCTCAGGGTCATCGAGATCGAGCACGAGCACCGCCGTCGCTAGGTCGACCACCGGCGCAAAAGCTGACGGCAAGCTGAAGCAGATCGGCGCCAGCCGTCAGGAAGCGATCAGCCAGGACCATCATTCAACACCCATCAAACACCAAGGAGCACAACCATGAAAACGCACCGCAAACTTCTCCTCGCAACTCTTGCCGCCGGCACCATGCTCACAGCCTTCGGCATCGGAGCAGCCCCGCTTTCCGTTCTCGTGTCTCCCGCTCCCGACGCGTCAGCGTCAGGAGCGCTCATCCACACTGTCGACTCCGACGATGGTGATGACGTCAAACGGGCGAAGTACCAGGGGCGTTATCACGACAAGCATGATGACGATGACGACGATGACGACGATGACGACGACGACGACGACGACGATAACGGCAGGTATGGACGCACACAACGTTCACCAGAGCCCGCCGGCACCGTAGCGCCGCCAAACAACGGGCTGTTCCTCCAGGGATCGAAGCCCAAGGTCCAGGTCAACTGATCCCATACCTCCGATCAAAGGAACCAGACGATGAAATCCCTTCTTGCAGCCCTTGCGGTCACCACCGCGCTCACCCTTCCGGGCATGGCTTTCGCCCGCGAGGTCACGCTCACCACGAATCTCAAGAACTACGGCGGCGACGGCGCCTATCTTGCCTATTACGTCACAGCTGCCGATGGAACCTATGTCGGCAGCCTGTGGATGGCGGGCGGCAAGGCCAAATACTACGAGCACCTGAGCGGTTGGTACCGCGCCTCCGGGGGCAATACCGGTGACATCAGCGGCATAACCGGTGCCAGCGTGGGGGCCGGTCGCACACTGGCCATCACGCTAGACCTGGCCGACACGCTGTTCGACGCGGGCTACAAACTGCACATCGACGCCGCGGTCGAGGACATGCGCGACAGCCCCGCGGAAATCGTGGTTCCACTGACCACAGACGGCGCCGGCAAGCCCGTCGGGGGCAGTCGCTATATCGCCGACTTCACCTACGGCCTTTAAGCAGAAAGGGTACCTGTCATGTTCCGGTCGCTTCATCGTTGGCCAGGCCTGTTCGCCGCAATCCTTCTTGGCATCGTTGCTTTGAGCGGAGCGGTCCTGTCGGTCTATCCCGCCTATGAGGCCATGAACGCACCGGGCTCGGCCGGCATGAGCGTGGCCGAACTCGCCAGCCGCGTGCAGGCGCAAAAGCCGACGGTGGAGCAGATCCGGCAGGCACCCTCCGGCAAGGTTACCGCCTATTTCTACGAGGGCGACCAGCCCACCGCCGCGACCATCGACCCCAAGACCGGCGCGACAATTGGCAGCGCGGATACCCCCGCGCTGCAACGCTGGCTGACGAACCTGCACCGTTCGCTGTTCCTCGGCGACAGCGGGCGCATCGTGGTGGCGTCCGGTGCCGCGGCGATGCTCTTGCTTTGCATCTCCGGCCTTTCGCTCTTGGCGCGCCGTGCCGGTGGTTGGAGACGGCTGTTTTCCCCCCTTCGCGGGTCAGGCGAGGGCCGTCGCCACGCCTCGATTGCCCGCCTTGCGGTCTGGGGACTGACCCTCTCCTCGGTAACGGCCCTTTGGATGACGGCCGCAACCTTCGGGCTCATTCCGGAGGGCGCTGGCGCTCCCGCCTTTCCAGCCAACGTGAGCGGTGAAACCGGCCTGCTGCCGGCAACCATTCAAGTCCTGCAGCAGACTCCCATTGATGAGCTGCGTTCGCTCACCTTTCCCGTGGCCGGCGACAAGACCGACGTATTCACGCTGAAGACCACCTCCGGCGAGGGCTATATCGATCAGGGAACGGGTGTACTTCTCGCCTGGAACGACGCCAGCGCATGGCAGCGCGTCAGTGACGTGATCGCCCTGCTTCATACCGGCCAGGGCGCATCAGTCCTCGGGCTTCTTCTCGGGCTCTCGGCCCTTGGCGTTCCGGTCATGGCCTGGTCCGGCATCAGGCTCTGGTTCTCCGGCCTGCGCAAGCGAAAGGATAGTTCCGCACCCGCCGATCAGGGCGACACGATTATCCTGGTTGGCAGCGAAGGCGGCAGCACCTGGGCATTTGCCGACACGCTTCGGGAAACCCTGACCGCCACGGGCGCCCAGGTTCATACCGCGGCGATGTCCGCCCTTGCACCGGACCAATGGCCCAAGGCCCGCCGCATCATTCTGCTGGCCGCCACCTATGGCGAGGGAGAAGCGCCGGCTTCGGCGCGTGGCTTCCTCGAACGCTTGGCCGCCTTGCCCAAGGCCCCAGCGGCCCAGGTTGCGATCCTCGGCTTCGGCGATCGCAGCTTCCCCGCCTTCTGTGGTTTTGCCGCGGAAGTCGCGCGGGCGGTAGAATCCAAGGGCTGGCACCAGTTCCTGCCAATGGACACCGTCGATCGCCAGTCACCGCAGGATTTCGCCCGCTGGGGCCGCTCGCTTTCGCAAGCGCTCGGATCGGCTTTCGAGCTCAATCACCAGCCGAAGGCGCCCCTGACGCGTGAACTCCGTCTCGTTTCCCGCCGCGACTATGGCGCGGAAGTCCAGGCGCCAACTGCCATCCTGCGCTTTGCCCTGCCGCAAGCCTCGTTGTGGCAGCGGCTGACGCGACGGACCTTCGCGGCCTTTGAGCCCGGGGACCTGCTGGGCATCGTGCCGGAAGGCTCGGCCGTGCCACGCTTCTACTCGCTTGCATCCGGCAGTCGCGACGGCTTCGTCGAGATCTGCGTGCGTAAGCAGCCGGGCGGGCTGTGCTCCACCCAGCTCACCATGCTGGAGCCCGGGGAAAGCGTCCACGCATTCCTGCGCCCTAACCTTGGCTTCCGGCCGAAGCGCGGCAAGAACCCGGTCCTGTTGATCGGCGCCGGAACCGGGATCGGGCCGCTCGCCGGCTTTGCCCGAAACAACCATGCCGTTCAGCCTATGCACCTGTTCTTCGGCGCCCGTCACCCATCGAGCGACGCGCTCTATGCCAAGGAACTGGCCGAGTGGCAGAACGAGGGACGGCTCACATCAGTGACCACCGCCTATTCCCGTGGCCCGGCGCCCATCTACGTGCAGGACGCCCTTCGCCGGGATGCCGCCCGCGTGGCGCGCCTCGTTTCCGAAGGCGCCCAGATCATGGTCTGCGGCGGACGCGACATGGCAGCAGGCGTTGCCGCCGCACTGAGCGAAATCCTGGCAGGCGGAGGCCCGACCCTCGCTGCACTCAAGGCGGAGGGACGTTATGCCGAAGACGTTTACTGACCTGACCCGCCACACCCTGAACGGTCCGACCATGGGCACCCGCTGGTCCGCCCTCTTCCATGCCGCATCGGATTTCGATCCGGTCCCCGTAGAGACGGCTATGGCGGCTGCCGTGGCGGAGGTGGACGCGCAGATGTCGACGTGGAAGCCGGACAGCGACCTCAACCGCCTGAGCGCTGCCAACCCGGGCGAATGGATCTTGCTGCCTCCCCAGTTGATGGAGGTCCTGGCCGCCGGACTGGAGGTCGGACGCGCAACCGGCGGCGCCTTCGACATCGGCATGGGCGATGCCGTGACCGCCTGGGGTTTTGGCACGGATCCGGCCGAAGAGGCACGCATCCGCGCAGCCCGCGTCAAACCACGCCGACCGGCCCATGAGGTTCTCGAGCTTGACCGCGCTCAAGGCCGCGCCCGCAAGAGCGAAGCGATGGTTTTCGATCTGAGCGGCATCGCCAAGGGCTATGGCGTCGACCGGCTCGCCCAGACGGCAAAGGCCTTCGGTATCGAGGGTGCCCTTCTGGCCATCGACGGGGAACTGCGCGCCATCGGCACGCAGCCGGACGGCTCGGCCTGGACCGTTGCTGTCGAGGCGCCGGATCCCGACCGCCGCGCACCTCATTCCATTATCGAACTCACTGACACCGCCGTCGCCACCTCGGGCGACTATCGCCACTGGGTCGAGGTCGGCAAGCGCCGTCTCAGCCACACGATGGACCCGCGCCGCGGCATGCCGCTAACCGCCTCGCCTGCCTCGGTGACGGTACTTGCCGGCACCTGCATGATCGCCGACGCCTGGGCAACGGCCATGATGGTGATCGGTCAGGAACGCGGCCTGCCTTTCGCCCGCTCCGTCGGCCTTTCGGTTCTGTTCATTGGCCATGAGAAGGCGGCAAGCACCGGCACCGGCTACTTCGCGTCGGAAGAGACGCCGGTCGGCGCCTGAAGGTGCAACTGGGCGCGTTCCTCTGTCCCGGGATTTCTGACCTGAGACTCACATTCCGTCCAGTTTCGCGCGAGAAGCGGTTTTCCGTCAGCGGCTTAAGCTAGCAACCCACTCAAAGAAACCCTTGCGCGCAATGGCACAAGGGTTTCGCGGAGATTGTCGGCCGGTTACGCGGAAACCTGTAAATGGAGGCCCCTTGAGAAGGCCTCCACATCGATTATTATTATCTCACGCCCCTATTCTGCGGCGATGCGACGAGTTTCCTCTCCATGCTCTTCCCGCACATCGTCATTGTGGTGCACCAGCGGACGATTGCCGGTGAGTCGACGCAAGAGCACGTAGAAGACCGGCGTCATGAAAATGCCGAAGAAGGTGACGCCAATCATGCCGGAGAACACGGCAAGGCCCATGGCCGCGCGCATCTCCGCGCCCGCACCGGTCGACAGCACCAGCGGCACGACGCCCATGATGAAGGCCATGGACGTCATCAGGATCGGGCGCAGCCGGAGCCGGCTCGCCTCGATCGCCGCCTGGACCGGACTTCTGCCTTCGAACTCCAGCTCCCGCGCAAATTCGACGATCAGGATCGCATTCTTTGCCGAGAGCCCCACGAGCACCATGAGGCCGATCTGGGTGAAGATGTTGTTGTCCCCGCCCGTGTACCAGACCCCCGCCAGGGCGGCCAGCACACCCATCGGCACGATCATGATGATCGCGATCGGCAGCGTCAGGCTCTCGTATTGGGCCGCCAGCACCAGATAGACGAGCAGCAGGGCGAGCGGAAAGACGACGATGCTCGAATTGCCGGCCAGAATCTGCTGATAGGTCAGGTCCGTCCATTCAAAGGTGATGCCGTTCGGCAATGTCTCGTCGGCGATACGCTCGATCGCCGCCTGCGCCTGACCCGACGAGAAGCCCGGCGCCGGGCCGCCATTGATGTCGGCGGCGAGGAAGCCGTTATAGCGCGTGGTGCGCTCCGGCCCCGTGGTGCTGTCGACCTTCAACAGGGCCGAAAGCGGGATCATCTGCCCGGTGCGCGAGCGGACCTGGAGCTGGCCGATATCCTCGGGCCGGGCGCGAAAGGCGGCATCGGCCTGGACCCGGACACTGTAGGTGCGGCCAAACGCATTGAAGTCGTTGACGTAGAGCGAGCCGAGATAGATCTGCAGGGTCTCGAACACGTCAGTGACCGACACGCCAAGCTGCTCCGCCTTCGAGCGGTCGAGATCGGCATAGAGCTGCGGCACGTTGATCTGGAAGCTGGAGAACAGGCCCGCAAGCTCCGGCGTCTGGTATGCCTTGCCGAGGAACGCCTTGGTCGCCTCGTCCAGCGCCTGGTACCCGAGGCCGGCACGATCCTCGATCTGTAGCTTGAAACCACCCGTCGAGCCAAGGCCATTAACCGGCGGCGGCGGGAACATCGCGATGAAGGCGTCCTGGATGCCGGCGAACTTCTGGTTCAGCTGCATGGCGATGGCACCACCGGAAAGTTCCGGCGTCTTTCGCTCGGCAAAGTCGTCAAGCACCGCGAACACAATACCCGAGTTCGAACCGATGGTGAAACCATTGATCGACAGGCCCGGAAAGGCGATGGCATGGGCCACGCCCGGCTGTTCCAGCGCGATGTCGCTCATCCGCTTGATCACCTCTTCCGTCCGGTCAAGCGTCGCACCGTCCGGCAATTGCGCAAAGCCGATCAGATACTGCTTGTCCTGCGCCGGGACGAAGCCGCCCGGAACGGCGTTGAAGACGGTATAGGTGGCGCCGATCAGCGCGAGATAGACGACCATGACCAGCGACTTGCGCGACAGGAGACCGCCGACGCTGCGCCCGTAACCGTTCGATGCCGCGCCGAAGGCCCGGTTGAAGCCACGGAAGAACCAGCCGAAGACCCGATCCATCGTTCTTGTCAGCCAGTCCTTCGGCGCATGGTGATCCTTCAGCAGGAGGGCAGCCAAGGCCGGAGACAGGGTGAGCGAGTTAATGGCGGAGATGACCGTCGAGATGGCGATGGTCAGCGCGAACTGGCGATAGAATTGGCCGGAAAGGCCGCTGATGAAGGCGAGCGGTACGAAGACAGCAACGAGCACCAGCGCGATGGCGATGATCGGTCCTGAGACTTCCCGCATCGCGCGATAGGTCGCCTCGCGCGGCGACAGCCCGTTCTCGATATTGCGCTCGACATTCTCGACCACGACGATCGCGTCGTCCACGACGATACCGATGGCGAGCACCAGCCCGAACAGCGTCAGGGCGTTGATCGAGAAGCCGAATGCATACATCACGGCAAAGGTGCCGATGATCGAAACCGGGACCGCGATCAGCGGGATGATCGACGCGCGCCAGGTTTGCAGGAAGAGGATGACGACGAGGACCACGAGGGCCACCGCCTCCAGAAGCGTATCGACGACCTTTTCGATCGAGGCCCGCACGAACTCCGTGGTGTCGTAGACGATCTCATATTTCACCCCGTCGGGCATGGCGAGCTGAAGCTGGTCCATGGTGGCGCGCACATTGTCGGCGATCTCGATGGCGTTCGAACCGGGCGCCTGCAGCACGGCAATGGCGACCGCCGGCTGACCGTCGAGCAGGGAACGCAGCGTATAATCGGCCGCGCCCATTTCGATGCGGGCAACGTCCTTGAGGCGCGTGATCTCGCCTTCATTCCCGGTCTTGACGATGATTTCGCCGAATTCCTCAGGCGTGCTCAGACGCCCCTGCGCATTGACGTTGAGCTGCAGGTCGACACCGCTCGGGCTGGGGGACGCGCCGATGATGCCGGCCGCAGCCTGCACGTTCTGCTGGCGGATGGCGTTGGTAATGTCGCTTGCCGCAAGCGCATGTTCAGCCGCCTTCTGCGGATCGATCCAGATGCGCATGGCGTAGTCGCCGGCGCCGAAGACCTGGACCTGGCCAGCGCCTTCGATCCGGGCCAACCGGTCCTTGATGTTCAGCGTCGCGTAATTGCGCAGATAGGTCACGTCGTAGCGGTCGGTCGTCGAGACCAGGTTGACCACCATGATGAAGTCCGGCGAACTCTTGACCGTGGTGACGCCGATGGCGCGGACCTCCGCCGGCAGACGCGGCTCGGCCTGGGAGACGCGGTTCTGGACGAGCTGTTGTGCCTTGTCCGGATCCGTGCCGAGCTTGAAGGTGACGGTCGTCGTCAAAACGCCGTCGGAAGTCGCCTGGCTGTTCATGTACAGCATGTCGTCGACGCCGTTGATCTGCTCCTCGAGCGGGGTAGCCACCGTCTCGGAAATGACCACGGGGTTGGCACCCGGATAGACTGCGCGCACGACGATGGACGGCGGCACGACCTCCGGATATTCCGAGATCGGCAGCGAACGCATGCCGATCAGGCCGGCGACGACGATGAGGATCGACAGGACGCCTGCGAACACAGGCCGGTCGACGAAGAAGCGTGAAATGCTCATATCCTAGCCCTCTCCAGGGTGAAACTCTGACAAAGAGACCCTGGCCGGCGGAGAGATGTCCACCGGCGGATCAGATGCGATGCTCGAAGAGGCGGAGCGGCGACGCCCCGCCCGATAAAATCAGTTGACGGCCGCAACCGCCTCTTTGGTCTGCGGATCAACCAATGCGCCAGGACGCACGCGCTGCAGCCCGTTGACGATCACCTTGTCGCCATCGGCAAGCCCGCTGACGACGATCCGCTCGCCATCAGCACTGCCGCCAAGTTCGACCGGCCGATAGGTCACCTTGTTTTCGGCATCGACGACGAAGACGAACTTCTTGTCCTGGTCAGTTCCGATCGCCTTTTCGCTAACGAGGATCTTGTTGTCCGGCCGTGGATCACCCATGCGGATTCGCACGAACTGGCCGGGGATCAGGTGCCCTTGCGGGTTGTCGATCACGGCGCGAACCGCGATGGTGCCACTCGACGCATCCACCTCATTGCCGATCAGTTGCAGCTTGCCCTTGATCGGCGTGCCCTCGTCGGCAAGCGTTCCGATCTCGACCGGAATCTGATCGATCGGCGGCAGCGCGCCATCGGTCGCCGGCAGCCTCGAAAGGGCTCGCGCGACGATCTCCTCGCTGGCGTTGAAGCTTGCATAGATCGGATCGGCCGACACCAGGGTCGTCAGCGCCGAGGAGGTCGAGCCCGCGGCGACGAGGTTCCCGGCGGTGATCGCGATCTTGCCGGCGCGGCCGGATACCGGTGCGCGCACCTTGGTATAATCAAGCTCGAGCTGGGCGGAACGAAGAACGGCCTGGGCCGTCTTCAGCGCGGCTTCCGCTTCGGCAACGGCGTTCTGGCGCTGGTCCAGATCGCTCTGCGAGATCGTGCGATTGCTCGCAAGACGGCGGCCGCGTTCGAGTTCGGTATTCGCCAGCGCCACCTTGGCTTCCGCGGAGGCGACCTGCCCGGCTGCCTGGGCAAGGGTCGCCTCATAGGGCGCGGGATCGATGGTGAAGAGGAGATCTCCGGCCTTCACCAACGCGCCCTCGCGGAAATCGACGGACTGGATCGCACCACCGACACGGGGGCGGATTTCGACACGGTCGACGGCTTCCAGCCGGCCTGAGAACTCCTGCCAAGTGGTGACTTCCCGGCTCTTCACCACCGCGACAGTGACCGACGGCGGCGGCGGGGCGGCCGCGGGCAAACTCGCTTCGTCGGTCTTCGCGGCGGCGATGCCGTAAGGCAGATCGAGGAACAGTGCGGCTGCCGAAATGGACGCAGCCAGTCCCAGGCCGGTGCCCGCGAGGGCCCAGCGTCTTGCTTTCTCTGTCATGGTCTAGCTCCTTGCGGCCCTGAGGCGCCGCTCAAGATCAAATGGTCTTTAAATCAGCTCTCCGAGCGCAGATGTCGCGTACGAAGCCTGCAAACTCGCTGCTTGCGCTTTCCTGCCAACTCGGGGCTTCCTCCGTTTTCCCGCCATATACCGATGGCCAGCCTGTCCCGGCGGGAAGGACATGCTGTCGAACCTCGACGCCCGCGCTCTTCAGTCGCTGGGCATAGGAGAGGGTCTCGTCGAGAAGCGGATCGTCCTCAGCCGAAAGCAGAAGCGCCGGCGCAAGTCCCGAAAGCCGCGAACAGGCGGATGGGGCGGCATAGGGGTGACACATCCCACCGCTGAGATAGTGGCTCCATCCGTCCGCCCAGCGCTCGCACATGCCGATGGCTCGGGCCTTGCGGAAGGAAGGCGTTCCCATGAAAGGATCGAGCAGGGGCGAGACCAGCACCTGTCCATCCAGTTCATCGGCGTAGTGATCACGTGCCTTGAGGCTGACCGCGGCGGCGATATTACCGCCCGCCTCCGAACCTCCGACGAGCAGCAAGGACTTGCGGTCGCCGAACCCGGCCCGCTTCTTCGCCATGTAGGAGAAGACGCTAAAGCCCACCTCGAGCGGCTTTGGAAAAACCGAACCGAGGACATTGTAGTCCGGCACCACGACGATCGCGCCAGTGCCAGCCAGGCATTCGGCCATCGGACAGTCGCCCAGCCCGGCATGGCGAAACGCACCGCCATGAAAATAGATCAGCACCGGCGGACCCTTGCCATAGTCCGCCCCCTGATAGACGCGGACGCCGACGCGGCCCACGGCCAGATTGTCAAGCGTCATGTCCTTGATTTCGACCGACATCGGGCCGCTCACTCCGGGTGCAATGCCGCCAGGAAGAAACGCACGAAGAGCTTCGCCGGCGCCGGTAGATAACGAGGAATGCGCATGTGGAGGCCCTCTCCTTGTTTCTCGGACCGCACTTTACAAATCTCGGCAGAAGCACGGGCACAACCCCGCGAACCGAAAAACGTCAAACGCTGGGTTTCGATCTGATCGCCCTTTGTGCGACCCTTGCAACCGTCGCCATTCGTCGGCATGGATTGCATTTCCTGGGAACTAATCTACTTTATCCGTGGATCGGAACAAGCAGCGCAAATGCGAGCACACTGTTCCATATCTCGAACAATACCGCGCTGCATACTGACAGGAATTGTCACATGGATCAGCTATCAGCCATGCGCGCCTTTGTCCGCGTGGTGGAAATGGGCAATTTCACCCGCGCGGCGGAGGCACTCAGCCTGCCCAAGGCAACGGTGACCAATCTCATCCAGGGACTGGAGGCGCATCTTCATACCAAGCTGTTGAACCGAACCACCCGCCGCGTCATGGTGACCACGGACGGCGCCCTCTATTACGAGCGGGCGACGCAGATCATCGCCCAGATCGACGAACTCGACACCGGCCTGTCGAGCTCGCACATGGCGCCGAGCGGCCGTCTGCGCGTCGAGATGGCGGGCGCCTTTGCCGACTGGATCGTCATTCCGGCCCTCCACGACTTTCATGCCAGGTTCCCCGACATCCGCGTCGATCTCGGCGTCGGCGACCGTCCCGTCGATTATCTCGCGGAGAACGTGGACTGCGCGCTCCGCGCCGGCGTCCCGGCCGACCAGTCGCTGATCGCGCGCCGTGTCACCGAGGTTTCGGTGATCACATGTGCCGCGCCGGGCTATCTGGAGACGCATGGAACCCCCGGCCATCCCTCCGAACTGGAGGACAGACATCACTGTGTCAGCTATTTCATGGCCCAGAACAATCGCACCATGGCCTTCGACTTTGAAAGGGCCGGAGAAAAGATCGAAATAAACGCGCGCTATGTCGTCGCGGTGAACGACGCGCGCAGCTATCTGACGGCGGCGTTGAACGGACTTGGCATCTCGCTGCTGCCCCACTTCATGGCCGCCGACGCGCTCGAAAAGGGCGACCTCGTCCGCGTCCTCCCCGAATGGCAAACCGAGCCGATTCCGCTCTATGTCGTCTATCCACCGAACCGGCACCTGAGCAACAAGGTCAGGGTCTTCGTCGACTGGCTGGTGCGCCTGTTGGCGGAGAAGCGGCTCAATCTGACACCAGGACAGGCAGGCCAGTAACGCGCTGATGTGACCTGCCCCAAGCTTCATCCAGATTTGAGTTCGTATCCGGCGGTTTAAGATGCATTGATGCGCATCTGAAGCGAAGGGTTGTGGGGTGACAATCACAACAGTTACTGCGCAATCAATTTGACCCCATGGCCTTTGCGATCCGGGTGCCGGCACGACCTTCGAGAATAGCGATCGCATCCTCCAGGCGGCCGATCCCGGTGAAGCCATGGGTCTCGGCAAAATCAGCGCCGGCGACGACCTTCGGCCCCATCGATCCCGCCGGCGCGCCAAGCGCACGGGCCCCTTCCGGTGTCAGCACCGGGATCGACGCTGCCCCTTCACTGCCAAAGTCGCGATAGACCGCATCAACATCGGTCAGCAACAGGAGCGCATCGGCGCCGAGTTGGCGCGCGAGCAGGGCGCTCGCGGCATCCTTGTCTATCACGGCTTCAATCCCGATCAGGCTGCCGTCGTCGCGCCGCACCACCGGAATGCCGCCGCCGCCGGTGCAGACGACGATGACCCCGTGATCCAGCAAGAGCTTGATGATCCTGAAGTCTGGAATCTCGATGGGCTTGGGCGAAGCCACGACCCGGCGCCATTTGTCTCCATCGGCGGCGATGGTCCATCCCGCCGCCTTCGCCCGCTCCTCCGCTTGGGCCCGCTCATAGACGGGCCCGACGAACTTGCTCGGCTTTTTGAAGGCGGGGTCGCGCCCGTCCACGACCACCTGCGTCAGCAGCGTGGCGACGGGCTGCGCGTGATCCAGCGCATTCTCGAGCTCCTGTTCGATCATGTAGCCGATCATGCCCTCGGTTTCCGCGCCGAGCACGTCGAGCGGATAGGCCTCGTTGGGCTTGTAGGCCGCGCCCTGCAGCGCCAGGAGACCGACCTGGGGGCCATTACCATGGGTAACCACCAGACGATGGCCAGCGCGAACCACCGCAGCCAGAGACCGGGTTGCCACCCGAACGTTCTCGCGCTGCGCCTCGGCCGTCAGCGGTTCGCCCCGTTTCAACAGGGCATTGCCGCCCAGCGCCGCGACCACCAGCATCTCAGGCTCCCAGTGTGGCGACAAGCACCGCCTTGATCGTGTGCAGTCGGTTTTCGGCCTGATCGAAGACGATGGATGCCGGGCTTTCGAAAACCTCCTCGGTCACCTCCATCGCATCGAGGCCGAACTCGGCCTTGATGTCCGCACCCACGCTCGTCTCGGTATTGTGGAAGGCCGGCAGGCAATGCATGAAGCGCACGCGCGGATTGCCCGTCTTGGCCATCAGCGCTGCGTTCACCTGGTAGGGCGTCAGTAGCTTGATGCGCTCGGCCCATTTCTCCTTCGCCTCGCCCATCGAAACCCAGACGTCGGTATAGACGAAATCGACGCCTTTCACCGCGGCATCGGTATCCTCGGTAATCATGATCCGCGCGCCGGTCTCGCTGGCGACCGCCCGGGCCTGGTCCTGGATCTCTGGCGAGGGCCAGCACGCCTTCGGCGCGCAAAGCCGCACATCCATGCCCATCTTGGCCCCGCCGATCAGCAGGCTATCGCCCATATTGTTGCCCGCATCGCCGATGAAGACGTAGGAAACCTGATGCAGCGGCTTTTCAACATGTTCCTGCATCGTCAGGAAGTCGGCGAGGATTTGCGTGGGGTGGAACTCGTTGGTCAGGCCGTTATAAACTGGCACGCCGGAATACTTGGCCAGTTCCTCGACGATCTCCTGGCCGAAACCGCGATATTCGATCGCGTCGTAGATTCGCCCCAGGACCCGGGCGGTGTCCTTCACCGACTCCTTGTGGCCGATATGGCTGCCGGTCGGCCCCAGATAGGTGACCCGCGCGCCCTGGTCATAGGCCGCCACCTCGAAGCCGACGCGGGTGCGAGTCGAATCCTTTTCGAAGATCAGCGCGATATCCTTGCCCTGAAGCTTGGGAACCTCGGTTCCGGCATATTTGGCGGTCTTGAGGTCGGCGGCGAGCTTCAGCAGGAAGGCGATCTCGCGCGGCGTGTAGTCGCGAAGTGTGAGGAAGCTGCGGTTCTTGAGATTGAAAGCCATGGTGATTACCCCTTGAGATCAGATCGCGTCGCGAATAGTCGGGCAGCTCATGCAATGTCCGCCGCCGCGGCCACGGCCAAGCTCGGCGCCAGGAACAGCCAGAACCTCAATGCCCACGGCCTTCAGCGCGGCGTTGGTGTCGTCGTTGCGGTCGTATCCGATCACCACGCCGGGACGCAGCGCCAGCACGTTGTTGCCGTCGTTCCACTGCTCGCGCGCACGCTCTTCGTCAGTATTGCCGCCGGTGGGCACGACCTGAAGCTTCTTGTAGCCGAGCACCTCGGCGACGATGTCGAAGATCGGGCGCGGGTCGTGGCGGAAGGACAGCGGCGCCTTACCTTCGCCCGGCCGTATGTCATAGCAGACCAGTTCGTCGGCGACCTCCTTGAAGGTCGTCACAACGTCGCCGCCGCACAGGGTGAACACCGTATCCAGATGCATGGCCGCACGCGACTTCGGAATGCGGAATGCCAGCACGCGATCGACGACGCCCTTGGCAAACAGCGCCTCGGCGAGTTGCCCGATCCCTTGTGGCGACGATCGTTCTCCCATGCCCACGAGCACGGTGCGGTTGCCGACCGGCATCACATCGCCGCCTTCCAACGTCGCCAGTCCATGCTCCTTGGTCGGGTCGCCCCAATGGATCTCGACCTTGCCGGCGAATTTCGGATGGAACTTGTAGATCGCGGTGTTGAGCAGCGTCTCTGGCCGACGAGCCGGCCAGTACATCGGATTGACCGTCACACCGCCGTAGATCCAGCACGAGTTGTCCCGGGTAAACAGGGCGTTGGGCAAGGGCGGCAGGATCAGGCCATGATGGCCGAGATAGCTGCCGAACAGGCCAGCCGGCTTGAACGGAAGATCGTTCGCCGCAAGCCCGCCGAGCAGATACTCGGCCAGTTTGGCACCGGGCAGTTCGTCCATCCAGGCGCGCAGTTCCTCCATCATGCCCACGCCGACCTGATCCGCGTTGACGCGTTGGTCCAGCACCCAGGCCCGGCCGTCTTTCAGATCCAGCGTTTCGGCCAAAAGCACGTTGACATCCAGCACCTCGACGCCATCGTCGCGCATCAGGCCGGAAAAGACGTCATGGTCCTTCTGAGCCTGCTTGACCCAGAACACGTCGTCAAACAGCAGTTCCTGGCAATTGGCGGGCGTGAGGCGTCGATGGGCGAGCCCCGGGCGGCAGACGATCACCTGCCGCAGCTTGCCGGTTTCGGAATGCACGCCGAGTTGTGAAGTTGCGTTCATCGTGGTGTTCCCATGCTCGAGACGGTTACAAGGCGCTGATCGCCCCAGTCCACATCAGATAGCCGGCAGCAGCCGCCGCGACCACGATGCCCAGACCTATCAGGGCTTCGATGACGGAGAAGGCCTTTTCGCCGCGTGCATGCCGTGCCCACCAATAGACAGGCACCCCCACGACATAGAGCAGCGCGCACATGAAGAGGTAATTGGGACCGGCCGCATAGATGAGCCAGATGCCATAGACCGTGGCCAGTGCCCCGGTAAACATGTCGCGGCCCCGTCCCTCCCCGGCCCCGTAGCCCTCTCCCGTGATCGCGAGTTTCAACGCATAGGCGCCGGATAGCACATAGGGGACCAGGATGGCCGCCGAGGCGATGTAGAAGAGCGCGAGATAGGTCGAGTTCGCGTAGAAGGTGACGATCAGGAAGAGCTGGACCAGGATATTGGTGATCCACAGCGCCCCGGACGGGGAACCATTCTTGTTTTCGATTGCGAATACGTCCGGCAGAATGCCTTCACGCGCCGCGCGGTATGGAATTTCGGCGGCAAACAGGGTCCAGCTCAGGAATGCGCCCGCGACGGAGACGACAAGCCCGATCCGCACCAGCACCGAGCCCCAGGGTCCGACCACCTGTTCGAGAACATTCGCCATGGAAGCTGCCGCCGGTAACGCCGCAAGCTCCGGCTGGGTCATGATGCCGAAGGACAGAAGCGAGACAAGCAGATAGGCGGCGAGCGCCACGACAAAGCCGATGATCGTGGCACGGCCGATGTCGGAGCGCTTTGCCGCGCGGCCCGAAACGACGCTGGCACCTTCAATGCCGATGAAGACCCAGAGGGTTACCAGCATCGTGCTCTTGACCTGCGCCATGACGCTGCCGAGGTCGGGCGTGGCTGCGCCCCATAGATCGAAATTGAACTTCGGCAGATTGAAGGCGACCATGACAATGACGATGAAGAGGGCAATCGGCGCCAGCTTCGCGATCGTTGTCACGACGTTGAAGATCGCAGCCTGGCGGATGCCCATGAGGATCAGCGCATGGGTCGCCCAGAGCACGATCGACGCGCCGATAATCGCCTGTATAGTATTTCCCTCGGCCCCGAAGGCCGGATAGAAATAGCTGAGCGCGCCGAAGATCAGGACAACATAGGACACGTTGCCGAGCCAGGCGCTTAGCCAGTATCCCCAGGCGCTGTTGAAGCCGACGAAGTCGCCGAAGCCGGCGCGCGCATAGGCGTAGGGACCGGCATCCAGCTTCGGCTTGCGCGTCGACAAGCTCTGGTAAACAAAGGCCAATGCCAGCATGCCGATGCCTGTGATCAGCCAGCCGATGATGACAGCCCCCGGAGAAGCTCCCTTCGCCATGTTCTGCGGCAGGCTGAATACGCCACCGCCAATCATCGAGCCAACGACGAGTGCCACAAGCGGCACAAGGCCGAGCTTGCCGGATGCTTTCTCGGTCGCAGAAGAGGAAGTTGCTACGTTCGCAGTAACCATGTCGGCGTTCCTTCAGTTGAAGAATTTAATGCTGGTATGCGATGCTTTGCATGGCAGCCACAGGCGCGTCATCAAGATAGAGCGTCATACCCTTCCAAGGGGAGCCACTATCGCTTCAGCCAATCTGAACTTAATCACCACGCGACCGGAAAGGCTTGATGCATATCAAGAACCCGAAACAACCCGACGCGCAAGAGGCATGCTTCGTTTCGTGTTCACGGCTGCGGTTTCAGGGGCCCAAAACACAAAGACCCTTGTGGGCGGCGGCACAAGCACTCCAGCCGCCGTGGTGCGGGTGACAACCATCGCCTGCAATTTCGCTCGGAAGCGGATCAGACACTGAAGGGGGCAATCTTCAAGTCATCTGAACCAGATGACAGGCATGCCATCCCCGCACACTAGCGCGGCACTGCCAACAGTTCGCTTCGACAGGCCAATGATGCGCCCGTTCTGAGCAAATCCGCCTCGAACTGCCCCATTATTGTGCACTCAAATATTTGCACAATATTCGTCTTGACGGTCGCCGGAAATCGGCATTCATTGAACCAATCGGAAATTGGTTCGGACCAATCATGCCAGACTCATCACCCAAGGAAAACTCGAACTACGCTCTTGAAAAGCTGCGGGACCTTATTTGGCACGGTGACGTCGCGGCAGATGGGAAACTCCCGACCGAGCGCACGCTGTCGGAAAAGCTTGGCCTAAGCCGGCGGGCGATCCGCCGCGCACTGGAGGTTCTGGAGGCGGAGGGCGCGATCTGGCGCAAGCAGGGGTCCGGCACCTATGTCGGCCAGAAGCCGCACGAGTGGAACGACCAGCTCGAGACCATCGTGGCCGGAACCAACTTCATGGAAATCATGGAAGTTCGCTTGCGGATCGAGCCGCAGCTTGCGCAATTGGCCGCCCTTCGCGCGAAGGGCAGTGATATCGACCGTATGCGGGAACTCGCCCAGAAGATCCTTGGCAGCGAGGATGCCGATGCCAAGGAGCTTCTGGGATGGAGCGCTGCATCGGCAGATTGCCCAGGCGGCAGGCAACCAACTGTTCCTGTCGATCTTCGACGTCATCAACCGGGTCCGTCAGGATGACGCCTGGCAGTCGATCCGCGAGCGCGCCCGCAGCAGCGCCAATACCATGAACATCTCCAGCGCCCAACACACAGCGATCATCGATGCCATTGCATCGCGCAATCCGGCAAAAGCTGGCGAAGCCATGCGCCAGCATCTGCTGATGCTGCAGGAGCGGCTGATCCGCCAGACCTCCATGGACCATCTGGAGGGTGACCCGCTCGGCGAAGTGTCCTGAGACCTGCATTCCGGCCGCGGCCGGACCGACCTGAACGCCGGAGCAATAACCGGCGGCACCCATGAAGAACAGAAAACCAGACCAGAGGATTTTTCGACCATGAAGATACTGTCCCGTCTTTCCACCCTGCTTTTGGCAAGCGCGCTGCTGGCAACGCCAGCCCTCTCCGCCGAACTGCGCATCGGCCTCGCGGACGATGCCGACGTGCTTGACCCGGCTCAATCCCGCACCTTTGTCGGCCGCATCGTCTACACCGCCATGTGCGACAAGCTTGTCGATGTCTCGCCGGACCTCAAGATCGTGCCGCAGCTCGCAACCGAGTGGAATTGGTCCGCCGACGGCAAGGAACTCACCATGAAGCTGCGCGAGGGCGTGAAGTTTCATGACGAGACGCCGCTCGACGCAGCCGCTGTCGTCGCCACCATCGAACGCAACATGACGCTTCCGGAATCGCGCCGCAAAAGCGAGCTGAGCCTCGGTGGAGAAGGTCGAAGCCACCGGCGATTACGAAGTCAAGTTCACCCTGAAGGCGCCGGACGTCACGCTTCTCGCGCAGCTTTCCGACCGTGCCGGCATGATCGTCTCGCCGACGGCCGCCAAGGAACTGGGCGCCGATTTCGGCTCGAAGCCCGTCTGCGCCGGCCCGTTCAAATTCGTCGAGCGCGTGCAGCAGGACCGTATCGTCCTTGAGAAGTTCGCCGACTACTGGGACAAGGACAAGGTCTTCATCGACAAGGTCACCTATCTGCCGATCCCCGATTCCACCGTGCGTCTCGCCAACCTGCGCTCCGGCGAACTCGACATGATCGAGCGGTTGGCTGCAACCGATGCCGCGTCGGTCAAGAGCGACGCCGCCCTCACCTACGCGGATGCCGTCAGCATCGGTTACATGGCCATGTACGTCAACATCGCCAATGGCCCGCGCGCCGACAACCCGTTTGGCAAGGACAAGCGCCTGCGCCAGGCTTTCTCGCTCGCCATCGACCGCGAGGCGTTGAGCCAGGTGGTCTTCGAGGGAACGGCCATGGCTGGCAACCAGCCCTATCCGCCGACAAGTCCCTGGTTCAACAAGGAGATCCCCGTCCCCGTCCGCGACATTGACAAGGCCAAGGAACTGATGAAGGCGGCAGGGCATGAAACGCTCGACATCGAACTGCAGCACGCGAACAGCCCGGTCGTGACCCAGATGATGCAGGTCGTGCAGTCGATGGTCGCCGAAGCCGGCTTCAAGGTTTCGCTGAAGGCGACCGAATTCGCCACCCTGCTTTCCGAACAGACCGCCGGCAATTTTCAGCTCAGCCGCTCGGATTGGTCGGGCCGCATCGATCCCGATGGCAACCTGCACCAGTTCGTCACCTGCAAGGGCGGTATCAACGACGCCAAGTATTGCAACGCGGAAGTCGACACACTCCTCAACGACGCACGCGCTTCGACCGACGAAGCGGTCCGCAAGGAGAAATACGATGCTGCCGCCAAGATCCTCGATGAGGATCTGCCGGTCATCTATCTCGGCCATCAGTCCTGGATCTGGGCCATCAAGAAAGACGTCACCGGCTTCGTTCCGTCGCCCGACGGCATGATCCGCCTGCTCGGCGTCAAGAAGGGCTGATTTGTCCAAGCTTGCCTGCGGAGCACCAGTGCTCCGCAGGCGATCCCGTAATCCAGGACCGTGCGCCCATGCATATCTACATCGGAAAACGGCTGCTCGTGGCCATACCGACGCTGCTGATCGTATCGATCTTCGTCTTCTCGCTGCAGAAACTGCTGCCGGGCGACCCGATCCTTGCCATGGCCGGCGAAGAGCGCGATCCGCAGGTCCTAGAATTCCTGCGGGAGAAATACCGCCTCAACGATCCCGTCATCTACCAATACGGCCACTGGATCGCCAATGTGCTGCAGGGCGATTTCGGCATGTCGCTGCGCACCAACCAGCCGGTGCTGGAACTGATCGGCGAGAAGCTGCCTGTCACCATCCAGCTCGCGGTGATGTCGATGATCTTCGCCTTCATTATCGGCGTGCCGATGGGCATCCTGGCGGCTGTCAAGAAGAATACCGTCATCGACTATGTCGCCAACATCATCGCGTTGTCAGGCCTTTCCATCCCGAATTTCTGGCTGGGCATCATGCTGATCCTGCTGGTCTCGGTGAGACTCGGCTGGTTGCCGGCCTCCGGTTACGAATTGATCTTCGTCGACCCCGTGCGCTCGATCCAGACCATGATCATGCCCTCCTTCGTCCTTGGCACGGCGCTTGCCGCCACCTTGATGCGGCATACCCGCTCGGCCATGCTGGGTGTCATGAAGGCGGACTACATTCGCACGGCGCGCGCCAAGGGGCTGTCGGAACGGGTCGTCATCCTGAGCCATACCTTCCGCAACGCGCTGCTGCCGATCGTGACGCTCAGCGCGCTACTGTTCGGCGAGCTTCTGGCCGGCGCTGTCCTCACCGAGCAGATCTTCACCATTCCCGGATTCGGCAAGCTGATCGTCGATGCCGTGTTCAACCGCGATTACGCCGTCGTCCAGGGCGTGGTTCTGTGCACTGCCATCGGCTTCATCCTGATGAACCTCGTGGCCGACGTGCTCTATGTCCTCCTCAATCCACGCATGAGGGCCAACCTATGACCGCGCTCGACCAGACCGCCCTTGCCGTTGCGGCACCGGCCAAGAGCAGCAATCGCGCCTGGCGGAAACTCAAGGCCAACAGAAGCGCCCTTGTCGGCCTCGCCATCATCGTGTTCTTCACCGCGCTTGCGACCGCCGCCCCGCTTCTGCCGATCGCCGATCCCCTCGCCACCAGCTGGACCGCCATTCGCAAGGCGCCATCCGCCGCCCATTGGATGGGCACCGACGAGATCGGCCGCGATATCCTCTCCCGCATGATCTGGGGGGCGCAGGCCTCGCTCATGGCCGGTATCTTTTCGGTCGCCATCGCCATCGCCATCGGCGTTCCATTCGGCTTGATCTCCGGCTATTTCGGCGGATGGGTCGATCAGGTGATATCGCGCGTCACGGAGGCCTTCCTGGCTCTGCCGTTTCTGATCATGGCCATTGCCCTTGCCGCCTTTCTCGGTCCCAGCCTCACCAATGCGATGATCGCGATCGGTCTGTCGGCCATGCCGGTCTTCGTGCGGCTGACGCGCGGCCAGGTGCTCGCGGTCAAGACCGAAGACTATGTCGAAGGCGCGCGCTCGATCGGCCTTGGCCATTTCGACATCATGACGCGATACATTCTGCCGAACATCATGGCGCCGATCATCGTGCAGGCGACCCTGACGGTCGCGACTGCCATCATTGCCGAGGCCAGCCTCTCCTTCCTCGGCCTTGGCCAACAGCCACCGGCTCCAAGCTGGGGTTCCATGCTCAATGTCGCGAAGAATTTCCTCGACCAGGCACCCTGGATGGCTATGTGGCCAGGGGCGGCGATCTTCCTGGTCGTGATCGGTTTCAATCTGCTCGGTGACGGTCTGCGCGATGCGCTCGACCCCCGGGAATCATAAAGAAATATCGAAGGAACAGTTGATGAGTGACTTTACCACCCG
Source organism: Rhizobium arsenicireducens (assembly GCF_964021225.1). Classification (NCBI taxonomy): domain Bacteria; kingdom Pseudomonadati; phylum Pseudomonadota; class Alphaproteobacteria; order Hyphomicrobiales; family Rhizobiaceae; genus Rhizobium; species Rhizobium arsenicireducens. Next base: position 4,058,999 of record NZ_CAXHYK020000001.1, on the reverse strand, counting down.
CCCGGAGATCCTCGGCACCTTCGGCGTCGTGACTTCCACCCACTGGATCGCCTCGGCCGTCGGCATGAGCATCCTGGAAAAGGGCGGCAATGCCTTCGATGCCGCCGTCGCGACCGGCATGGTGCTCCAGGTTCTCGAGCCGCATCTGGTCGGCCCCGGCGGCGACATGCCCGCCGTCATCTATTCCGCGAAAAAGGGCAAGGTCGAGGTCATCTGCGCGCAAGGGACCGCACCCGCCGGTGCAACCATCGAACACTACAGCGGCGAAGGCCTGTCGATCATTCCCGGTGACGGACTACTGGCGACCGTCATCCCCGGTTCCTTCGACGGCTGGATGCTGATGCTGCGCGACTACGGCACGCTTTCGATTCGCGAGATCCTGGAACCGGCAATCCACTATGCCGAACACGGTCACCCCGTCCTGCCGCGCGTCTCGGCCACAATCAAGGGGCTCGGTGAGTTCTTCGAAAAGGAATGGCCGACATCGTACGAGACCTGGCTTCCGGGCGGTTCCGCCCCCGAGCCCCACGCACTCTTCCGCAATCCGGTCCTGGCCGCCACCTGGCAGCGCATCGTCACCGAGGCCGAAAGCGCCAAGGGTCGCGAAAACCAGATCGAGGCGGCCCGCAACGCCTTTTACCGCGGCTTCGTGGCCGAGGCGATCGACACCTATCTGAAAACCGCCGAAGTCATGGATGCCAGCGGCAGCCGCCACAAGGGCGTGCTGACAGCCGGCGACATGGCCGGCTGGAGCGCCACGGTCGAAGAACCGCAGACCGATGACTATCACGGCTGGACCATCGCCAAGACCGGCCCATGGGGCCAGGGTCCGGTGCTTCTACAGTCGCTGGCGCTCCTGAAGGGCATCGATATCGCCGCCATGGACCCCGGGGGCGCCGACTTCGTCCACACGGTCGTCGAGGCGATGAAGCTCGCCTATGCCGACCGTGAGGTCTACTACGGCGATCCGGCTTTCGCCACCGTCCCGATGGACCGGTTGTTGTCCGACAGCTACAACGACGAGCGGCGCAAGCTGATCTCCTCGCAGGCGTCGATGACACTGCGCCCGGGCAAGCTGCCTGGCTACGAGACCCAATACGATCTCACCATGGAAATGCTGGCCGGCATGTCCGGCACCGGCGCGGTCTACGAGCCGACCATGTCGCACCTGACCGAAAAACGCGGCGATACCGTCCATATCGACGTCATCGACCGCGAAGGCAACATGGTGTCCGTGACTCCGTCTGGCGGCTGGCTGCAATCCTCGCCCATCGTTCCGGGTCTCGGCTTCTGCCTCAATTCGCGTGCCCAAATGTTCTGGCTGAAGCCCGGACTGCCAACCTCGCTGGCACCCGGCAAGCGCCCGCGCACGACGCTGACGCCGTCGATCGCGCTTTTCGAGGACCGTCCGACGCTCGCCTTCGGCACGCCCGGCGGCGACCAGCAGGATCAGTGGCAGCTCTCCTTCTTCCTGCGCTACGTTCATCACAAGCGGAACCTGCAGGCGGCAATCGACATGCCGCTGTTCCACACGTCGCATTTCCCGGGCTCCTTCTACCCGCGCACAAGCCAGCCCGGAAACCTGATGATCGAAAGCAATATCGGCAGTGACGTGATCTCCAGACTGGCCGCTATGGGCCATCAGATCACAGCAGCCGATCCCTGGACCGTCGGTCGACTGACCGCGGCCAGGAGAGATGCGAACGGTTTGCTGCGTGCAGCAGCGACGCCGCGTCTCATGCAAGCCTATGCAATAGGGAGATAGTCATGACCTGGTCGATTGTCGCACGCGATCCGCAGACGGGTCACCTGGGCGTGGCGGTGGCAAGCCGCTTCTTCGCGGTCGGCGCCGCCGTTCCACACATTCGCGGCCGGGTGGGCGCCATCGCCACCCAGGCCTTCGTCAGTCCCCTTTACGGCACGGATGGACTTGCGCTGCTCGCCGAAGGCCGTTCGCCGGAGGAGATCATTTCATTGTTGACGACCCGCGACGACGGGTGCCAGCAGCGTCAATTGCATTTGATCGACAGGGCGGGGCGCAATGCAGCCTTCACCGGATCCAAGTGCGTCGAATGGGCCGGGCATATTGTCAACGAAAATGTGTCAGTCGCCGGAAATATGCTGGCCGGTCCGCAGGTAATCGCCGAGACGCTTCGCGTCTACAACGCGCTGGCCGATGCGCCTTTTGCCGAGCGCTTGCTGGTGGCCATGGACGCCGGCGAGGCGGCCGGCGGTGACAAGCGCGGCAAGCAGTCGGCTGCGCTCGTGATCTACCGGGACCAGGACTATCCCTGGCTCGACATACGCGCCGACGACCACGCCGATCCCTTGCGCGAATTGCACCGTCTCTATGCAGTGGCACAGGAGCGCTTCCTGCATGTCGCGGAAACTATGCCGACCCGCGAGAACCCCCACGGACTGACGGACCGCACGGAGATCGACCGCAAGATCGCCGCACTGGAGGCAACCCGCGTTGCTGAAGGGCGTCCCTCACCTTCCTTCGCAACGCCGCTGAAGCCCGTGTGAACCTGAGCCACACGCATGACCGGAGCAGGCAAACCATGAGCCCCATGACCACAGCAGCCGCCACCCATGCCGAGATGCCCCCCGTTCTTTCCGTCGAGGGACTGACAACCTCCTTCCTGGTCGACGGCCAATGGCGCTCCGTGGTGCGCAACATCTCCTTCGACGTGAAGGCCGGCGAAACCGTTGCCATCGTCGGCGAATCCGGATCCGGCAAGAGCGTCACCTCACTGTCGATCATGCGCCTGCTGGCCCCGGACACGAGCCGCGTCGAAGGCCGCGTGTTGTTGAACGGCCGGGATATTCTGGCGCTCTCGGAAAAGGACATGCAGAAAGTCCGCGGCAACGAGGCCGCCATGATCTTCCAGGAGCCGATGACCAGCCTCAACCCGATCTTCACGATCGGGCGGCAGATCTCCGAAGTGCTGACGCGGCACAAGGGCATGTCGAAGACGCAGGCCCGCGCTGAGACGATCCGCATGCTGGAAAAGGTGCGTATTCCCAACGCCGCCGGGCGCTTCGACGACTATCCCCACCAGTATTCCGGCGGCATGCGCCAGCGCGTCATGATCGCCATGGCGCTTGCCTCGCGCCCTAATCTGCTGATCGCCGACGAACCGACGACCGCGCTCGATGTGACAATCCAGGGACAGATTCTCGACCTGATCAAGGAACTGCAGGAAGAGGAAGGCATGTCCGTTCTCTTCATTACCCACGACATGGGCGTCGTGGCCGAAATTGCCGACCGCACCATCGTCATGCTGCGTGGGGACGTGGTCGAAGAGGGCCCGACCGCCGACGTCTTCCATCGCGGTCAGCATCCCTACACGCGCGCGCTGCTGGCCGCCGTACCGAGACTCGGCTCGATGCACACGCATGCCTGGCCCCTGCGATTTCCGATCGTCGATATCGGCTCTGGCGAGGCGAGCGTTCCATTGGAGGTGGCCGATACGGTCGATACCCGGAAAACGCCGGTGCTGTCTGTCAAGAATCTGGTGACGCGGTTCGCGATCCGCAGCGGCCTGTTCGGTCGCCAGACCGGGGCCGTGCATGCCGTTGAGGACGTCTCGTTCGAACTCTTCCAGGGCGAGACGCTGTCGATCGTCGGGGAATCCGGTTGCGGCAAATCGACGACCGGCCGCTCCATCACCCGGCTGGTCGAGCCGAAGAGCGGCGAGATCCATCTCGACGGCTACGATGTCCTGTCGCTGGATCAACCAGGCCTGCGGGCCATGCGCCGCAGCGTGCAGATGATTTTCCAGGATCCTTTCTCAAGTCTCAACCCACGCATGACGGTGGGAGCGACCATCGCCGAGCCCTTTCTGAAACACCGTCTCGGCAGCCGGCAGGAGGCCAACGAAAAGGTCGCGGATCTGCTGCGCAAGGTTGGCCTTGCCCCGGAGATGATGGGTCGCTATCCGCATGAATTCTCCGGCGGTCAGCGCCAGCGCATCGCCATCGCCCGCGCCCTGTCGCTCAATCCGAAGGTGATCGTCGCCGACGAAAGCGTCTCGGCGCTGGATGTCTCGATCAAGGCGCAGGTCTGCAACCTCCTGATGGACCTGCAGGAAGAGTTCAATCTCGCCTTCCTGTTCATCAGCCATGACATGGCCGTGGTCGAGCGGATCAGCCACCGGGTCGCTGTCATGTATCTCGGCGAAATCGTCGAGATCGGACCAAGAGCCGCAATCTTCGACAGTCCGCAGCACGACTACACGAAGAAGCTGATGGCGGCGGTGCCGGTTCCCGACCCCGAGCGTCGTGGCTTGAGGCGCAGTGCGGCCATAGAGGAATTGAAAAGCCCTGTGCGTCCGGCCGGCTACGAACCACCCCGCCGCGAATACCGTGAAGTCACCACCGGCCATTTTGTGCAGGTCTGATCGACGCCGTCAGGGCAGACATCGTCCTGATCCCCTCGCGGGAAACCCGCGACCGCCCTCCGGTCAAAGGCCGAGCCAGTGATTTGACTGGCTCGTCTCAATCAGCCGCCGATTGGCGCGCAAGATCCAACGCCGCATCTATTCGGGAATGTTGAACGATCGGCGGAAATATGAACGGACAGCATCCATCGCCGGCGTGAATTCCGCATTGCGCCGCCAGGCGAGGCCGACATCCATGGAGGGGATCGGGTCGACCAGCGAGATGGTCTCGATCCGCCGGCCTTCCAGAGACCAGGGCCGATGCACCATGTCAGACAGGATCGCGACCCCCTGACTATTGGCCACCAGTGAGCGCACGGCCTCGACGGAGGAGGTGCGAAGCGTGATCTTCGGCAGATAGGCCGACTGGCTCCAGTATTTCAGTGTGCTGTGCGACGCCTCGTCCACGGTCAGCATGATATAGTCTTCTTCCGAGACTTCCCTGAGACCAACATTGTCCTTTTCAAGCAGCCTGTGGCGCGCCGGCAACCAGAGACGACGCTGCGAACTCAGCAGTTTTTCTGTCATCAGTTCCGGGTTGAGGATATTCGACGTCAACATGACGGCGATGTCGTAGCGGTTGGTGAGCAATCCCTCCTCGACCGATTCCCGGTTGAGTTCGAACAACTGGATGTCAATGCCCGGAAACTGGCGCTTCAACCGCTCGATGTGGAACGGCAGGAAATAGCCGATGACGGTATAGGTCGTGGCGATGCTGAGGGTGCCCTTTACCGCGTCTGTTACAAGATTGAGCTTGGTCGCCTCGTCGACCTTCTGCAGGATCTCGTAGGCCTGCGACAGGAAGCGCCGGCCCGCCGCCGTCAGCTCCATGCCGTGCGGTGTGCGTTCGAACAGTCCGGCGCCGACGGTCTCCTCCAGATCCTTGATGGCCGTCGTGACGGCTGACTGCGAGATCGAAAGGTTCACGGCGGCCTGCGAGACCCGTCCGGCCTCCGCCGTCGCGATGAAATAGCGGATCTGTCTGAGGCTTAGGGACATGCATTCATCATTCTGAATCGAGAATAGCCGGCATCTGAAAATACGAACGAAAAGCGCCAAGATTGCAGTATCTGAAAATTCTCCTTTTCGGATGCGCACCAATAGCTTGATTCGCCGACGAAAATTCCAGATTCACGACAATGCGCCATTATACAAATATCAGATAATGGCCTTCTGAAAATAGAATTTTTCAAATGAAAAAATTCTTCCTACGGTTTTCTGACGAATAGGCAGGCATCGCGCTGCGGTGCACAAAATGCAGGCAGAACAGGGAAGAAAAGTGGCACTCGAGGTCGTAGACATCAATTGTGATCTGGGCGAGGCCTTCGGCCGCTGGCGTGTCGGCGACACCGAAGACAGCGCGCTGATGGGACTAATCAGTTCCGCCAACATCGCGGCTGGCTTCCATGCCGGCGACCCTAACCTGATGGACCAAACCGTGCGCGTCGCCGTCGAGCATGGCGTCGGGATCGGTGCACATCCCGGCTACAACGACCTCCAGGGGTTCGGCCGCCGCAAGATCAACGGCACAGCCCGCGAACTGGTCAACGACATCGTCTACCAAGTCGGCGCGATCCGCGAATTCGCCCGCCGCCACGGCGCCACCCTCCAGCATGTGAAGCCGCACGGCGCGCTTTACATGGAGATGGCGGTCAATCCCGAATTCGCCCAGCTCTTTGTCCAGTACATGCGGACCGTCGCTCCGAACGCCTATGTCTTCTGCATGGCCGGCTCGGCGACGGAGACTGCGGCGCTTGAGGTCGGCCAGCCGCTGGTTCGCGAATTCTACGCCGACCGCGACTACGACGAGAGCGGCTCGATCGTCTTCACCCGCGATGTCGGTCGTCCGGACCCGATGGCGATCGCCCGCAAGGTGGTGCGCGCCTGCAAGGAAGGACTCGTCACCACGGTCAGCGGCAAGGACATCGAAGTGCCTTTCGAGTCGATCTGCTTCCATTCCGACACGCTCGGCGCCTTGGACATCGTGCGTAATATGCGGGAAGCCCTGATCGCCGAAGGCATCCGCATCGCCCCCGTTTCAGAAATCGTCAGATAACCGGAGACCACCATGAGCAAGCTCGAGATCAGATCGCCTCTGCCCGGCACCTTCTACCGCAAGCCCTCGCCGGATGCCGCTGCTTACAAGGCCGACGGCGACAGTGTGGCCGTCGGTGAGGTGATCGGCCTGATCGAGGTGATGAAGACCTTCCACGAGGTCCATGCCGATGCAGCTGGCAAGATCACCTTCGTCGCCGACGACCAGGAGCCGATCATGGCCGGCCAGCCGGTTGCCGAGGTCGAGGCATGACCATCCGCTCGATCCTCATTGCCAATCGAGGCGAGATTGCGGTGAGGATCATCCGCGCCGCCCAGGCGCTCGGAATACGGACCGTGCAGGTCCATTCGGCCGCCGACCGTGACATGCTGGCCGTCAGGCTCGCCGACCAGTCGATCGAGATCGGCCCCCCGTCTGCCGCCAAGTCCTATCTCAACATAGAGGCCGTCCTCAAGGCTGCCAGGGAAACCGGCGTCGACGCGGTCCACCCGGGTTACGGCTTCCTTTCCGAAAACGCTGCCTTCGCCCAAGCTGTTGAAGATGCCGGCCTGATATTCATCGGCCCGAAGCCGGAGGCGATCAGCCTGCTAGGCGACAAGGTCGAGGCCCGCAAGGTCGCCAAGCGCGCCGGCGTGCCAACCGTTCCGGGCTCTGACGGGCGCATCGAAGACCTCGCCACGGCTTGCGCCATCGTCGAGGAGATCGGTTTCCCGGTGATGATCAAGGCAGCCGCCGGCGGCGGCGGCCGGGGTATCCGCATCGCCGAGACCATGGCCGATTTCGAACGCCATTTCCCCCAGGCCTCGGCCGAGGCGCTCGCCGCCTTCGGCGACGGTGGCCTCTATGTCGAGAAGGTCATCACCAAGGCCCGGCATGTCGAGGTGCAGATCCTCGGCGATGGCACCGATGCCGTCCACTGCTTCGAGCGTGAGTGCTCGCTGCAGCGGCGGCGCCAGAAGGTCTGGGAAGAAGCGCCCTACTTCCGGCTGCCGGAAAACGTGCGCCAGGAACTGTGCGCCAGTGCCGTGGCGCTCGCCCGCGAGGTCAACTACCGGGGTGCCGGCACGGTCGAATATCTCTACGACGAGGTGAGCGGCGAGTTCTATTTCATCGAAGTCAACACCCGCATCCAGGTCGAGCATCCCGTCACCGAAATGATCACCGGCATCGACCTCGTGCAGGAGATGATTAAGGTCGCCGGCGGTGCCAGGCTCTCGGTCCGCCAGGAAGACATCCGCGTCACCGGTCATGCGATCGAGTGCCGGATCAATGCCGAGGACCCCGCGCGCGGCTTCCTGCCCGGCCCCGGCACGATCGAGGCGCTCGGCGTCCCGACCGGCGAGGGTGTTCGCTTCGACACCATGCTTTACGAGGGCTACACGGTTCCGCCCTTCTATGACTCGCTGCTCGGCAAGCTGATCGTCTGGGGCGAGACCCGCGACGCCTGCATCGCCAGGCTGGCCGACGCGCTCGACAATCTCGAGATCCGCGGGCTTGCCACCACCATTCCGCTCCACCGGGCCCTTGCCGCCGATCCTTCGGTTGCCTCGGGCGATGTCCATACCCGGTTCCTCGAACCCTGGCTGGAGACGGATTTCCCGGCCTTTGTCGCATCCAAGGAGGTTGCCTGATGCCCATGCGCTATACATTCGGGGGTGACGAACACCTCTTCGTCGAATGCTCGGAGGAAATGTCGCTCGAGGCCTTCTTCAACTCGCTGTCGATGACCACCGGCATCAAGGAATCGAAGATCAAGGGCGTAACCGAGATCTGCCCGGCCAATGCCTCCTTCCAGATCAAGTTCGATCCGGATGTCATCCATCCGAACGACATCCTGAAGGAAGTCCAGGCGATAGAAGTGGCGGCCGCCAAGTCCGAGCCGGTGATCACCACCCGCATCGTCGAGATCCCGGTCTTCTACAATGACCCGTGGACCCACGAGACGCTGATGCGCTTCCGCGAGCGTCACCAGGAGCCGAGCGGCACCGACCTCGAATACGCCGCCCGCGTCAACGACTACGGCTCGGTCGACGACTTCGTCGCCGCCCATTCCGGCTCGCCCTGGTTCGTCTCCATGGTCGGCTTCGTCTCGGGCCTGCCCTTCATGTACCAGATGGTCGAGCGCCAGCGGCAGATCCAGGTGCCGAAATACCTGCGCCCGCGCACCGACACCCCGCGCCTGACGGTTGGCCATGGCGGCTGCTTCGGTTGCATCTATTCGGTGCGCGGCGCCGGCGGCTACCAGATGTTCGGCATCACCCCCATGCCGATCTACGATCCGACCCAGACCACCTCCTACCTCAAGGACTTCATGGTGTTCTTCCGTCCGGGCGACATCGTCAAATTCAAGCCGATCAACCGCGAAGCCTATGACCAGGCCGTCGAGGATGTGGACAAGGGCCGGTTCGCCCCGCCGATCCGCGAAGTGAAGTTCGATCTGCGTGAATTCCAGAAAGACATCGACGGCTACAACGCGAAGCTGGAGGGCGTTCTCCATGGCCATTAAGGTTCAACATCAGGGTCTTGCCACCTCCGTCCAGGATCTCGGCCGCCCCGGTTATTTCCATCTCGGCATCCCGCTTGGCGGCGCCATGGACCGGCTGGCGCTGAAGGCAGCCAACCTGCTCGTCGGCAATGACGAGGGGGCCGCCGGCCTCGAAGCCGTGTTCATCGGCCCGAAGCTGGAATTCACCGAGGACGCCATGGTCGCCGTCACCGGCGCCGACATGCCGATCAAGGTCGACGGCGAGGAAAAGCCCGGCTGGACCGCCTTCAAGGTCAAGGCCGGCCAGGTCCTGACCTTCGACTTCCTCAAGACCGGCGCCCGCATCTACATCGCCGTCTCCGGGGGCATCGACGTGCCGCTGGCGCTCGGTTCGCGCTCGACCTATGCCATCGGCGCGCTCGGCGGCTTCAAGGGCCGGCCGATCGCCGCCGGCGACGAGCTGCCGGTCGGCACTGCCGGCATGGCCGTCGAGGGCAAGTCCATTCCCGAAGACCTGCGCCGCAGGCCCGGCATGCCGGCCGAACTGCGCGTGCTGCCGGGTCTCTACTGGCACCGCCTCACCGAGGAAGCGGGCAAGAACTTCTTCGAGGACACCTGGAAGGTGGCCCCGGAAGCCGACCGCATGGGCTACCGCTTCCGCGGCGGCCGCAAGCTCGACTTCGTCGATCGCGTCCCGCCCTTCGGCGCGGGTTCGGATCCCTCGAACATCGTCGACGCCTGCTACCCTTACGGCTCCATCCAGGTGCCGGGCGGCACCGAGCCGATCATCCTGCACCGCGATGCCGTCTCCGGCGGCGGCTATTTCATGCTCGGCACGGTGATCTCCGCCGACATGGACCTGATCGGCCAGCTGCAGCCGCATACGCCAACCCGTTTCGTCAAGGTGGACATGGAAACCGCCCTGACCGCCCGGAAGGACCGGGCCGCGCTGGTCGACCAGATCCGCGCGCTTTTCTGACCACGCAGCCAAAGACTTCAAACAGGGGAACGACCATGAAACACAAGATCCTAATGACGCTTGCAAGCTCCGCCCTGGCGCTTGCCGTTGCCAGCCCGGCGCTTGCCGACGCCTGGTATCCTTACCCGGCCCAGGCGATCGAACCGGCCTTCGCCGCCGACGGCAAGTCGGTCGATGTATCCTACTCGCCGCTCGAGAAGGCGGAGAAGCCGTGGAACATCTGCGTCTCCTTCCCGCACATGAAGGACGCCTACTGGCTCGGCGTCGACTACGGCGTCGCCGAACAGGCCAAGGACCTCGGCGTCAAGATGAACCTCGTCGAGGCCGGCGGCTATACCGAGCTCAACAAGCAGATCAGCCAGATCGAGGACTGCGTCGCCGGCGGTGCTGAGGCCGTGGTCATCGGCGCGATCTCGTTTGACGGGTTGAACAACCTCGTCAGCGAAATCAAGAAGAAGAACATTCCGGTCATCGACGTCATCAACGGCATGTCCTCGCCGGACCTGACCGCCAAGTCGCTCGTCTCCTTCTACACCATGGGCTACGAGACCGGCGCCTATCTCGCCAAGAAGCATCCGGCCGGTTCGGAAGAAGTGAAGGTCGGCTGGTTCCCGGGCCCGGCCGGCGCCGGCTGGGTCGAGGCCGCCAACAAGGGCTTCCTGGAAGCGATCAAGGGTTCTGCCGTCAACGCGCTCGAGCCGAAATATGGCGACACCGGCAAGGAAGCGCAGCTGAAGCTGGTCGAAGATGTGCTCCAGGCCGAGCCTGACATCCGCTACGTCGCCGGGACCGCCGTGACCGCCGAAGCGGCTCAAGGGTTGATCCGCGAACGCGGCCTCAAGGGCAAGGTCGACCTGCTCGCCTTCTACATGACGCCCGGCGTCTACGAAGGCATCAAACGCGGCTTCATCCTGGCGGCTCCGGCCGACTCCATGGTCATCCAGGGCCGCATCGCCATCGACCAGGCCGTCCGCGCACTGGAAGGCAAGGAACTGGTAAAGCATGTCGGCCCGAAGATCTTCGTCGTCGATCCGTCGAACGTCGAAAGCGTGCCGCAGACCAACATCCTGCCGCCGGATGGCTACAAGCCGGTCTTCTCGGTCAACTGACACCCCAGGGAGCCGGCGCGCGAATGCGCCGGATTCCACCCCTTTTTTCAGGCAATATGACTTCACGGATCGATGCGGATGGCCTTGAGCTCACCTCTTGTCGAAATGACCGGCATCGCCAAGTCCTATCCGGGCGTGCGTGCGCTGGACGGCGTGGACTTCTCGCTCGAACGCGGCGAAGTGCACGTGCTGTTCGGCGAGAACGGCGCCGGGAAGTCGACACTGATCTCCATCCTCGCTGGCGTGACCACGCCGACCGAGGGGGTGATCCGCATCGACGGTGAAGAGAAGCACTTTTCTTCGGTCAAGGACGCGCGGGCAGCCGGCATCGGTGCCGTGTTCCAGGAATTTTCCCTGGTCCCGACCATGACCGTGGCGGAAAACATCTTCCTCGGCCAGGAGCCGCGCAAGATGGGCCTGGTCGACCGCCGCGGCATGGTCGAGGAAGCCCGCGCGCTCTTTGCCGGCCTGGGCTTTGCCATCGATGTTCGCCGCTCGGTGATCTCGCTATCGCGCGCCGAACAGCAGATGGTGGAGATCGCCAAGGCGCTGCACCAGGAAGCCCGCATCCTGATCCTCGACGAGCCGACCGCGTCGCTGACCGAACGCGAGACGGAGAAGCTGTTCGAATTCATTGGCCAAGCCAAGGCCAAGGGCGTCGGCATCGTCTACATTTCCCACCGCATCCAGGAATTCAAGGCAATCGCCAACCGCATCACCGTGCTGCGCGACGGCCGGCTGATCGGCACGATCAGCGCCGAGAACCTGTCGGAAACCGTGCTGGTCGAAATGATGACCGGTCGCAAGATGGACGAGATCTATCCGCATATCGAACGCAAGACACAGGCCGAGCCGGTGCTGTCGATCCGTGGCCTCAAGGCCTGGGGCGTCGACGGCGTCGACATCGATGTCCGGCGCGGCGAAGTGCTGGGTGTCGCGGGTCTCGTCGGCTCCGGCAAGTCGCGCACCTTCCGCGCCGTCATGGGCCTGCTGCCCGTCGAAGGCGGCACAGTGAGCGTCCATGGCCATGATCGCACCGGCGCGCCGACCCGCAAACTGCTGCAGGACGGCGTCTTCTTCCTGCCCTCCGACCGCAAGGAGGAAGGACTGCTGCTAGGCGCATCCGCTCGCACCAACATCGCCCTCTCGGTCCTCAACCGCCGCGAAACCAATGCCGGCCTCGGCCTGATTTCGCCCGGCGGCGTCAAGTCCCTGACCAGCGAGATCGGCCGCAAGGTCGATCTCAGCGAGGCCTTCCTCGAACGCACCGCCTCCAAGCTCTCCGGCGGCAACCAGCAGAAGATCCTGTTCGGCAAAAGCTTCGGCGAGGACTATGACATCTACATCTTCGACGAGCCGACCGTCGGCGTCGACGTCGGCACGCGGGCCGCGCTCTACCGCATCATCAAGGCGATCGCCGAGGCCGGCAAGGCCGTCGTGGTGATCTCCTCCGACCTTCCCGAGGCCATGCACCTGGCCCATCGCCTGATCGTTTTCCGCAATGGCCGGATCTCGGCGGAATTCGAGGGCGAAGCCATTCAGGAACAGGCGGTTCTCGGCGCCTTCTTCGATCAGGAAAGAAAATCAGCATGAACACCCAGCCGGATACCGCGTCGCCCGCCGACTCCAAGCCAACCTTCTCCGCTCTTTCGGCGCTCAAGGCCGTCTTCATCAAGCTCGGCGTGCTGCCCTTCTTCCTCGTGGCGGCCCTCATCCTCTTCACGCTGGCCTCGAAACAGTTCCTGACGCTCGACAACCTCACCAACGTCGCGCGCCAGTCCGTCTATCTGGTGCTGGTTTCGCTCGGGCAGATGCTGGTCCTGGTTACCGGCGGCTTCGATCTCGCGGTCGGAACCTCGATCGCGCTTACCTCCGTGGTATCTGCCTCGGCCATGGTCTACTTCGCCGCCCAGTTTCCCGACATGGTCTGGCTCGTCATCCTGCTCGGCGTTCTGTCGGGCTTCCTCGCTGCGCTAGCGATTGGTTCGCTGAACGGCCTCGGCATCGCCCAGTTCGGCGTCTCGCCCTTCATCATGACCCTTGGGGCGCAGTCAGTTGGAGCGGGCGTCGCGCTCTACCTGACCGGCGGTGTACCGATCGGCAATCTGCCTTACGAATTCGGCGATTTCTTCGGCTTCGGCCGGGTCTTCGGCGTGCCCGTCCCGGTCCTGGTCGCGATCGTTGCCATCGTCGGCATATGGGTGCTGATGAACCGCACCCGAAGCGGCGCCCGCATCTATGCGATCGGCGGCAATATCAAGGCCGCCAACCTCTCCGGCATCAACACCAAGCGCACGCTGTTCCTCGCGTATATCCTTTGCGCCCTGCTGGCCTCGGTCGCCGGCGTGCTGCTCACCGCCCGCGTCGAGAGCGGCGAGACCAATCTGGGCGGCACGATCGCGCTGGAATCGATTGCAGCCTGTGTCATCGCCGGCGTATCGCTGCGCGGCGGTATGGGCCGGGTGGAGAGCGTGGTGCTTGGCGCCTTCTTCATCGTGCTGGTGCAGAACGGCATGAACCTCATGCAGATCGGCTCCTACATGCAGATGGTGCTGCTGGGCTCGCTTCTCATCCTCGCCGTCGTCATCGACCAGTTCCGCTACCGCATGCTCATCGGCAATCGCTGAGGCGGCATGGCTAAACGCACACAGATACGCAAGAGAGCCCCAGCGGGAGGGCTTCGATATTGCTCGATGCACCGTCGCGCGGCTTATGAGGACGATGGGACTTCGGGGGGATCATCCGCGGGAAGCCGATCCGCACGACGATCTGTGACAAGGGCGCTCCATGCCCCCTCGACCACGTGAAGCGCCACGGGCGTGGATTTTCGTTGTAAAGCCGCCGCGTGATCGACCAAGAGCGGCCTTATAAGTCCCCCTTCAGCGCCCGCAGCCTGAGAGTGGTCGCGAATGGTGGTGCTGTCGATCATGTGCTGCCAGTCATCGGTCAGCCCCAATTCGACGAGGGTCTCAAGGAGAGCATCCCAAACCCCTTGCTCAGCCCCAGCGGCGTAAGCGCGCATAGACGGCATTCCACTTGCGGTAGAGCCGGAAAACTTGTCTTATGACTATTTGTGCTTCTTCGTGAGATAAGGAAGCGCCGGAGAGGACGGCCATCCTCTTCCGGCGATGGGGGACGGATCGTGGAAATGCAGGCCGCCATTCATCGAGTGCCGGGCCGAGCTAGAGTGTGATCGCCCCCATCTTTTCCAATCGTCCTGAACGGATACCCGAGTTTCGGGCTCGGATGACAAGCATAGGAGGCGGAAAAGATGACGGATATTACCATCGGCGCGGACATCTCGAAAGACCATATCGACCTGCACAGCCTGCCAGACGGTCAAAACTTGAGGGTGGGCAATGACCGCAAGGGTTTTGCGGCCATTCTCAAATGGATCGGCGCAAAGAGCGTGGAGCGCATCGTCTATGAACCCACCGGCCCCTACCACAAGGCCTTCGAGCGCTTCATGGCCGCAAATGGCTTGCCGCTCTCCAAGGTCAATCCCCGCCTTGCCCGGCGCTTTTGCGAAGCCACCGGCAGGCTTGCCAAGACGGACCGGATCGATGCCGAACTGCTGGCCCGCTACGGGACGCTTCTTGAACCGCGCATCCTGCAGGCCAATACACAAGACCATAATGATCTGAAAGAGTTGCATATGGCGCGGCTGGCGCTCGTCAAAGACAGGACCGCCGCGAAGAACAGGGCCAAGAACCTTTCCAGCCCGCTGCTGAAGAAACACAACGTCGAAAGGCTCAGGCAGATCGAGCGCCAGATCAAGGCCGTGGACGAAGCCATCATGGCCTTGATTGCCGAGGACGCATCCCGCAAGGCTAGGTTCGACATCCTCGTCTCAATTCCGGGCGTGTCACAGGTCACGGCTTTTACACTTCTCATCGAGATGCCTGAACTGGGCGAACTGGATGAGAAAGCCGCAGCCGCACTCTCCGGTCTTGCGCCGGTGAGCCGCCAGTCCGGACGATGGACCGGACGCGCTTTCATTGCTGGCGGCAGGGCCATCGTCCGCCACGCGCTCTACATGCCCGCCCTCGTCGCTTGCCGCTTCAACCCAGATCTCAAGGCAAAATACGACGACCTCGTCAAAACAGGAAAGCCACCCAAGGTCGCCATTACAGCCATCATGCGAAAGCTCATCCTCCTGGCAAACGCACTTCTGCGAAACAACAGGAAATGGATCCCAAAACCCGCTTGATCAAAACGGATACTCTAGCTTCCGGCGGTCCAAAGTTTGGTCCCAGAGCAGTTGTGACGGACTCTACCAAAATCTGGAGGAAGATCAGGGTCTCAGGTCATCAGGTCAGCTCAGGTCAGCTTCCACGAACCGTGCAAACGCAAACGCCGCCCCGGAGGGCGGCGGATAAGCGTTTGATACGCGATAATTTTTGGTTGCGGGGGCAGGATTTGAACCTGCGGCCTTCAGGTTATGAGCCTGACGAGCTACCGGGCTGCTCCACCCCGCGTTATTGTTTGAGCGCCGGGCATTGCCCGTTTTTTTGTTTGCCGGTGCTCGAAGGCATTTGCCTTCTGCGGGCCGGCGGGGGCTGCTCCACCCCACGTTATGCTTTGATCGACGACTATTCGAACGCAAGAGGGCCGCTTTGCGAGCGGCCCTTGGTCGGCGATGGGCCGTAGAGATTTTGGATGAGAAGATGTTTGTTTTGCACTTAGCAGACCTGGCAGCGACCTACTCTCCCGCGTCTTGAGACGAAGTACCATTGGCGCTGGGGCGTTTCACGGCCGTGTTCGGAATGGGAACGGGTGCGGCCGCCCCGCCATGACCACCAGGTCGGCTAAGGGCAAAACATTGAGAAGCTGGTAGAGGCGTTTGCCTCGTTTGTCTTTTAGAACACGTCTTTTTTCTTCTGATCGGGCGTCGGAGCGAAGCTCCGCAAGGCCAAGCGGCCGTCGCACCTGATGGTGCGGCCCGTCCGGAGCGAAGCGGCAAAGCCGCGACAGCGTCAGGACAGAAGAACAGCATCATCATCGCGCCTTGAGGCGCGCTGATGAGCATGGTCAATGAGAACGATCAAGCCAATCGAGCTATTAGTACCGGTAAGCTTCATGCATTGCTGCACTTCCACACCCGGCCTATCAACGTGGTCGTCTTCCACGGCTCTGATAGGGAACACTCGTTTTCAGGTTGGTTTCCCGCTTAGATGCCTTCAGCGGTTATCCATTCCATATATAGCTACCCTGCTATGCCGTTGGCACGACAACAGGTCCACCAGAGATATGTCCATCCCGGTCCTCTCGTACTAGGGACAGATCCTGTCAATATTCCTACACCCACGGCAGATAGGGACCGAACTGTCTCACGACGTTCTGAACCCAGCTCACGTACCGCTTTAATTGGCGAACAGCCAAACCCTTGGGACCTGCTCCAGCCCCAGGATGCGATGAGCCGACATCGAGGTGCCAAACAACCCCGTCGATATGGACTCTTGGGGGTCATCAGCCTGTTATCCCCGGCGTACCTTTTATCCGTTGAGCGATGGCCCTTCCACGCGGGACCACCGGATCACTATGACCGACTTTCGTCTCTGCTCGACTTGTCAGTCTCGCAGTCAGGCGGGCTTATGCCATTGCACTCGACGACCGATTTCCGACCGGTCTGAGCCCACCATCGCGCGCCTCCGTTACTCTTTCGGAGGCGACCGCCCCAGTCAAACTACCCACCATACACTGTCCCGGATCCGGATAACGGACCGCGGTTAGACATCCATGACGATAAGGGTGGTATTTCAAGGATGGCTCCACGAGAACTGGCGTCCCCGCTTCAAAGCCTACCACCTATCCTACACATGCCGACACGAATGCCAGTGTAAAGCTATAGTAAAGGTGCACGGGGTCTTTCCGTCTGACCGCAGGAACCCCGCATCTTCACGGGGAATTCAATTTCACTGAGTCTATGCTGGAGACAGCGGGGAAGTCGTTACGCCATTCGTGCAGGTCGGAACTTACCCGACAAGGAATTTCGCTACCTTAGGACCGTTATAGTTACGGCCGCCGTTTACTGGGGCTTCGATTCAAAGCTTGCACCTCTCCTCTTAACCTTCCAGCACCGGGCAGGCGTCAGACCCTATACGTCGTCTTGCGACTTCGCAGAGCCCTGTGTTTTTGATAAACAGTCGCTACCCCCTGGTCTGTGCCACCCCACCTTACTTGCGTAAAATGGGGTCACGCTTCTTCCGAAGTTACGCGTGCAATTTGCCGAGTTCCTTCAGCATAGTTCTCTCAAGCGCCTTGGTATACTCTACCTGACCACCTGTGTCGGTTTCGGGTACGGTCTATAGGGTGGAGCTATTTCCTGGAACCGCTCCACAGCACATTCAATCCAATAAGAATGTACCATTTGTGCGATCCGTCACTACCACCAGGCCCACGAATATTAACGTGGTTCCCATCGACTACGCGTTTCCGCCTCGCCTTAGGGGCCGGCTAACCCTGCTCAGATTAACTTTAAGCAGGAACCCTTGGTCTTTCGGCGAGGGAGTCTCTCACTCCCTTTATCGTTACTCATGTCAACATTCGCACTTCCGATACCTCCAGGGCCCCTCACAGGTACCCCTTCACAGGCTTACGGAACGCTCCGCTACCACACATGATTGCTCATGTATCCTCAGCTTCGGTGCATGGCTTTAGCCCCGTTACATTTTCGGCGCAAAGACCCTTATTTAGACCAGTGAGCTGTTACGCTTTCTTTAAATGATGGCTGCTTCTAAGCCAACATCCTGGTTGTTTTGGGATCCTCACATCCTTTCCCACTTAGCCATGACTTGGGGACCTTAGCTGGAGGTCAGGGTTGTTGCCCTCTTCACGACGGACGTTAGCACCCGCCGTGTGTCTGCCGACTAGTACTCCTCGGTATTCGGAGTTTGGTTAGGATCAGTAAGACGGTGAGTCCCCATAGCCCATCCAGTGCTCTACCCCCGAGGGTATTCGGTCGACGCACTACCTAAATAGTTTTCGCGGAGAACCAGCTATTTCCGAGTTTGATTGGCCTTTCACCCCTAGCCACAAGTCATCCCAATCTATTGCAACAGATGAGGGTTCGGTCCTCCAGTTGGTGTTACCCAACCTTCAACCTGCTCATGGCTAGATCACTCGGTTTCGGGTCTAATGCAACTAACTAAAACGCCCTATTCAGACTCGCTTTCGCTGCGCCTACACCTACCGGCTTAAGCTTGCTAGTTACACTAAGTCGTTGACCCATTATACAAAAGGTACGCCGTCAGGCTTGCGCCCTCCGACTGTTTGTAGGCAACCGGTTTCAGGTTCTATTTCACTCCCCTTGTCGGGGTGCTTTTCACCTTTCCCTCACGGTACTTGTTCGCTATCGGTCATGCACGAGTACTTAGGCTTGGAGAGTGGTCTCCCCATGTTCAGACAGGATTTCACGTGTCCCGCCCTACTCAAGGACAATGTGTGTTCTACGCGTACGGGGCTGTCACCCACTACGGCCGCACTTTCCAGAGCGTTCCGCTTTATTCCACATTGCCACTGGCCTGGTCCGCGTTCGCTCGCCACTACTTGCGGAGTCTCGGTTGATGTCCTTTCCTTCGGGTACTTAGATGTTTCAGTTCCCCGAGTTCGCTTCTTACACCCTATTTTATTCAGGTGAAGATACCTTATTAACAATGCTTGGAAACCCAAGCCGTCATCGCTGACAGTTTGGATTTTCCAAGCATTTAAGGTGGGTTCCCCCATTCGGATATCCATGGATCAAAGCTCATTCGCAGCTCCCCACGGCTTTTCGCAGCGTATCACGTCCTTCATCGCCTGTGCATGCCAAGGCATCCACCAATTGCCCTTACGACACTTAATCGTTCTCATTGCCAATGCTCATCATCTATTGGGTTTGGAATTCCTATCCTTCTCGCTTGCGCTCGAAGAGGTTCCAAACCTGACCA
>NZ_CAXHYK020000001.1:3427500-4035000 GCF_964021225.1 Rhizobium arsenicireducens | reverse complement strand
GCCAGGGCCAGGTGATCGGCTATGTCGGCAATACGGGGCTGTCGACCGGACCGCACCTGCACTACGAGTTGATCGTCAACGGCACCAAGGTCGACCCCTTGCGCGTGCGCCTGCCCGGCGGCAAGTCGCTCGAGGGCCAGGCGCTGGCCAGGTTCGAGGCCGAGCGTCGGCGCATCGACGCCCTTTTGACCGGTGGCAAGCCGGCCGAGGTCGCGAGCAAGTGAGCAGCCCTTCTTTCTGGATACCGTTCAAGTGATCGAGCATCTCGCTCCCTGAAACGAGAAAAGGCGGCCCCTTGCGGGACCGCCTCCCTTGTTTCTCCGATAGCGGCCCGGATCAGGCTGCTTCGCTCTGCGTCCTTGCCGTCGAAAACAGCAGCCGGTCCGTCCCGGCGCTCACGGTGACGGTCGAGCCGTCGGCAATCGTACCCGCCAGGATCTGCTCGGCCATCGGGTCCTGCACGTATTTCTGGATCACCCGCTTCAGCGGACGAGCGCCATAGACCGGGTCGTAGCCCTTGTCACCCAGCCATTCGCGCGCATCCGGCTGGAGATCGATGATGATCTTGCGCTCGGCCAGCAGAGCCACCAGCCGCTTGAGCTGGATATCGACGATCGCCCCCATCTCGGTGCGACGCAGCCGGTGGAACAGGATGATCTCGTCGACGCGGTTGAGGAACTCCGGCCTGAACGAGGCCTTCACCACCTCCATCACCTCGCCGCGCACCGCCTCGCTGTCCTGGTCGTCGCGAAGACCGGTCAGGTATTCGGCACCCAGATTCGAGGTCATGATGATCATCGTGTTCTTGAAGTCCACAGTGCGGCCCTGGCCGTCGGTCAGGCGACCGTCGTCGAGCACCTGCAGGAGCACGTTGAAGACGTCCGGATGGGCCTTCTCGATCTCGTCGAACAGCACGACCTGATAGGGCTTTCGGCGCACGGCTTCGGTCAGCGCCCCACCCTCCTCATAGCCGACATAGCCGGGAGGCGCGCCGATCAGGCGGGCAACCGAGTGCTTCTCCATGTATTCCGACATGTCGATGCGCACCAGCGCCGTCTCGTCGTCGAACAGGAAGCGGGCGAGCGACTTGGTAAGCTCGGTCTTGCCCACCCCGGTCGGCCCGAGGAAGATGAACGAGCCGATCGGCCGGTTCGGATCCTGCAAGCCGGCACGCGCGCGGCGCACCGCACGAGACACCGCCTGCACCGCATCGCCCTGGCCGACCACCGATTTCGCCAGTTCGTCTTCCATGCTCAGCAGCTTTTCGCGTTCGCCTTCCAGCATCTTGTCGACTGGAATTCCAGTCCAGCGCGATACCACATGGGCGATATTGTCGGGGGTCACGACCTCCTGCACCATGGAATTGCGAGCATTGCCGTCCTGGGCTTCCGCCTCGACCAGTTCCTTCTCGAGCTTCGGGATCTCGCCATAGGCCAGTTCGCCGGCGCGCTGGAACTCGCCCTTGCGTTGGGCGATCGCCAGTTCGTTGCGGGCCTCGTCGAGCTGCTTCTTCAGGTCGGCAGCCAGGCCCAGCTTCTGCTTTTCCGCCTGCCAGCGGGCGGTCAGCGCGTCGGCCTCTTCCTCGAGCGAAACAAGTTCGGCCTCCAGCCGCTTCAGCCGGTCGGCCGAGGAAACGTCGGTTTCCTTCTTCAGCGCCTCCCGCTCGATCTTCAGCTGCATGATGCGCCGGTCCAGCTCGTCCAGTTCCTCGGGCTTGGAATCCACCTGCATCCTCAGCCGCGACGCGGCCTCGTCCATCAGGTCGATCGCCTTGTCCGGCAGGAAGCGGTCGGAGATATAGCGGTTCGACAGGGTCGCAGCCGCAACCAGCGCCGAATCCGAGATCCGCACCTTGTGGTGCTGCTCGTACTTTTCCTTCAATCCGCGCAGGATCGAGATCGTATCCTCGACATTCGGCTCGTTGACCATGACCGGCTGGAACCGGCGGGCAAGGGCCGCGTCCTTTTCGACATGCTTGCGGTATTCGTCGAGCGTGGTCGCGCCGACGCAATGCAGCTCGCCGCGCGCCAGCGCCGGCTTCAGCAGGTTGGAGGCATCCATCGCGCCGTCGGCCTTGCCAGCGCCGACCAGCGTGTGCATCTCATCGATGAACAGGATGATCTCGCCGCTTTCCGACTGCACTTCACTCAGCACCGCCTTCAAGCGCTCCTCGAACTCGCCGCGATACTTGGCGCCGGCGATGAGCGAGCCCATGTCGAGCGCCATGAGCTTCTTGTCTTTCAGGCTTTCCGGCACGTCGCCATTGACGATCCTGAGCGCCAAGCCTTCGGCGATCGCCGTCTTGCCGACGCCCGGTTCGCCGATCAGCACCGGATTGTTCTTGGTGCGGCGCGAAAGCACCTGGATGGTGCGGCGGATTTCGTCGTCACGGCCGATCACCGGATCGAGCCTGCCCTCGCGGGCTTCCTCCGTGAGGTCGCGGGCATATTTCTTTAGCGCATCGAATCCGGCTTCCGCATTGGCACCGTCGGCGGTGCGGCCCTTGCGCACATCGTTGATCACCTGATTCAGGCCTTGCGCGGTTACGCCCGCCTTCTTCAGCGAGGCCGAGGTCGAGGCGGACGTCTCGATGACCAGCGCGAGCAGCAGGCGCTCGACGGTGACGAAACTGTCACCGGCCTTCTTGGCAGCCTCTTCGGCGGTCGTGAAGACCTTGGCCAGCGGTTGCGACAGGTAGACCTGGCCGCCCCCCCCGGAAACCTTGGGCAGTTTGGCGAGAGCCGCGTCATTGGCGATGCGGGCTTCCTTCGGGTCGCCTCCAGCGCGCGAAATGAGCGATGAGGCCATGCCCTGATCGTCGTCGAGCAGGACTTTCAGGACGTGTTCGGGCGTGAACTGCTGGTGGCCTTCGGAAAGCGCCTGCGTCTGGGCCGATTGCAGGAAACCGCGGACGCGCTCGGAATATTTTTCGATGTTCATATGTGCCTGTCTCCGGTAGCCGCCCTGCCCGTTCGGCACAGCGCGGCGGTTGAGATGAGGCCCCCTCACAAGGCGGGCCATTCGGGACGTCGCCATCCCTTCATTCAAGATATGGGGACGGATTTTCGGCGTTTAAAGAGCGGTTTAGGGCAAAAGTTCGGTGATTGACGAAGGCGCGGCCCAACGGCACGCGACGGAACCGCTCTAGCCCAACCCACTGGAGCACAGCCGCGCCTTCCATGTCTCCAGACGCAGAAAACCCCTCCTTCCGGCAGGAAGAAGGGGTTCCAAATCTCATTTTCGATTGGTCCGATCACTCGGATGCGGCAAGCACCGGTGCGGACCCTTCGGCAGGAGCGGCTGTTTCACCGCCTTCTCCGCCTTCAGCGCCCTCTTCGCCGGCATTGCGCCGCGGCTGGCGGCGCGGGCGACCCGCGGCATTGCGGCGACGCGGCTGGCGCTCGGCCGAACCGTCGGCAGCGCTTTCGGCTGCGGCAACGACGGCTTCGGCAGGCATTTCCTCCAGCACAGGCTGCGGGCCGGTACCGGCAATCTCGGCCTCACGCCGCGGCTGACGCGGTTGCGCCTGGGGGCGCTGTGGCTGCTGCTGCGGTTGCGGCTGGGGTCGCGGTTGCGGACGCTGCTGTTGCTGCGGCTGTGCAGCCTGCGAACCGACCGTCGGTTCGTCCATGCCGTCCATGTCGTCGCCATCGCGATCATTGTAGTCGTTGCGGTCGTCCCGCTCGTCGCGGTCGTCACGCTCATCACGATCGTCGCGCTGGAAGCGCTCCTGCATCTGCGCCTGGGCGGCAGCGATGATGCGATTGTAATGCTCGGCATGCTGCAGATAGTTTTCCGCCATGACCCGATCGCCAGCGCTTTGTGCATCGCGGGCAAGGTTCGAATATTTCTCGGCGATATGCTGGGCCGTGCCGCGGATCTTCACGTCGGGACCGGAGCTGTCATACGTCCTGGTCAGCGGGTTGGCACCCTTGCGGTTGAAATTGCCGCCACCATTGCTGCCGCCGCCGCCGCCGCCGCCGCTACGCCCGCGACCACGCTTGTTCTGCTGTCCTGGCCTCATCGATTATTCACCTGAATTCTTCTGTTGTGCTGATAGATGGCAACGCTGTTGGTTCTGGTTTGGACCGGACCAAGGCTATGCGTGCCGCGGGCAAACTGCGCCATCGCTTTCGTGCCGCTGGTGATAGTCAAGTTTACTGAGTTACGCAGCGGGATTTGCTCGTCCCGTGAAGCCCAGTCATGAGCTGAAATCGCGGCAAACCCAGACCCCGAACGAATTTCGTTCATTCCCTGCTGCCCGTTGCGTGCCCGCAAACTATTACGCTTCATCTGTAAAACCAAGCCTTTTCTTTCAAAAGCCCAATAATCCTTAGCATATGCAGCAAGTCGAAAGTTAAACGCCCCGCGCGAAGAGCAGGACTCGATCGTTGCCGCCATGGTCGACGTGTCGCTCGAGCGTGGAAAATCCTTTTTCTTCAAAGATTTGCCTGACGCTTTGCCTCTGGTCATAGCCAATTTCAACGCCCATCAAGCCGTTGGGGAGGAGATGTTGCGCCGCGTTCTCGGCAATGGCCCGGTAGGCTACCAGCCCATCCTCGCCACCATCGAGCGCCGCTTTGGGATCATAATCCCTGACATCGGGCTCCAGCGTCCCGACCATTTTTGTGGGTATATAGGGCGGATTTGACACGATGATGTCGAAGCTCTCTTTCGATCGCCTCAAACCATGCGCTTTCGCGCGTGTCAAATCTGTCGGCTATATTATTTATATAGGCGTTGCTTCTGGCGGTTTTAAGGGCACCTGGCGAAATATCGCTGCCGAGCGCCGTCGCCTGCGGACATTCCTTTAGCAAGGCGAGTGCAATCGCCCCGGTGCCGGTGCCCAGGTCCAGGATGCGGGCGCTGCCCCTTCCGGCGGCAATGCGCTTCAGGTGCGGCAACACGGCATCGACAAGAATTTCGGTATCCGGCCTGGGCTCCAGCGTCTCCGGGGACAACTGGAGGTCGAGCCCGTGGAACTCGCGGTGGCCGAGAATGCGATGCACGGGCTCATGCCGCAGCCTGCGCGCGACCGCGTCGGCAATCAGCGCCTGCTCGCTCTGCGTCACGAGCCGATCCGTCTGCGTAAACACCTCGGTCGTCGAAAGCCCGAGCAGCCCACCCAGCAGGATCCGCGTTTCGATGGAGGCATCGGCAAAGCCGGCATTGGCAAGGGTCGCCCGCGTCTCGGCCACAACGGCACCGAGCGTCGGCTCGCCCCTCACGTCGATTTACCAAGCTGGGCGAGCTGGCCGGCCTGATAGTCAGCGATCAATGCATCGACCATTTCGTCGATGTCGCCCTCCATCATCCGGTCGAGCTTGTAGAGCGTCAGGTTGATCCGGTGGTCGGTGACGCGGCCCTGCGGAAAGTTATAGGTGCGGATACGCTCCGAGCGGTCACCCGAACCGACCTGGCTCTTGCGGTCGGCCGAACGCTCGTTGTCGGTGCGCTGCCGCTCGATGTCGTAGAGCCTGGAACGCAGCACAGCCATGGCCTTGGCGCGGTTCTGGTGCTGTGACTTTTCCGAGGAGGTGACGATGAGCCCGGTCGGAAGATGGGTGATGCGCACAGCCGAGTCGGTCGTGTTGACGTGCTGCCCGCCGGCGCCGGACGCGCGCATGGTGTCGATGCGGATGTCTTCCGGACGGATCTCGATGTCGATTTCCTCGGCCTCGGGAAGCACGGCCACCGTTGCCGCGGAGGTATGGATGCGTCCACTCGCCTCCGTCTCCGGCACGCGCTGCACACGGTGCACGCCGGACTCGAACTTCATCTTGGAAAAAACCCCGCGCCCGCTGATCGTCGCGATGATTTCCTTATAGCCGCCCGCCTCCCCCTCGCTTGCCGAGAGAACGTCCACCTTCCAGCCCTTGGCGCTGGCGAAGCGCTCGTACATGCGGAAAAGGTCCCCGGCGAAAAGTGCGGCTTCCGAACCACCGGTTCCGGCGCGGATTTCGAGGATAGCGCTCTTTTCGTCGGCGGCATCCTTCGGCAGGAGCAGGATCTGCATGTCCTTTTCCAGCCCCTCGATGCGTTCCTCGACGTCAGGCATCTCCATTTCGGCAAGCTCGCGCATCTCGCGGTCGGTCGCCTTGTCGGCGAGAAGGGCCTTGAGCCCGGACTGTTCCGTGATCGCGGCCTCGTATTCGCGGATCTTGCTCACCACCGGCTGTAGTTCGGAATATTCGGACGCCAGCTTGACATAGACGTCGGCCGCCGGCCCCGCCGACATGCGCGCCTCTATCTCGCCAAAGCGGCGTTCGAGCTCACGCATTTTCTCGACAGGAAGCTTCGCCACCCTTTACTCCATGTAGAATTCGGTCAGAGGGGAATATTGTTGTCTTCGGCAAAGCCGACCAAGATGTCCCGGAGCGGCAGATGCGAATGATGATCGTCGAGAGCCGCGTCGAGCTCCCGGTTGAGCTTATCCACATCGAGCCCCAGGAGCATGGCCTTGACCGGGCCAATCGCCGTCGGCGACATCGAGATCGAACGGAAACCGATGCCGAGCAGCGCCATGGCGGAAAGCGGCTTGCCCGCCATTTCACCACACAGCGTCACCGAGGTTTCGTGCCGGTTGGCGGCACGCACGATGTCGCGCAGGATCCTGAGGAACGGACGTCCCAGCACATCGAAACGGTCGGAGACGCGCGCATTGCCGCGGTCGACCGCCATGGAAAACTGGAACAGGTCGTTCGAGCCGACCGAGACGAAGTCGACCTCCTGCATCAGCTCGTCGAGCTGCCACATCAGCGCCGGCACTTCGAGCATGGCGCCGAATTGCAGCTTCTTCGGCAGCGGATGGCCGAACTTCGAGAGGTGCTGGACCTCCTTCTGCATCAACTCGCGCACTGCTCGGATTTCGCCGACTTCCGTTACCATCGGCAGCATCATCCTGAGGTCGCCGCCGGCGGCAGCCTTCAGCAGCGCCCGCAGCTGGGCCCGAAGCAGGCCCGGCCGGTCGAGAGACAGGCGGATCGCCCGCCAGCCGAGTGCCGGGTTTTCCTCTTCGTGGCCGCGGAAATAGGAGACGACCTTGTCGCCCCCGATGTCGAGTGTGCGGAAGGTCACCGGCCGCCCGCCCGACTGGCGAAGCACGCTTCGGTAAAAGCTCTCCTGCTCCTCGCCCTTCGGCATGGTCGAGGAAATCATGAATTGCAGCTCGGTGCGGAACAGCCCGATGCCCTCGGCGCCGGATTCGGCCAGCTGCGGCAGATCGACCAGAAGGCCGGCATTCATCTGCAGCGTGATGCGCTTGCCGTCCTTGGTCAGCGGCTCGACGTCGCGTAGCGCGCGGAATTGTTCCTGGCGGCGGGCCCTGAGCTTCACCTTCTCCTCATAGGCCTTCTGCATCTCGGCCACAGGACGGATATGGACCTTGCCGTCGTCGCCGTCGATGATCACCGGGTCGCCGTTTTCGGCAAGCGCCACCGCCCCCGTCGCCTGGCCAATCACGGCAATGCCCATGGCGCGGGCGACGATGACCACATGGCTCGTCACCGCGCCTTCCTCCAGCACCAGGCCGCGCAGGTTGGCGCGCGGATAATCGAGCAGTTCGGCAGCCCCCATGGCGCGTGAGAAGATGATCGCGTCGGCCGGGAAGCCTTCGGTTTGGCTCTGGGGCGAAAATCCGGTCAGCTGGCGCAAGAGCCGATTGGCCAGATCGTCGAAGTCGTGCATCCGCTCGCGCAGATAGGGATCCGTCAGGCGGATCATGCGCGCCTTGGTGTCGCTCTGCACCTTCTCGACCGCGGCTTCCGCCGTCAGCCCGTTATGGATCGCCTCTTCCATGCGCCGCACCCAGCCCTGGTCATGGGCAAACATGCGGTAGGTCTCGAGCACGTCGCGGTGCTCTCCCTCCATCGACACTTCCCGCCTGGACAACATGTCGTCGATCGAGATCCGAAGCGAACCGAGCGCCTCGGCAAGCCGGCGGATTTCCGTCTCGGTGTCCTCGTTCAACAGGTTGGTGACCACGATGCGCGGCTCGTGCAGCACGACATAGCCGAGCCCGATACCCTCGTTATAGCTGTCGCCCTCGATCGTCACCGGCCGCGTCAGGTCGAGCTCAAGCCCGGGGCGGGTGATCTTCTTCAACTCGCCGGTCGCGATCATCTCGGCCAGAACCATGGCGGTCGTTTCGAGCGCTTCAAGCTCGTCTTCCCGGTAATTGCGCTGCGCCTTGTTCTGGACGACGAGAACGCCCAAACTGCGGCCGGCCCTGAGGATCGGCACGCCGAGGAAGGAATGGTAGATCTCCTCGCCGGTTTCCGGCAGGTAGCGGAAGGCCGGATGCGCCTGGGCGTCGGAGAGGTTGAGCGGCTGGGCGGACGCCGCGATCGTGCCGACCAGGCCCTGGCCCATCTTCAACTGGGCGAGGTGGACGGCATCCTTGTTGAGACCTTCGGTGGCGTAAAGTTCCAGCACGCCGTCGGCGCGCAGCACGTAGGCCGAGCACACTTCCGCGACCATATTGCTCGCGATCTGGCGAACGATCTGGTCAAGGCGCTCCTGTGGCTCGAGCGGCTCCGCCATCAATTCGCGCAACCGCTTGAGGAGGACGCGCGGACCCGCGGAAAGGTCTCTCATGCGTGCATGCTCCCGAATTCGTCATTGGGCCGGGCGGCCTCGCCGCCCGTGTCGCAAACGACGGGGAGAGCGAATTCCGCTTGTAAGAATCAATTCTTATCGAGGCCGTAGCAGGAATGCAAAGTCCGAACAGCGAGTTCGGCATAAGGGCCGTCGATCAGGATGGAAATCTTGATTTCCGAGGTGGTGATCGCCTTGATATTGATGCCCTTTTCGGCGAGCGCCTTGAAGGCGGTGGCGGCGACGCCCGCATGACTGCGCATGCCGATGCCGATGACCGAGACCTTCACCAGGCCCTTTTCGCTCTGCACCACGTCATAGCCGATCTTGTCCTTGTTCTCGCCGAGCACCGAAAGCGCCTTGTCGACGTCGCCCGAGGGCACGGTAAACGTCATGTCGGTGCGGGTGCTGTCTTCCGAAATGTTCTGGACGATCATGTCGACATTGATATGCGCCTCGGCCAGCGGCCCGAAGATCGCGGCGGAAACGCCCGGCCGGTCGGCGAGCCGACGCAACGAGATCTGCGCTTCATCCTTGGCATAGGCAATACCGGTAACTACTTCCTGTTCCACGATCTCTTCCTCATCGCAAATCAACGTACCGGGCGGGTTCAGGAGATCGCCCATGCCCGGTGCATCGGGATCCTCGAAGCTCGAACGCACGAAAGTGCGCACCTTGTGGACCATGGCCAGCTCGACCGAACGCACCTGCAGCACCTTGGCGCCGAGCGAGGCCATTTCGAGCATTTCCTCGAAAGCGATCTTCTTCAGCCGCCGCGCCTTCGGCTCGATGCGCGGGTCGGTCGTGTAGACCCCGTCGACATCGGTATAGATGTCACAGCGGTCCGCCTTGATGCCGGCGGCAATCGCCACGGCCGACGTATCGGAGCCGCCGCGGCCGAGCGTGGCGATCCGGTTGTCCGGGCCGATGCCCTGGAAGCCGGCGACGACAGCCACCTGGCCTTCGCCCATCCGGCGGATGATGTCGGAGCCGTCGATCTCCTGGATGCGGGCTGCGCCATGCGCATTGTCGGTCTTGATCGGGATCTGCCAGCCCTGCCAGGAGCGGGCATTGATGCCCATCGACTGAAGCGCGATGGCGAGAAGGCCGGACGTCACCTGTTCGCCGGAAGCGACGATGGCGTCATATTCGCGCGCGTCGTAGAACGGCGAGTCGGCCCCGGCCACCTTCGGCATGGTCTGCACCCAGTCGACCAGTTCATTGGTCTTGCCGGACATGGCCGAAACGACGACAGCCACCTCGTGGCCCGCATCGACCTCGCGTTTGACATGCCGGGCAACATTGTAGATGCGTTCGAGATTGGCGACGGAGGTTCCGCCGAATTTCATCACGATGCGAGCCATGCCTTCGATACCGTCACGCTGATGGACACCCGCCGGCGCCCTTTTTTTTCAAGACACGCCCGCGACCATGCCGTCGGACGAAGTTGCGGTCTCATATCGAAAAGAACCGGCAAGTTCAATGGCCCTGGCCCACTGACCTCCCCATTGGGCGCGGTACAAATTCCATGAACGCGAAACGGCGGCCCTGCGGCCGCCGTCCCATCATGATCGGTTCTGTCGCCCTATCGTATCGGGCAGTATTCGCCGGGCGGGCAAACAGGTTTCCTGCGAATGGTGCTCACTCCGTCGCGGCGGCTGTCGGGCTTAGGCGAGATCACCGTATCCCGGGTTGGCGGACGACGCACTTCGGGGTCGCGGGTCAGCGGGCGGCGCACGTCCGGATCACGGGTCGGCGGGCGGCGCCAATCGCGATCATCGGTCCGCGGCGGACGCGGGCGGTAGTTACCATCCCGCCAACGGTCGCGGTCCCGATAGAAATCACGGTCGCGGTAGTGGCGATCCCAATAGCTTCCGATCGAGAATGTGATCATCGGAATGCCGAGCGGACGGTAGTATTGCGGATCGACATAGACGCGTCGCTGCGAATAGGTCGTCTGCAGATAGCTGCCCGAAACCCAGCCGCGATAGCCGGCATAGGCGACGTCGCACCAGTTGGCGGACTGCATGCAGCCCTGGATGTTGACTCGACTTCCGACGGGGATGACGAGCACCGGCGGATACTGCGTGCTCGGGCCGGAACGCATGTTTACATTGGCTGTCGCGTAAGCGGTCGCCGCGGCCGCAAGGCCGGGAAGCGCAGCCGCAAACAGCGCGGCAAGGGCGAATTTCCTGAGATAATTCATGGGGCGTCTCCTGGGTATTCCGTTGTGCGCTTGTACTACAACCTTGCGGGTGAACCGGTCATGAACGTCCGGTTCATCTGCTTTGTTCCGGACAGGCAAATTTTATCAAGCTTCGTTTTCCCCGCCCTTCCGCCCTGTGCGATACTCTTCCCTGCCCCGCTACGGATACACCGGATAGCGTTGCCGGCGAGGCGGGGACGGTGCTGCGAAGGGTCTTTCTGAAACGCGGGAGGATGTCGCAGGCTGCCCTAAGTCGGTCCCCCTCCCTGAAAAGGGACGTGCCTGTGCGGCACCCAAGGCGTCGGTTTCGATGCTGTAGAGGGACCAGGAACTGGGTGGCAAAAGAACATCGAAACGGGGCGCCCTGCGTGTCACTGTTTTAATTTGTCCGGCATGCCGGGCGCCCCGGCCAATGGCCGAAAGAAATGAGAGATCCGCAAGCCACGGGGTTTTGACCCGCGTGAACGATCACCCGTGCCCGGGAATGGAGGGAAGCCATGGCAAAGACCGACCACCCAGAGCTGGAACGCGCCCGCGAGGAGCGCCACGAGGCCCGCTGGCGGATCGTGGGGACGCTCGCCCTGCGCCACTGCGACGACAGGCAAGCCCGGCCGCTCTGCCGAAACCGGGTCTGTCTTCGCGACCGCCTTTGCAGCGGCCCGATGCTCGCCACGCCGCGCCAGGGCCCGGCGATCGCCAGGGAGCGCGAACTCGGTCTGAGCGGTGCCGCCGTCGCCTGCCTTCCGCTCTGCATCGTGAATGCGGAAAGGAAAATCTTCGACTATCTCGTCGAGACGACACTGCCGCAGATCGACGTCATGCTGAGCGAGGACGATCCACTCACCGTGGAATACTGTTTCCGGAAGCCGAACCGGGCGCGCCGCCGCTATCTCGCGCGCTTCGCCCCCGACGAGCCGAACCCTTGACTTTGCCACCCGATCGGCCGACTTGAAAGGCAATATCCGTGCAGAGAGGATCCGATATGAGCGCTGAAGCACGCACCACCATCGATCAGGTCGAAGTCGACCGTTTTTCCGCCATGGCGGCGGAATGGTGGGACCCGACAGGCAAGTTCAAGCCCCTGCACAAGATCAATCCCGTCCGCCTCGCCTATATCCGCGATCAGGTCTCAGCCCATTTCGGCCGCGACCCTAAGGCCCATCGCCCGCTGGACGGCCTGCGCATCCTCGACATCGGCTGCGGCGGCGGCCTGCTCTCCGAGCCCGTCGCCCGGATGGGTGCCAATGTGCTCGGCGCCGATGCCTCCGAGCGCAATATCGGCATTGCCAGCACCCATGCCGCCCAGACAGGTGTTGAAGTCGACTACCGTGCCGTAACCGCGGAATTGCTCGCCGCCGCCGGCGAAACCTTCGATGTGGTCCTCAACATGGAAGTGGTGGAGCATGTCGCCGACGTGGAGTTCTTCATCTCCACCTGCGCCTCCATGGTGCGGCCCGGCGGCCTTATGCTCATTTCCACCATCAACCGTACCTTCAAGGCTGCCGCCCTGGCCATCGTCGGCGCCGAATACGTGCTCGGCTGGCTGCCGCGCGGTACACACCAGTACGAGAAACTGGTGCGCCCCGAAGAGCTCGAGGCGCCATTGAAGACGAGCGGCATGGAGGTCGTCGAGATGAAGGGCGTTTTCTTCAATCCCCTGCACAACCAGTGGAACCTGTCCGCCGACATCGACGTCAACTACATGGTGCTGGCCCGCCGGCCGGCCGGCGCCGCATGACGGCCCCCGCGGACGTCGTCTCCTTCTGGCGCGAGGCCGGACCGGCAAAATGGTTCGCCAAGGACGACGGTTTCGACGCGGCGATCCACAACGGCTTTCTCGACACGCATTTCGCTGCGGCCCGCGGCGATCTCGCCGACTGGGGCCAAACGGCCGAAGGCACGCTGGCGCTCATCATCCTGCTCGACCAGTTCCCCCGCAATCTCTTCCGCGGCAGCGGCCACGCCTTCGCAACCGACGGCCTGGCACGCGCCATCGCCCGCAAGGTGCTGGAACAGGGCTTCGACCGCGCGGTCGATCCAAAACTCCGCCCCTTCCTCTATCTGCCCTTCGAGCATTCGGAAGATCCGGCCGACCAGGCGCTGAGCCTGCAGCTCTTCACCGCCCATCGCGACGAGACCGGCGACGCGGAAAGCCTGCGCTGGGCGGTCGAGCACCGCGACATCATCGCACGCTTCGGCCGCTTCCCCCACCGCAATGCCGCGCTCGGACGCGCGACGACGCCCGCGGAACAGGCCTATCTGGACGATGGCGGTTTCAAGGGGTGAGATGGGGTCGGTGGCAGCGACGTGGTCAAGCCGGCAAGCCGAGAACGATCTGCATCAGGTCCGCCTGCCCTTCGGCATTTTCGGCGGAAATCGCCTTCACCCGTGCCCGGTCGATGAGATAAGGCCGGCCTTCCGGATCATAGGGCTGCTTGAAGTTGAACGCCGCCGACGACGGGCCGTCGTCCGCTAGACGCTCGAAGCGGCTGACCGCTTCCGCCCAGACCGGGCGCTGGCCGGCTTCAACCCAGAACAGGACGAGGGGCGGCCATTGCTGCGGCACGTTCCAGCACCGCGCATGCTTGAGCGCTTCAGCATGAATACCGGAGTAGGAAAAGGCCATCAGGCATTCGATGTCTTGCCAAAGCGATAGGGAAGACGGACCCGATTCGTGGCCACTGCCTTGGAGATACCGCGGAAACGTCTGAACGCCCCAGCTCTCGGGACCGGGCTCGCCGTCGTAACCCGAACGCCCGACATAACCGACGGCACGAACCGCAGCCTCGAAGTTCAGCGGCTCGCGCAGAGCGAAGCCGTTGACGGCCGGATCGCCGTATGGCGCGACGTGCACACCAAAATTATAGATCGCCAGGTGATGTTCGCCGCCGTTCAATTCACGTCGTCCGGCAGAACCGGCAGCGGGGCGATCTCGATGCCCTCGTCGACCAGCGCCTTGACCTCGGCAAGCGACGCCTCGCCGATGATACCCCGCGCTTCGGCTTCGCCGTAGTGGATCTTGCGGGCCTCTTCGGGAAAGCGCTCGCCCACGTCCTCGCTATTGGCCCGGATCGCGGTGATCGCCTCCTTCAACTTGGCCATCGCCGTCTTCTGCGCCTCGGTGACGGCCAGTGCATGCACCGCCTCCTTCTGCCGCGCGGTCGAGACCGACGGCGCCATCAGCACCTTCGACACCTCGAGCGAGCCGCAGGCGGGACAGCTCAGATACCCGCTCGCCTTCTGGCGGTCAAAGTCGCCGCTCTCCGAGAACCAGCCCTCGAAGTCGTGCCCCTTGTCGCAGATGAGCGAATAGCGGATCAAACGGTGACGCCCCCTTTCGCGAGTTCCGGCTGCATGCTGAGTTCGAAGTCGCGCGCGTTCTTCAAATTGGGGATCTTGGCGCGCGCTGCAGCCACCGCCCCCACATCGATGTCGGCCATGACGATCGCCTCGCCGGCACCACCGGCCACGGCCAGCACCTTGCCCCAGGGATCGACGATCATCGAATGGCCATAGGTCTCGCGGCCGTCCTCGTGCACGCCGGCTTGGGCCGCCGAGATGACGAAGGCCCCGTTCTCGATCGCCCGGGCCCTGAGCAACACCTCCCAGTGCGCCTCGCCGGTCTGGCGGGTAAACGCGGCGGGCGTCGTCAGGATCTGCGCGCCGGCAACGGCTTCCGCGCGGAACAGCTGCGGGAAACGCACGTCGTAGCAGATGCCGAAGCCGAGCTTGGCAAAGGGAAGATCGGCGACCATCGCCTTGTCGCCCGGCCGGTAGACGGCGCTCTCACGCCAGCTCTCGCCATTGTCCAGATCGACGTCGAACATGTGGATCTTGTCGTAAGCGCAGATCTTGCGGCCGTCGGGTCCGAACAGGAAGGCGCGGTTGGCGATCTTGCCGTCCGGCAGCAGGATGGCGGTCGAGCCGACATGCAGATGGATGGAAAGTTCGCGCGCAAGATCCCCGGCGGTCTTGACGATGATATCATGCTCTTCGTCGCGCAGGACGGCCATCAGGCCCGGACGGTCTTTTTGCACGGCACCGGTCATTTCCGGGGTCTGTACATAGATCGCCCCGTGACCGGCGGCTTCCCGCACGAGGCGTGCCATGGAAGCGGCATTCTTTTCCGGGTTTACACCCGAGCACATCTGGATGGCGGCAGCCTTGAAGGTCATGGTTTTCTTTTCCTTAAGCGGCCAGAAGGGCGTCGAGCTTGCCGGCCCGGTCGAGTGCATGCAGATCGTCGCAGCCGCCGACATGGCGCTCGCCGATGAAGATCTGCGGGAAGGTCATGCCGCCATTCGACTTGGCGATCATCTCCTGGCGCAACTCCGGATTGCCGGTCGCGTCGTGCTCAAGATACGATACGCCCTTGGATGCGAGCAGCGCCTTGGCGCGCGAGCAGTAGCCGCAGCCCTGGCGGGTATAGATGGTCACGGATGCCATATGTGTCTCCGGTCGGATGGGGCCGGCAAGAGCCGGAAAGGATGTCGTTGTCCTTGTCATATAGGACCGGAGAATGCCCTTGCAAAGGTTAAAACTGTGACCTCCCGGGCGCCTGCGCGCTTCAGCGCGCGGGTAGCGGCGCTGACCGTCGCGCCCGTGGTGAACACGTCGTCGACCAGCACGATGCGCCGGCCGAACACCTGCGGCGACATCGCTTCGGGCACGCCGAAGGCGCCGCGCACGTTGAGCGCCCGGGCATTGGCGGTCAGCCCCACCTGCTGGACGGTCTTCTTGTTGCGCACCAGCGCGAGCGGCAGGAACGGCTTGCCCGAGAGGCGCGCCACATGCCGGCCGAGCTCGGCCGACTGGTTGAACTTGCGGGAAAACAGCCGCGTCCGGTGCAGCGGCACGGAGACCACCGCATCGCAGTCTAGGAGCGCCTCGCCGCCGGCCCGCGCCATCCAGCCGGCCATCATCGGCGCGAGATCGGTGCGGTCGCGATATTTCAGGTCGTGCACCAGGTCGCGGGCGATGCCCTCGTGGACCGCGACGCTGCGCAGCCGGTCGAACACCGGCGGATTGGCGATCGCCTCGGCCGACAGCATGCCGGGTCCGGGATCATGGGCGAACGGCGTGCCGAGCACCTCGCAGAACGGCCGTTCGATGAAGCGCATGGAGGACCAGCAGCGCGGGCACAATCCCCCGTGCCGGCCGGTCCGGCAATGGCAATGGGCGCAGCTTGGTGGAAAGACGATGTCGCGCAGGAATGCCGCGATGCCGATCGGCATGGCGATACTGACGGACACGGCCCTTTGCACGATTTGACCCGACATGAGGTTGACTTTAGGCGCTTGCCGGCGCCTTTGCCAGACCGAGTTTTTGACTGGAGCGAATGCCATGGAGCGGATTTTTGATCAGGAGCTGGTGACGGCCAACCGCCTGCGTGCGAAGCGCCGGCTGGTAGCTGGCGGAGATTTCCTCCTGCAGATTGCGGCGCGCGAACTTGCCGAACGCCTCTCCCTGGTCGAGCGCCGCTTCGAACGCGCTGTCGAACTGCACGGCGCAACCGGTGCGACGGCGCAGTTGGCATTGCAGACCGGCAAGATCGACCGGCTCGAGCGCATCGAAACGCACCAGGACTTTTCGGCCGACGGCGAAGCGCTCACCGAAGCCCCCTTCGAGGCCGTGCCGCTCGCGCCGCAATCGGTCAACCTGGTGCTCTCGCCGCTCGCGCTCCATCTGACCAACGACACGCCCGGCGTGCTGGTGCAGATCCGCCGCGCCCTCAAACCCGACGGCCTGTTCCTCGCCGCGATCCCTGGCGCCGGCACGCTTGGCGAATTGCGCGACGTGCTGCTCACCACTGAGGTCGAACTCCACGGCGGTGCGAGCCCGCGCGTCATCCCCTTCCCCGACATCCGCGACGTCGGCTCCCTGATGCAGCGCGCCGGCTTTACCCTGCCGGTGATAGACGAGGAGAGTTTTACGGTCCGCTACGACAACCTGTTTGCCCTGATGCGCGATCTCAAGGCCATGGGCATGGCCAACCCGTTGATCGGCCGCAGCCGCAAACCGGTCGGTAGAGCCTTTTTCCTGAGGGCGGCCGAGCGTTATGCCGAGCGGTATTCGGACCCGGACGGCCGTATCCGCGCCACCTTCTCGATCATCTTCGTTTCCGGCTGGGCGCCGCATGAAAGCCAGCAGAAGCCGTTGAAGCCCGGCTCGGCCAAGATGCGCCTTGCCGATGCGCTCGACCCGACCAAGGGCATTCCGCCGACGAAGAAGGGAAATGGCTGAGAGATCCGATGTTTGCCGTTGCGACCGTGGCGGATATCCCTCCGGTATGGAGGGAGATCCCGGAGACGATGATCATTTCCACGAATCGTTGATCGTCGTACTGATCGTCTCGAACATGGCGGCCAGCGAATCGGAAAACGCACCCAGACCGAGAATCAATGCCAGTCCGATGATGGCGGCGATGAGGCCGTATTCGATAGCGGTGGCCGCCTGACGGTCGGCGATGAATTTCAAAACGAGATGCATTCCCCCTCCTGATATCCTTGCGACGCCGAACTCGACCTTCTTGGTTGGGCCGGTGCACCGCTCAGCAGCCGTCTCCGACGATGCAGATCGAACCCGGTGTTTCTTGCAGCACGCTGCGACGGATTGTGTAGCGCTTGCTCCCGTCCGATCGGCCGATCGAGCCCGTGCTCATCATGTCAACCTGGTCTGGATGGAAAGCGAGACTGCGCTTGTCGGTCCGGTCGGCAAGCATGGGGGTCAGCACGAGCGACAGTGCGATCGCAGCCATCCCGAAGAGGAGCGCGATGTTGAGCGCGCCGGTCTTCCCGGACAGTCGCGAAGACCGTTCTCTCGACCTGACGGTCTTCCAGAAATCTTCGTTTGACATGCTATGCTCCACGCCCACGCTTCAAACGCATGAACAACAGCAATGAGCTTTGCCCCAGGGCCGTAAACTTTGCGTTAAGAACATCTGCAAATTATAGAAAAGGCTAAAGAAGGTCCTGGAGAAACGGGATCAGAGGCTCGTCCGCCGGCGGCATGGGGTAGTCGCGCAGGGCTTTCGAGCGCACCCATTTCAACGCCTGCCCCTCTCGCCCATGGGCAATCCCCTCGTAGCGCCGGCAGATATAGAGCGGCATCAGCAGGTGGAAGGTCTCATAGGTGTGGCTGGCAAAGGTTAATGGTGCCAGGCACGGCACCTTGGTGACGACGCCGAGTTCTTCCTCGAGTTCGCGGATCAGCGTCTCCTCGGGCGTCTCGCCCTTCTCGACCTTGCCGCCGGGAAACTCCCAGAGGCCTGCGAGCGTTTTGCCCTCGGGCCGCTGCGCCAGCAGGATCCGGTTGTCGGCGTCGATCAGCGCGCAGGCCGCGACGAGCAGGATGGGCTTGCCGCCGTCCGTCATGCTTTCGAAGCCTTGCGCCAGTAGGCGTAGCGATAGGCCTCGGTGAAGCCAAGCTTGGAGTAAAGGGCAAGGGCCGGCGCATTGTCCGCCACGACCTGTAGCCAGGCGCTCTTCGCCCCACGCATCCGCGCCCAGCGCAGCGCTGCCGTCAGGATTTCAAGCCCGAGGCCACGGTTTTGATGGTCCGGCCTGACGGAAAGCGACATGATGCCAGCGAGGTCATTGTCCTGCACGCAGAGCATCACGGCCACGGGTCCGTCCTGCGGATCCTCGATGACGAAAAGCCCGGTCGGTGGCTTGATCGAGCTCACCACTTCGGCAAGCGCCGGCTTGAGCGCCGGATCGGTTCCGTTGACGCTAAGATCCGCATCGACGAAGCGTCCGACGTCGTGGCTTGGGAGATGGTCGAGGGTGTTTTCCGGCAGTTCGATCGCGCCCAGGTCACAAGTCAGCGTCAGCACTTCCTCGAACCGCTCCCATCCGTCGGCCTTCATCAACTCGATGAGCGGTTTTGGCGTCAGCGGCGTCTCGCGCACTAGGATCGGCCGGCCATGGGCCTCGAACTTACGGGCTGCCTTCTCGAGGCGGATAGAGATATCCCGGCTGTCCGACGGATCAAGCGCGACAACGCAGTTCAACCGCTTTGAAGGATGGCCGCCGGTGAGGCGAATCTGCCAGCTGCCGTCGTACTGTACTGAAGTCGCGGGCCAGGCCCGAAAACCAACGGCCTCGAGGCGCCGGACGAGCGGCAGGTTCTGATCGGTGTCGGCACAGGCCATCGCGGCGATCAACTCCGGTAGTCGCCGTTGATGGCCACATATTCCTTGGTGAGGTCGCAGGTCCAGACCGTCGCCTTGCCCTCGCCAAGCCCGATGTCGACGCGGACCGGGATGTCCTGGCGCCGCATCACGGCGGTCGCCGCCGCCTCGGAATAGGCCGGGTCGCGCTCGCCGTTGACGGCCACGCGGATATCGTCGAACCAGATCGCCAGCCGGTCGCGGTCGGCCATTTCGCCGGACTTGCCGACCGCCATGACGATGCGGCCCCAATTGGCGTCTTCGCCGGCAACCGCGGTCTTGACCAGCGGTGAATTGGCAATCGACAGCGCGATCTTCTTGGCGGCAAGGTCGCTCTCGGCGCCGGTCACGGTGATCTCGACCATCTTGCGGGCGCCCTCGCCGTCGCGGACCACCTGCAGCGCCAGATCCTTGAGCAGATCGTTGAGCGCGAGCCTGAAGCCCGAAAGCGCCGGATCATCAGCCGTCTCGATCGTCTTCTGGCCATCGGCGGCGGCAGCACCGGTGGCAAACAGCATGAGGGTGTCGGAGGTCGATGTATCGCTATCGACGGTAATGGCATTGAATGTCGGCCCGACACCGGCCGACAGCAGGTCCTGCAGCGCGGGGGCTGCAATATCGGCGTCGGTGACGACGAAGGAGAGCATGGTCGCCATGTCGGGGGCGATCATGCCCGCACCCTTGGCAATGCCGTTGATCGTCACCGTGACGCCGCCGATCTCGGCGGTGCGCGTGGCCACCTTCGGATAGGTGTCGGTGGTCATGATCGCTCGTGCCGCTTCCAGCCAGAAATCACCCGTGGCGCCAGCCGCCATGTTGCCCAGAACGCCGGAGAACTTGGTCGCGTCGAGCGGCTCGCCGATCACGCCGGTGGAGGCCAGATAGATTTCGTCCTCGCCGCAGTCGAGCGCCGCAGCCGCGGACTTGGCCGTCAGTTCGGTCGCGGCCTTGCCCTTGAGGCCGGTAAAAGCGTTGGCGTTGCCGGAATTGACGACCACACCGCGTGCCACGCCATGTGCAAGGTTCGAGCGGCAAAAATCGACCGGGGCCGACGGGCACTTCGACTGGGTGAACACGCCGGCAACGGCCGCCGGACGATCGAACGCCATCAGCAGCACGTCGGTTCGGTTCTTGTACTTGATGCCGGCGGCAGCGGTCGCCATGCGAAGGCCACGGATCGACGGCATGTCCGGATAGGACGTGGGGGCAAGGGGAGAAACGGTTGCGGACATATTCGCTGCCTGGAATGATAGGGCCCGCATAAGCGCGGACCCGCGTTTCTATCGGGAATTTGCCGTTTATTCCTGGGGTTTGTTGACGTCCTCGTAGCCCTTGCGAAGGGCTTCATCAAGGATTTCGACCGGCTGCTCGGCCTTGGCCTTCTCGATGATCTCCAGATATTTATCGCGCATCACCAGCTGGCGAACCTGCTGGGCAACGGTTTCATAAGCCGGCGGAGCGGCGTCGCGCTTGTCCTCGACCTTGATGACATGGAAGCCGAACTGGGTCTGGACCGGGATCTTGGAGTAGGCGCCCTTCTCCATGGCGAAGGCCGCTTCCTCGAATTCCGGAACCATGCGGCCCTTGGAGAAGTAGCCGAGGTCGCCGCCTTCCGACTTGTTCGGGTCGGTCGACTTCTCCTTGGCGAGTTCGATGAAATCCTTGCCGGCATCGAGATCGGCGATGATCGCCTTGGCCTCTTCCTCGGTCTTCACCAGGATATGGCGGGCATTCACCTCTTCCTGCTTCGGCAGGGCCGCGATTTCCTTCTCGTAGCGTGCCTTGACCGCGTCTTCGGTGACGGCATCGACGACGTGCTTCTTGAAATAGAGGTTATGGAGTTCGCGGTCGGCGACGAACTGCATGCGCTTCTGGAACTCGGCATCGTCCTTCAAGCCTTCGCCTTCGGCATTGCCGGCGAGCAGCTTGACGTCGATCGCGCCAGACAGGGCCGCGACCTTCTTCTGCTCGTCGGGCAGTTGGGCAAGCTGCGGGTCGAGATTGGCGATTGCCAAGTCGAGTTCGGACTGGGTGATTTCCAGCTTGCCGACCTTGGCAACGACGGTATCGGCGTCCTGGGCAAGAACATGGCTCTGGAGCCCGATGAAGGCCACGCAAGCGGCAAGCGCAATTTTATGGAGACGAAGCATAAGAAACCTTTCGGAAGGTGAAGCGTTTCAAGACCGTTCAAATCGGGCGAAAAATTGTCAAACGCACGCCGGGGCAGGCTTTTCCGGCCACCCTGTGGCGTTGACATCATTCGACCCCCCTCTTATCTGTCACGCAACCGCGCGTCCAGAGCCGTTTCCCGGTGCTCTGCGCCTGTTCGCCGATTTTCGGCGGATGACAGGGACGCGCTCAGAATATGACGAAGGTCAGAAAGGACCATCGAATGGTCAGTCTCGGTGGGCTCGCCCGCAAACTCTTCGGATCGTCCAACGAACGTCGCGTTCGCTCCTATCAGCCCAAGGTCGCCGCGATCAATGCTCTCGAAGAGAGCATGAAGGCACTGTCTGACGAGGCGCTTGCCGGCAAGACGCAAGAATTCCGCAAGATGCTGGCCGATGGCAAGTCGATCGATGACCTGCTCGTTCCGGCCTTTGCCGTCGCCCGCGAAGCCTCGCGCCGCGCGCTCGGCATGCGCCCCTTCGACGTGCAGCTGGTCGGCGCGATGATCCTCAACGACAACTCCATCGCCGAGATGAAGACGGGCGAAGGCAAGACGCTGGTGGCAACACTCGCCGTCTACCTGAACGCGCTGTCCGGCAAGGGCGTTCATGTCGTCACCGTCAACGACTATCTCGCCAAGCGCGACTCGATGACGATGGGCAAGCTCTACAGCTTCCTCGGGCTCTCCACCGGCGTCATCGTCCACGGCATCACCGACGACGAACGTCGCGCGGCCTATGCCTGCGACATCACCTATGCCACCAACAACGAACTCGGCTTCGACTATCTGCGCGACAACATGAAGTACGAGCGCGGACAGATGGTCCAGCGCGGCCACCACTACGCGATCGTCGACGAAGTGGACTCGATCCTGGTCGACGAAGCCCGCACGCCGCTGATCATTTCCGGCCCGCTCGACGACCGCTCCGATCTCTATACCACGATCGACGCCTTCATCCCGCTTCTGTCGGAAGAAGACTACGAGATCGACGAGAAGCAGCGCTCGGCCAACTTCTCGGAAGTCGGCACCGAAAAGCTCGAGAATCTGTTGCGTGAAGCCAACCTGCTGAAGGGCGCCTCGCTCTACGATGTCGAGAATGTCGCGATCGTGCACCACATCAACAATGCGCTGAAGGCCCACAAGCTGTTCTCGCGCGACAAGGACTATATCGTCCGCAACGACGAGATCGTCATCATCGACGAGTTCACCGGCCGCATGATGCCGGGACGGCGTTATTCCGAAGGTCAGCATCAGGCGCTCGAAGCCAAGGAAAAGGTGCAGATCCAGCCGGAAAACCAGACCCTCGCCTCGATTACCTTCCAGAACTATTTCCGCATGTACGGCAAGCTGGCGGGCATGACCGGCACCGCCTCGACAGAAGCGGAAGAATTCCAGAACATCTACGGTCTGGACGTCATCGAGGTTCCGACCAACCTGCCGATCCAGCGTATCGACGAAGACGACGAGGTCTACCGGACCTTCGACGAGAAGTTCAAGGCGATCATCGAGGAGATCAAGGACGCCCATAGCCGCAACCAGCCGGTTCTGGTCGGCACAACCTCGATCGAGAAGTCGGAATTGCTGGCTACCATGCTGAAACAGTCCGGCTTCGACAAATTCGCAGTCCTCAACGCCCGCTATCACGAACAGGAAGCCTATATCGTGTCCCAGGCCGGTGTTCCCGGCGCGGTCACGATCGCCACCAACATGGCCGGCCGCGGCACCGACATCCAGCTCGGCGGCAATCTCGACATGCGCCTCGAGCGCGAACTCGAGGGCATGGAGCCCGGCGAGGAGCGCGACGCCAAGGTCGCCGCCGCCCGAGCGGAAGTGGCCGAACTCAAGGCCAAGGCGCTCGCCGCCGGCGGGCTCTACGTGATCGCCACGGAACGCCACGAGAGCCGGCGCATCGACAACCAGCTCCGTGGCCGCTCCGGCCGACAGGGCGACCCTGGCCGCTCGAAGTTCTATCTGTCGCTGCAGGACGACCTGATGCGGATCTTCGGCTCCGATCGCATGGACTCGATGCTGAAGAAGCTCGGCCTGAAGGAAGGCGAGGCAATCGTCCATCCGTGGATCAACAAGGCGCTGGAGCGGGCACAGAAGAAGGTCGAGGCGCGCAACTTCGACATCCGCAAGAACCTCCTGAAATATGACGACGTCCTGAACGACCAGCGCAAGGTGATCTTCGAACAGCGCATTGAACTGATGGACGCGACCGACGTTTCCGGCACGATCGAGGACATGCGCCACGAGGTCATCGAGACCATGGTGCGCACCCATATCCCCGAACGCGCCTATGTCGAGCAGTGGGACGTGGCCGGCCTCAAGCAACAGGTTGTCGTCACCCTCAATCTCGACCTTCCAATCGAGGTATGGGCGGACGAGGAAGGCATTGCCGAGGATGACATTGTCGCCCGCATCACCGAGGCCGCGGATAAGGCGATGGCCGAGAAGGCCGAGCGTTTCGGCCCCGAGATCATGGCCTATGTCGAGCGCTCCGTCGTGCTGCAGACAATCGACAACCTGTGGCGCGAGCATATCGTCAATCTCGACCATCTGCGCTCGGTCGTCGGCTTCCGTGGCTATGCCCAGCGCGACCCACTACAGGAATACAAGGCCGAGGCCTTCGAACTCTTCCAGGCGCTGCTGGCCAACCTGCGCGATGCCGTTACCTCGCAGATGATGCGCGTCGAACTTGTGCGCGATCCGCCGCCGGCTCCCGCCGTACCGGAGATGGAAGGCCATCACGTCGATGCCACCACCGGCGAAGACGATTTCGGCGAAGGTTCTTCGTCCACCGCATCGGGCGTTGTTGCGCCGGAAAATCGCGATCCGAACGATCCATCGACCTGGGGCAGGATTGGCCGCAACGATGCTTGCCCCTGCGGTTCGGGCAAGAAGTACAAGCACTGCCATGGCGCCTACGAAAACGCCTGACGTCAAGAAGGTTAAGTAGATAGCCCAGAAAAGGCGGCCTCGCGGTCGCCTTTTTCTTGAACCGACATACCTCCGTCCAAGGAAGCGGAACCGTTTCTTAACCGCAAACTGACAAGTTCACTTATATTGTCATTGCGTCACCGGCGGGCCTATAGTGTTGATCATGGAGGTCATCCAGAGAGCAGAGAAGCTGCTGCCATCCGGCCTGCATCCGGCGTTGCATCAGCTTGCCTCGGTGTTGACCCGCGAGGACGAGACGGCGCGGGCCCAGCGCATGGCGCTGATCGCCTTTGCCATCCGCGTCATCTCGGCGGCCGTCGCCCTCATCGCGCAGATCGTGCAGGCCCGGCTGATGGGGGAGTTCGAATACGGTATCTTCGTCTTCGTCTGGGTGCTGGTCGTGGTATTCGGCAATCTCTCCTGCCTCGGTTTTCACACCGTCGTGATCCGCTTCCTTCCGCAATACGATGCCCGCAACGAGCTCGACGAAATCCGCGGACTGACGACGACGGCTTGGGTCTTCTCGATCAGTTCGGCAAGCGCGCTCGCCGTCTTCGGTTTCCTGTTCCTGCATTTCTTCGGCGATCTGATCGAGGGCTACTACCTGATCCCGCTGGTCCTCGGCCTTTTGGCGCTGCCGATGATCGCACTTGGCGACGTGCTAGACGGCACCGCGCGGGCCCATACCTGGCCGATCGTCGCACTGAGCCCGACCTATATCATCCGCCCGCTGCTCATCCTCGGCTTCATGCTGGCGGCCGTCGCCTTCGGCGCGCCGCGCACAGCGACGA
Source organism: Rhizobium arsenicireducens (assembly GCF_964021225.1). NCBI lineage: Bacteria > Pseudomonadati > Pseudomonadota > Alphaproteobacteria > Hyphomicrobiales > Rhizobiaceae > Rhizobium > Rhizobium arsenicireducens. The sequence goes on along the minus strand of NZ_CAXHYK020000001.1, from coordinate 4,010,128 downwards.
CGGCGATGGAGGCGGCGCTTGCCGCGACCTATCTCACCAGTCTTGCCCAGTTGCTGGCGATCGGCCGCAGGCTCAAGGCGCGCTATATAGCCGGCCCGCGCAAGATCGACTTTCTCGCCTGGTTCAAGGTCACCATCCCGATCTTCCTGATCGACGGCTTCGGCTTCCTGCTCACCAATTCCGACGTGGTGGTGGTCGGATTCTATCTGGAACCGGACCAGGTGGCGATCTACTTCGCCGCCGCCAAGACCATGGCGCTGGTGCAATTCGTCATCTTCGCCGTCAAGGCGGCCGCCGCCCCGCGCTTCTCGGCGATGATGTCTGAGGCAGACCTGCGCCCGGTTGCCACCTTTGCCGGCACTACGGTACGCTGGAGTTTCTGGCCTTCGCTCCTGGTCGGAACCTGCGTGCTCCTCGCCGGCGATTTGCTCTTGTCACTGTTCGGCAACGCCTTTACAGCCGGCTACTGGCTGATGGCGATCCTCTTTGCCGGAAGCCTGGCCAAGGCGGCGGTCGGCCCGGCCGAGGTGTTGCTGACCATGGCTGGCAAGCAGCAGCTGTGCGTGCTGGTCTATGTCGTGGCGCTCACCGCGAATATCGGCCTCAATGTCACGCTGATCCCGCTTTACGGCTTGACCGGCGCGGCCACCGCCACGGCGGCGGCGATGATGGTCGAGGCACTTCTTCTGCATGTCGCCGTGCGAAGCTCGCTCGAAATCGTGCTCTTCGTCTTCGCCGACCCACTTGCGATACTGAACAAGACGAGGGCGTCCTGAACATGGGAGAACCACCGATCGACAACGAGAGCATGAACAGCAGCGCCAACCGCCTGGTCGACAACCTGGCGAGCGAGACGGCCCGCCGGCCGGCTGCGGACCTGTGTCTTGACGTCGGCCGTCCGGGCCGGCAGCTCAGCATCTATCCCGGCCGCGCCGGATATGACCTGCAGGAGGAACTCGATTACCTCACCTATCGGGTAATGGAGGCAAATGTCTTCTTCGCGCCGCGTTTCCTCGCCCCCGCGATGCCACGTCTCGACGACCGGCAGGTCCGCTTCGCCGTCATTCGGGACGAGGACGCCCGCCGCAGCCGCGTGCGTCTCATGATGCCTTTTTCGGTCGAGAAGCCCGGCTTCTCGGTCGGACCGTCGATCCTGCGCGTCTGGTCCAATGTGTTCGGGCCGCTCGGCACGCCGTTGGTTGATGCAGAAGGGGCAGCGGAAACCATCGACAACCTGCTCGAGGCGCTCGCTCGCCCTGAAGCGAAGCTGCCCGACGTGCTCGTCCTGCCGGACCTGCGCCTCAACGGCCGTTTCACGCAGTTGATCAAGGCGGTGGCGATCAGCCGCGACCTGCCGCTGACGATCACCAACACTTTCGCTCGGCCAATACTTCAAAGCGAAGAGGACGGCGACACCTATCTCAAGTCGACGATCTCAAGGAACCACCTGCGCGAAATGCGCCGGCAGTTCCGGCTTCTGGGAGAGGCAGGCCGCGTCAGCTACAACGTCGCGCGCCAGCCGGAGGAGATCCGCGTCAGGATGGAGGAATTCCTGGCATTAGAGGCCAGTGGCTGGAAGGGCCGCAAGCGCTCCGCGATGGTCATGGACCGTTACCATGCCGCCTTCGCCCGCGAAGCGATCACGAACCTGGCGGAAGTCGATGCCGTGCGCATCCACACGCTCGACCTTAACGGGCGGGCGATCGCCTCGATGGTGGTCTTCATCATGGCCGGCGAGGCTTATACATGGAAAACCGCGTTTGACGAGCGCTATGCCCGCTTCTCGCCGGGCAAGCTGCTGATCGCTGACCTGACCGACTGGCATCTCGATGACCCGAACATCGAGCGCACCGACAGCTGCGTCATGACGGACCATACGATCGTGAACCGCTTCTGGAAGCAGCGCGAGGAAATGGGAACGCTGCTGATCGGCCTGAAACACAATGCCGACCGCGATACGCGCCAGGCCGCGACCCAGTTGCACATGTACAGCAACACGCGCAACCTCGCCCGCATCCTGCGCGACAAGATCCTGTCCCGCCGCTTCAACGACTAAGCAATGGCTGCTGGGGCTAAGCGGCGGCCACCGCAAGCTCACGGTCGCGCAGCAGCCGGCGGATGACCTTGCCGCTGGTGGTGAGCGGCATCTCGTCGATGAACTCCACCTCGCGTGGATACTCGTGCATGGACAAGCGGTTCTTCACCCAGTCGCTGATCTCGGCGGCGAGCGCAGGCGTGGGCGCGTAGCCGTCGGTGAGAACGACGAATGCCTTGACGATCTCGGTGCGCAGAGGGTCCGGCTTACCCACCGCCGCCGCGAGCCGGACCGCCGGATGGCCGACCAGGCAGTCTTCGATCTCGGCCGGGCCGATGCGGTAGCCAGACGAGGTGATGACATCGTCGTCGCGGCCGAAGAACTCGACAAAGCCGTCCTCATCCTGGCGACCGAGATCGCCGGTCTTCATCCAGTCGCCGACGAACTTGCGCGCGGTCGCGTCCTCGTCGTTCCAATAGCCGAGGAACATCACCGGATCGGGTCTTGCGACTGCCACCTGGCCGGTCACGCCCACACGCACCTCGCGGCCATCGTCATCGATGATCGCCACGCGATGGCCCGGAACCGGGCGGCCGATGGCGCCGGCCCGGGTCACGCCGAGGTGGGCAGCCGAGCCGAGGACGAAATTGCACTCGGTCTGGCCGTAGAACTCGTTCGGCACGATGCCGAGCGTCGTCTTCACCCATTCATAGGTCTCGCGGCCGAGCAACTCACCGGCCGAGCCGATGCTACGCAAAACAAGATCGTATTTTTCCCGCGGTTTTTCGACCGATTTGAGCAGGCGTAGTGCTGTCGGCGGGATGAAGGCATTCTTCACCTGCATCTCGGCCATGATGCGGAAGGCCATGCCTGGATCGAACTTCTGCGCTGCCGAGGAGACCACCGGCACGCCCAGCATCAGCGCGGGAAGCAGCGCATTGAGCAGCCCGCCGGCCCAAGCCCAGTCGGACGGCGTCCACATTTTGTCGCCCGGCTTGGGCAAAAAGTCATGGACCATCTGGAAGCCCGGTATGTGACCCGGCAGCACGCGATGGCCATGCAGCGCGCCCTTCGGCGGCCCGGTGGTGCCTGAGGTGAAGATCATCAGCGCGGGCGTGTCCGGACCGGTATCGGCGACCTCGAAGACGGACGGATGGGCGGCGACGAGTTCGGCAAAGGAATGAACCGCGCCGGAGGCGATCCCGGTCGAGACCACATGCTCGAGAGCCGGCAGGTGCGGCCGGATTTCTTCCAAGCGCGAGAGCCCGAAGTCATTGGTGACGATTGCCTTGGCACCGGCGGCCGACAGCCGGTATTCCAGCGCCTCCACGCCGAACAAGAGCGCCAGCGGCAGGGCGATGGCGCCCATCTTGTAGATCGCCACATGGGCGATCACGGTCTCGAAGGATTGCGGCAGGAGAAGCGCGACGCGGTCGCCAGGACCGATGCCGAGCGAGATCAGCGCATTGGCAAAGGCTGCTGACCGGGCCGAAAGTTCGCCATAGGTCATCGACAGGTGATGGCCGTCCGGCGAGAAATGCTCGAGGCAGATACGACCGGGATGGTGCATCGCCCAGTCGTCACTGACTGCGCGGCCGATATTGAAGTTGGCCGGGATCTCCCACGAAAAATTGCGGAAAATGCGCTCGTAGGAACTGCTATCAGGCAGAAACATGTGTGTAGTCCGTTTCAATATGCCCTTTTGCTATCATCCATTTCGCAGCTGCACAATGGAACGGCACAAGGCCACAGCAGGGAGCGCAGGCGGGACGGCATTGCTGGACACCGTTCGTGGGACCATGCTAACCAATCGGCCAGATGAAAGGCGTCGCAGGCGACCTTATCCCGCTTCGCCAGACTTTGGCATGGCCTTGAATTTTTCGAGTTAACCGGCAGAGACCCGATCCATGAAAACACCGAACAAGAGCAGACGTCTCGCCCAACCCGTCCAACAAGTGACTGTCGATGCCGGGCTTCTGCCGAAAGCCCCCGGCAAGGGACGTGGCACAGCCGCAGATCGTCCGGCAACGGCCACGGTCAACATTGTCGCCCCCGTTCACCCGGGGGCAAAGGCCATGCGCCAGAGAATGAAGCAGCAGGCGATGAATTCGGCGCTCACGAGGATCGGCGCAGCCATCGAGAGCGGGGAGATGCCACCGGCGGAAGCCAAGCGACTGGTTCTTGGACGCGTTGTTAAGGGCCTGGGCTCGGTCGAGGCCGCCGAAAAATGGTATCGCAGCCAGCACCTGAGCGAATTCGGCGGCCGGACCCCGGCCCAGTTGGTGCGTGCCGGGCAGCTGAAAATGCTGCTCGAACATATCAACACCATGTCAGCCGCGAAGACCTGAACCCTCTATCGGGCGGTATACCCCCCATCGACCGGATAGATGCCACCGGTCGAGAATCCGCTTTCGCCGAACAGTAGGAAGGCAACCATTGCCGCCACTTCCTCTGGCGTGGCTTCAAGCGGACAAAAAAACACGCGGTCGGTGGCCAAGCAGGGCGTATGTAAATAGAATGGTGCCCCATGCCGGAATCGAACCAGCACTCCTTTCGGAACTCGATTTTGAGTCGAGCGCGTCTACCAGTTCCGCCAATGGGGCACAAAAGCGTCATATGTCGGTAGGACAGCGCCGGACTATACGAAGCGCCCCGAGCCGGTCAACAGACTTTTTTCGCCGAAGCGCCTTCACGCGATTGTTTTGCTCCGGGATGATGCGTTGCAGCGCCGGGCATTTACAGAGAGCTGTCGCTTGACTAAAACCGCTCGGCCCGACGATCAGGAAAACAACCATGCTGCGCCGCCTCTATGATTGGACCATGTCGCTGGCGGGAACGCGCCATGCAGAGAAGGCGCTGTTCGGCGTTTCCTTCGCAGAGAGTTCGTTCTTTCCCATTCCGCCGGACGTGCTGCTGATCCCGATGGCAATCGCCAAGCCGGCGCATTGGATCAGGCTGGCGCTGATCTGCACCGTGGCCTCGGTACTCGGCGCCTTTCTCGGCTATGCGATCGGCATGTTCCTCTACGACATGATCGGCAAGCCGATCCTGGCCTTCTACGGCAAGGAAAACGCCTTCGAGCAGGTGGCCGAGTGGTATAACGTCTGGGGCGGATGGGGCGTGCTCTTTGCCGCCGTCACGCCTTTCCCCTACAAGGTTCTGACAATTTTCTCCGGCGCGACGGGGCTCAACTTCTTCGTCTTCACGCTGGTCAGCGTCGTGGGTCGGGCCGCGCGATTTTTCCTCGTCGCCTGGCTTCTCGGTCGATACGGCGAGCCGATCCGGATCTTCATCGAGAAATATCTCAGCCTTCTTTTCACCCTGTTTCTGGTGCTGCTTCTCGGCGGCTTCTACCTGGTGAAATTCGCCTTCTGACAGGATCGAGACAATGAGCCGTTCTGCCTCCTTTGTGAAATCCGACACCGTGATCGCCGCCGCTCTGACCCTCGGCATGGCGGTGGTCGTCGGCTCGGCGCTCGGTTTCGAGCATATCGGCGGATACATTCCCTGTGCCCTCTGCCTGATACAGCGCAACCCCTATTACATCGGCGTCGGCGTCGGCGCGCTGGCGGTCCTGTCCGCGGTATTCAGACTGCCACCCGTCGTCACGCGCGGTCTGTTCGCCATCATCGCCGTTCTGATGATCGTCAGCATCGGCCTTGGCGCCTATCATGCCGGCGTCGAGTGGAAGTTCTGGGAAGGCCCGGCGAGCTGCACGATCGGCGCGACCGGCGGCGAGGCCCCCGTCAACGTGCTGGAAGCCCTGAACTCGACCAAGGCGCCCTCCTGCACCGAAGCCACCTTGCGCGTACTCGGCCTGTCCTTTGCCGGTTGGAATGTGCTGACGAGTGCCGTTCTGGCCGCGATCGCGCTTTGGGCCACCTTCCGTAAGCGCTGAACGCCCCTCACGGCTGCAGTTCGGAATCCCAGTAAAGATAGTCGACCCAGCTTTCATGCAGATGGTTGGGCGGGAAAAGCCGGCCGTTGTTGTGCAGGTCCTGCACCGTCGGGCGGTACGGCCGCTGATGCGGGAACATCTGCGCATGCTTCGGCAGCTTGCTGCCCTTCCTGAGATTGCACGGTGAGCAGGCCGCCACGACGTTTTCCCAGGTGGTTTCGCCGCCATGGGCGCGCGGGATGACGTGGTCGAAGGTCAGGTCCTCGTCAGCTCCGCAATACTGGCATTCGAACCTGTCGCGCAGGAAGACGTTGAAGCGGGTAAACGCCGGATTGCGGGTCGGCTGGACATAGGTCTTCAGGCTGACGACGCTCGGCAGCCGCATGGAAAAGCTCGGCGAGCAGACGGAATGATCATATTCGGCGATGATGTTCACACGGTCAAGGAACACCGCCTTGATCGCGTCCTGCCAGGACCACAGCGACAAAGGATAATAACTCAGCGGCCTGTAGTCGGCATTCAGGACGAGCGCCGGCAAGGACTGGGGTGAGACTGCAATCGTCAAGGGATTCTCCTGATCGATTCGGCACCTGTGTTTTTATATTAGGTCCGTTGTGACAGCCTTGTGAAGCCCCCTTCCGATGGGGTGTCCTTCTGCCGCGCTATTCCGCCGCGGGCGTCGCCTCCCGGCCGGTACGGGCGGCATAGTGCGCCCAGAACAGCCGGGCGGCGATTGATCGCCAGGGCTGCCAGGCGTCGGCGATTTCGGCCACCTGCCGGATGCCGGGCCGCGTTTCGTGACCGAACACATCGCCGACCGCGACGCGCAGCGCCACGTCGCCGGCCGGGAAGATGTCGGGATGGCCGCCGCAGAACATCAGGTAGACCTCGGCGGTCCACAGGCCGATGCCCTTCAGCGCCGTCAGCCTTGCGATCGCCTCAGCCGCTTCGAATTCGGTGATCGCCGACAGATCGAGCAATCCGGAGGAGACAGCACGCGCGGTGAGCTCAAGGGTGGACGACTTGGCGCGCGACAGGCCGAGGCGGGCAACAGCTGCGGCATCGAGCGCTAGATAAGCTTCGGCCGAAAGCGGCCCGCCGGTTGCCGTCACGATGCGGGCCCAGATCGCCTCGGCGCTCGCGCGCGACACCATCTGCGAGACGATGATATGCGCGAGCCCGGCAAATCCCGGTTCGGCAAGGCGCAGCGGCAGGGGCGCGAGCCGGCTGGCCAGAGGTCCGAGTCGCGGATCGATTGCCACCAGCTCCGAAAGACCAAGCGCTACATCCTGCGCAGTCGTGATGATCATTTCGCCCTCGCCCGCCCTTTTCCGCAACCCGCGTTTCGTGCCAGATGGAAGCATGATCCCATCCACCGGTCAAAACCCGGCCCTGCGGTTCGCGCCGAGCCCGAACGGCCCCCTGCATCTCGGCCATGCGCTGTCGGCCTTGCTCAATGCGGACATGGCAACGGCGCTCGGCGGGCGCCTCCTGCTGCGCATGGAAGACATAGACGTGACGCGCTGCACACCCGAATTCGAGCAGGCGATCTACGAGGATCTGGCTTGGCTCGGGCTCGACTGGGAGCGGCCAGTGCGGCGGCAGTCGGAACATTTCGACGACTATCGCGCCGCACTCGACGCGCTGATCGCAAGAGGTCTCGCCTATCCGGCCTTTATGACCCGCGGCGAGGTCAAGGCGCGCGTCGCGAATGCCGAAGGGGACGGCAAGCCATGGCCGCGCGATCCGGACGGCGCGGCGCTTTATCCGCAAGACGAGCGCAGCCTTTCCGACAGCGAGAGGCAAAGGCGGATCGACGCCGGCAGCCGCCACGCCTGGCGGCTCGACATGGGACGGGCGATCGAAGCATGCGGCGAGCCCCTGTCATGGACGGAAAGGGGCGACGGAGAAACCGGGGAGATCGCCGCCGATCCGGCGGCCTGGGGCGATGTGGTGCTGTGGCGCTCGGATGCGCCGTCGAGCTATCACCTGTCGGTGACTGTGGACGATGCGCGCCAGGGCATCACCCATGTCGTGCGCGGCCTGGACCTCTTTCACGCCACCTCGGTGCATCGGCTGCTGCAGGAGCTGCTCGGCCTGCCGGCGCCGGTCTATCGCCACCACCGGCTGATCCTCGGGGCCGATGGGCGAAAGCTGTCGAAGAGCGAGGGCGACGCCGGGCTGTCGGTCCTCAGGCGGCAGGGCTTGACCTCAGCCGACGTCCGCCGACTTGTCGGGCTTTGACGCCGGGAGGTCGACCGCCCGCACCTTCTGGCCGAACACCTCGAACTTCAAAAGCGCCGCATTGAACTCCGCGCCGATGATGAAGATCGCGCCGACCATGTAGAGGAAGACCAGCACCACCATGATCGAGGCGAGACCGGCATAGGTCGCCGCATAATTGGCAAAGCTTGCGAGGTAATAGGCGAATATCAGCGCGCCGACGAGCCAGAGGACCAGGGTCAGGAGGACGCCCGGAATGACGTCACGGACGCGGCGATGGCCGGCTGGCAGGCCGAGATGGGAGACGACCAGACCGATGATAAGCACAGCCAGCGTACCATAGATGCGCCAGTTGGCGACGACCGCAAGGAAATCCTCCAACCAGGGAAACAGCTTTTCCGCAAAGGCAAGCGCGACTGGCACAGCGACCAGGAGTGCGCTGATGGCGGCAAGCGCGATAACGGCACCAATCACATACCCCAGGCTGACGAGTCGCGTGATGTACCAGGGGCGCGTCTCAGGCACCCTATAGGCGCGGTTCAGCGACGCGCGCAACGCTTCGACGCCGTTCGAGGCGAAATAGGCGGCCGCGAGAACAGAGACCGTAAGCAGACCGCCGCGCGGGATGGTGAGAACCTGAACCACCTGGTCCGACAGGGGTTTGGCAATCGATTCCGGCCATGTGTCGAAGATAAGGTGGACGGCCGTATCGGCAAAGCTGTCGGCCCCGAGGAAACCGGCCAATGCCGTGCCGAAGATCAGAAAGGGGAATACTGCCAGAAGGGCGGAAAGAGCCACATGGCTCGCCATGGCCCAGCCGTCGTCCTCGCTGAAATGGTTGAGCGCGTCGAAGCTGACCTTGTAGAACATGCGCAGGAACGCCGGCATCCCTTCTCCTTGCTTTCGGTGGCCCCTGGCTCGACGGACCGATTGTCACCCGCGAACGAATATGGGAAACCCAGCGGGTTTGTACAGGAAACAATCGATGAGCGAACGTCCGACCATCATCATCACCGGCTGCTCGAGCGGGATCGGCGCCTATTGCGCAAGGGCGTTGGCCTCCGACGGATGGCGCGTCTTCGCAACCGTCAGGAAGCCGGAGGACCGGGAACCGCTCGAGGCCGACGGAATCGAGGCTCTGCTGATGGATTATACCGACGAGGCGAGCATCGCGGCCCTGGTCGACACCGTAACCGAGCGGACCAGCGGAAGGATCGACGCACTGTTCAACAATGGCGCCTATGGCCAGCCGGGCGCCGTCGAGGACCTGTCGACAGCCGTGCTGCGGCGCCAGTTCGAAGCCAATTTCTTCGGCTGGCACGAACTGACGCGACGGGTGATCCCGCTGATGCGCCGCCGCGGTGCAGGCCGGATCGTCCAGTGCTCCTCCATCCTCGGCCTTCTGCCCTATCGCTATCGCGGAGCCTATACCGCCTCGAAATATGCGCTCGAAGGCCTGAGCGTGACGCTCCGGATGGAGCTCGAGGGCACGGGCATCCATGTCAGCCTGATCGAACCGGGACCCATCGAAAGCCGTTTCACTGCCAATGCGCTGAAGATGATCGAGGAGAATGTCGACCTTGAGAATTCCGCCCATGCCGCCGAGTACAAGCGCCAACTGGCGCGTCTCGACGGCACAGGGCCGGTCAATCGCTACAAGCTTGGTCCGGACGCCGTCTACAAAGTGCTCAGACACGCCTTGACCGCCACCCGGCCCCGCCCACATTATCCCGTAACCGTTCCAGCCCGGCGGGGCCTCCTGCTGAAACGCCTGCTGCCGGCCGATCTCTTCTACCGGCTGATGCGGATGCTGGACTGAACACCCATTGAGAAAGCAAGAATAACTCCGATGTCCACCGTCACCACCGTGCTCACCCTGATCGTCATGGGGCTCGTCGTCCTCGTCCTCATCCGGGGACTGTTCAATATGATGAAGGGCGGGAGCGGCAACACGTCCAACAAGCTTATGCAGATGCGCGTCGCATTGCAGGCCGTAGCGATTGCGCTCATCATGCTCACCCTGTGGCTGACCGGCGGCGGTCGATAGGAAAGGGACGAACCAATGGTCAGGCTCAACAAGATCTATACCCGCACCGGCGACGACGGCACCACCGCGCTCGTCACCGGCCCGCGCCGGCTGAAGCACGACCTGCGCGTCGACGCCTATGGCACGATTGACGAAACCAATTCGACGATCGGGGTCGCGAGACTGCACACGGCCGGCATGCCGGAACTGGACGCCATGCTGATGCGCATCCAGAACGACCTGTTCGACCTTGGCGCAGATCTCGCCGCTCCGGAAACCGGTGAAACCCTCAGCTACGAGCCGCTTCGGGTGATCGAGGTGCAAGTCACGCGGATCGAGGGCGAGATCGACCATCTGAACGCCAATCTCGATCCGCTCAAGTCCTTCATCCTGCCCGGCGGATCACCGGCTGCGGCCCATCTCCATCTTGCCCGCACGGTTGCCCGCCGCGCCGAGCGCATCATGGTCGAACTGTCGCGCTTCGAAGGCGAGACGATCGACGAGCCGGCGCTGAAATACATCAACCGGCTGTCCGACTTCCTGTTCGTTGCCGCCCGTTTTGCCAATGACGGCGGCAAGGCGGATATTCTCTGGGTGCCGGGCAAAAACCGTTGAACGGCCGATAGGCCAAGGGGGCGCAAGTGTTCATTCCGCTGCACGACCGCAACGCCCTTAAGCACATTCGACGGCAATACGTGACATTCGGCCTGATCCTCGCCAATGTCTTCGCTTTCGCTTTCACCGTCCTGCTCACGCCGGAATCCGTCGCCGAAGCGAGCGTCTTCGGATTCGGCTTCATTCCGGCCGTGGTGTTCGACAACGCCGTGCTCGATCCCTCGCTGGTGATCGTTCCGCCCGACGCGACGTTCCTCACCTATTCCTTCCTGCACGTCGACCTGATGCATCTTGGCTCCAACATGCTTTTCCTCTGGGTGTTTGGCGACAACGTCGAGGACGCGCTGGGACACTTCCGCTTCCTGATCTTCTATCTCGCCTGCGCCGCGGCCGGCGCGCTCTTCCACGCTCTTGTCGCGCCGATGTCCGAAGCCCCGCTGATCGGCGCTTCGGGCGCTGTCTCCGGCGTGGTTGCTGCCTATCTGATGCTGCATCCGAAGGTGCGGATTTGGGTCCTGGTACTCTTCCGCTTCCCCCTGCCGCTGCCTGCCTTCGTTCCGCTTGCCTTCTGGATCGGCCAGCAGTTCTTCATGCTGCTGGCCGACGGGGAAAGCAATGTGTCCTGGGGCGCCCATGTCGGGGGCATCCTGGCAGGCGCCGTGCTGGTGATCTTCATGCGGCGACGTGGTGTTCCGCTGTTCGATCGGACGATCGTCACACCGGCCGCCGTCAGCCATCGTCTCGAGCCCGCTCCGCGCATTGTGGTGCCTGCACCGGCACAAGCGAAACGCCCGGTTCACTGGGGTAGATGATCAAATCTGCGACAAGAAATATTGACGCGCACGTAAACGTCAATTATTCCTCGGCAAATAGGTTACGCCATCGCACGGGCGTTGTAATTGGACGAAAAATGCGTATCGATGTCGCCATTCGACAACCGGCGGTCCGCATCGAAGCGCATTTTCCGGCGGGAGCAGTGAAGGAAGGAACCCATGAAGATACTCGTGACCGTTAAGCGGGTTGTGGACTACAACGTAAAGATCCGCGTCAAGGCGGACGGGACCGGCGTGGAGCTGGCCAACGTCAAGATGTCGATGAACCCGTTCGACGAAATCGCCGTCGAAGAGGCGCTGCGCCTGAAGGAAGCCGGCAAGGCCGAGGAAGTGGTCGTCGTTTCGATCGGTCCGGCCAAGGCCGAAGAAACCCTGCGCACCGCACTCGCCATGGGCGCCGACCGCGCCGTGCTGGTGGAGACCGATGATGCTGTTGAGCCGCTCGCGGTAGCCAAGCTGCTGAAGGGCGTGATCGATGCTGAACAGCCCGGTCTGGTCATCACCGGCAAGCAGGCGATCGACGACGATTCGAACCAGACCGGCCAGATGCTCGCAGCCCTGCTCGGCTGGGGCCAGGCGACGTTCGCCTCGAAGGTGGAACTCGGCGCCGACAAGGCGACCGTCACCCGCGAAGTGGACGGCGGCCTGCAGACCATCGACGTCAAGCTTCCCGCCGTCGTCACCACCGACCTGCGTCTCAACGAGCCACGCTACGCTTCGCTGCCGAACATCATGAAGGCGAAGAAGAAGCCGCTCGACAAGAAGACGCCTGCCGACTTCGGCGTCGACACCACGGCGCGCCTCAAGGTGCTGAAGACCGAGGAACCCGGCGGCCGCAAGGCGGGCGTCAAGGTCAAGTCGGTCGCCGAACTGGTCGACAAGCTCAAGAACGAAGCCGGCGTGCTGTAATCGGACCGGGATAGGAGACTAGAGAAATGGCCATTCTTCTTCTGGCAGAACACGACAACGCAACCCTGTCCGACCAGACCGCCAAGGCGCTGACGGCAGCCAGCCAGATCGGCGGCGACGTTCACGTGCTGGTGGCCGGCGCGGCTGCCCAAGGCGCCGCCGATGCCGCCGCCAAGCTGTCGGGCGTATCCAAGGTGCTGCTCGCCGACGATGCGAGCCTTGCCAACACCCTGGCGGAACCGCTGGCGGCGCTGATCGTCAGCCTCGCAGGCGCCTACGACACCATCATCGCACCCGCCACCTCCTCGGCCAAGAACGTCATGCCGCGCGTCGCGGCCTTGCTCGACGTGATGCAGGTCTCGGAGATCACCGAAGTCGTCTCGGCCGACACCTTCAAGCGTCCGATCTATGCCGGCAACGCCATCCAGACGGTTCAGTCCACCGACACCAAGAAGGTGATTACGGTGCGCACCACGGCTTTTGCCGCGGCGGGCGAAGGCGGCTCGGCGGCCGTCGAAACGGTGGGCGCTGCCGCCAATCCGGGTGTATCGACCTTCGTCAACGATGCGCTGTCGACCTCCGACCGTCCGGAACTGACTTCGGCCAAGATCATCATCTCGGGTGGTCGCGCGCTCGGCTCGTCGGAGAAGTTCAATGCGGTCATCCTGCCGGTCGCCGACAAGCTCGGTGCTGCCGTCGGCGCTTCGCGCGCCGCGGTCGATGCCGGCTATGCCCCGAACGACTGGCAGGTCGGCCAGACCGGCAAGGTTGTCGCCCCGCAGCTCTATATCGCTGTTGGCATCTCGGGCGCCATCCAGCATCTCGCCGGTATGAAGGATTCGAAGGTCATCGTCGCGATCAACAAGGACGAAGAGGCGCCGATCTTCCAGGTCGCCGATTACGGTCTGGTCGCCGACTTGTTCGACGCACTGCCGGAAGCTCGAAAAGGCGCTTTGACACGCCGTCTTTTCGCAACTGCGAAATGGACTGGAAAAACACCCCGCGCGGGTCTATCAATTTGCCGGGCCGGCTTCCGTTGGCCCGGCATTCTTGTAAAGTAGGACTGCGGAGCGGCGAGGAGAGCACCATGATGACGGTTATCAGCAATGTCGGCGTCGTAGGCGCAGGTCAAATGGGCTGCGGCATTGCCCATGTCTCGGCACTCGCGGGCTACAATGTGACGATCTACGACCTCTCCAAGGATCGGATCGAGGCGGGACTGGCCACCATCAACGGTAACCTCGCCCGTCAGGTGACGAACGGCAAGCTCTCCGACGAGGATCGCAAGGCCGCCCTCTCGCGCATCACCGGCTCTGCCGACATCAACGACATGGCACCGATGGACCTCGTGATCGAGGCTGCGACGGAGGACGAAACCGTCAAGCGCAAGATCTTCGCCCAGCTCTGCCCGGTCCTCAAGCCCGAAGCTCTGATCGCTACCAATACCTCTTCGCTATCCATCACCCGGCTCGCGTCCGCCACCGACCGCCCGGAACGCTTCATGGGCATTCACTTCATGAACCCGGTGCCGGTGATGAAGCTGGTCGAACTGGTGCGCGGCATCGCCACCGAGGAGACGACCTTCGAAACGGCCAAGACATTCGTCAGGTCTCTCGACAAGACCATTACGGTCGCCGAGGACTTCCCGGCCTTCATCGTCAACCGAATCCTGCTGCCGATGATCAACGAGGCGATCTACACGCTCTACGAGGGCGTGGGTTCGGTCGAGGCAATCGACACGGCAATGAAGCTCGGCGCCAATCACCCGATGGGGCCGCTGCAGCTCGCCGACTTCATCGGCCTCGACACCTGCCTCTCGATCATGCAGGTGCTGCACGATGGCCTGTCGGACACCAAATATCGCCCCTGCCCGCTACTGGTGAAATATGTCGAGGCCGGCTGGCTCGGCCGCAAGGCCGGCCGCGGTTTCTACGACTATCGTGGCGAAGTGCCGGTGCCGACGCGCTGAGGCAGTCCGCCGGAAACGGCGTTAAAATCAACGCAATATAAAGGCCCTCATACCCACCGTTTCGGAGATGATCTTGTCCGGCAGGCCGGCGCCCGGCTCGGCGTGAATGGCGAGTTTGCCGAAAGTCGTATCGCTCGTCTCCCTGAAAGAGCTGTCACAGGGCACTGGCGCCGACCAGGAAAAGCGCGTGGTTCGCGGCGAATCAGGGTCCGACAGCCGCCTTGATCAGGGCCCGGGCATCCGGGCTGTCCCAGGCGGCAGGGCCGTTCATCGCGCCAAGCAGGCAGCCCTTGCCGTCGATCAGCAACGTGGCCGGCAGGCCGAAGGCCAAGCCCTCCTTCTTCAGCGTATTGAACACGCCCATGCTGGCATCGCGGTAGAGCCCGAGCGCGTCGACCCCGGTCTCTTCGAGGAAGGCCTTGGGTTTGTCGATCGTGCCGGTGTCGATATTGATCGCCAGGACCTGGAACATCTCGCTGCCCTCGGCCTTCTGCAGCGCATTGAGCGCCGGCATTTCCTCGCGGCAGGGCACACACCAGGTGGCCCAGAGATTGAGCAGCACCGTCTTGCCGGCAAAATCGGCAAGGGTCAGATCCTTGTGGGCCTGGTCCTTGAAGGCGAGCCCGGCGATCACCCGCGGCTCCGCCGCCGCGACCATGGCGGCGACCTCACCGGTGGTGAATGGCTTGAGGGAGGCCGCTTTTTCGACGGAAGCCGCACACTGCGCGGCATCGGCGACGTCCGTCCCATTGCCAGAGGTGGTCTGCTTCACGTATACCGCGACCGCGCCGGCAAGGATCCCGGCGACCGCCGCAATCGCAACAAGCTTGGCGGAAGGAAGTCCGAGCGGTCTTTTTTCTGTCATTGCAGTCTCCAGGATGGGCAAGGCATGGCCGAGGACACCAAGAACACGAAATCCTCCAACCAGATGTGGGGCGGTCGCTTCGCGTCCGGGCCTGCGGCCATCATGGAGGAGATAAATGCCTCCATCGGTTTCGACAAGAAGCTTTACGCCCAGGACATCCGCGGCTCAATCGCCCATGCGACCATGCTGGCGCATCAAGGCATTATCTCGACGGACGACAAAGACAAGATCGTTCACGGGCTGAACACGATCCTGTCAGAGATCGAAGAGGGCCAGTTCGTGTTCTCGCGCAAGCTCGAGGACATCCACATGAATGTCGAGGCACGGCTGGCTGAACTGATCGGCCCGGCCGCCGGACGGCTGCACACCGCCCGCTCGCGCAATGACCAGGTCGCACTCGACTTCCGCCTCTGGGTCAAGGAAGAGTTGCAGAAGGTCGAGGACTCGCTGACCGCGCTGATCGCCGCCTTCCTCGACCGCGCCGAGGAACATGCCGACACCGTCATGCCCGGCTTCACCCATTTGCAGACCGCCCAGCCAGTCACCTTCGGCCACCACTGCATGGCCTATGTCGAAATGTTCGGCCGCGACCGCCAGCGCGTGCGCCATGCGATCGAACACATGGACGAAAGCCCGATCGGGGCGGCGGCCCTTGCCGGCACCGGCTTTGCCATCGACCGCCATATGACGGCACAGGCGCTCGGCTTCCGCGAGCCGACCCGCAATTCGATCGACACCGTGTCGGACCGCGACTTCGCGCTGGAATTCCTGTCGATCGCCTCGATCTGCGCCACCCATCTGTCGCGGCTCGCCGAGGAAATCGTCATCTGGTCGACGCCGCAGTTCGGCTTCATCCGCCTGTCCGACGCATTCTCGACCGGCTCGTCGATCATGCCGCAGAAGAAGAACCCGGACGCAGCCGAACTGGTGCGCGCCAAGACCGGCCGCATAAACGGCTCGCTGGTGGCGCTCTTGACCGTGATGAAGGGCCTGCCGCTCGCCTATTCCAAGGACATGCAGGAAGACAAGGAACAGGTCTTCGATTCGGCCGAGAGCCTCGAACTGGCGATCGCCGCGATGACCGGCATGGTGCGCGACATGACGATCCGCACCGACAGGATGAAGGCGGCGGCCGGTTCCGGCTATTCCACCGCCACCGACCTCGCCGACTGGCTGGTCCGGGAAGCGGGCCTCCCGTTCCGCGACGCCCACCACGCGACCGGCAAGGCCGTCGCCATGGCGGAAGCCAAGGCCTGCGACCTCGCCGAGCTTTCGCTGGAGGACCTGCAGTCGATCAATCCGGCCATCACCGCCGGCATTTTCGACGTGCTGACGGTCGAGGCATCGGTCGCCAGCCGTAAGAGCTTTGGCGGCACGGCGCCGTCGGAGGTCAGAAAGCAGATCGCCTGGTGGCGGGAGCGCAACTGATCACGTCCGTTTGCGGGACCATCACGAGAATGAGGGTGCACAAGCGGCCTGATTTTCGCTACACGCTAGGAGACGAGATTTTCGGTGGATAGGGTAATGGTGAAGACGCTTCGACCTGGGACGATGACCGCGGGCCTCATGCTGGTGACCGCCTTGGTACTTTCCGGCTGCGGTCGCAAGGCCGATCTCGATTCGCCGAGCATGCCGGCCGCACAGCAAAACAAACTGCAGGCGCTCGGCGAGAAGCCGCAAAAGCCGACCGTCCCCGAAAAGCCCTTCATTCTCGACCCTCTTCTCTGACAGGTCCAAGCCCGTGAACCACTTCGACTATCGCGACGGCGTTCTCTATGCCGAGGACGTCTGCGTACCCGAGATCGCCAAGGCGGTCGGCACGCCGTTCTACTGCTATTCGACGGCGACCCTGGAACGGCACTACAAGGTGTTTTCCAAGGCCTTCGCCAGCGTCGATTCGATGGTCTGCTATGCGATGAAGGCCAACTCCAACCAGGCCGTGCTGAAGACGCTCGGCCGGCTCGGCGCCGGGGTGGACGTGGTCTCCGAAGGCGAACTGCGCCGCGCGCTGGCCGCCGGCATTCCGGCAAACCGCATCCTGTTCTCCGGCGTCGGCAAGACCGTGCATGAGATGGACCTTGCGCTCGAGGTCGGCATCTACTGCTTCAACGTCGAGAGCGAACCGGAATTGGAAGTGCTGGCGAGCCGCGCGCATAAGGCAGGCAAGACCGCCCACGTTTCCTTCCGCGTCAATCCAGACGTCGACGCAAAGACCCATGCCAAGATCTCGACCGGCAAGAAGGAAAACAAGTTCGGCATCTCCTTCGACCGCGCCCGCGCCGTCTATGCCCGCGCAGCCACCCTGCCCGGCATCCAGGTCTCCGGCATCGATATGCATATCGGCAGCCAGATCACCGAGATGCAGCCCTTCGAGGACGCCTTCAGGCTGTTGCGCGAACTGGTCGACACGCTGCGCTCCGACGGCCATGCTATCAACCATGTCGACATCGGCGGCGGCCTTGGCATTCCCTACAAGGACGACAACGCCCCGCCGCCGGAACCGGACGTTTATGCCAGGATCGTACTGGAGCAACTGGCCGGGCTCGACTGCAAGATCGTCGCCGAACCGGGCCGCCTGATCGTCGGCAATGCCGGCATTCTGGTGACCGAGGTCATCTATGTGAAAGAGGGCGGCGACAAGACCTTCGTCATCGTCGACGCCGCGATGAACGACCTGATCCGCCCGACGCTCTACGACGCGCATCACGAAATCCGCCCTGTGGTGATCCAGGCCGCCAGCGCACCGCGCATCCGTGCCGACATCGTCGGTCCGGTCTGCGAGACCGGCGACTATCTGGCGCTCGACCGCGAAATGGCCATGCCGAAGCCCGGCGACCTGATGGCCGTCGGCTCGGCAGGCGCCTATGGCGCGGTGCAGGCCAGCACCTACAACACCCGCCGCCTCGTCCCCGAAGTGCTGGTGAGGGGCAACGAATTTCACGTGATTCGCCCGCGTCCGAGCTACGAGGACATGATCGCGCTTGATTCAGTCCCGGCCTGGCTCGCCTGAACGCCAATGTCCGGTCGCCGTTCACTTTTTGGCGACCGGTCTAAAAAAGCAGGCCCGATCGACCAGCCGCCCTCGTCTTCGCCATAAACGATGCTATCCTTATTCGTAAGGACAGCAGATCCGCGCCTTGCTCGCCGAGCAGGTGAGCCGCGGGCAGAACGGAGACCCGACCGATGACTCCTCAGCCGGGTGGCACGAGAACGAGTGCGTTTCGCACCGACCCTGCGCTGGCGCGGCGGGTGGCGATCAAGCGCTTCCTGGCGCGGCTCGTACTGTTTGCCGAGCGGCTGCTGCCCTTGTTCCTGCCGCTTGCCGGCATTGCCGCGATCTTTGTTTCGCTTGCCTGGCTCGGCGTCTATCGCCAATTGCCGGATCTTCTCCGCCTGGGACTCGTCTTCATCCTCACCTTCGCCTTCGTCGCAAGCCTCCTGCCCTTCGCCCGGCTGCGCTGGCCGGCCGGCGAAGAGGCCGACCGGCTGCTCGAGGAGCGCAATCACCTGGCTCACCAGCCCGTTGCCGTGCAGGACGACGAGCCGGCCTTCGAGACGCCCTTTGCTCGCGCGCTCTGGGTCGAGCACCAGCGCCGAATGGCCGAGACGATTGCGGCGCTGGACGCCGGCCTGCCGCAGCCGGACGTAGCCCGTTTCGATCGCTATGCGCTGCGCGCCGTGCCAGCGCTCCTGTTCGTCACGGCGCTTGCCTATTCCGGCTCGAACGGCGCCGGCGTCATCTCCGACGCATTCCGCCGGCAGGCAGTCACCAGCGATGCGCCGGGGCTCCGGATCGACGCGTGGATCACCCCGCCTGCCTATACCGGCCAACCGCCCGTCTTCCTCTCCGGCCGCGACGGCCAGGGGGATGGCGCGGCCAGTCCGGCCGGTGCAGCCAAGGCACGGGTCCCGCAGAATGCACAGGCGACGGTGCGAATCAGCGGCGGCAGGGCCGACGAGAAAGTCCTCTTCCGCCGGGCCGACGACGGCACGGTAATCGATATCGCCATGAATGATAGTGCGAAAGCAGACGGGGAACCGCCGCAGACAACAGCCAACAGGGCCCCGCCTACACCCCCGAACGCAGCGCGTGTCCACGAGTGGAAGCTCGACGCAAGCGGCGAGCTTCTCGTCGGTGGGCGGCAATGGGCGATCGACGTGATCCCCGACAAGGCACCGGAAATCGCATTCGACGGCCTGCCACGCCGCAGCGCCAATGGCGCGCTGGAGATCGGCTTTACCGCCAAGGACGACTATGGCCTTGTCAGGGCCTATGCCGAGATCGACCCGCTAGAGCAAAAGGCGGATGCCATTCCGCTCTATGCCCTGCCGGAATACAAGCTCGACCTGCCGCGCCACAACGCCCGCGACGCCAAGGGGCTGTCGAGCCGCAACATCACCGAGCATCCGCTCTCGGGCCGCAAGGTCAGGATCACGCTCGTGGCGACCGACGGCGCGGGCCAGACCGGCCGCAGCCCGCCGTATGACATGGTGCTGCCGGCCCGTGCCTTCGTAGAGCCGCTGGCCGCGGCCGTGGCCGAGGAGCGCCAAGTCTTCGCCCTCGACATCCGCGACCTGCGCCAAGCCATCGCGCTCAACGAGGCGCTGACGCTCCGCCCCGAAGAGACAATCCCCAACACGACACACTACCTGCTGCTCGAGTCGGCTCAGGCGCGCATGAAGCTTGCCCGCTCGACCGAGGATCTCGAAAACGCTGCCGACTATCTCTGGGAGATGGCGCTGGGTATCGATGGCGGCGAGCTGTCGCTCGCCGAACGCAATCTACGCGACGCCCAGCAGGCGCTGGCCGACGCGCTGGAGCGCAACGCGCCGGACGAAGAGATCAAGAAGCTGATGGATGAGCTGCGCGCCGCCATGCAGGAATTCATGACCGCGATGGCGCAGCGCCAGCCGAATGCCGAAGGCCAGCAGCAGTCGGCGCAGAACGTGCTGCGCCAGCGCGATCTCGAAAACATGATGAACCAGATCGAGAACCTGGCGCGATCCGGCAATCGCGACGCCGCGCGCCAGATGCTCTCCGAGCTACAGCGCATGATGAACAACCTGCAGGCCGGACGCCCGCAGCGGGGGGGCCAGCAGCAAGAAAACAGCCAGATGCGCCAGCAGATCGACAAGCTCGGCGAGATTATGCAGGAACAGCAGAAGCTGATGGACGAGACCTTTCGCCTCGACCAGGCGCTGAAGGACCGAATGCAGCGCGGTGACCCGGGCGACGGCGAGGACGGCGAATTTCTTGAGCAGATGCCGCAGGACGGCGAAGACGGCCAGCAGCCGCAGCAGGGGCAAGATGGACAGGAGGGCCAGCAGGGTTCGCCGACCGACCGGATGACGGCCGAGCAGCTGCGCGAGGCATTAAAAAACCTGCGTGCCCAGCAGGATGCCCTCGGTAAGAAGCTTGGCGAATTGCAGAAGGGCCTGGGCGAATTGGGCGTCAAGCCGGGCGAGGGCTTCGGCCAGGCGGAACGAGAGATGCGCGGCGCCGGAGAGGCGCTGGGCAAGAGCCAGGGCGAACAGGCGGTGGACGGCCAGGGCAAGGCGCTCGAAGCGCTTCGCCAGGGCGCCCGCGACATGATGAACCAGATGATGCAGGCGATGCGTGGCCAGCAGGGACAGGGCGAGCAGCAGGGCAACGGCCAAGGCAATCAGAACGGCCGCGACCCGCTGGGGCGTCCGCGCTCCACAACAGGCCCCGATTTCGGCGAACGCGTCAACGTGCCCGACGAGATCGACGTCCAGCGGGCTCGGGAAATCCTCGAAGCCATCCGCAAGAAGCTCGGCGACAATGCCGGGCCGGAGTTCGAACGCCGCTATCTCGAACGGCTGCTCGACATTCAGTAAGGCCGCAATCGGTCAGGCTCTGCCGCCCGACTTGAGGCGAGCGGATCAGTTGGCCAGAGCGCGCGCCACGGCTTCGCGGATTTCCGGAAGCGCGAAAGGCTTCGACACGACGTCGACGATCTTGGTCGACAGATCGTCGGCTCGCTCGCGCTGTTCGGCATAGCCGGTCATCAGCAGGATCTTGAGACCGGGAAAATCGGAATGGGCGCGATGGGCGAGCTCGATGCCGTCCATGACCGGCATGCGTATATCGGAAAGTAGCAGGTCGAAGCTTCCTTCTGCCAGACGCTCCAGGCCCTCGGCGCCATCGGCTGCTTCGAAGGTTTCATGGCCGTCGAGGCGCAAGGCGCGCGCCACGAAGGAGCGCAGCGAGCCTTCGTCCTCGGTGATGAGAATTCGCGCCATGATCGATCTGCTCCCGGTCCATTCATTGTCCGAGAGCGAAATCACCAGAGTTTCGTTTGCGATCGGTAAACGCCAAGGGGGCTGACCTCCCCCATGGTTAACGAGTGCTCTTCATCAGGGGGCGATAGTTTGCCCCGGACTAATGCCTCAGGCCTCGGCCGCATCGCCGGTGACGACGCCGACATAGGGCAGTTCACGGAAGGCATAGGCGACATCCATGCCATAACCGACGACGAAATAGTCGGGGCATTCGAAGCCGACATAGTCGGCCTCGAGCTGTTCCTGGCGCTTCACCTTCTTGTCGAGCAGCACGGCCAGAGAAACATTGGAGGCGCCCCGCTCGTAGAGCAGTTCCTTGGCAAACTTGAGCGTGCGACCGGATTCGAGGATGTCGTCGATCAAGAGGACGTCGCGGCCATGCACGTCGCTGTCGATATCCTTGACGATCCTGACCCCTTGCGAGACGGTGCCCGTGCCATAACTGGACAGGGTGATGAACTCGACCTCGGGAGCAAGCCCGACATCGTGCAGGGCGCGGATCAGGTCGGCGGCGAAGATGAACGAGCCTTTCAGCACTGCGATCACCAAAAGATCGTTGGCCGGTCCCTTGGCGATTTCAGCGGCGAGCTGGTGGTTGCGCTCATCGATCTGCCGGGCGGTGTAGAGCGGCTCGATGTTCTTTCCGCGGACGACGGGCATGGCTTACTCCTTTGAGCGCTGCGGCTTGGCCGGACGTCTCGGCCAGTCATGGAAAGTGTTGGCCGATAGCACAGTCGGGCGCGTCAGGCACCCGATTCCTCGAAGGACAGCCTGAGTTCCGGCGTTTTTCCACCGGGATGCAGCAATCGCGCCGTGATGCCGCGGCTGTGGCCCGCGTCGATCTCGTCGACCGGCGGGGCGATATAGGTGCTAGCGACGACCTGTCCGCCGGCAATCAGGTCGGCCCTGAGCTTCGGAACCTGGCTTTTCGCCGCGCTGCGGTTTTCGATGATGGCATTCACCTGGAGAATGCGCATGCCGTCGTCGTCGCGCGGGGTGAGGCTGACATGAGTGATATCGAGCGGCCTGGCATTGGCTTCCTCGGCGGGGCCACCGAGAATCAGCCCGGCAAACGCAAAGGTGGCGGCGAAGACCAGTGCGACGATGACGGCGAATGCTCCATTCGACAACGACTGAAGCACCCTCTCCGTCTGCCGCAGCCTGCCTGCGGCAAGGCTTGCCCAGCGGTTGGCAACGCCATTGCGCCGTTTTGATGAGGAGAAACGGTCATTGTCGTTCAAGCAGCCCGTACGCCCTGCTCGGCGCGGCGCCTCACGCGCGGGGACGGATACGAAATGTGCGTCGACCACATCCGCCCGCGCGCCAAGCACGGGGCGCAGCGACCGACGCGGTCGTTCGGGCGGCAAGAGGTCGATCTCCGGCTGGACCGAGTGGCGTCTGGAGCGGAATGCGTTCATTTTCCGGTGCCTTTCGCGTGAGCCCGCTGACCGGCCAAAATCTGGGCATTGAAACGAATCCCCTCCAGACGTAAATTCAAATGGTTAATGCTTCGAAAAGATGTGTCTGAAGGCGCCATCTTTCCGGCGGAATTTACCGGCTGTTAACCCTCTTCGTTAACATGGTGCAGACCCACGCGATCTGTCAGACTGGTTGAGCCTCTGATCCACTTCGAAAATGTCGGCTTGCGTTATGGAATGGGACCGGAGATCCTCCGCGACGTCACCTTCGATATTCCGAGACGTTCCTTCCAGTTCCTGACCGGCCCGTCGGGAGCTGGCAAGACCACGCTGCTGCGCTTGCTGTTCATGTCGCTGCAGCCGACGCGCGGACTGATCCGCAGCTTCGGCCGCGACATCACCAAGATCCCGCGCGCCGAGCTACCCATGCTGCGCCGGCGCGTTGGCATCGTCTTCCAGGATTTCCAGTTGCTCGATCACCTGACCACCTACGAGAACGTGGCACTACCGCTGCGCGTGCGCGGCAAGGAGGAGGCGGGCTATCGCGGCGATGTGCTGGAACTGCTGAAATGGGTGGGTCTCGGCGAGCGGATCAATGTGCTGCCGCCGGTGCTGTCAGGGGGCGAAAAGCAGCGCGTGGCAATCGCCCGCGCGCTGATAGACCGTCCGGAGATCCTGCTCGCCGACGAGCCGACCGGCAATGTGGACCCGCCAATGGCGCGGCGGCTGCTCAGCCTCTTTCTCGAATTGAACCGCCTCGGCACGGCCGTCGTCATCGCCACCCACGATCTGGCGCTGATGGATCAGGTCGATGCCAGACGCATGATCCTGACAGATGGGCGGCTCGACATCTATGAGTGAGCGCGACCGGAACGATCGACGCGGGCGGGACATGGCAGGCAAGCCGCAGGCACCGCGCCGAACCGAAATGACGGTCCGTCCGACAGGCGCGATCCTGCCGTCCTCCAACATCCAAGGCAATGCGCTGATGGTGGTGATCGCCATCATGGCCTTCCTTGCCTGCCTGACGCTCGGCGCCGTCTCCATGGTGCGCGCCACCGCCGCCGGCTGGCAGAGCCAAATCGCCCGGGAGATCACCATCCAGATCAAGCCGGAAGACGGCCTCGACATGGATCAAGCACTCATCAAGGCGCGCAATCTGGCCCTGACCTTCATCGGCACGAAGGATGGACAGATCATGGACGAGGCTGCGACCGCCCGCCTGCTGGAGCCCTGGCTCGGCACAGGCCTCGACCTTGACGAATTGCCCGTGCCGAGGCTCGTCATCATCACCATCGACGAGGCGAATCCGCCCGACTTCGCCGCCATGCGCGACCAGCTGAAGGCCGAGGTGCCCCAGGCATTCCTCGACGATCATCGTACCTGGGTCGACCGCCTCGTGCAGATGGCCCGCACCACCGTGCTGATCGGTTCGGGCGTGCTCGTGCTGGTTTTCACCGCCATGGTGATGACCGTCGTCTTCGCCACCCGCGGTGCGCTCTCCGGCAATCGGCACATTATCGAAGTGCTTCATTTTGTCGGCGCCGAAGGCTCGTTCGTCGCGCAGGAATTCCAAAAGCATTTCTTGAAGATCAGCCTCAAGGGCGCGGCCGTCGGCGGGTTGCTTGCCGCCGCGCTGTTCTCCATCGCCGGCTTCTGGCAGAGCCGCTCGCTCGCCACCCCGGAGAGCGACCAGGCGACAGCCCTGTTCGGAACGTTCTCGATCGGCTATCTCGGTTATCTGGGAATTTTTGCCACGATGATCGTCATTGCGCTCTTGACCACGCTGACAGCGCGTCTGACCGTGATGCGCACGATTTACGAGATCGACCTCATCCGCTCCGACCCGGCACGGACAGACGGCCTGCTCGGAGATTGATCTGGCGAACCCTGTAAAATGACACAAAGCCGCCTGTTCCCTATGGCAGAAGCGCGCTAAGCACGAACCATGACGATGGGTCAGATGAGTCGCGACAAGACTTTCCGCGAGCAACAGCCGCAGCGCAGCGCCGGCGGCCTTTTCGCCCGCCGGGGACGTTTGCGTCGCGTTCTGCGCTATGGCGGGCTTGCCGCGATCGTCCTTGTCGCATTTTTCCTGGCCGGATTTCTATGGTTCACCGATTCGGTGACGACGCTTGTCCCGCCGACCAAGGCAAGAGCCGATGCTATTGTCGTACTGACCGGCGGTTATCAGCGCATCGACCAGGCCGTCGAACTGTTGCGACGCGGCTCCGGTCGGCGCCTGCTCATTTCCGGTGCGCACCCGACGACTTCGCCGACACAGATCCGCAAGATGACGCAGAGTTCGCCCGACCTTTTCGAGTGCTGCGTCGATGTCGGCTATGAGG
This sequence comes from Rhizobium arsenicireducens, assembly GCF_964021225.1. NCBI lineage: Bacteria > Pseudomonadati > Pseudomonadota > Alphaproteobacteria > Hyphomicrobiales > Rhizobiaceae > Rhizobium > Rhizobium arsenicireducens. The sequence goes on along the minus strand of NZ_CAXHYK020000001.1, from coordinate 3,984,686 downwards.
CGCTCGACACCATCGGCAATGCCAACGAGATCACGCGGTGGATCCACGACCACGGCTATACCTCGGTGCTGGTCGTGACCAATAACTACCATATGCCGCGCAGCCTGATGGAACTGCGCCGCAGGGACCGGGCAACGACATACATCCCCTATCCAGTGGTCAATTCCGATCTAAAGCACACTGCCTGGTATGCCGAGCCGGACGTGCTGCGCACGCTGCTTTCGGAATACGGCAAGACGCTGATCGCCTATGCCCGCGGCATTCTCGGCTGGGGCAGCGACGGACTGCGCTCGACCGCAAAAATGGCCAAGACCTCCGACTGAGAGGCCGGAGATTTCCCCGAACTGCGCCTTTTTATCCTCGCTGATTTGCGATAGGGACGTCTGCACGCCCGCCTGAGGAAAAGCGCCTAATGATCATCCTGCGTTCCATCGTGTTCAACACGCTCTTCTATGCCAATCTGGTGCTCCAGATGATCGTGCTGTCGCCCTATTATTTCTTCGCACCACGCAAGAAAGCCTTCGCGATCCCCAAGAACTGGGCACGCTCCAACCACTGGTTGATGGAGAAGGTCGTCGGCACGACCTTCACGCTCGAGGGTTTGGAAAACATTCCTGATGGCGGCTACATTCTGGCGCCAAAGCACCAGTCCCTGTGGGATACCTACGCGCTGCTGCCCTGGCTCGACGATCCGGTCTATATCCTCAAGCGCGAGCTCATGTGGATCCCGATCTTCGGCTGGTATGTCGCCCGTCAGAAGATGATCCCGGTCGACCGCGGCGCCCGCGGCAAGGTGATGGTCAAGGTCATGGATCGGGCCAAGCAGGAGATGGCGGCCGGCCGCCAGTTGATCATCTATCCGGAAGGTACACGTCGCGCGGCTGGCGCCGAACCGGCTTACAAATATGGCATTGCCCGCATCTACCGCGATCTCGGCGTGCCCGTCGTACCGGTCGCCATGCATCCCGGTCTGTTCTGGCCGCGCCGCAAGTTCCTGCGCTTCCCCGGCCATTTCAAGGTGAAGATCCTGCCGCCGATCGAAGCGGGACTCGATCCCGACGTCTTCTACGAAACCCTGATCGAAAGACTGGAAAAGGCGAGCGACGAACTGCTGATCGAGACAGTACACGACAACCCGCAGGTGCCGCTGCCACCGACCGCAGTGCAACGCCTGAAGGAGTTGCAGGCAGAAAAGACGGCCTGAGCCGTCAGACCAGCACACCTTCGAGCCGCTCGATCTCCGCGGCAACCTGCTCAAGCCAGTGGTCGCGGATGCCCATCTCTCTCAGGTGCGCCACGGTATTGGCCACATAGACCGGATTGGGGCCGGAGACGCCGACCGCCTGGTTGACGATGCGCGCTGCCTCCTCCACCGAGACCGCCCCGCCATACTGGTGATGACCGCGGTCAACCACATAGGTCAGCGCCTGCACCTTGCGTCCGTCATCCAGACGGACCTGCAAGGAACGCTCCAGATAGACATGCGTCACCAATTCGCGCTGGCGCAGGTACTCGATCGTCTCTTCACGGTCACGCAAAGCAACCCTAAAGGCGATACCGCGACAGGAGCCGCCGCGATCCAGACCGAGCACCAGGCCGGGCCTTTCCTGCGTGCCACGATGGTGCCAGGATCGGACACAGAGCGACCGCCGATAGCCGATCATCCGGCCCTGCATCCGCTCCTCATAGGAAAAGCCAGGATTCCACATGAGCGATCCATAGCCAAACACCCAAAATTCGTCCATATCGCCGGTCATTCCACAACTCCGGCCGGATTGCCGGATCACCATTTTACGTTTGGAGCGCCTGATGGCAACGTCGCGCAAGGAAAACCGCAGTCCCGCCAGCCGCAAGATCCTGTTACTCGGCATAGCCGTCATCGTAGGCATTCTCGTCTATAGCGGCTTGTGGTGGGGGGCGGCAGGGGCTGTCGAAAAGAAACTCGTCGAAATTCTCGGTGGCGACAACCCGGCCGCGATCGAGGCAGAGTGTTCCGACATGAAAGTCGGCGGGTTTCCCTTCCGGCTCGGCGTCACCTGTACGAAGCTTGCGGTCGATGACCATTTCCATGGCCTTTCAGCCACCTTCGGCGCCTTGCGTTCGGTAGCCCAGGTCTATGCACCCGGCCGCGTCCTGTGGGAGCTCGACGGACCTGCAGAGGTCCGCTCCAGTCTTGGCTTTTCGCTCGCGCTGCAGTGGACGAAGTTGCGCTCCAGCCTGAGCGCTGGCCTCTCCGGCCTTGATCGAAGCTCGATCGAGGCTAAGGATCTGCACAGCTTGCTGACGGCCAAGATCGACGGCGAGACGGTCGCAGCCAAGGCTCCGCATGCGGAGGCACATGTGCGCCGCTCGGAGGATGATCTCGACCTGGCCATCCTCGTCAAGGACGCCGTTCTGTCATTGCGGGACCGGCCGTCCCTTCTGCCGCCGCTTTCGGCCAGTGTCGACATGACACTGGTCGGCAAGGCGAAATATCTCGATCTCGAGGGCGACCGGGGCGAAGGGCTTTACGGCAGCGACGGCGAGATCCGACAATTCGTCGCCGACATGGGCGAGGGCCGGATGCTAACGCTTTCGGGCCCCGTTTCGGTCGGCACGGACGGCATGTTGTCGGGTAAGCTCCATGTCGAGGTTGAAGGCATAAAGGCCTGGCTGGAAACCCTTCGGAGAGCTTTTCCCGATGAGCGGGAAACCATCGATAACGCAGCGAATGTCCTTGGCGCGCTGTTTTCCGGCTCGGACAAGGGCAGCGCCACCCTGACGGTGACGGACGGCGTGGTTTCCCTCGGCATATTTCCGATCGCGGTCCTGCCGCCGATCTGAAACGACGATCAGGGCTTTTTGTCGAGCGAGTGGCGGCCGAAATCCGGCACGTCGACATCCTGGCCTGCCTCGATGATCGAACGGCGCACGGCGCGGGTACGGGTGAAGAGTTCGAACAGCTTGTCACCCTCGCCCCAGCGGATCGCCCGCTGCAGATAGGCGAGATCTTCCGAAAAGCGCGCCAGCATTTCAAGGATCGCGTCCTTGTTGTGCAGGCAGACGTCCCGCCACATGGTCGGGTCGGAGGCGGCGAGACGCGTGAAATCGCGGAAACCGGACGCCGAGTACTTGATGACTTCCGACTGCGTCACCGCCTCCAGATCGTCGGCCGTGCCGACGATGTTGTAGGCGATGATGTGCGGCAGGTGCGAGACGATGGCGAGCACCTTGTCGTGGTGCTCCGGATCCATCTCGTCGATCTTCGAGCCGAGCGCTTCCCAGAAGGCCTTGAGCTTGGCAAGGGCTGCCGCATCAGTGCCCGGCAGCGGCGTGAAGATGCACCAGCGGCCCTGGAACAGGCCGGTGAAGCCGGCGTCGGGGCCGGACTTTTCCGTACCCGCCAACGGGTGGCCGGGGATGAAGTGCACCGACTTCGGCATGTGCGGCGCCATCTGGGCGATGACGGAGGCCTTGGTGGAGCCGACATCGGTGACGATCGCGCCGGGCTTCAGATGCGGGGCGATCTGCCGGGCAACCGCTTCGGACGCACCGACGGGCACGGAGACGATGATCAGATCGGCCCCTTCGACGGCATCCGCCGCCGACAGTGCGTAGGAGGTTCCCAGCTCAAGTTCCTCGGCGCGCTTCAGCGTTTCGGCGCTGCGGGTCGAGACCACGACCTCGCGGGCCAGGCCAAGCGCCTTGACGTCGCGGGCGATCGAGGAGCCGATCAGGCCGATGCCGATCAGCGCGATGCGGTCGAACAGGGGCTCCGGCATCAGGAACGCCCCATGAACTCGGTGAGAGCGTCGATGACGCCGCGATTGGCCTCTTCGCTGCCGATCGTCATGCGTAGCGAATTGGCGAAACCATAGCCCTTGACCGCGCGCAGGATGAAGCCGCGGCTGGTGAGGAAGTCGTCGGCTTCCGCCGCACGCTTGCCGTCGACCTCGGGGAAATGGATCAGCACGAAATTGGCGACCGACGGCGTGACCTTCAGGCCAAGCGCAGTCAGTGCCGCAGTGACCTTCTCGACCCAGGAGAGATTGTGCTCGACGGCCATCGCGACGAATTCCTGGTCGCGCACGGCGGCGGCCCCGGCGGCGATCGCCGGCGCGTTCATGTTGAACGGGCCGCGCACGCGGTTCAGCGCATCGATGATCTCCAGCGGTGCATAGGCCCAGCCGACGCGCAACGCCGCAAGCCCGTAAACCTTGGAAAAGGTGCGGGTCATGACGACGTTCCGGGCGCCGGAGACGAGCTCGATGCCGGCCTGGTAGTCGTTGCGGCGGACATATTCCGCATAGGCCGCGTCGAGCACGAGGATGACATTGCCCGGCAGCCCGGCATGCAGGCGGCGGATCTCGCTGACCGGCACATAGGTGCCGGTCGGATTGCCCGGATTGGCGAGGAAGACGATCTTCGTCTTTTCGGTGACGGCGGCAAGGATCGCATCGACGTCGACGGTGCAATCCTTTTCCTTGACCACGACCGGGGTCGCGCCGGCGCCCATGATCTGGATCTTGTAGACGAGGAAGCCGTGCTCGGTGATGATGCCTTCGTCGCCCGCGCCGAGATAGACGTGGCAGAGCAGGCCGAGCAGCTCGTCGGAACCGTTGCCGCACAGGATATTGGCCTTGTTCAGTCCGTGCACCTCGGCGATCGCCTCGCGAAGCGCCATGGCCTGGCCGTCGGGGTAGATTTCCAGATGGCCGGCGCTCTGCTTGAAGGCATCGATCGCCTTGGGGCTCGGCCCCATCGGCGTTTCGTTGGACGACAGCTTGAAGACCCGCGCGACACCGGGGGCATGCTCCTTGCCGGGCACATAGGCGGCAATGTCGAGGATACCCGGGCGCGGAGTGGGCTTCATGCTGTCGCTGCTCATCGATGGGACTTTCTGTCGTTGAAAACACGGGCAGATGCCCGGCGATAGGGGATGAGAGCCATTAGAACGGAAAGCCGGTTTTGTCGAGTGTCGTGGCGGTCGCAACAGCTAACCGCATCAGGTCGCGCCGTCCGATTTCACCCGTGTCGTCGGCACACCCTGCGGCGCGAGGACAGGGGAGAAGACGCGCCGCGAGGCGCGCGATGCGACCGGCAGGCCCTGGTAAAGCCGCTTCTGCGCCTCGACGACGATCACACCGGAAAAGGCCGGCCACAGCATGCGACCCATCCGTTCGAAACTGCGGCGCAGTTTCAGCACGGCGCGAATCTTGGAAGGGGGGAAGAACAGCGCCTCGGCGCTGGCGCCGGGGGTGAAATTGGTCTCGCGTAGCAGAGCCGTCAGCTGGCCACGCGAATAGGGTCGGCCCGAGCCGAAGGGCGTATGCTCCATGCGCGCCCAGACGCCGCGCCGGTTGGGCACGACGATGACGAGGCGCCCGCCGGGCGCCAGCACCCGCCAGACTTCCTTCAGCGTCTCCCGCGGGTTCTCGGCAAATTCGAGCGAATGGACCATCAGCACCCGGTCGATCGAAGCGTCCGGCAAGGGTAGTTCCTCCTCAAACACCAGGGCCGTAGCCGAAGGTTCGCCAACCGGCCAGTTCACCGCCCCCTGCCCGGCGGGCATGAAGGCGAAGGTCCGCTCGGTGTCGGCGCGGAAGCGGTCAAGGAAGGGAACCGCATAGCCGATGCCCACGAGCCGCTCCTGCGGCAGGCGCGCCCACAGGGACGACAGCGCCATGGCGATCGACTGCTCCGTCATGCGGCCCAACATGGAAAAATAGAACTGGCGAAGATCGACGATATCGACATGCATGGCGCCATTGTTAACAGGCGGCGGTTGGACTTCAAGGCTGAAGGCGCTACATTTCGGTGAAACAAACTGAAGGGACACCGGCCTGATGAAACCCCTCGATCTCGACGTCTTTCCCTGCCGAAGCGACAATTTCGGCGTTCTTCTCCACTGCCCGGAAAGCGATCTGACCGCCTCGATCGACGCGCCTGAACTGGACGCGATCGTGGCTGCCGCCGATCGGCGTGGCTGGAAGATCACCCATGTCTTTACCACTCATCACCATGGCGACCATGTCGAGGCAAATCTCGAACTCAAGGACAAATATGGCTGCGAGATCATCGGACCGCGCGAGGAGGCGGTAGCAATCCCCGGCCTCGACCAGGCGGTCGGCGACGGCGACGTGTTCGAGTTCGGCGGCCATACCGTCCAGGTGATCGAAACGCCCGGCCATACCGCAGGCCATGTCTGCTACCACCTGCCCGACGACAAGCTCCTCTTCGCCGCCGATACGCTGTTCGCGCTGGGCTGCGGTCGGCTGTTCGAACGCCCGGCGACCGACATGTGGCATTCGCTGCAGAAGCTCGCCGCCCTGCCGGACGAGACCGCCGTCTATTTCGGCCATGAATATACACTGTCGAACGCCCGCTTCGCGCTGACGATCGATCCCGAGAATGAACGCCTGAAGGCCCGCGCCGCCGAGATCGAGGCCAAGCGGCAGCGCGGCGAGTTCACCATTCCGACGACGATCGGACTGGAAAAGGAAACCAACCCTTTCCTGCGCGCCGCCGATCCGTCGATCCGCCGCAACCTCCTGATGGAAGGATCGACCGATGAGGAGGTCTTTGCCGAGATCCGCAAGCGCAAGGATCATTTTTGATGGATGCACAAGCCGTGATCGAGGCGCTTGAACTTCAGCCGCATCCCGAGGGCGGCTGGTTCATCGAGACCTTTCGCGACCTGAGCGGCGGGCCGCGAGGCCATTCGACGGCGATCTACTATCTGCTGAAGGCAGGTGAGAGGTCCCACTGGCACCGAGTGCGAGACGCAGTTGAGGTCTGGCATTTTCACGGCGGCGCGCCGCTTGCGCTCTACAGCGCGCCGGAGGGGACATCGGTTGAGACCATCGTGCTCGGCGCAAACATCCTCCGCGGCGAGCGGCCACAGGCGATCATTCCCGCCAACGCATGGCAAGCGGCGGAAAGCCTTGGCGATTACACGCTGGTCGGCTGCACCGTGGCGCCGGGCTTCGACTATTCCGCCTTCGAGATGGCGCCTCCCGGCTGGTCGCCCGGAGAATAGGCAGGGCAGAAGGCCTAGAGCCCGATCGCCACGAGGGCGAGGGTCAGGACGACCTGCGCACCGAAATAGCTTGCCCAGACGTAGAAGGCGGCAAGCCTGCGCAAGGGATGCGCCTTTCCCATCTTGAAGGTCTCCACTGACAACACCGCATCGGACGACAGGAAGAGTGCAACACCGGCGAAAACCGCGACCGGCGGCACGCCGAGCGACAACACCGCCATGCCGGCAATGGCTGTCGCATAGGTGAGTACGGCCGGCGCGAGCCGGGCCGCGGAACGCCAGAGATAGGCGGCCAGAACCACGGCGAGGACCACCGCGAGAATGGCCGCGCCAAGCCGCCAGGGTTCAGCCGTCACAAGTCCAAGATCGCCAACCAAGAAGAACAGCGCGCCATAGGCCATATGGGCGAGCAGGAAGGACGCGAGACCAGAGGCGAAATTCTTCTCCCCCTCATAGGCCAGGAAGGCGTCGCCGAGCGCACTCAACACCAGTGCCAGGACGAGCAGACCCGGCGCCTCCATCAGGAAGGCGTAGAGGGCGAGCAGCGCGACCGGAAGCGTCTTCCAGACGGACCGAAAATGGCTCGTGGGCTTCGGCAGAATGGCAAAGTAGGAAAGCCCGATGAGGATGGCGAGGCCGAGGACGATCGTTGCAGGCACTTCCACTGTCCCCTCCCCTTTACCCCTGTCGGGTCTTAGCCTTCTTCGTCCGGCGGATCATATCCTGCGCGGCAAGCATGGCACCTCCCGTGATCAAGACGCAAGCGATCGCGATCCTCAGGCTTGGCTCGGCAAAGCCGAACACGGTCAGGATCAGCGTCGACAGGAGCGGCGCCGCATAGCTCGATGCGCCAAGGATCTGGATGTCGCCGTTCTTCACGCTATGATCCCAGGCGTAGAAGGCCAGGCCGACGGGGAAGACGCCGAGACCGACCACGGCTGCCCATTGCGCCAGGTTATCCGGCCAGACGGTGGTCTCCAGAGTAATGTGACAGAGTGCCGAGAGGATCGAAGTCGCGAGACAGAAGCCGGTGACCACGTCCGTCGATACCGCCTCGAAGCGGCGAGTAACCAGCGAATAGCCCGCCCATGTGAATGCGCAGAGGAAGGCGGCGAGATAGCCGAAGCCATAGGCCGGATCGAAGGCGACGCCGTTCTTCGCGACGATCAGCACCGTGCCGGCAAGCCCGGCGAGTGCCCCGACCAAATGATACCAGCGCAGGCGCTCGCCGGGCAGCAGCGCCGAGCCGACGACGATCAAGAGCGGCCAGAGGTAGGCGATCAGCCCAGCCTCGACCGCTGGCGCGTTGCGCAGCGCGGTGAAATAGAGAAAATGATAACCGAACAGGCCGACGACTCCGGTCAGCCAGACTTTGGCTGGCTGACGCAGTTGGCGGATGCGTTCCGGCCTGAACATGAAAGTGAAGATGCCCGGCAGGCTGCCGATCGCGAAGGTGATGGCCGAGAGCTGGAAAGGTGGCATCTTGCCGGACGCGGTCGTCATCAGTGCAAGGAACGACCACATGAGAATGGCCGTGAACCCGATAAGCGTCGCCCTGGTCTTCACGTCGGCTCCCCTTGCGGGGTTCAGACCCGCGGCTCAGCCGTCGAATTCGACAGCCGACACATAGATTGTCCCCATCCGCGTCGGAACGCGTGCATGGACTGGAGCATATACCTTCAGGGTGCCGGTCTTGGCAAACCAGATTTCCATGCCCTCCACCTTGCGCAGATACTCTATGTCCGTGCGTCCCTTGCGGAAACCGGACTTCGGCACGTAGCGAATTGAGCAGACAACCGCTTCGCTCTCGACACCGCCGACCTTGAAGCTTCGTGTCCCCTTAGGGGTCATCACGAGATCCATCCGGCTCTCGCCGTCATAGATCGGCAGCGTGCGCGGACAGGCCGCCTCACCCGCCGGAATGATGAGGCTGCTGATCGGATCAAGCACCGATTTCAGATCTTCAGGGCCAACGGCAATCCAGTTCCGCGGCCGGCGCTTCGGTTCCGGAAGTATGACCGTATCCGTGACGTCGCCGTTACGGTAGCGCACATCATAGGTCTGCTTCTTCTTGCCGCTCTGGTAGATCAGCGTGTAGCGGTCAGCCTGCATGCGATCACCGGTCAACGTCCCGGAGATATTGGTCTGGGCAGAAATCTTGGTGACGACGTCGACGATGGCGGAGGAATTGAAGCTGCCGGTGATGGTGTAGTTCGTCTGGTTGACCTCGGTGACGAAGGAGGCGCGCGCAATCGGCAGCGCACCCAGGGTTACCTTGTAGTCGGTACGATAGCGTATGCTTTCGGCCGCCGCAGGCACCGCGGCCAGAACGAGAAGACTGCAGACGACGCTCAACAGACGCAAAGACCGACCCTCCCTGGAACGATCTCGCCCTTTGCAGCCGGCGAGTCGCGGTGACATTGATACTCGTGGGCGACTGTGGCAATAAAATAGCGGGATTCTCCTGAGCTTGCGGGAAAATCCAAGGTTTGGCTTGACGCCCCCGTCCAGTCTGACTATAGAACCGCAACTTTCCAATCAAACGCCGTTGGATTGCCTTGCCGGTATTTGCCCGGAAGCGATGCGATGGCCAAGAAAAAATAGGTGTACCATGTCCCGCAGTTGCGAATTGACCGGCAAGGGCGTCCAGTCGGGCAACAATGTGAGCCACGCGAACAACCGGACCAAGCGCAAGTTCCTTCCGAACCTGTGCGACGTCACGCTGATCTCGGACGCTCTTGGCCAGCGCTACCGCCTGCGCGTTTCCGCAGCGGCTCTCCGCTCGGTCGAGCATCGTGGCGGCCTCGACGCCTTCCTGCTCAAGGCCAGCGAAACCGAACTGTCGATGCGCGCACGCCTGCTGCGCCGCCAGATCGTCAAGAAGACCGCAGAAGCCGCGTAAGCGGTTTCTCCTCTCTCGACAAGGTATCAAGGCTTGAACGGGCGCGCCCCGGACAAGCCTTTTCCTTTTCGACACATCGTTACTCCAACTGGTGGCATCACCCAGGATAAAAAAATGCTGACGACACGCCATATTCTGGTCTACAGCCTGCTGATGACGGCCATCGTGGTCGCTTCGAACGTTCTCGTGCAGTATCCGGTCTCGGGCCAGCTTGCCGGTATCGCGCTCGGCGACCTTCTGACCTACGGTGCCTTCACCTATCCGGTCGCCTTCCTCGTCACAGACCTCACCAATCGCCAGTTCGGCCCGCAAACCGCCCGCAAGGTCGTCTTCATCGGCTTCGTCGTCGGCATTACGCTGTCCTTCGTGACCTCGTCGCCGCGCATCGCCATCGCCTCCGGGACTGCCTATCTCGCCGGTCAACTGCTCGACATCACGGTCTTCAATCGCCTGCGCCGTCTGACCTGGTGGAAGGCGCCGCTGCTCGGCTCGATCCTTGGCTCGGTGCTCGATACGGTCATCTTCTTCTCGCTCGCCTTCGCCCCGATCTTCGCCATGATCGGTCCGAACGACGGCTTCGCCATCGAATGGGCCTCGATCCTCGGTATTCTCGCGGCAGACGCGCCGCGCTGGATCTCCTGGGCGATCGGCGACTTCAGCGTCAAGATGCTGGTCGGGGTAGTAATGCTTCTGCCTTACGGCGCACTGATGACCGTCGTCCGGCCAATTCCGGCCACCGTTCCGGTCCCTTCGAAACGCTGAACAATACCGGCTCGTCGCCGTTTCTCAATCGACGAGTCGGAATTCGAGCATGAGGTTCCGCTGCAGGATCGAATGGTTGTCATCCGACACCAGGATGATCCGGGTCGAGCCGTCCGCGGCAATCACCACATCCAACCCTTCCATATTGTCGATCTCCTCGCCCATGCCCGCCTCGAGGATGATCTCGCCGTCGACCACCGCGCCCGGCTTGAGGCTCGTGCCGTCGATCCGGCGGATGCGCAGGCCGACCCCGCTGGCAAAGGTGAACCGTCGCTCGAGCAACAGGAGGTCGCCATCGGGCAGGAAGTCGCCATCGGTCACATCGTAGCCGTCATGCGCGACGACCCGGAACGCACCTTTCAACGGGCCGTCCAGAATGCCGGCGAACAGGTTGCCGTTGCCATCGACACTCTTTTCCGCGACCGTAACCAGTGCGCCCTGCAGCGGACTTGCTTCGGGAGAGAGCGCCAGGGTCTCCAGCCCGCCATTGTTGCGCAACTCGCTGACGGGAAACGGTAGCGGCAATGACATACGCAACGGCCGAGCGGACTCGATCGCCGAGAGCGGCCGGTAGCCGGAGATCCGATGCCGCTGCTCGTAGCCGACGAACACCTCGTCGCCGCGGATCTCCAGGCTTTCGGCATCGACATTGTACTTGGCTTGATCGCCGCGGCCGTCGGCATCGAGCATAGCGGCAATCGTCACGCTTGAGAGGCCTGAAAGCCGACCCTCCGCATCGCGGCTGATGCTGCCCCTGATCCAATGGCCTGTATCGAGGACGCCGAGGAAATGCTCCCCGTCCGGCAGGAAGCGAATGGCCGACCAGGCGCCGAACAGCGGCTCGGTGGAGGAAAGCTCCAGGCCGCCGACGAATTCCAGCGCGCCGAACCGTGTGTCGGTCGAGCCCGGGCGAAAGGCGGTGATCGCGGTCGCTTCTACCGGTGCGGCTCTGGCGTCCGCGATTGCGGGAGAAGCGGACCCAACGGCCAGAGCGCAAAGGAAGACGAGTGAGAGGCAGGATCGCAAATTCTTGACCTTGAACTATCCAGGAAAACAGCTGGCCTCTTATGCCACGATCGAACCGAGGATCAAACCGCATCGCTCGCCGGTGGCAAGGTCTCGGCTGGTCCAACCACAAGTCAGGCACAAGCTAGGCGTGCAAGAATTCTGCCATTTCCTTGAAAGGTATTGAGGGGCCCGCATGATCTCCATTTCGAACGACACGCAATACTCCACGCCGTCGATGCGTACCGGCCGGATGATCGACGCACGCGTTGGCGGTTTTTCTCAAGCGCTGCTGTCCTACGATGGCGGCTCGACCTTCTCGCTTGAGGACGAGAACAGCGTGTCCTACGACACGACCATCGACGAGGAAGAGCGCACGGACGCCAAGGACCTGCTCGCGGAATTCTCCAAATGGGCGCGCATGGACGCAGCCGAGATGATCCGCGCCAAATATCTTGAGGACAAGGGGCTGACCGAGAAATCTCTGGCGGCGATGGATCCCGTAGCCCGTAAGGCCATCGAGGAGGAAATCGCCGAGCGCATCAAGAACCAGTTGGGCATAGACAAGGGTGCGACCTCCGGCGAGGTGGCGGAGCTTTGACCAGGCCAGCGCCGAAGTCTGACGCCGCCAGATCCGCTCGTTAGCTGGCGCGGCGCCCGCGGCCGCCGCGCTTGCCGGTGGTCTGCTGGTCTTCAAACAGCGCCGCGAGCTGTTCGGTCATCGCGCCTGCCAGTTCGTCGGCATCGACGATCGTCACGGCCTTGCGATAGTAACGTGTCACGTCGTGGCCGATGCCGATCGCCAGAAGTTCGACCGGCGAGCGCGTCTCGATTTGTTCGATCACGGCGCGCAAGTGCCGTTCGAGGTAATTGCCCGGATTGACCGACAGCGTCGAATCGTCGACCGGCGCGCCATCGGAGATCATCATCAGGATTTTGCGCTGCTCGGAGCGGGCCATCAGGCGGCCATGCGCCCACATCAGCGCCTCGCCGTCGATGTTTTCCTTGAGCAGGCCTTCGCGCATCATCAGGCCGAGATTGCGGCGCGACCGGCGCCAGGGCGCGTCAGCCGACTTGTAGATGATGTGGCGCAGGTCGTTGAGGCGGCCGGGCGTGGGCGGCTTGCCGCCGGCCAGCCACTTCTCTCTGGACTGGCCACCCTTCCAAGCCTTGGTGGTGAAGCCGAGGATCTCGACCTTGACGCCGCAACGCTCCAACGTGCGGGCGAGGATATCGGCGCAGGTGGCGGCGACCGTGATCGGCCGGCCGCGCATGGAGCCGGAATTGTCGATGACCAGCGTTACCACCGTGTCGCGGAACTTGGTGTCCTTCTCCTTCTTGAAGGAGAGCGGCTGCATCGGATCGATCACCAGGCGCGTGAGGCGTGCAGGGTCGAGGTAGCCTTCTTCCAGGTCGAATTCCCAGGACCGGTTCTGCTGCGCCATCAGGCGGCGCTGCATGCGGTTGGCGAGGCGCCCGACGGCGCCCTGCAAATGGGCAAGCTGCTTATCGAGGAAAGCACGCAGGCGCTCCAGCTCGGCCTCGTCGCAGAGCTCTTCCGCGGTGATGATCTCGTCGAATTCCTGCGTGAAGATCTTGTAGTCGACCTTCTCGTTGAAGTCGTCGAATGGGCTCGCCGGACGGCGCATCTCGCCGGGCGTCTCGCTATCGTCCTCGCCCTCTTCCATCATGTCGTCGTCGGAGATCTCGGCGCCGTCCATCTCGCCGTCGTCCATCTGCTCCTGCGAGGCTTCGCTCTCCTCGGCGGGGGCCTGTTCGGAACCGGCCTCCTCCTCGGCACTCTCCTGGTCTTCCTCGTTGGAGCGCGGCTGGTCCTCCTCGCTCGTGCTCTCCTCTTCGCTCTCTTCGGTATCGTCACCGACGTCCTCGGCCATCTCCATAGAAGAGAGCATATGGCGGATCACGCGGGCGAAGGCCTGCTGATCGTTGATCGCAGACGGCAGGCCATCGAGATCGGTACCGGCCTTCTCCTCGATGAAGGGTCGCCAAAGGTCGAGAACCTTGCCGGCCGATTCCGGCGGCTTCTCGCCGGTCAGCTTCTCGCGCACCAGCATGGCAACGGCCTCTTGGATCGGCGCGTCTTCCTGGCGGTTGATGCCGGAGAAATTGGCCTTGGCGTATTTCTCAGCGTTCATCGCGCTGATGTTGTCGCCCATGCCGCTCATCCTGAGCGCGCCAATCGATTCGACACGTGCCTGCTCGACCGCATCGAAGACCATTCGCGCATCTTGGCCCTGCGGGGCCATGGCCGTATGGATCTTCTGGTCGTGGCAGGCGAGGCGCAGCGCCATGGAATTGCCGAGCCCCCGCGTCACCGCAAGCTCATGCGCCGTCGGCTTTTTCGACAGTTCGGGCAGGCGCACGCGCTCGCCGGCAAGGCCGGGGCGCTCATTGGCAAACACCACCTCAACGTCGGCGCTGCCCGCCACCGAGCGCACGCAGCCGGTGATCGCCCGCCGAAGCGGTTCGACATCGGCCCCGACCCCGGGTTTCGCTCTCGTATTGTCGCCGCGACCTGCCATGGTGATTGCCCTCTCAGGCGCTCAGCACGATATTGGCGGCACTTTCCTTCAGCTCAACGCCGAAGGCCCGCTGATACTGCTCGGCCACCAGCGTGCGCTCGAGCTCGTCACACTTGTTGAGGAAGGTGACGCGGAAGGCGAATGCGACATCACCGAAGATCTCGGCATTTTCCGCCCAGGTGATGACGGTCCGCGGGCTCATCACGGTCGACAGGTCGCCGTTAACGAAGGCCGAGCGCGTCAGGTCGGCAAGCCGGACCATGCGCGAAACGGTATCGCGACCCTGCTCGGTCTTGTTGAAGCTCTTGACCTTGGCGAGCACGATGTCGACTTCCTTCTCGTGCGGCAGGTAGTTCAACGTCGTGACGATCGACCAGCGGTCCATCTGCGCCTGGTTGATCTGTTGCGTGCCGTGATAGAGACCGGTGGTATCGCCAAGACCGACCGTGTTGGCGGTGGCGAACAGGCGAAAGGCCGGGTGAGGACGGATAACGCGGCTCTGGTCCAAGAGCGTCAGGCGGCCGGAGGATTCCAGCACGCGCTGGATGACGAACATCACATCCGGGCGGCCGGCATCATATTCGTCGAAGACGAGCGCGACATTGTGCTGGTAGGCCCAGGGCAGGATCCCGTCCTTGAATTCTGTGATCTGCTTGCCGTCCTTGAGAACGATCGCGTCCTTGCCGACGAGGTCGATACGGCTGACATGGCTGTCGAGGTTGACGCGCACGCATGGCCAATTGAGACGGGCGGCGACCTGCTCGATATGAGTTGACTTGCCAGTGCCGTGGAAGCCGGAGACCATGACGCGGCGATTGTGGGCAAAGCCGGCCAGGATGGCGAGCGTGGTATCCCGGTCGAACAGATAGTCTGAATCGAGATCGGGCACGTAGGCGTCACCCTTGGAATAGGCCGGGACGCGCAAATCGCTGTCGATGCCGAAAACCTCACGCACCGACACGGTTGTGTCGGGGAGATTGGAAATATCCAGTTCAATTTTGCTCATCGTCTCTCCACGCCGGGCGACACCGACCGGCCTTCCAAATATAGCGCGCTGCAGGCACCAGCGATTAACAGAAACCTGCCTGCTTTAACAATTGATACGCCTGAATGACAGCGCGAAAACGCTCTTCCGAGCCCCTGTCTCCGCCATTTGCATCCGGATGGTGTTTTTTTACAAGCTCCTTGTAGCGGCTCTTGATTTCCGGGGCGCTACAATTCGACGCAAGCCCCAGCGTATCAAGTGCCTTGGCCTCCAGGCTCTTCAGCTTTCGGGCCTGTGGCTGCGCGCGGGTACCGCCGCCCTGCTTGACGAAGCCGAAAGGGTCCTTGATGCGGTTCTGGGACGCGGCCGATCCAGATCGCGCCGTCGAATGCAGCGGGCTCGATTTTGCCGCCTTGTTGACACCGACCGTCCAGGTCGGGCGATGGCCAGTGACCGCCTCCTTCTGGTAGCGGGCGATCTCGGTATCGGACAAACCGGAGAAATAATTGTAACCCTTATTGTATTCCTTCACATGCTCGAAGCAGAACAGGAAAAACTGCCCCTCGGCATTGCGGCCGACGGGAGCACGATGAACACCGGGCTTGTCGCAACCGTCCCATTGACAGGTCGGCGCAGTTTTCTCCGCCTCCGGCTCGCGCCGGCGGCGCGTACGGATTCGGTCGAAGTATTTTGAGTCGAGTTTCATCTGCTAATTATGGTACCTCCGGCATTCGACAACAAGAATTGACAAATGGGATTGTTCTGGGCTTTGTGAGGCTTTTGCCGGGGCGGCAAAGCGCGAGGAATGCCATGTCTCTCAGCACCAGAATTGAGGCGAAACTGCGCGAAGCGTTTTCACCGCAACGCCTTTCCGTGATTGATGAAAGCGCCCAGCATGCGGGCCACCAGCCGGGCTTTGCCGGCGCCGAGGGGACACACATGCGCGTACGCATCGTCGCCGAGGCTTTTACCGGCATGACCCGCTTGGCACGGCACCGAGCGATTACCGAACTGCTACAGCCCGAGCTGGATGAAGGGCTTCATGCGCTGGCAATCGAGCCGGCGGCACCCGGCGAGGAAACCCGCTGGTAGGTCAACCTTCAAGGGCCGGCCTCCGCCTCGCGTCCGATAGCAGGCGAAACCATCCTCGCCTCGTTACGCCGAGGCAAGCATCCTAACCCTTCTTTTCGGCTTCTTCGGCGGGACGGATTCGCAGCCTGGTGATCCGGTTCTTCTCCCGCTTCAAGACGATGAAGCGCTTTCCATAAAAGGTGAAGGCCTGGCGCTCCTCGGGGATAGACTGCGACTCGTGGATGACGAGACCGGCGATCGTCGTCGCCTCCTCATCGGGCAGGTTCCAGTCGAGTGCACGGTTCAGGTCACGGATCGGCACGACACCGTCAACGACGATCGAGCCATCCGCCTCCTGTTGAACGCCCTGGATTTCGAGATCGTGTTCGTCGGAAATGTCGCCAACGATCTCCTCGATGATATCCTCGAGCGTCACGAGCCCCTGCACCTCGCCATATTCATCGACCACCACGGCGAAATGCACCTTGTGGCGCAGGAAAGCGGCGAGTTGGTCCTTCAGATTGGTCGTATCCGGAACGAACCAAGGCTTCTGGGCGATCTTGACGATGTCGAGATTGCTCGGCTGAACATTGGGCTCTGCAAGCGCGCGGAGCAGATCCTTGGCGTGGACCACGCCGATGATGTTGTCGGTGGATCCACGCCAGAGAGGCATGCGCGTGAAAGAGCTTTCAAGTACGGTACGGACCGCCACTTCCGGCGGATCGTCGGCATTGACAGCTCGCATGGACGTCCGGTGGATCATGATGTCGGAGACTTCGAGTTCCCCGAGATCGAGTACGCCACCGAGGCGATCCCGGTCCGCCTTGACCACGGAGCCCTCGCGGTGGAGGAGGTCGACGGCGCCGCGCAATTCCTCGTGCGCCGAGAGCATCGGAGCCTCCTTCGACAGTGACAGGCCGAAGATGGCAAGCATGCTGCGGACGATGAGATTGACCAGGCTCGAGAGCGGACCGACGACAACGACGAAGAGGCGGACGAATGGCGCCACGGTCAGCGCGAAGCGGTCGGGCGAGGAAATCGCCCAGCTCTTCGGCAGGACTTCCGCGAAGATCACGAGGACGACGGTCATCACCAGGGTGGCGATCGCCACGCCGGAATCGCCGAACAGGCCAAGGAACAGGCTGGTCGTCAACGACGAGGCAAGGATGTTGACGAGGTTGTTGCCGATCAGCAGCGCGCCGATCAGCCGGTCGCGACGCTCGATCAGCAGACTGACCACGCCTGCCCGCGCGTCACCCTGATTGGACAGGCTGTGCATGCGGGCACGGGATGCCGCCGTCAGAGCGGTTTCCGATCCCGAAAAGAATGCCGATGCCGTGACAAGGGCGACGATCGCAATGATCAGCGGCCAATATTCACCAAGCGCAAAGAGAATGCTGTCCACCGTCATGCCCCCCGCGTCTCTTCCAGGAACGAAAAGACCTCCGAGGCCGGCACGTCGTCGGCGACGAAGGACTGGCCGATACCGCGGGTAAGGATGAACGTGAGCTTTCCGCCCTTGACCTTCTTGTCCTGGCCAATCGTCTCCATCAAGAATTCGGTCGACGGCAATTCGCCCGGGATCTCATCCATCGAGGTCGGCAGGCCGACAGCCTTCAGATGGGCCTCGACGCGGGCGACATCCTCGACGCCGAGCAGGTTGAGGCGATTGGAGAAACGGTGTGCCAACACCATACCGATCGAAACCCCCTCGCCGTGCACCAGTCGCTCGCTGTCGTATTCGGTCGCCGCTTCCAGCGCATGGCCGAACGTATGACCGAGATTGAGCAGCGCCCGACGGCCGTTCTCACGTTCGTCGGCGGCCACCACGTCGGCCTTGGCCTGGCAACTGGCGGCGATCGCCTCGATGCGTGCGCCGCCGCCGGCAAAGACGTCCTGCCAATTGCGCTCGAGCCAGGCGAAGAAGTCCGGCTTGTCGATCAGGCCATATTTGGCAACCTCGGCGTAACCGGCGCGGAACTCGCGCTCGCTCAGCGTATTGAGGACGTCCGTGTCGGCCAGCACCAGATCCGGCTGGTTGAAGATGCCGACAAGATTCTTGCCGTGACGGGTGTTGATGCCGGTCTTGCCGCCGACGGAACTATCGACCTGGGACAGAAGAGAGGTCGGGATCTGCACGAAGCGCACGCCGCGGCGAACGATTCCGGCAGCAAAGCCGGTCAGATCGCCGATGACTCCGCCGCCGAGCGCGATCACGACATCATTGCGTTCGATACGTGCCTCAAGCAGAACGTCGCACACCTTTGTGAGATAATCGAAGCTCTTGGTCTTCTCGCCCGGCGGTAGCGACAGCGACACAGCCTCGATGCCGTCGGTCTGGAGGCTGTCCATCAGCGCATCGAGATAGATCGCGCCGACATTCTCGTCAGTGATGATCGCGGCCCTTCGGCCCTTGATGCGGGTAGAAATTTCGCCGCCGGCGCGACCGATCATGCCCGGGCCGATCAGGATGTCATAGGCGCGATCACCGAGCGGTACATGGACCAGCCGCTCTTCGCTTTCAGTCTTGTTCATGTTTGCTGCCTTTACCCGTGTATTCGAGGATGGCTTCCAACGCTTCCTTGACGATCGTCTCCTTGCGCTCGTCGCGTGACTGGATCGTCAGGTCGGCAAGCGCATAGGTCGGATAGCGCTGGTTCATCAAGTTTTCCAGCGTTTGCCTGGGGTTTTCCGTCTTTAACAGCGGCCGGTGGTCGCGTTTGTTGACCCTCTCCCACAGCACGTCAAGGTCGGCCTTCAACCAAAGCGAAATGCCACCCCGTTCAATCAACCTTCTGGTCTTTTCATTGATGAAGGCACCACCCCCGGTCGAGATAACCCGCGGGCCGCTACGCAACAATCGCTTCATGACGCGGCCCTCCAGCGCCCGAAACTCGTCCTCGCCATAGGCGGCGAACAGTTCACTGATCGTCATGCGCGAGACGCGCTCGATCTCGTTGTCCGTATCGATGAAGGGCAGCCCGAGTTGGTTGGCGGTCATGCGGCCGATCGCCGACTTGCCGGCCCCCATCAGGCCGACGAAGACGAGATTGCGCCGTCCCAGCGCCGCCCGCGCACGTTCGCCCAAAGTCGGGGAAACGGGAAATATGGTTTCGTTCATCGAACTGTTCGCATCCGTTTCCTCACGGTATTGACAAATGAACGCCGAGCGTCAAGCCATACGCTGAATGAATGCGATCGCGCCCCGCTTCGCAAAACCTCCAGCGCACGCCAACAGGCGGCGCCGTTCGCCGCTCTCGGGACCAAACGATGCCCACGCTCTTTCGTTTTATCTTCTTCTGCGCCACAATCGCCGGGATCATCTATCTGGCCATGTGGTCGCTCGTGGTCTTCGTCGAACCGCGCGAGCGCGACGTCACGGTGCGCATTCCCTCCGAGCAGGTCAATCCGCCGGAAGCGGACGCCGGCCAGTAGCCAGAGGAGGTAGATCGTGGCCGACCTGAGCCAGGCCCGCGTCGAGGCCTTCCTGGAAATGATGAGCGCCGAGCGGGGCGCGGCCGCCAATACGCTCTCGTCCTACGAGCGGGACCTCGACGATCTCTTTTCATTCCTCAACCAGCGCAAGGTGAGCCTCGGCTCCGCCGAGAGCCGCGACCTCTCCGCCTATCTCAGTGATCTCGCCAAACGCGGTTTCCAGCCGACCTCGCAGGCGCGACGGCTCTCCACCATGCGCCAGTTCTACAAGTTCCTCTATGCCGAGGGGCTGCGCGTCGACGACCCGACCGCGATCCTGGATTCACCGAAGAAAGCGCGTCCGCTGCCGAAGTTCCTGAGTGTCGATGAGGTCGGCAAGCTGTTGTCCCTCGCCGAGGAAGAAGCGAGCCTTCCCGCCCCCGGCCAGTTCGCACGCCTGCGCCTGCTGGCGCTGATCGAATTGCTTTACGCCACCGGCATGCGGGTGAGCGAGCTTGTCGCACTGCCCGCCAAGGTGCTGACTCAAGAGGGCCGATTTCTCGTGGTTCGCGGAAAGGGCAACAAGGAACGGCTGGTGCCGCTGTCCAGGGCGGCGATTGCAGCACTTGCACGCTACGGCGCAGCAATGGCAGTCGAGCGCGGCGAGCTCGAGCCGAGCCCCTTCCTGTTTCCCGCCGCCAGCAAGGAGGGCTATCTGCCGCGCCAAGTCTTTGCCCGCGACCTCAAGGACCTGGCGATCCGGGCGGGTCTGCCGGCGGCAAGCGTATCGCCCCACGTACTGCGCCATGCCTTCGCCAGCCACCTGCTGGCCAATGGCGCGGACCTTCGCGTGGTGCAGGAACTGCTCGGCCACAGCGACATTTCAACGACACAAATCTATACGCATGTGCTTGACGAACGCCTGCGGGAGCTGGTGCAGACGCATCACCCTCTTGCAAAAAAGGCCAAAAACCTCGATTAGAGCCGTCAACACCGGTGCCAAGCGCCCGAACAGCATAGGGCAAAACGATCGGAAACCGATTTCATGCATAATTATCTCGACTTCGAAAAGCCCATCTCCGACCTCGAAGCAAAGATCCACGAGCTGAAGAAACTCGCGGAGGAGGACGAGAGCATCGACACGTCCGAGGAGATCGGCCGGCTGGAAACCCGCGCCCGCGAGGCGATGGAGGAGATCTATTCCAAGCTCAACGCCTGGCAGAAGACCCAGGTCGCCCGCCATCCGCAGCGCCCGCATTTCGTCGACTATGCGGCCGAGCTTTTCACCGAGTTCACCCCGCTCGCCGGCGACCGCAAGTTCGCCGAGGATGCCGCGATCCAGGCCGGCCTCGCCCGCTTCCGCGGCCAGCCAGTCGCCGTGATCGGCCAGGAAAAGGGCAATGACACCAAATCGCGCCTGAAGCACAATTTCGGCAGCCCACGTCCCGAAGGCTACCGCAAGGCCATCCGCGTCATGGAAATGGCCAACCGCTTCGGGCTGCCGGTCATTACCCTGATCGACACGGCCGGCGCCTATCCGGGTATCGGCGCCGAGGAACGCGGCCAGGCGGAGGCGATCGCCCGCTCGACCGAGATGTGCCTTGGCCTCAAAGTGCCGATGGTCTCGGTGGTGATCGGCGAAGGCGGTTCGGGCGGCGCGATCGCGATCGCCACCGGCAACCGAGTCTATATGCTTGAACATGCCATCTATTCCGTCATCTCCCCGGAAGGCGCGGCTTCCATCCTGTGGCGCGATTCCACGCGTGCCAAGGAAGCGGCGACGAATATGAAAATCACCGCCGAAGACCTGAAAGGCCTCGGTATCATCGACGGAATTATTCCGGAGCCGGTCGGCGGCGCGCATCGCGATCCGCAGACTGTGATCAATGCCGCCGGCGACGTGATCGCCTCGGCACTCGCTGAACTGACGCCCAAGCCGGGTGACCAGCTTCGCTCGGAGCGACGCCAGAAGTTCCTGAGCATCGGCCGCAATCTCTAGGATAGAGGGCTAGACACGTCACAATGCTGCTGTTTTCCCGCGTTATGGCGCTTAATTGTTCGGCCCGAAGGGTGACTTTGGTTTATGATTTGTGAAGAATGTAGTCATATACTGGCAAGGTCCGCTTTTTGACGAAAGCCGTTCCGTCCTGTTCGAGATGAGCCCTTAGCGATGCGCTGGAAATCGACCGCTCTTGCCCTGACCTTCGCTGCTGCCCTTGCGGGCTGCAATGACACGTTGGACAGCTTCGACCCAGCGTCCGTGTCAAACAAGGTCGAACATCCGCTGCCCTCGAAGATCCTGGCCGAGATGAAGGCCAAGGGCATGGATCGCAACTCGCCGATCGCCATCCGCATCCTCAAGGAAGAGGGCGTGCTGGAGATCTGGAAGGCGAAGACCAACGGACGCTTCGACAAGATCAAGGAATACGAGATCTGTGCATGGTCAGGCCGGCTCGGCCCGAAGGTTAAGGAAGGCGACCGGCAGGCGCCGGAGGGTTTCTATCCGCTCTCGCCCCACCACCTGAACCCCAATTCCAAATATTACCTGGCCATCAATACCGGATATCCGAATCGCTTCGACCAGGCGAACGGCCGCAACGGCACCAATCTGATGATCCACGGCGCCTGCTCGTCGTCTGGCTGCTATTCGATGACGGACGCGCAGATCCTTGAGATATATGCCTTTGCCCGCGACGCATTCAAGGGCGGCCAGCAGACTATCCAGTTGCAGGCATTTCCCTTCCGCATGACTGCGGAGAACATGGCGCGCCACCGCCACAGCTCGCATTATCCGTTCTGGGAAATGCTGAAGGTCGGCTACGACAATTTCGAAGTTACCAAACGGCCACCGGAAGTGGCGTTCTGCGACAGAAAATACGTCTTCAACCAAAAGCCGGCAGACGGCAGCCCTTTGAACGCGGCCGCGGCCTGCCCGCCGATGTCCACCCCGCCTGCTCTTCAGGCAGCGCTCGCCTCCTACAATTCGGCCTATTCCAAGGACTATGCCAAGGCGCTGAAGAAGTTCGACGGCAAGATCTGGTATGATCCGACTGAAGCCGAGCGTAAGGCACTCGTCGCCAACCAGCGCAAGAGCCATGATCTGGCCTACGCTCCGACGGGCTCTGCGCTGAAGGCCGGCAAGCTTCTGAAGATCGAGGACGTGGCGAACCAGTCCAGACCGGACGCGACCGCGGCGATCGAACGCCTCGCGGTGCAACAGTCAGGCGCTCAAGCCGCACCGGCAACGGCAGGCGCTCAGACGACAGCCGCTGCACCGGCAGCTCCGCCGACGGCCGCGCCTGCGCCAACCGTTGCCGCAAACGCCCCGGCAGTATCAGCCGGCCAGGCGGCGGCGGTGCCCGTGCCGCAGCCGAACCCGCTGGCAGCACCGGCGCCAGTCCAGGCCGCCGAGACCAAGAAGAAGCCCTTCTGGAAGATCTGGCAGTCGCAATGAGCGACGGCACCTTCTACGACCTCAAGGGGCTGAAGTGTCCCTTGCCGGTCCTGAAGACGCGCCGCAGGTTGGCCGGCATGCAGCGCGGCGACGAGTTGAGCATCGAGACAACCGACCCGCTGGCGGTGATCGACGTTCCGCATTTCTGCACCGAGGACGGACACGCGCTCATCGAGACGGTGAAACT
Organism: Rhizobium arsenicireducens; assembly: GCF_964021225.1. Classification (NCBI taxonomy): domain Bacteria; kingdom Pseudomonadati; phylum Pseudomonadota; class Alphaproteobacteria; order Hyphomicrobiales; family Rhizobiaceae; genus Rhizobium; species Rhizobium arsenicireducens. The sequence goes on along the minus strand of NZ_CAXHYK020000001.1, from coordinate 3,961,345 downwards.
TGAAGGCGGGCACCGTTTTCGCATTCGCAAGGGCTGAATGCCCTTTCTTTCAGATTGTCATGCCGGGAATGGCAAGCGGATTGTCCTCGATCGCCGCACGGTCTGGCCGGTCGACCTGCGGCCGTCCAGTAAACGCATCGAAAAGCTCGCGAACATAGCTTTCGTCGAGGTCGCGGGTAATCAGCACCAGACGGGTCCGACGATCCGAGGGGTCCGGCCAGGCGGCAAGCCGGACTGGTGGATGGAAAATCGACTGCACCCCATGCAGCACCAGTGGCCGGTCGGGGCGATCGGTCAGCGCCACAATGGCCTTCATCCGAAGCAGCTTGTCACCCTGGCTTGAGCGGAGGATGTCGATGAACATCTCGAGCGCCATGGGCGCGATCGGCTGGTCGTGGACGATGGAGTACGAGCGGATCCGCTCGTCGTGCCGGTTCACATCGTGATGATGGTGATCTGAGTGGTCATGAGTATGATCCTGACTCTCTTGACCGCAGATCGCGCAAGGCACTCCGTCCGCGTGGTCGTGGTGGCCGTGTCCATGCGGTGAGTGATGATGGCCGCGATCGGCACGCGCCTCGTCCTTCAGCCAGCGGTCGACATCGGGGATCTTTCCCGTCGCATCATAGAGGCCGTTGGCAAGCACAATAGCGCTTCCCGCCTCCGGTGTGTCGCCGTCGGTGACGACGGCCCGCGGGTTGAGCGCGTGCAACCGGTCAAGCAACTCGACAGCGACCGCTGGGTCAGCGAGCGTCGCCTTGCTGAGGATCAGCCGGTCGGCGACCGCCACCTGGCGAACGGCCTCCGGATAGGTGTCGAGCGTCGACAGCCCGTGGACCATGTCAACTACGGTGATGACCCCGTCGAGATCGAAAGACTGGGCGAGCGCCGGATGACCGATGACCGACTGCATGACCGGGGCGGGATCGGCAAGGCCAGTGGTCTCGATGACGACACGCGACAACGGCTTCAGCTTGCCGGTCTGCATGCCGTCGACCAATTCCGCCAGCGTATCGACAAGCTCGCCGCGCACAGTGCAGCAGAGGCAGCCGTCGGCCAGTTCAACGATCGAATCGTTCGAGGCCTCGACCAGCATGTGATCGATGCCGACCTCGCCGAACTCATTGATGATCACTGCCGCATCCTTCATCGCCGGATCCTTGAGGATGCGATTGAGCAGTGTCGACTTGCCCGCCCCCAGAAAGCCGGTGATGATCGACACGGGGATCCGGCCGTAGGTATCGGACATGGCTTGCTCCGGAATCAGAATGTCGGGCGCGGCTTTGGAATCGGTACGTTGGCGATCACGCCAGCGGCTCCATTCTGCTTCTTGGGCTGTGGCTCCGTTCCCGGAATAAGGCCCGCGAAGACCGCCCTTGGCGGGCGGTCCATTTCGTGGATGTAAGGCGAAAGCATCTTCATCCGCCCCGCCTCGTCGCGGCCTTCGCTGCGCACCTTGCGCGCCTGTGGATTGCAGATCTCGGCGCTGATGTCAGTGACGGTATCGCGGCCTGGACCATAGGGGGCGAGACTGCCAAGATGCAGACCGGCGCCCTTCGGAGCGGTCAAAGCCTTTTGCAGCAGTTCCGCCGACATATCGGCCCGCCCGCCAAGGCTGTCGGCACCAAGCACCACGGATACCACGGTTCGGCCGTTGCGGGTGGCCGAAGATACCTGGTTAAAGCCGGAGGCACAGATATAGCCGGTCTTCATGCCGTCGGCGCCGTCGAAGCGACCGATCAGCAAATTGTAGTTGGGATAAACCTTCTTGCCCGTGGTAACGCCTTCGAGTGCGAAAAATCCGGCATATTCCGGAAACTCGCGGCGCAAGGTGACAGAGAGCACGGCAAGGTCGCGCGCTGTCGTGTATTGTCCCTTGCCCGGCAGGCCGTTCGGATTGACGAAGCGCGAAGAGGTCATCCCGAGCGCCTGCGCGTCGGCATTCATCCGGGCGATGAAATTGTCGAGCGTACCGCCGACACGCTCGGCAATCGCCACAGCGACGTCATTGGCGGACTTGACGATCAGGAGCTTCAGCGCGCTATCGAGCGTCATCTGCGACCCCGGCGCGTAGTACATCTTGCTCGCCGGTTGCGCCGCCGCCTTCTCGCTCATGACGACGACGCTCGTCAGCGACAGCTCGCCGGCACGAATGGCCTTGAAGGTCGTGTAGGCAGTCATCAGCTTGGTGAGCGAGGCAGGATACCATTTGCGGAAGGCTTCCTCGTGGGCGATCACCTGTCCGCTATTGACGTCAACGACAATCTGCGGATTGGCAAGAGCCAGACCCGGCAGGCAAGCGGCGATAGCGCAAACAAGCGCCGTGAGACGGCGTGTGTAGCGCGAGCGCTGAGGCATGCTGGAAGTGTTCGACGGCACGATGAATACCCCTTTGATGCGAACCTGTCTCGCAAAGGCCAGATAATTGGCCTATGTGTGAAAGCAATGGCAAGACCCATTGAATACGTCAATCTCAAGGCGCACATTCTGCGCCGCCTCTCAAAAGATAGCAGAAATAGACGAGCAGGACAGCAAGATGCCGATATTGAACCGCGCCGCCGAACTCCAGGCGGAGGTCAGCGAATGGCGCCGCCATCTCCATGCGAATCCCGAGATTCTCTACGATGTAGAGAACACCGCTGCCTTCGTTTCCGCCAAGCTGGCAGAGTTCGGCGTTGACGAAATCGTGAACGGAATTGGCCGGACCGGCGTCGTCGGAGTGATCAAGGGACGGGGCACCAACACCCGCGCTATCGGTCTGCGCGCCGACATGGATGCATTGCCGCTGGAGGAGATCAGCGGCAAACCATGGGCGTCACAGGTTCCAGGCCGCATGCATGCCTGCGGTCATGACGGACACACGGCAATGCTGCTCGGCGCCGCCCAGCACTTGGCCCAGACGCGCAATTTCAACGGCCGTGTCATCGTGATCTTCCAGCCGGCCGAAGAAGGCGGCGCCGGTGCGCTGGCCATGGTCCAGGACGGACTGATGGAGCGGTTTGCCATTGAGGAAGTCTACGGCATGCACAACATGCCGGGCCAGCCGGTCGGCACGTTTTCGATCCGCAAGGGCGGCATCATGGCCGCGCCCGACAAGTTCTTCATCACGGTCAAGGGACGCGGCGGGCACGCTGCCGAACCGCACAAGGCCGTCGACCCGATCGCCATCGGCGCGCAGATCGTCACCAACCTGCAGCTTATCGCTTCGCGAAACGCCAATCCGTTGCGTTCCGTGGTCGTCTCCGTCACGCGCTTCAACGCCGGCACGACCCATAACATCATCCCGGAAGAGGCCTTGCTCGCCGGCACGGTCCGCTCGCTCGACGAAACCGTGCGCGATCTGGCCGAAACCCGCATCCGCGAGATTGCTCGGGGGATCGCGAACGCCAACGGCGCAGAGGCCGACGTGGTCTATGAGCGCGCCTGCCCCGTCACCGTCAACCACCCGGCCGAGACGGAGCACGCCGCGCGCGCGGCGATGGACATCGTCGGCAAGGATCAGGTGAACACCGAGGTCGATCCCTCCATGGCCGGCGAAGACTTCGCCTTCATGCTGCAGGCCCGCCCCGGCGCCTATATCATGATCGGCCACGGCGACACGCCCGGCCTGCATAATCCCGCCTACGACTTCAATGACGATATCCTGTCTTACGGAATCTCCTATTGGGTGAGGCTGGCGGAACAGCGACTGACGGATTGAGAAAAGGGTTGTCCCGCAACCGCAGGAGTCGCGACCGGCGCAAGCGGCCCCCGGCACGGAATGCAGAGTCAGGCCTTCGTCCTTGCCCCTTCAGCAAAAAGGCTTGGCTTCATGGTCCGGCTTTTGTATGGAGTTCAGTCAGTGGTCCCGTAGCTCAGCAGGATAGAGCACCAGATTCCTAATCTGGGGGTCACGCGTTCGAATCGCGTCGGGATCACCATACGGCTCCTGATCGGCTTAGGGACTCGACGGGGGTCGACCCAGCGATCAGACTACCAGCCCAGACACGTCGACAAGACCGGTGCCGCAAGTGGGCATGGCACCGGATCGGCAGCATAACTAGTAGGCAGCATGATTAGAAGGACGCGGTTGTGGCCACCGCACCTCCGGTGCTTGTGGCGCGTTTTTTGAATGCGGCTAGTCCTCCGCCAGCCTCTCCGGCGAGCCGCAGGCGAAAGCCGAAGGAGCGCCAGTAGATTGGTTTCGCAGGGTGCGCCTAATCAGAATTAGGGCTGACGAATGGGGCATGCAGCTATCCCAAGGTCGATCAGTGGATTGGACAAAAAAAGGAGCCCTGAGAGCCCCTTTTTCATGCCGCGACAACGTCGCTCGCGGGCCAGGACTTTCCTGGCCCGACTTTCCGGCATCAGGCCGCCTTGGCAGACTTGGCGTCCATGGCGGCCGTGTTGACTGCGCTCTCGGCAAGCTTGGACAGAGCGACATCGGTCTTCGTTTCTTCCGCGAGGGTTTCGTCAAGCAGCTTCACTGCATCCTTCAGGCCGAGCTGCTTCGCCCAGGCGCTGAGGGTGCCGTAACGGCTGATCTCATAATGCTCGACAGCCTGAGCGGCGGCGAGCAGGCCGGCATCGAGAGCGGGGGCGCCCTTGAAATCTTCCATGATCTCCTCGCCCTCCTCGATGATGCCGTCGATCGCCGGGCAGGTCTTCGCGCGTGGACGCTTGCCGATGATCTCGAACACCTGCTGCAGGCGCTCGATCTGGCCTTCTGTCTCTTCCTTGTGCTTTTCGAAAGCGGTCTTCAGCTTAGGGTCCTGGGCGCCACGGGCCATCTTCGGCAGGGTCTTCAGGATCTTGCGCTCGGCATAGTAGATGTCCTTGAGCGTCTCGTAGAAAAGGTCGTCTAGAGTCTTCTGTGCCATGGGGTGTCTCCTGGTTGGGATCGGAATTCACGCCCAATCAACACGACTCCCCGCGACTTTGTTCCGGCTGACCGCGGCAATCGGCGAAAAACTCAAGTCCTCTCTCTCACTCCTCGCGCTTGGCGCGAATCTCTGCCGGTACGCTGAGCGCCCGCAGCGCATTGAGAATCACTGCCACGTCGATCACCTCCTGGAGCAGAGCACCTTGGACCGGCGGAAGATAGCCGAACGCGGCCGCTACCATCGCAAGCAGCGAGAGAGACAGTCCGGCGAAAACGCTTTGGAGGGCGATGTGCCGGGTGCGTTGCGCAACCAGGAGGGCGGCGGGCAAGCGGGCCAGGTGGTCGACTAGGAGCACGACGTCCGCCGATTCGGATGATGCTGCGGCGCCTCTGGCCCCCATGGCTACACCGACGTCAGCCACCGCCAATGCCGGTGCGTCGTTGACCCCATCGCCGATCATCATCACCGAGGCCTTGCGGCGCTCGGCGATCACCACGTCCACCTTCTCGGCGGGCAGAAGATCTCCAATCGCCTCATCGACGCCGAGAGACAAGCCCGCCGCGCGGACGGCATCGGCGTGATCGCCCGAGGCCAGCACAAAGCGGGTGACGCCAGCGGCGCGGAAGGAATCGATCGTCGAATGCGCATCGTCGCGTATCTGGTCGGAGAGCAGGATGATGCCAGCGACGATGCCGTCTATCCCGACGGCGACCACCGCTGTTCCCGGCGGCAGGTCTCCGCCGAGGGCGTAAGGGTTGCCCGACGAACACCTGCTCCGTACGAAATCGCTGCCGCCAACCACCAGCGATCGGCCATTGATCTTTCCCTCGACGCCGGACCCCGGCGTTTCGACGATGTCGGTCGGCGACGAAAGCGCCATACCGCGCTCGCGCGCTGACTGGACGAGGGCCTCGGCGCTGACATGGTTGGAGGCCTGATCGAGCGAAGCGGCGAGCCGCAGCATTTCCTCCGGATCGATCCCGTCGCTGGTGCGGATCTCGACCACGCCGGCTTCGCCGCTGGTCATGGTCCCCGTCTTGTCGAGCACGGCCGTGCGCACCCGCGCAAGCCTCTCCAGTGCACCGCCGCTTTTGATCAGGACGCCAAGCGACGCAGCACGTGACATGCCGGAAATGATCGCAACCGGCACGGCCAGGATGAGCGGACAGGGCGTGGCGACCACGAGCACGGCCAGCGCCCGCAAGGGATCACCACTCACCCACCAGGCAGCGCCCGCGATCAGCACCGTCAGAGCCAAGAACCACAGCGCATAGCGATCCGCCAGCCGCACCATTGGCGCCTTGCTCTGTTGTGCCTGCTCGACGAGCCGGACGATCCCGGCATAGGTACTGTCGGCAGCCGTGCGTATCACGTCGAGATCGAAGGCGGCGCCGATCGACGTGCCGCCGCTCGGCATGTCGTTACCGGCGAAGAAACGCGCCGGCATGGCTTCACCGGTCAAGGCGGACATGTCGATGTCGGCGCGGCCGCCGACCAGGCGACCATCGACCGGCACAACCTCACCACGACGGACCAAGATCCGCTCGCCCGGCATCAGCGTCTCGATCGGGACTTCCTCCAGTCCTTCGCGCGCGTAGCGCATGGCGGTACGGGCCGTGCGGCCGAGCAGCGCGGTCATTTCGCGTCGTGCGCGCCCCTCGGCGAAATTCTCGAGCTGTTGGCCACCGGCATACATCAGCGCGACGATATTGCCGGCCAGCGGCTCGCCGAAGGCAAGTGCTGCCCCCATGGACAGCCCGGCGATGACGTCGAGGCCGAATCGTCCCTGCATCAGCGACAGGACGATCTCGACCAGGAGCGCCGAGAGAACGAGTGCCGTGCCGAAGGACCAAAGTCCGGATGCCCAATCCTGATGCGTGGTGAAATAGGCAATGCCGCCGCCGGCCAAGGTTACCAGCGCCACAAGAGCCAGAAAGGGCTGGCCATAACGGCGCAAGTTCCAAACGAGACCTCGCATCGACAACCTCCGGACTGCGAATACGCGCGACGGGCCGCCGGATCGGAAGCTTGCCGCTTTCAGCAATCCCTTGTAGACGCAATTGCAGATGAAGCAATCTTCCGGACAGCAAGAATGACCCTCGCCAAACAACAGCCGCGCCGCCTGACGATTCTCGGCTCGACCGGCTCGATCGGCGTCAACACGCTGGACGTGGTCAATCAGTTGGGCGGGCGCGATGCCTTCGAGATCGGCGCCTTGACCGGTAACGGCAATATTGAACTCCTTGCGGAGCAGGCCCGCACAATGGGCGCGAAACTCGCCGTCACCGCCGACGAAAGCCAGTATATGACGCTCAAGGACGCACTCGCCGGCAGCGGCGTCGACGTGGCCGCCGGACGCTCAGGGCTCAAGGAGGCGGCAAGCCTGGATGCCGACTGGGTCATGGCCGCCATCGTTGGCACGGCGGGCCTCGGCCCCACGCTGACCGCGGCTGCGCGGGGCGCCGACATTGCGCTCGCCAACAAGGAATGCCTGGTCTCGGCAGGCGAATTGTTCATCCAGGCGGTGAAAACAGGCGGCGGACGACTGATTCCTGTCGATAGCGAGCATAGCGCGATCTTCCAATGCCTCGACACCAGCCAGCGGCCAGCGCTGGAGCGGATCATCCTCACGGCGTCCGGCGGTCCTTTTCGCACCTATACGCGCGAGCAGATGGCAGGCGTAACCGTCGCAACGGCGAGGACCCACCCGAACTGGTCGATGGGCCTGAAGATCTCGGTCGGCAGCGCCTCCATGTTCAACAAGGCGCTGGAAATGATCGAGGCAAGACACCTCTTCGACATCACGCCGGAACAGATCGAGGTGATCGTGCACCCGCAGTCGATCATACATTCCATGGTCGGCTACAGCGATGGCTCGGTGATTGCCCAGCTCGGCCCGCCGGACATGCGTACCGCGATCGGCTATGCATTGACCTATCCGAAACGGCCGAGGCTCAATGCCGAGCGGCTCGACTTCGCCAGACTGGCCCGGCTCGACTTCGAGGCACCGGACGAGACCCGCTTCCCAGCGCTCAGGCTTGCCCGCACGGCGCTCACCCGCGGTGGCCTGCAAGGCGCAATCATGAATGCCGCCGAGGAGACGGCCTTCGACGCCTTCGTCGAGGAGAAGATCGGTTTCCTCGACATGGCCGATATCGTCGAGGTGACGATGGAGCGGCTCATCGATTGTGGAGCAGCAAGCTCCATCGACGACGTCTTCGCTACCGATGCCGAGGCGCGTCGGGTTGCCGCTTCGATCATCTCGACGCACGAAAAAACCGCCTGACCAGCAGGCGGTTCATTCAATTCACAAATCGGGACTGCCGTTCGCTCAGGCGACGGCACGGGCCAGCGCGCAACGCGACCACAGCTGGTGCAATGCGCCGACGAGATGGTCCATATCGCCATCCGAATGCAGCGGCGTCGGCGTGATGCGCAGACGCTCGGTCTTCTTCGGCACGGTCGGATAATTGATCGGCTGGACGTAGATGCCGAAATTGTCGAGCAGCAGGTCGGAGAGCCATTTGCACTTGGAGGCATCGCCAACCATGACCGGGACGATGTGGCTCGGATTCGGCATATGCGGAATGCCGCGGGCATCGAGCATCGAGCGCAGACGCCGCACGCGCTCCTGATGGGCGAAGCGCTCCAACTGGCTGGTCTTCAGGTGCCGGATCGATGCAACCGCGCCGGCAGCCAGTGCCGGCGGCAGGGCCGTGGTGAAGATGAAGCCGGACGCGAAGGAGCGGATGAAATCGCATAGTGCGGTCGAGCCGGTGATATAGCCGCCCATCACGCCAAAGGCCTTGCCAAGCGTGCCTTCGATTACCGTCAGGCGATCCATAAGCCCCTCGCGCTCGGCGATGCCGCCACCATGGGCGCCATACATGCCGACGGCGTGCACTTCGTCGAGATAGGTCATCGCGCCGTATTTGTCGGCGAGATCACAGATTTCCTTGATCGGCGCAATGTCGCCGTCCATCGAATAGACAGATTCGAAAGCAATCATTTTCGGCGCCTTCGGATCGGCGGCCGCCAGCTTGGCTTCGAGGTCCTTGACATCGTTGTGCTTCCAGATGACCCGCTCGCACTTCGAATAGCGAATGCCTTCGATCATCGAAGCATGGTTCAGCGCGTCGGAGAAGATGATCAGGCCGGGGATCTTCTGGCCGAGCGTGCCGAGCGCCGCCCAGTTGGAAACATAACCAGAAGTGAAGATCAGCGCCGACTCCTTGCCGTGCAGATCGGCGAGTTCGCGCTCGAGAAGGACGTGATAGTGATTGGTGCCAGAGATGTTCCGGGTGCCACCGGCACCCGCTCCACAGTGGTCGATGGCGTTCTTCATCGCTTCGATCACGCCAGCATTCTGGCCCATGCCGAGATAGTCGTTGGAACACCAGACGGTGACGTCCTGAGTGCCGTTTTCGGTATAGCGCGTCGCTCGGGGGAAACTGCCCCTCTGTCGCTCAAGATCGGCGAAAACCCGGTACCGGCCCTCTTCGTGAAGACCTTCCAGTTCGCCCTTGAAAAACGCCTCGAAATCCATTTCCCAACTCCAGTCTGTTCAGCCCTTTTTGAGATCCAACGCGCGTTCGGTCAACCCCGGCACTGTAAATTCATTCTAAACTGCGACAATTGGCGCAATCTTGGAATTCTTCCAACCATTTGCTAGCCGATCGGGCCGCAAGCAAACTTGATCTGCGTCAAGCTACGGAAAAAAGGACGGCCGCAGCCGCCCTTCTCCGGTATGGCGATTCTCCGCTCCTCTCAGGAGGCGGAGACGGCCCGCTTCGCCATCACTTTCACCAGATTCGCGCGGTACTCCGCAGTCGCATGCAGATCGGCCATCAGATCGGTCGGATCGATGGATACACCCGCCAGTGCGTCCGCGGACCAGTTGCCGGCAAGGCCGGCTTCAAGACCTTCGTGGCGGAACACACCGCTCGAGCCCGCCCCGGTCACGGCCACTCGAACGCCAGCCGGCCCCTTCGAGACGAACACCCCGGTCATCGCAAATCGCGAGGCCGGATTGGCGAACTTGGCATAGCCTGCCCGCTCCGGCGCAGTGAAACGCACGGCGGTGACGATCTCGTTCTCCTCCAGTGCGGTTTCGAACAGGCTGACGAAGAAATCGTCCGCCATGATCTGCCGGCGATCGGTAACGATGGTCGCGCCTAGCCCAAGGAGGGCAGCCGGATAGTCGGCGGCCGGATCATTGTTGGCGATCGATCCGCCGATTGTTCCCAGATGTCGGACATGCGGATCGCCGATAAGCGATGCGAGATGGCAGACCGCCGGGCAGACCGCGCGGATCAGGCTCGATCCGGCGACTTCGGCATGGGTGACACCCGCGCCGATTGTCACCATCCGGCCATCGACTGCAATTCCCTTGAGCGAGGGGATATGCCTCAAGTCAATGAGGTCGGAGGGTTGCGCCAGACGCTGTTTGAGGGTGGCGACCAAGGTCTGGCCGCCCGCCACGAACTTGCCGTCGGAGGCACCCGAAAGCAGGCTTCCGGCCTCCTCGACCGAGGAGGCACGATGATAGCTGGTCGAATAGAGAAACATGCTTCGTCCTCCCTTACTCGGCTGCCTGCAATGCCGACCAGACGGCAAGCGGGGTTGCAGGCATGTTGAGGTTGTTGGTGCCGATGGCATCGGTGATGGCATTGATCAAGGCCGGCGGAGAGCCGATGGCCCCCGCCTCGCCGCAGCCCTTGATGCCGAGCGGGTTGCCTGGGCAGGGCGTATTCTGGTGCGACAGGCTGAACGACGGCAGATCGTCGGCCCGCGGCATGGCATAGTCCATGTAGCTTGCCGTGAGCAACTGGCCGGTGGTCGAGTCATAGCGCACACCCTCCAGCAGAGCCTGGCCCACGCCCTGGGCGATGCCGCCATGCACCTGCCCCTCGACGATCATCGGATTGATGATATTGCCGAAGTCGTCGGCGGCGACGAACTGCACGATCGTCGTCTTGCCGGTTTCCGGATCGACCTCGACCTCGGCGATGTAACAGCCGGCCGGGAAGGTGAAGTTGGACGGATCGTAAAACGCGCCCTCCTTCAGGCCCGGCTCCATCCCGCTAGGCAGGTTGTGGGCGGTGTAAGCGGCAAGCGCCACCTGGAACCACGGGAGCGATTTGTCCGTACCGGCGACCTTCAGTTCGCCGTTCTCGATGACGATGTCACTCTCGTCCGCTTCCATCAGGTGGGCGGCGATCTTCTTCGCCTTGGCCTCGACCTTGTCGAGCGCCTTGACGATCGCCGACATGCCGACGGCGCCTGAGCGAGAACCATATGTGCCCATGCCCATCTGCACCTTGTCGGTGTCGCCGTGGACGATCGAGACATTGTCGATCGGCACACCAAGACGTTCGCAGACAAGCTGGGCAAAGGTCGTCTCATGGCCCTGGCCGTGGCTATGCGAACCGGTCAGAACTTCGACCGTTCCCACCGCATTGACCCGGACCTCGGCCGATTCCCACAGGCCGACGCCGGCGCCGAGCGAACCGACCGCAGCCGACGGCGCAATGCCGCAGGCTTCAATGTAGCAGCTCATGCCGATGCCGCGCTTCATGCCGCGGCCGGCCGCCTCCGCCTTGCGAGCCGGGAAGCCGTTCCAGTCGGCCGCATCCATCGCCGCCTCGAGCGAGGCCTCATAATTGCCGGCGTCGTAGTTCATGATGACGGGCGTCTGGTAGGGGAAGGTCCGGATGAAGTTCTGCCGGCGCAGTTCTGCCGGAGAGACGCCCAATTCCCGTGCCGCCGTTTCCATGGTGCGCTCGAGAAGGTAGGTCGCTTCCGGACGCCCGGCCCCGCGATAGGCATCGACCGGCACCGTGTTGGTATAGACGGTTCGGACATTGCAGTGGATTGCCGGGATCGCGTACTGCCCCGAGAGCAGTGTCGCGTAGAGATAGGTCGGCACCGACGAGGAGAAGAGCGACATGTAGGCGCCGAGATTGGCGATCGTGTCGACCTTCAGCCCGATGACATTGTTGTCCTTGTCGAAGGCCATCTTTACCTTCGACACATGGTCACGGCCATGGGCGTCAGTGAGGAAGGCCTCGGTCCGGTCGGACGTCCACTTGACCGGCACGCCGGTCTTCTTGGAGGCCCACAGGCAGACGATCTCTTCCGGATAGATGTAGATCTTCGAGCCGAAGCCGCCACCGACGTCGGGCGCGATGACGCGCAGCTTGTTTTCCGGTGCAACATTGTAGAAGGCGCTCATGACGAGGCGCGCCACATGCGGGTTCTGCGAAGTCGTGTAGCAGGTATAGTGATCTTCGGCCGAGTCGTAGATGCCGAGCGTGGCGCGCGGCTCCATCGGATTGGGTGAGAGCCGGTTGTTGTGGATCTCGATCTCGGTGACGTGGGCGGCCGAGGCGATCGCCCGGTCAGCAGCGGCGCTGTCGCCGATTTCCCAATCGAAGATCAGATTGCCCGGCGCTTCCGGATGAATCTGGGGCGCTCCGGGTTCGAGCGCCGTGACTGCCTCAGTCACCACCGGCAGTTCATCGTAGTCGACAACCACAGCTTCAGCTGCGTCGCAAGCCTCTCCATAGGTATCGGCGACAACGATGGCCACCGCATCTCCAACATAGCGAACCGTGTCGACCGCGAGCGGGCGCCAGCCGCCCATCTTCATCGGAGTACCGTCCTTGGAATGGACCATCCAGCCGCAAATAAGGTTACCGATGCCATCTGCCAGCAACTGCTTGCCGTCCAGCACGTCGATGACGCCCGGCATTGCCTTGGCCGCTGAAGCGTCTACGTTTTTGATCTTGGCATGCGCATAAGGCGAACGCACAAAAGAGGCAAATTTCATACCCGGGACGACCATGTCGTCCGTATACCGGCCCTTGCCGGTCAGGAAGCGCTTGTCTTCCTTGCGCGTGACACGCGCCCCGATTCCTTCAACACCCATTTTAATCTCCTCCAGAGAAACAGGATTTAGGCAATTGGCACTGGGCAGTAGGATAGGCCGTGACGCGGCACCGATGGCCGACAGCATGCCTATTGGCTACTTGCCTATTGCCTCACTCGGCAGCCTGGCGCCCGCCATGCATCTCTGCATTGGCGGAAAGCACGGCCTTGACGATGTTGTGGTAACCGGTGCAACGACAGATATTGCCTTCCAGCTCATGGCGCACTGTCACCTCGTCGAGGTTTCCACCATGACGGTTGATCATGTCGACCGCGGTCATGACCATGCCGGGCGTGCAGAAGCCACATTGCAGGCCGTGATGTTCCTTGAAGGCCGCCTGGACAGGGTGCAGCTCGCCGTTGCTTGCCAGCCCCTCGATCGTGGTGATCGCCGAGCCCGAAGCCTGGACCGCCAGGATCGAACAGCTTTTTACCGACTTGCCGTCCATGTGCACGACGCAGGAACCGCACTGGGTCGTGTCGCAACCGATATGGGTTCCGGTCAGTCCGAGCTTCTCGCGAATGAAATGGACGAGCAAGGTGCGGTCTTCGCACTCGCCACTCACCGACCGGCCGTTCACCGTCAGCGTTACTTTTGCCATATTGTTCCTCCTCGTGTCTCTCCCGGACACGGCGCCTATCATTTGTCTTTTTCCTCGACCGATCAACAGGCAGAGTGCAACCAAATCGCATTTTTATATTTCGCGCCGCAACATAAGATTGGCTTTTACTGCGAGACAGCACACACTGTTTAGTGGAGCCGCGCATTCGACTTTCTATTTCGTGGACTTTCGCGAAATGGGGGCTATTCTGGAGCCGCGACCGCCAAGAGAAGGCGCCTGAAGGCGTCGAGGCGGGGAAGTCATGTACCGGCCGAGCCGGATGCGTAAACAGTGGAGAAGAATCATGAAGAAAGCTCTTATGCTAGCTTTGATCGGCTTGTCGGTCGCAGGCTGCACCCAGACCGAAAAGGGCGCCGGCATCGGCGCCGTATCGGGTGCCATCATCGGCGGCGCCATCACCGGCGACGTCCGCGGTGCGGCGGTCGGTGCGGCAATCGGTGGCGTATCGGGCGCCGTGATCGGCAGTGTCGCCGACCAGCCCGGCCAGTGCTACTACCGCGACCGCTACGGTCGCCGTTACATCGACGATTGCCCGCGCCGCTAGTAATTCGACTGAATGCGAGATCCCGGCGGCTTCGCCGGGATCTCCATTTGCGTGCACTTTCTAAAATAGTTATCTTTTTCAGCGAACTTGCGATTAAACTCGCCCTGCTCCCGGAAACGCGGGCAAGACGAACTGACCGCAACGAGCAAATGTGTGCATGCCGAGTAGACCGAAATCACCGAAGGATCGTCTTGCACCTCGCAGGACAGGCACCGCACTTGGGCTGGGGCTTGCCTTGGCGGCAGCCCCAATATTGATCGGCGATGCATACGCCTTCAGGATCTTCGGCATCACCATCTTCGGCGAAGACGAGGCGGTCAACGACGTCATCGATCCCGTCCGATACAGCATCACCCTCGACACGGACGGCGCCGCCAAGGACCTCGCCGAGGCGCTCAAGCGAACCTCGCTGCTGGTGCGAGGCGAAGACGCACCTGTCTCCGGCGACCTCGGTCTGGTTATCAGGGCCCGCGACGATCGAGATAGACTGATCGCCACGCTCTACGAGAATTCCCGCTACGGCGGCGTCGTCAGCGTCACGATTGACGGCCGCAACATCGACGACCTGCCGCCCATTCCGGCATTCGCGCGCAATGGTCCCATCCCGGTCAGCATCCGGGTGGATCCGGGCCCTGCCTTCTCTCTCGGAAATGTGACACTCGAGGATGATGCCGCCGGCCTTGACCCCTCCGTCTACGATCTGGTGCCGGGCGGTCCGGCCGGATCGCTCATTATCCTGAAGGCGGGCGAGAAGATCGTCGACGACCTGAAGGCCGAAGGCCGGCCGCTTGCGGTGCTGGCGCGCCGCGACGTTATCGCCGATCACGAGTCGCGAACGGTCGACGTAGTCCTTGCGGTGGAGGCCGGGCCTGTGGCGCCAATCGGCGAGGTGACCGTCAAGGGTGCCCGAAATGTCGACTCCGCCTTTATCGCCCGCTATTCGCGGCTGCGACCGGGCCAGATTTATTCACCGGAACAGTTGAAGAAGGCCGCGGAGCGGCTTCGAGCGCTCGGCACCTTCTCCACAGTGACCATCAACGAGGCGAAGGGACTTGCTGCCGATGGTTCGCTGCCGCTCGGCATCGTCGTGGCCGAGGGCAAGCACCGCTATTTCGGCGTCGGCGCCAGCTTCTCGTCGATCGACGGACTGGGAGTCGAGGGTTATTGGGGCCATCGCAACCTGTTCGGCCAGGCGGAATCGCTGCGGCTTGAAGGCAAGGTCGGCGGGCTCGGCGACTGGAGCGGCGTCGAGGACCTCGATTACAGCGCGGGCATCACCTTCATCAAGCCGGGTGCCTTCTTCCCCTCGGCGACGCTTGAGGCGAGCATCAAGGGCGCGACGCAGACGACCGCGTCCTATGACGCCGCCTCGGTCCTCGGCAAGGTGGCTTTCGCCTATGAGATCACCGACTACGACAAGGTGACGGCCGGCGTGTCGCTCGGCTATGACGACATCGACGATGCCTTCGGCAACAACACCTATCTGACCTTCGGGGTGCCGCTCGGCTATACCCGCGACACCCGCGACAACAAGCTCAACCCGACGGAAGGCTTCAATGCCGCACTGAGCGCCATCCCTAGCTACGAAATCCTTGGTGAGACCTTCTTCTCAACCTTTGAGGGCTCGATTTCAGGCTACTACAGCCTTGGCATCGAGGACCGCGTGGTGCTGGCGGCAAAAATCTCGGCCGGAATGCTGGTCGGCGCGAGCGAACTCGAGTCCGTCCCGGCGACGCGGCGCTTCTTTGCCGGCGGCGGGGGCTCGGTGCGTGGATATGCCTATCAGGAAATTTCGCCGCTCAATGCCGCAGGCGATGCGACCGGCGGGCGGGCCTATGCCCTCGGCTCGTTCGAGGCTCGCGTCAACGTCACCGAAACGATCGGCATCGTGCCCTTCGTCGATATCGGGTCGGTGACTGCCGCGAATTATCCGGATTTCTCCGATATCCGCATGGGTGCAGGCATCGGCCTGCGCTACCAGACGCCGTTCGGGCCTCTGCGCCTCGACGTTGCCATGCCGCTCGACCCTTACGACGGCGGCAGCAAATACGGAATCTATGCCGGCATCGGCCAGAGCTTCTGAGCCACGCCCGAGAAGGACAAAGAAAGCCGCATGCGACTGCTGAAACGCCTTACGAGATTTGCCCTTCGCCTGTTCGCCTATGGCGCCGGCGCGACGCTGGTGCTCTGCTTGCTGGCGATCCTCGTGGGCGGCTTCACCGGTGTGGGCGGCAGCTTTGTGGCCAGCCAACTTGCTTCCATGCTCTCGACGCCCGACCAGCGGATCTCTATCGACGGTGCGGGACCGCTTCTTGATGGCAAACTGCGAATCGACAACGTGACCCTGGCTGATAGCCAAGGCACGTACGGCGAGATCCGCGGTCTCGCCATGGATTGGTCGCCGCTCGATCTTCTGAGCGGTCGCCTGACGGCCGAGCGGATTGCCGCGAACTCGGTGCGCATCCAACGCGCGCCCGTCGCGGCGGAGCAAGACGTGGTGAAAGACGGTTCCGGCTTTTCGTTGCCGATCGAAATCGACGTAAGGTCGCTCGACCTTCCGGTGGTCGATCTCGGTCAGGGACTTGCCGGCCGGGACATTCGACTGTCGCTTTCGGGCTCTGGCCAGGCGGTCAGCGACCGCATCGCGGCGCAGCTTCGGGCCACGCGCGCCGAGGTTCCGGAGGCAGGGGCAACTGCAGACCTCGTCTATGCACCCGCAGAAAATCGCCTGCGCCTGACCGGTGAGTTGAACGAGCCGGCGAATGGGCTTTTGGCCGGTCTGCTAAGGCTTCCCGGCAGCCCGGCGCTTCGTCTCGGAATCGACGGCGACGGCCCGCTCAGCGACTGGACGGGCAAGGTGACAGCCGAAGTCGATGGTCGCCCGACGCTCGCCGTTGAAGCCACACACCGCATTGCCGCGGGCCTGCGCAGCATCACTGCCACGGGCGGCGGACGTTTCGACGCGCTGCTCCCGCCGACGCTTCGCCCTCCTTTCGAAGGCGAAACGGTGATCGACCTTGCGGCCAGCCTCGACCGGAATGGCGCAGTGACGATCGAAAGGGGCAGGCTCTCGACCGCCGCCCTCGATCTGATCGCCTCCGGACGCTACACCGCCAATGGGACGAACGACCTGAAGGCCCGGCTGGTCAGCAAAGCGGGTCCTGTTCCGATCAACTGGACAAGCGGAAACCAGACAATCGCAGCAACAGTCGAGCAGATTGCCCTTGCCATCAGTGGCCCGGCCAGCAGCACGGCGATCGATCTAACGGGCCGCTTCGCTTCCCTGGAACTGGCGCAGGGCACGCTTTCCGGCGTCGATCTTGCGGCATCGAGCGATACCTTCGACCTCGCCACCCTCACGGGACCTCTCCGGGCCACGCTTTCCGTCGCGGCAAGCCAGCTCGCCGACACCGAACTCGATCGCATCCTCAAGGCGCCGCTGACGATCAAGGCACCACTTGTGATCAGTGCGACTAGGCTTGGCTTCGACGGCGCCACAATCGAAAGCACCACGATCGGCGGCAAGCTCAGCGGCGAATATGCGCTGAACGAAGAGGCGTTGACGGGCCGATTCGAGTTGTTCGCCGTGCCCGGCGTACTGCCCGAGAACCTTGCAAGCAAGTTCGAGGGCACGATCGGCCTTGCCGGCACGCTCGAGTACGCGTTGCCGCGCGACCTCAGGCTCTCCGACCTGAGGGTGACCACGAGTCTTGGCGAGGCGACCGGCTCAGTGAGCCTTGGCGCCGAAAACGAGCTGAAGGCCGATCTCGCCGGCCGGATCAGTAACCTTGCCGCTTTGGTTGACAACATCAGCGGCAGCGCGGAGTTCGCCCTTTTCGCAGAAGGACCGCTCGATGCACTGGCGGGCAAGCTGTCGTTGAAAAGTGAGGCAGCCGTGGCCGCCGGGCGCAAGCTGGAGAACCTCTCCGTCGAGATCGACGGAACGGCGGACCGCAGCGTGCCGAAGGGCACCTTGAAAATGTCCGGGACACTCGACGGGCAGCCGATCGAAGGGGCCGCCGATCTCGTCTCCAAAGACGGCCGCTCGGAGATTCCGGCGCTGGCAGTAACGGTCGGAGCCAACCGGATCGAGGGCGCACTGAGGTTCTCGCCGGCCTTCGCACCCTCGGGAACACTGAGTTTCGACTTGCCGGAGATCGGCCTGATCGCCGCCTTGGCGGGACAAGACGCAAGCGGCGACCTCAAGGGCTCCGTCGACCTTACAGAGAGCGGAGGCAAGCTGTCTGCCAAAATCGTGGCGACTGGTTCGACTCTGACCCGCGACACGCTCACCATTGCCGCGCCCGACATCAGCCTTGCCATCTCCGACCTTGCCACCTTCGCCGCCGAGGGCAGTGTCAGCGCCTCGACTGTGTCGATCGGCGCCAATCGCATAGAGACGCCTGAACTCGCATTTTCGCGACAAGGGTCCAACACAGCCTTTAATCTAGATGGCCGATACGATGGCGCACCGCTGCTGGCCGAGGGCCGGATCCAGCAGCAGGAGCCCGGACTACGGATCACGCTCGACGCCCTCTCGGCCACGCCGCGCCGCATCCCGCTCAAACTCGCCAGGCCCGCTGCCTTCGCCGTCGTCGGCGGCAATGTGACGATCGAAACGGCAGTGATTTCTGCCGGCTCCGGCACGGTCGACATCACAGGCAATGTCGGCGAAACGCTTGACCTGAATGCGGTGCTTCGCAACGTACCCGCCTCGCTAGTCGCGACAGTAGCCCCCAGTCTCGCGCCCGAAGGTGCGATCTCCGGCACGATCACGGCCAAGGGCACGCCTGCGGCGCCCGTCGTCGACTATGCACTTGATTGGGCAAACGCTGCCGTTGCCCAGACCCGGGGTGCCGGCGTCGGCGCGTTCTCGCTCTCCGCGAAGGGTGAGTTCAGCGATGGCCGGCTGTCGCTCGACACCCAGGCCACCGGCGAGGCAGGGCTTGGCCTTTCCGGCGGCGGGACGCTTAGCCTTTCCGGCGAGAGGCCAATCGCAATGAATTTCACGGGCAATCTGCCATTTGCCGCGCTGACCGGCCTCCTGTCGCGCCAGGGCCTTGTGCTGGAAGGTTCAGCGGATGCCAATGTCTCCGTCTCCGGCGGGCTCGGCGCGCCGCAGATCACAGGAACGGTGCGTACCTCAGGCGCGCGCCTGATCGATGTCCGCCGCAATCTCGCTATCGAGCAACTGGCGGCAACCGTTACCTTGGAGGGCAACCGCGCCTCCGTCACCGGCCTCACCGGCAAACTCGCGAGCGGCGGCACGATTTCAGGCGGCGGCACGATCGATATCCTCTCGCCCGGCATGCCCGCCGACATCACCATTACGCTCGACAAGGCCGTCTATGTCGACGGCACCATGATGGCGAGCACAGCCGATGGTCAGCTGACCTTGAAGGGCCCGCTCCTCACCGCTCCGCTTCTGGCCGGCAGGGTCGACCTGACGGAGACGGCAATCACCATTCCGGAAAAACTGCCGACCAGTCTCGCCGAACTTGACATCCAGCACAGGAACGCGCCACCGGCGGTCCGCCGCCAGATGGCCACGATCACCAAGACCGAGCGCCATGGCAGCCAGTCATCGATCAATCTCGACCTCATCGTGTCGTCGCCGACGCAGATTTTTGTGCGCGGTCGCGGCATCGACGCCGAGCTCGGCGGAACGATCGCCGTTACCGGCACCGCCCAGGCACCGAACGTCTCCGGCGCCTTCGATCTCAGGCGCGGACGCCTCTCGATCTTGACCAAGCGCATGCAGTTCACCAACGGAACGATCACCTTCGGCGGCGGGCTGATTCCAATCCTCGACATGGAGGCGACGACGACCTCGGGAACGACGACGATCATCATCAAGATCGCTGGCTTCGCTAACGATCCAACCGTCTCCTTCTCGTCTTCGCCGTCCCTACCGCAGGACGAAATCCTCGCGCAGCTGATCTTCGGCCAGTCGATGGCACGCCTTTCTCCCCTCCAGATTGCCCAGTTGGCCGACGCAGCCGCCCAACTCGCCGGAGGTCGCTCCACCTCGCTGTTCGAGGCCTTGCGCTCGACGCTTGGCGTCGACGATCTCGACATCTCGACCGACGAGACGGGCCAGGCCAAGGTCAGCGCCGGAAAATACCTGAATGACAGGACCTATATCGAGCTCCAGCAAGGTGGCGCCGGAGAAACGAAGGCAGTTATCAATCTCGACATCGGCCGAGGCGTCAAGCTGAAGGGCGAGGCAGGCGCGGAAGGTGCGGGCGCCGGCATCTTCTACGAGAAGGAATACTGAGCCGACGAAGAATCGGCGGTCAGCCGACTTTGCTGGTTTTCAGCAGGATGCTGGACTCCGTCGTGTTGATCCCCTCGATCAGGCGGATACGCCGCAATGTCTCGTCGAAGGAAGCAAGATCGCGATCCTCCAGTTCGGCGATGAAATCCCAGCGCCCGTTGGTGCTGTGCAATGCCCTCACTTCCGGCAAGCCGCGCAGCTGATGGGCGACGCGGTCGGCGAACTTCCCCACCACCTCGATCATCACGATGGCCCTGACCCCGGCTGGTCGGATCTCGCTGCCCGTGCGGATGGTGAAGGCGGCAATCGTTCCGTCCGCCACCATGCGCTCGATACGGGCCGCAATCGTGGCCCGAGAAGCCCCGGTCATCGCCGCCAGTGACGAGGCCGGGATGCGGGCATTGTGGCGCAGAGCGCTGAGAATATCGTGATCAAGGTCGTCCATTTTACATTTCGTCAGAATAAACTGTCGATTTGCGCAAACTTACTCACTTTCTGATTATTTTCCATCTTTTTGCAGACGCTCGCATTGACGAAGATCATCTCCCGCACACGAGGAGATCCTGATGAACGACAAGACCAATGCCGTCACGCTGATCGGTGTTCCACTGGAGGAAGGCTCCGGCCGCGGCGGTTGTGCCATGGGCCCGGCCGCACTGCGGATCGCCGGGATCGGATCGGCACTCGGCGAGCTCGGTTACCGCGTCTCCGACGCAGGCGATCTGCGCCCGACGCCGGCCACGGAGGCCGGTGATCATCCGAAGGCGCATAATCTCCCGATCGTCGCGGCTTTCACGCGCGCCATCGAAGAGCAGACCTATCGTGCCGCGGCCGATGGCACCCTCCCCGTTCTGCTCGGCGGCGACCACAGCCTGTCGATGGGCAGCGTCTCCGGCATGGCGCGGCGCGCCAAGGAACTCGGGCGTCCGCTCTTTGTCCTTTGGCTCGACGCGCATGCCGATTTCAACACCCCGGCAAGCTCTCCGTCCGGCAATATCCACGGCATGCCCGTCGCCTACTACTGCGGCAAGGCCGAGTTCGCCCCGATCCTGCCTGCCGCCAGGCCTTTCGTCGATCCGCGCCACGTCTATCAAGTGGGCATCCGTTCGGTCGACGACGAGGAACGTCTGGCGATCGCTGAAAACGGCGTCAATGTCTTCGACATGCGCGCCATCGACGAAGAGGGCATGGGCGCGATCATGCGGCGGATCATCGCCGACGTTTCCAAGGCCAACGGCCTGCTGCATGTCAGCCTCGATGTCGATTTCCTTGATCCGGATGTCGCTCCCGGCGTCGGCACGACCGTTCCCGGCGGTGCGACTTTCCGCGAAGCGCATCTGATCATGGAGATGTTGCACGACAGCGGTCTCGTCTCATCGCTCGACCTCGTCGAACTCAATCCCTTCCTGGACGACCGGGGCAAGAGCGCCCGCGTCATCGTCGAACTGGCGGCCAGCCTGTTCGGTCGCCGCATTCTCGACCGCCCCACCCGCGCCGCTTAGATTAACCCGAGGACCAACGATGTCGAACACAGCAGATCTCATCGCCACCGAACAGCGCCTCGGCGCGCATAATTACAAACCCCTCGACGTCGTCCTGACGCGCGGCAAGGGCGTCCATGTCTGGGACAGCGAGGGAAAGCAGTATCTCGACTGCCTGTCGGCCTATTCGGCCGTCAACCAGGGCCACTGCCATCCGCGCATCCTCGCGGCCATGACGGAACAGGCGTCCAAGCTCACGCTCACCTCGCGCGCCTTTCGCAACGACCAGTTGGCGCTTCTCTATGAGGAACTGGCAGCGCTCACCGGCTCGCACAAGATCCTGCCAATGAATTCCGGCGCGGAAGCGGTCGAGACCGCCATCAAGGCTGTGCGCAAATGGGGCTATGAGACCAAGGGCGTGCCGGACGGAAAGGCCGAGATTATCGTCTGCTCCGGCAATTTCCATGGCCGGACGCTCAGCATCATCTCCTTCTCGACCGACCCGGATGCGCGTGAAGGTTTCGGCCCGTTCACGCCCGGCTTCCGCATCGTGCCCTTCGGCGACGCCGAGGCATTCGAGGCGGCGATCAACGCGAACACCGTCGGCGCGCTGATAGAGCCGATCCAGGGCGAGGCCGGCGTCATCATCCCACCCGCCGGCTACCTGCGGCGCGTGCGCGAGCTTTGCACGGAGAAGAACGTCACCCTGATCCTCGACGAAATCCAGACCGGGCTTGGCCGTACCGGTAAGCTCCTCGCGGAGGAGCACGAAGGTATCGAGGCAGACGTCACACTGATCGGCAAGGCACTGTCCGGCGGATTTTACCCCGTCTCGGCGGTGCTTTCCAATTGCGAGGTGCTCGGCGTGCTGAAACCAGGCCAGCATGGCTCGACCTTCGGCGGCAATCCGCTCGCCTGCGCCATCGCCCGCGAGGCGCTCAAGGTGCTGGTCGAGGAGAAGATGGTCGAGAATTCCGCCGCGATGGGCGAGTACTTCCTCCAGGGCCTCCGTTCCATCCGCTCGAACATCATCAAGGATGTCCGAGGCCGCGGCCTGATGCTGGCGGTCGAACTCGACCCGGACGCTGGCGGCGCCCGGCAATACTGCTACGCGCTGAAAGACCTGGGGCTGCTCGCCAAGGATACCCATGTCGACACGATCCGACTGGCCCCGCCGCTGGTCATCAACAAGGAACAGGTGGATTGGGCGCTGGAAAGAATAGCCAAGGTTCTGATGCAGTAGCGGCTGCCTGACTGGGCGCTTTTCGTCTTATCAGTAAGGCTCTCGCCACCCAGCGGGAGTCTTTTTGTTTCGATGCCTGCCTGTTGGCGCTGACTTTTTTTGGCGGCATGTGCTCACCATGCGAGACTTTGGATCGGCCCCTCATCCTCTTAAACAGCCCTTAACTATAACCCCCCATTTTTAAGGGGAGTCGAGCGCCGCGGGAAATCTGCCGCAGCATGGCTACCGTAACTATCTCAGAATTTAGATCATGGCACAGGCGACGATCGAGCCGCTCATCTACGTGCCAAAAATAGAGGGGACTGAGAGTGCACATCAATATTTTCGGCGCGGATGCAAAGGCGATCCTTGCAGCCCTAAGCAATTCACAAGCTGTCATCGAGTTCGGCCTCGACGGCAAGATCATCACCGCCAACGAGAATTTCTGTCGGGCGCTCGGATACGAGCTCTCGGAAATCCAGGGCAGGCATCACAGCATGTTCTGCGATCCGACCTATGTCGCCTCGCAGGAATACAAGGAATTCTGGGCCAATCTCGGGGCGGGCCGTTTCGAATCTCGTGAGTACAAGCGCATATCGAAGACCGGCCAGGATGTCTGGATTCAGGCCTCCTACAACCCGGTACTCAGCGGCGGCAAGCCCTACAAGGTCGTCAAATTCGCCACCGACATCACAGCCCAAAAGCTGAAGTCGGCCGAGGACGCCGGCAAGATCGCGGCAATCTCGCGCGCCCAGGCGATGATCGAATTCACGCCCAGCGGGGAAATTCTCACCGCCAACGACAACTTCCTCGCCACACTGGGCTACAGCCTGTCCGAAATCCAGGGCAAGCATCATGCGATGTTCTGCGAGCCCTCCTACACCCAGAGCGCCGATTATCAGCGCTTCTGGCAGAAGCTCGCTGGCGGCGAGTTCGTCGCCGAGGAGTTCAAGCGTATCGGCAAGGGCGGCAAGGTCGTCTGGATCCAGGCCTCCTACAATCCGATCTTCGACATGAACGGCAAAGTCTTCAAGGTCGTCAAGTTCGCGACCGACGTTACAGATCGGGTCCGCTCCGTCGATGACGTCGCGGCCGGCCTGACGGCCCTTGCCGAGGGCGACCTGACCGCGCGGATCGAACGTCCGCTGATCCCCGGCCTCGACCGTCTGCGCCTCGACTTCAACAATTCGCTCGACAGACTGCAGGCAGCAATGGCCACGGTCGGCGAGAACACCAATGCCATCGCGGCAGGATCCAAGGAAATCCAGTCGGCCTCCGACAATCTGGCCAAGCGCACCGAGCAGCAGGCCGCAGCTGTCGAGGAAACCGCCGCAGCGCTCGAGGAAATCACCCAGACCGTCACCGACAGCGCGAAGCGCGCCGACGAGGCCGGTTCGCTCGTTGCCCGCACCAAGGCCGGCGCGGAAAAATCGGGGGAAGTGGTCAAGAGCGCGATCAACGCCATGGGGCAGATCGAATCCTCGTCACGGGAAATCTCGAACATCATCGGCGTGATCGACGACATTGCCTTCCAGACCAACCTCCTGGCCTTGAACGCCGGCGTCGAAGCGGCCAGAGCAGGCGAAGCCGGCAAGGGTTTTGCCGTCGTGGCACAGGAGGTTCGTGAACTGGCCCAGCGCTCGGCCAACGCCGCCAAGGAAATCAAGGCGCTGATCACAACCTCCGGGGAACAGGTGCGCAACGGCGTCTCCCTCGTCGGACAGACCGGCAAGGCGCTGGAACAGATCGTCTTGGAAGTTCAGGACATCAACAGCAACGTCATCGCCATCGTCGAGGCCTCGCGCGAACAGGCGACCGGGCTGCAGGAGATCAACAAGGCGGTCAACGCCATGGACCAGAACACGCAGCAGAATGCGGCGATGGTCGAGGAGACGACCGCCGCCAGCCACAGCCTTGCCAGGGAGTCCGAAACCCTTCGCAATCTCCTTTCACAATTTAGATTTGGGCAACACTCTTCGGCTACAGTCTCCATAGCGCGTCCTGATGCCAGACCTGTCGCATCCCCGGCACGCAAACTCATGGCGAAGGTCGCTCGTGCCGCAACCGGTGGCGCCGCGACTGCCCAGGCACAGGAAAGTTGGGAAGAATTCTAATGGCGACTGCGATCAATTCGACAAGCTTCAACGGTGAAACCCTCGAAATCATCGCCTTCCGGCTGCATGATCAGGAATTCTGCGTCAAGACCACGACCATCCGCGAAATCCGCGGCTGGGCGCCGTCCACGCCGATCCCGCACGCCCCCGCAGACGTCATCGGCGTGATGAACCTGCGCGGCTCGGTCATCCCGATCATCGACCTCGCCTACAAGCTGGGCATGAAGAGCACGGTTGCCAACGAACGCTCGGCCATCGTCGTCGCGGAAGTCCATAACATGGTCATCGGCATGCTGGTCGACCGCGTCTCGGACATCCTCACGATCCCGTCAAGCCAGGTCCAGCCGGTCCCGGAGATCTCGGCTTCCTTCGACAAGTCCTTCTCCGAAGGCATCATTGCCAACGAACATGGCATGATCTGCTTCCTGAACCTCGCCAAGATGTTCAAGGGCAGCGAGATCGAGGAAATGGCCGCCTGAGCGGACTGAGCTCGTGGAAACATTCAGATAAGCACTGAAAAAGGGCTCCGCACTGCGGAGCCCTTTCTCTTTGTCCCTTCAAGCAGGGCGACGGCAAAGAATGCTGCCTCCAACCTGCGATTGCCTTGCTTCAGCCAAACAAGACGAAGGTCTTCTGCAGCGTGATCCATACGCCCCAGAGGATCGGGATGCCGACCACCGCCCAGGCGACCAGCGCCTTGCCGTCGAGGCCACCCGTGCCGATGCCGAAGGAGCCGGTGGGGCCTGCAGCCTCGGCCTTCGTCTTGGCCTGCAGCGATGCCACCTCCTCGTCGGACATGAACCACTTGTCGGAAAGGGGCCTGACCAGGAAGTTGGCGACGAGACCGAGCGCCAGCATGCCCGCCAGGATATACATGGTGAAGTCGTAGACTTGGGCGCGCGGAATGCCCGCCGCGATCTGCGCCTCACGGATGTAGTTGACCACTACCGGGCCGATGATGCCCGCGGTTGCCCAGGCGGTCAGCAGACGGCCATGGATCGCGCCGACGAACTGCGTGCCGAAGATGTCGGCGAGATAGGCGGGAATGGTGGCAAAGCCGCCGCCATACATCGACAGGATGATGCAGAAGGCAGCGACGAAGAACACCTTGCTGCCGATCCCGGCAGCCCAGGGGGCCGAGGCGTAGAGCAGGATGCCAAGCAGGAAGAAGACGTAATAGGTGTTTTTGCGGCCGATCTTGTCGGAGAGTGAAGCCCAGAAGAAGCGCCCGCCGATGTTGAACAGCGACAAAAGCCCGGTGAAGCCGGCGGCGATCGCGGCGATGGCCGTTAACTGTTCCTTGCTGAGATCGGAGAATTTCAGTTCGGGCAATCCGAGCAGCGAGCCGGCGAAGATCTCCTGCAGCATGGGCGAAGCCATGCCGATCACGCCGATGCCGGCCGAAACGTTCAGCGTCAGAACAGCCCAGATCAGCCAGAACTGCTTGGTCTTGTGGGCATTCTTGAGGTGGACGTGACGGCTGGTGATCATGCTGTTCTTGGCGACCGGCGGTATCCAGCCCTCCGGGCGCCAGCCGGCCGGCGGGATGCGGTAGCCGAAGGCACCGCCCATCATGAAGACGAAGTATACGCCGGCCATCACGACAAAGGTCTGCCAGACGCCAACCGAGGTTTCGCTCTTGAAGATGTTCATCAGCATGTCGGCCAGCGGCGCACCGATCATCGCACCGCCGCCGAAGCCCATGATCGCCATGCCGGTGGCCATGCCGCGACGGTCGGGGAACCACTTGATCAGCGTCGAAACGGGCGAGATATAGCCGAGCCCGAGGCCGATACCACCGATCACGCCGGCGCCGAGCCACATCAGCCACAGCTGATGGGTCATGACGCCCACGGCGGCGATCAGAATACCGCCGCACCAGCAGCAGGCCGAAACGAAGCCGGCGCGCCGCGGACCAACCCGCTCGAGCCACCCGCCCCAGATGGCTGCCGACGAACCAAGCAGGACGAAGAACAGCGTGTAGATCCAGCCAAGATCGGCGACGCGCCAATCGCAGCTGGTGGTGAAGAGTGCCGATACCAGCGTCAGGTCCGGACAGGCGACCGACTGGCTGATGCCGAGCGATCTGGTGAGCGGCAGCCAGAAGACCGAAAAGCCATAGGCCATGCCGATGCAGAGATGGATGGCAAGGGCGGCCGGCGGCACCAACCAGCGATTAAATCCGGGTTTGGCAATAATGCGTTCGCGGTCGAGAAGGCCACCGCCTCCATAGCCGCCTGTCAATGTTTCGGTCGTAGCAGACATATTTGAAATCCTCCCTCCCATCGGTCGTCGCCGATGGCTCTTTCCCCGCCGCATTGCCGTGATCTGCACCCGTCGCTCCTCTGACAAGGCATCCGCGGCATCGGCCACAAGCAGGAGCGCAAAAGCACTCCCCCTCCGCTCTGATCGTCCCCCTTGGCGGCGACCGTCGCGCACCACGCGGTGCAAACCGCATGCCAGACATCGGGTGAAAGCTTTTCAATGCCTTAGGGAAACGAGCTGCGCACTCCAGGACAGATTGTCCGAAAGATAGAGACAAATTGTCCGAACAACGCCGTCAGGCGGCTTCAGGAAGCCAGATGGAAAAGGTCGTGCCCTTGCCCGGCTTGCTCTCGACAGCAAGTGTGCCCCCCTGACGCGTGATCAAGGTTTGGCTGATCGACAGGCCAAGACCCGTGCCATCCCGGCGCTTGGTGGTAAAGAAGGGATCAAATATCCGCGAGACCAGCTCCGGCGACATGCCGATTCCAGTATCCGTCACATCGAGGACTATCCCGTCTCTGCCGTTGCGCGGCTCGTCACGACTGGCAAGCCGAAGCTTGCCACCATCCGGCATGGCATGAATGGCGTTGACGATCAGGTTGATCAGAACCTGCTGCAACTCGGTCCGATTCATCAGGACCTGCCGCGTCGCGTCATCGTCCCGCTCGACGGCGATATCAGCCTTGCCCAGCAGATGCTGCACGAGCGGCAAGCAGTCCGAGATCACGTCGGCGACATGATGACGCTCGACATAGCCGGCATATTCTTCCGGCTTGGCGAATTGGAGCAGCTTGGTGACGATCTGGTTGACCCGATGAATCTGCTCGTCGATCAACCGCAGTTCCGTCGACACATCATCCGCGTGGTCGCCAAGCACGCTGCGCACCACGTCGAGATTGCCCTGCATGACGGCGATCGGGTTGTTGATCTCATGGGCGACACCCGCCGTGATCTCGCCGATCGCCGCCAACTTCTCCGACATGATCAACTGCTTGGTGGTCGCCTCCAACTGTCGGTTCGCCAGTTCGAGTTCCCGCGTGCGCTCGGCGACCCGATCATTGAGCTCGTCGTTCCAGCTTCGCAGATCTCGGTCGCGCTGCTGCAACTGATCGAGCAGGCTGTCGAGATGGACCGCCACCCGCCCGATCTCGTCGCTGCCGTCGGTCAGGCCGGATCGTGCGCCGAGATCGCCTTGCTCGACCTTCGCGATGGTGCCCGTCATCCGTTCCAGCGGCTTGAAGATCGCCCGCGCCCAGCGCAGGAAGATCGGCACGCTGGCGGCCGTCACCAGAAGGAAGGCGACGACGATGCCGATAATGGTTTCCGTCTTGGCCCGGGCGAACGGCGCCTCGAGGAAACCGACATAGAGCATGCCCACACGCTTGCCGAAGCTGTCGCTGATCGGCTCATAGGCGGAGACGTACCAGTCGTTGACGACGAAGGCGCTATCGAGCCAGACGCGTCCCTCGTCCAGCACCGTCTGGCGCACGGCCGCCGAGACGCGGGTGCCGAGCGCCCGCTTGCCCTCGAACAGCCGGACATTGGTGCTGATCCGGACATCCTCGAGAAACAGCGTCGCCGTGCCCTGGCTGCCCTCCGGCAGGCTCGCCGCGCGATAGACGAGGTCGTTGATCGTGTCGATGAAGACGAGATTTTGGTTGAGCAGGATCCCGCCGACCAGAGCGGCTCGGCTCCCGTCCGGCAGCCGCGCCGGGCTTGCCGAATGCACGACCATGCCGCGCGTTTCGCTCGCCCTATCGGTCGCCACTGCGTTCGGCGTCGGCACGAGTTCGAGCTTGGCGCGCGCGGCAAGTTCCGGTGAAATGGCGGCCAGTTCTTGTTGGGAGAAGATGTCGATGGCGGTTTTCGGCTCGCCTGCCAATGCGGCGTGGAGGACCGGCCAGTCCGTTCGCAGCCCAGCCAGGCCCGCAAGGCCGACCGGCTCTGTCGCCATGCCGTGCCGTTGCACCAGGAAGAGGAAATCGAGGCCGAGGCGCGTGCGATTTTCCTCCAGATAGGCCGCAAGTCCGGCCCCGCCGTCGCGCGCCGCCGCTTCTCGGAAGGCAACCGAACCGGTCAGCGCCGAGAGATGCTCACCGGTATTCTCCAGGATCCGTGCCAGATACTGGTGCGCGATGGTGAGGTCCGCATTGACCTTCGACGTCAGCAGTGCATCGAACTTCGCTTCCCATCGGGCCATGGTGGCAACCAGCAGAAGCGGCAGGATGACCAGCGTCGGCAGGAGCGCGATGGCAAGGAGGCGGTAGCGGATCGATCGTCCGCGGCGCAGCACCGGCTCCTGGGTCTCCGCCTCAGGCATTCCACGACACGAGCTTGCGGTCGATGGTCTTGCGCGAAATGCCGAGCCGTCGGGCCGTCTCCTCACGATCCCCACCGGTCTCCTCGAGCACGGCCAGGATATGGCGGCGTTCCACCTCCTCCAGCGTTCCCGACGGCGCATTTACCGCGCCCGTCCGTTGGCCGCGGAAATCGTCCGGAAAACCGCCGAGGATGAGCGAACGCTCGATCAGGTTGCGCAGCTCGCGCACATTGCCCGGCCATCCATAGGCGGACAGGGCGGCCTTCGTGGCCTTGTCGATCGGCACGGGCGGCATGCCGAGCTGCTGCGACAGCTTGTGCATGAAGAGGCTGGCAAGCTCGAGAACGTCGTCGCCCCGGTCACGCAGTGGCGGCAGCTTCAACTGCATGACATTGATGCGGTAGAAGAGATCCGTGCGGAAGCCGCCTTCCTGCACGAGCTTTTCCAGATTGGCATTGGTGGCGAAGACGAAGCGCAGGTCGACCGGCACTTCGCGCTCCGCTCCGACCGGGCGCACACGGCGATCCTCGATCACCCGCAGGAGCTTGCTCTGCGTCGCCAGCGGCATTTCGCCGATCTCGTCGAGGAAGAGCGTGCCGCCCTGGGCATGCAGGAAAAGGCCTTCACGCCCGGCTTCCGCGCCGGTAAACGCACCGCGCACATGGCCGAACAGCTCGGATTCGATGACGTCCGGCGGAATGGCAGCGCAATTGACCGGAACGAAGGGTTTTGTTGCGCGGTCGGAAAGAGCGTGCAGCGAACGCGCCGCGACCTCCTTGCCTGTTCCGGATTCGCCGGTCAGGAGCACGGTCGTCGGCAAGGGCGCGACGCGAGCCAGCGTTTCGCGCACCTGCTGGATCGCCGCCGAGCCGCCGATCAGCTTGTCGCGCAGCAGGATATGGTCGGCCGTCGCCCGAAGCTCGTATCGCAGCACGAAGTTTTCCCGCTGCAATCGCATGCGGTCGAGGCAGCGCGCCACGGCGTTGAGGATCTGGTTGGAGCGGAAGGGCTTCAGCACAAAATCGACGGCACCGGCGCGCAAGGCCCGGATCGCCGTTTCGAGGTCGGCATAGGCGGTCATCAGGATGGTATCGGCGAAAAAACCAATTGCCCGCTGCTCGATCAGCCAGTCAACACCGTTCTTGCCCGGCATGATATTATCGAGGATGACGACGTCGAAATGGTGCTGGTCGAGCTTGCGCGACGCCTCTTCGGCATCGGCGGCTTCCTCGATCCGCTTGCAGCGAGGGCTGAGCGTGCGCACGAGAAAATTGCGCATGCCGGGCTCGTCGTCGACCACGAGAATCGTCGCCTGCGCCAGCCAGGGACCGAATTCCGGATCGCGCTCGCTTGCCTGGACCTTTCGTGCCGTTTCCGCCCTCACTATGCCGCCCGCTCCCCTCGTTCAACGTCCGGTCCTGCATAGCAGAGGCGTCGCAAAACGCCAAAGCCAACCGGAAGCCACCCAGATCAGGCTGCGACGGGACGCTTGATGACCCTCGATGCCTCCATGACCAGCGGCAAAAGGCCCTCGCCCCCCTTGTCGATGTGCTCGAACAGTTCGCGGCGCATGCGCGGCTCCCAGAATTTGTTGATGTGGTTCGCGACGCCTTCGACGCGCACCGCTTCCGGCTGCGACAGGAAGAAGGTGGCGATCTGGTTCGCCATGCGGACGAGCTTCTCAGTGGTGTCATGCGACATGGGCGTTCACTCCGGCAAGGATGCGCTCTGATCTGGTGAAAATTTCGAACTCGTCGCCCCGTGCAATGCCGACGAGCGTGATCCCGGCCTCCTCCGCCGTGCGGATCGCAAGGGCAGTCGGAGCCGAGACGGCGATCAGCATGGGGCATTTCAACGCCGCCGTCTTCTGTACCATCTCCACCGACAGGCGGCTGGTGACGACGACCGCGCCCTGACGGCCGGCAAAGCCGGCGCGGATCACGGCGCCCGAAAGCTTGTCCAGCGCATTGTGCCGCCCGACGTCCTCGCGCAGTGCGACAAGGCCCTGGCCTGGCATGAAGAACCCGGCGCCATGCACGGCGCGCGTTTCGCGGTTGAGCTTCTGCCCGTCGCCGAGCAGCTTCACCGCCTCGGCAATCTGCGCCGGCGTCAGGCTGAAATCGCCGGCCTCGACAGACGGAACCTGGCGCATCGCCTGCTCGATCGATTCGATACCGCACAGGCCGCAGCCGACCGGGCCGGCCATATGGCGACGGCGCGATGTCAGCGCCTCTGCCGTCGCGTCCGCCAGGATGATCTGTACGTCGATGCCGTCGCCGGCCTCAACCGTTTCGATCGAGACGATGTCGGCCGGTTCGGAAACAATGCCCTCCGACAGCGAGAATCCGAGCGCGAAGTCTTCGAGATCGGCAGGCGTCGCCATCATCACCGCATGGGTCGAGCCGCCATAGGAAAAGGCGATCGGCACTTCTTCCGGAACGACGCGGCTGCCCGTCGCCAGGATGCCGTGACGGTACTGCAGTTCGGGAATGGAGATTGAAGTCTTCATGCTGGGCGGGCCCCTCATCCGCCTGCCGGCACCTTCTCCCCGCCTGCGGGGAGAAGGAGACATGCCGCAACGTCTCCTCCCCCTCTCCCCGCGCGCGGGGAGAGGGTCGGGGTGAGGGGCATGAAGCCGCAAGCCTGGGCCATTTCCCTACTCCGCCGCTTCCAGCTTGCCGGCGATGCGGCGCGACTGGCGCGACAGGTCTTCATAGTCCTGCTGCCATTCGGACGGGCCGTTGGACGGCGCGACCTGCACGGCGGTCACCTTGTATTCCGGGCAATTGGTCGCCCAGTCAGAGAAGTCCGTGGTGATGACATTGGCCTGCGTCTCGGGATGGTGGAACGTGGTGTAGACGACGCCCGGCGAGACGCGCTCCGTGACCTGTGCCCGAAGTGTCGTTTCGCCGGCCCGGCTGGCAAGACGCACCCAGTCGCCTTCCTTGATGCCGCGCTGCTCGGCATCGTGCGGATGGATCTCGAGAAGATCCTCGGCGTGCCAGGCGACATTGTCAGTGCGGCGCGTCTGGGCGCCGACATTGTACTGCGAGAGGATGCGCCCGGTGGTCAAAAGCAGCGGGAAGCGCGGGCCGGTGCGCTCGTCAGTCGCCACATATTCCGTGCGGATGAACTTGCCCTTGCCGCGCACGAAGCCGTTGACGTGCATGATCGGCGACCCTTCGGGGAACTTCTCGTTGCACGGCCACTGTACCGAGCCCATCTTTTCCAGCAGGTCGTAGGACACGCTGGCGAAGCTCGGCGTGGTAACGGCGATCTCGTCCATGATCTCGGACGGATGGCTGTAGTTCCACGGCAAGCCCATGGCCTGGGCGAGCTTCTGGGTCACTTCCCAGTCGGCATAGCCGTTCTTCGGGCTCATCACCTTGCGCACGCGGTTGATGCGGCGTTCGGCATTGGTGAAGGTGCCGTCCTTTTCCAGGAAGGTCGAGCCCGGCAGGAAGACATGGGCATAGTTGGCCGTCTCGTTGAGGAACAGGTCGTGCACGACGACGCATTCCATGGCGGCAAGGCCGGCCGAGACATGTTTGGTATCGGGGTCGGACTGCAGGATGTCCTCGCCCTGGATATAGATGCCCTTGAACGAGCCGTCGACGGCGGCGTCGAGCATGTTCGGAATACGCAGGCCTGGTTCGCTGTCGAGCTTGACGCCCCAGAGCTTCTCGAACGTATCACGCGTCGCGTCGTCGGAGACGTGGCGATAGCCCGGCAGTTCGTGCGGGAAGGACCCCATGTCGCAGGAGCCCTGCACATTGTTCTGGCCGCGCAGCGGGTTCACGCCGACGCCCTTGCGGCCGATATTGCCGGTCGCCATGGCAAGGTTGGCGATCGCCATGACAGTCGTCGAGCCCTGGCTGTGCTCGGTGACGCCGAGGCCGTAATAGATCGCGCCATTGCCGCCTCGGGCATAGAGCCGGACCGCGCCGCGCACGAGATCGGCCGCAACGCCGGTGAACTTTTCCGTCTCTTCCGGCGAATGCTGCGGCTCGGCGACAAAGGCGGCCCAGTCCTCGAATTCGGACCAGTCGCAACGCTCGCGGATGAAGGCCTCGTCGAACAGGCCTTCCGTGACGATGACATGCGCGAGCGCCGTAATGACCGCGACATTGGTGCCGGGCTTGAGTGGCAGGTGGTAGTCTGCCTTGGCGTGGACCGAGGTAACCGTCTCGGTCTCGCGCGGGTCGAGCACGATCAGCTTGGCGCCCTGGCGGATGCGCTTCTTCATGCGCGAGGCGAAGACCGGATGCGCCGCCGAGGGATTGGCGCCGATCACCATGATCACGTCGGAATGCTCGACCGAATCGAAGTCCTGCGTGCCGGCCGAGGTGCCGAAGGCCTGGCCGAGACCGTAGCCGGTCGGCGAATGGCAGACGCGGGCGCAGGTATCGACATTGTTGTTGCCGAAGCCGGCGCGGATCAGCTTCTGCACCAGGAAGGTCTCTTCATTGGTGCAGCGCGACGAGGTGATGCCGCCGATCGAATCCTTGCCGTATTGGTATTGGAGCCGGCGGAATTCGGAGGCGACGTGGGCAAGCGCCTCCTCCCAGCCGACTTCACGCCAGGGGTCGGTGATCTTCTCGCGCACCATCGGATTGAGAATGCGATCCTGGTGGGAAGCATAGCCATAGGCGAACCGGCCCTTGACGCAGGAGTGGCCCCGATTGGCTTTGCCGTCCTTGTAGGGCACCATGCGCACCAGTTCCTCGCCGCGCATCTCAGCCTTGAATGAGCAGCCAACGCCGCAGTAGGCGCAGGTAGTCACCACCGAGTGTTCCGGCTGGCCGATGGCGATCACCGACTTTTCGGTGAGCGTCGCGGTTGGGCAGGCCTGCACGCAGGCGCCGCAGGAAACGCATTCGGATTCGAGAAAATGCTCATGCGCGCCGGGCGATACCCGGCTATCGAAACCACGGCCCTCGATCGTCAGCGCGAATGTGCCCTGCACCTCCTCGCAGGCGCGAACGCAGCGCGAGCAGACGATGCATTTCGACGGGTCATAGGTGAAATAGGGGTTGGACTCGTCCTTCGGCATCCACTTGGCGTTGATGTCGCCATCATTGCGCGCCTTGACGTGATTGTCGCCCTCGTAGCCATAGCGCACGTCGCGCAGGCCGACGGCACCCGCCATGTCCTGCAGTTCGCAGTCGCCATTGGCGGCACAGGTCAGACAGTCGAGCGGGTGGTCGGAGATGTAGAGTTCCATCACCCCCTTGCGGATCTGCTTCAGCCGTTCCGTCTGGGTGTGGACCACCATGCCCGGCGCGCAAGGCGTGGTGCAGGAGGCCGGCGTGCCGTTGCGGCCCTCGACCTCTACGAGACAGAGGCGGCAGGAGCCGAAGGCGTCCACCATGTCGGTGGCGCAGAGCTTCGGCACCTGGATGCCGGCCTCCATCGAAGCGCGCATCACGGACGTGCCGATCGCGACCGTGACCTGCCGGCCGTCGATGGTGAGCGTCACCGTCTCGGTGGATCGGGACGCGGGCGTACCGTAGTCGATTTCAGAAACGAGGGGCATTCGAACCTCCGGATAAATCGTTCCCGCCACGGCGCGAAGCCAGGCGGTCAGTTCAATTCTGCTTACGACTTACGCTCGACCAGTGTCGCGGCGACGAGCGCATTGGCATGACCATGGCCAAGACCATGGGTTTCCTTCAGGAACGCCACGATCTGCATGTGAGCCTTGCCTTCCTGGGCCCGGATGATCTCCTGCCAGTAGGAAATCGGCCGGCCATACGTCTTCTCGATGGACGGGAAATAGGAGGCCGGGCCCTTCACTTTTTCGCTCTCGCTCATTCCGCCGCCTCCACCATGGGTGCCGGGGCGAAATCCTCGGGGAAGTGATGGAGCGCGCTCATCACCGGATAGGGGGTGAAGCCGCCGAGCGCGCAGAGCGAGCCGAACTTCATCGTGTTGCACAGGTCGGTGAGCAGCGCCCTGTTCTTCTCCGGCTCGATGCCGCGCGCGATGCGGTCGACCGTCTCGACGCCGCGGGTCGAGCCGATCCGACACGGCGTGCACTTGCCGCAGCTTTCGATCGCGCAGAATTCCATGGCGAAGCGTGCCTGTTTCAGCATGTCGGCGGTATCATCGAACACGACTATGCCGGCATGGCCGATCAGCCCGTCCTTCGCGGCGAAGGCCTCGTAGTCGAAGACTGTGTTGAACAGGGACGGCGGAAAGTAAGCGCCGAGCGGTCCGCCGACCTGCACGGCCTTGACGGGCCGGCCGCTCGCGGTGCCGCCGCCGATGTCGTAGATGATCTCGCCGAGCGTCAGGCCGAAGGCGGTCTCATAGAGGCCGCCATGCTTGATATTGCCGGCAAGCTGGATCGGGATCGTGCCATGCGAACGACCGACGCCATAATCGCGATAGAAGGCGGCGCCACGGTCGAGGATGACCGGCACGGAGGCGAGCGAGATCACGTTGTTGACCACGGTCGGCCGGCCGAACAGGCCCTGGAGCGCCGGAAGCGGCGGCTTGGCCCGGACGATGCCGCGCTTGCCTTCGAGCGAGTTGAGCAGCGAGGTCTCCTCGCCGCAGACATAGGCGCCGGCGCCCATGCGCACCTCGATGTCGAAGGCATGCGCCGAACCCATGACCGACGGTCCGAGGATGCCAGCGCCGCGAGCGATGTCGATCGCCGCGCGCATGGACTTGATGGCATGCGGATATTCGGAACGGGTGTAGACATAACCCTTGATGGCGCCGGTGGCGATGCCGGCGATGATCATGCCCTCGATCAGCACGAAGGGATCACCCTCCATGATCATCCGGTCGGAGAAGGTGCCGCTGTCGCCCTCGTCGGCATTGCAGACGATGTATTTCCGATCGCCCGGTGCGTCAGCGACCGTCTTCCATTTGATGCCGGTCGGGAAGCCCGCACCACCACGCCCGCGCAGGCCGCTGTCGGTCACTGTCTTGACGATGTCGGCGGGGCCCATGGCCACGGCCTTTTCCAGACCCTTCAGCCCTTCGTAATGACGATAGTCTGCCAGCGAAAGCGGATCGGTTACGCCGCAGCGCGAGAAGGTCAGCCGGGTCTGGCGGGCGAGATAAGGAATCTCCTTGGTTAGGCCATGGCTGAGCGGATGCGTGCCGCCGGCCAGGAAATCCGCTTCGAACAAGCTGGGAACATCGGCGACTGAAACAGGACCGTATGCGATGCGGCCGCGGCCAGTGCGAACCTCGATGAGGGGCTCAAGCCACAAGAGACCGCGGGAGCCGTTTCGCACGATCGTCACGTCGAGGCCACGAAGCTTGGCTTCCCGCTCGATCGCCACCGCCACCTTGTCTGCACCGACGGCAATCGCGGCGGCATCCTGAGGAACATAGATCGTCACGCTCATCGCCGCGCCTCCCCCACCAGTTCCTCGAGACCCTGCTCATCGAGCCGGCCGTGGAGTTCGCCATCGAGCATGGCAGCGGGCGCGCAGGCACAGAGCCCGAGGCAGTAGACCGGCTCCAGCGTCACGGCGCCGTCCGGCGTCGTCCCGTGAAAATCGATGCCGAGCAGTTCGCGCACCCGGTCGGCCAAGGCCTCGCCGCCGCGCGACTGGCAGGCCTCGGCGCGACAGAGCTTCAGCACATGGCGGCCGGCGGGATGGGCGCGGAAATCATGATAGAAGCTGACGACGCCGTGCACTTCGGCGCGCGACAGGTTCAGTGCCTCAGCAAGCACCGGCTTCACCTCGTCCGGCACATAGCCAAAGCTTTCCTGGATGGAGTGCAGGATCGGCAGCAGGGGGCCTTCGAGCCCGCTGAACTCGGCGACGATGGCATGCGTGCGCGAAACAAAGTCATCCGTAGATGATCGTATATTCATTATCAGCCCTCCCAAACCGACACGAATTCGCCAACAGGCTGATGCGCGGAAAGCGAATGTCCAGTCGGTCCTCAATTTTACTGCGCCGATTAAGTCCGCTTTCCCGTCGAACTCATTGACATCACGTGAGAATGACCTTCGGCAGGGGGTGTGGTCAATAAAGCTGTCCCGTTCAACGATAGAAAGTTTCTATTGAAACGCCTGAAGATCGGCGAGCCGGCGCGCCTCGTGAAGAAGCGCAGAGACCAGCGGGGTGAAGGGCTCGCGGTATTGTGCGACCAGTCCGACCGAGTGTTCGGCCTCCGGCTCGATGATCGGGATCATCCGGATTTCAGCGGAAAAACCGAAAGAATTGGCCACGTTACGGGGCATGATCGAGGCCCAGCGGCCGGTTCGGATGTGGGAAAACAGCACAATCATAGAATTGGATTCGAGGGTCGGCTTTGCGGAAACGCCGGCGTCGGCCATGTGCTGGTTGATGATACGGCGGTTCTGCATGTCCGCAGTCAATAGACAAAGCCGAAGGTCGGCGATCTCCCGCCATGTCACCTGATCACGATCGCTGAGCGGCGTTCCCGCCGCGGCAATCAAGTGATAGCGCTCCGCATAGAGCGGCACCGAGGTGACGCGGCCGAGCGGCTCGTTGTCGAGATAGGTGATGCCGGCATCGATCTCGAGGTTTTCCAGCAGACTTAGCACCTGCAGCGAGGTGCGCGAACTGACCGAGAATGTCACGTCCGGATGCTTCTCCTGGAATGGCCCTGTGATACGCGGGACCATGGACAAGGCTGTGGGAATGACGGCGATCCGGATATGGCCGGCAAGGCCCCGTCGCGCTGCCCGCATTTCCTCGCGCATGGTGCGCGTGTCGCCGACGATGCGTCGCGCCCATTCGAGTACGCGCTGGCCTTCTGGCGTCAGCCCCTGGTAGCGCGAGCCACGATTCACGAGCATCACGCCCAGTTGGTCCTCCAGCGCTCGAATCCCAGCCGAGAGCGTCGGCTGGGTTATCCCGCATTCCTCCGCCGCTCGGCCGAAATGCTGGGCGCGTGCCAGCGCAATGAAGAATTCAAGCTTGTCGATCATGGGCACTCCTCAGACCCGAGACTAGGCCTTGAGCGTCGCAAGCGCAAACTGGCGTCGGGCGCCGCCCGCGAACATTCCGGCCTCGCCGATGGAAGGGCGCGGGGGCGCTGAGTGTCTCACTCCCCGGAAGAGGGATCGCCGGAAATGATGCGCGTCGCGTTCGGCCCGCAATACATTTCATAAAGCACCGACACCAGACTCGTCAGCGAAGGATCCGAAATTCTGTAGAAAATCAGCCGGCCGTCGCGTCGCGTCGTGACGATGTCCTCGAGGCGCAGGCGCGCCAGTTGCTGCGAGACGACCGCTTGCTGCAGCCCGAGGATTGCTTCGATCTCGCCGACCGTCTTTTCCCCTTGGCTCAGGATGCACAGAATGAGCAGGCGGGTCTCATGCGACAGGGCCTTGAGAAGCATACTGGCGGCACGGGCCTTCGACATGAAGCCTTCCAGTTGCTCTCTTTGCATTCCGGCCTTGATCGGCGGCACATCCATGAAACCATCCGGACATCACGACACATCGTCGAGAAGCGTCTATTGCAACGCAATTGCGGCAAAACTGCCAATAACGCGACAGGCGCCATAGCGAAAGCGATTTCTTTGCGCAGGCCGCGCGTCGCCGCCGTCCATGCAAGGGTGAAGGGCAATCACGCTAATTAAGGTTCACGGACTCGATCCGCTCCTTGAGCAAGGAGGCGCTGCGGTTGAGTGCAGCGTATTCCTCGGCATCCAGTTCGGGAAAGAGATCGGCGACAACACCTGCAGCTCCGATGATCCGCGGTACGGACAGCGCCACGTCGCGGACATCAGCCACATGTGGCGTAACGATCGACACCGACAATACATCGCATTGATCTTGAGCGATTGCCTTGACGATGCGGGCCAAACCCGCGCCAATGCCGTAGTATGTCGAGCCCTTGCCGCTGATGATCTTGTAGGCGGCGTTGCGCACGCCGCTATCGATTGCATGGCGTACATCGTCGGTGAGCGGTTTGCCGACCTGATCGGCGAAAGAGCGAAGCGCGACCGAGCCGGCACGGGCGTTCGACCAGGCGAGCACTTCGCTGTCGCCGTGTTCGCCGAGAACATAAGCGTGGACCGACTGCGGCGCGATGCCGAGGTGGCCGCCGAGCAGGCTGCGAAAGCGGGCAGTGTCGAGGATGGTGCCCGAACCTATCACCCGCTGCGGCGGCAAGCCCGAGAGGTGCGTGGCGATCTGGGTCATGATGTCAACGGGATTGGACGCGATCAAAAGGATCGCGTCGGGCGCGGCACGTAGAACCTCGCTCACCACATCGCGGAAGACACCGGCATTGCGCTCCAACAGCTCTAGGCGGCTCTCGCCGGGCTTCTGGCTCACACCAGCCGCGATGATCACCACACGGGCTCCGGTCAGTGACCCGTAGTCGCCGGCAACCACCTTGGTGGCCGACACAAAGGGCACGGCATGCGATATGTCCTCGGCTTGAGCGACCGCCAGCGCTGCATTCTTGTCGACCAGCACGATGTCGCTGGCAATCCCCATCATGGCAAGCGCGTAACCGGCCGAACTGCCAACCATACCTGCACCGACGATACCAACCTTCATGGACATGCCTCCGCTTGCGTCGCCGCCAACTAGAGAGCGTAAGCGTTTCAATTATGTGGCAGTGCGTCAAGCGGTCTTCGACCGAACCTACAAAGCCCGAGAGGAGGCCCGAGCACCCCAGCGCCATCGGCCGTAGCAGCACTTCCGGGACGGCCTCCTGTCGGGCATAAAAAAGCGGCCCCGAAGGCCGCTTCTGGTCTGGGTTGGCGCCGACTTAGGCCGGGACCAATACGCCATTCAGATGGGTGAGTTCGGCAAGGTACTGCTCGAGACGAGTCTTGTGCTCGTGACCTTCGACGGCGTTGAGTTCGGCGCGGGCAGCCTCGATACGCCTGGTCAGGGTCTCGCGGTTGAGCTCGCTCAGCGCCACCGCCGATTCGGCCAACAGGGTGCAGCCGGAAGGTACGATATCGGCAAAACCGCCGAACACGACATACTTGGTCACCTGGCCGGACGCCAGCTTGACCGAAACCACGCCCGGCTTGATCGTCGTCATCGTCGGCGCATGATGGGCCATGACTGTCATTTCGCCATCAGTTGCCGGAATGACAACTTCACTCACCTTTTCGGAAAGCAACAGGCGCTCGGGCGAAACGAGTTCAAAATTGAAATTGTCGGCCATGGGTGTTCACTTCTTCGATAGAGGCGGGAACGGCGCGCGCCAAGCGCGCGCCAAGTCCGTAATCAGGCAGCTTCCGCAGCCAGCTTCTTTGCCTTTTCGACGGCTTCTTCCATCGAGCCGACCATGTAGAAGGCGGCTTCCGGCAGATGATCGTACTCGCCGTTGACCAGACCCTTGAAGCCCTTGATCGTATCTTCAAGCGCGACGAGCTTGCCCGGCGAACCGGTGAAGACTTCAGCAACGAAGAACGGCTGGGACAGGAAGCGCTCGATCTTGCGGGCGCGGGCAACCGCGATGCGGTCGTCTTCCGACAGTTCGTCCATGCCGAGAATGGCGATGATGTCCTGGAGAGCCTTGTAGCGCTGCAGGGTCGACTGAACCTTACGAGCCACTTCGTAATGCTCTTCGCCAACGACCATCGGGTCGAGCATGCGCGACGTGGAGTCGAGCGGGTCAACCGCCGGATAGATGCCCTTTTCGGCGATCGAACGCG
Organism: Rhizobium arsenicireducens; assembly: GCF_964021225.1. Taxonomy (NCBI): domain Bacteria; kingdom Pseudomonadati; phylum Pseudomonadota; class Alphaproteobacteria; order Hyphomicrobiales; family Rhizobiaceae; genus Rhizobium; species Rhizobium arsenicireducens. The sequence goes on along the minus strand of NZ_CAXHYK020000001.1, from coordinate 3,920,080 downwards.
ACAGAACGGTCGTTGCGTCCAGGTGGGCGAACGAGGTGGCCGGTGCCGGGTCGGTCAAGTCGTCGGCGGGAACGTAAATGGCCTGAACCGAGGTGATCGAACCCTTGGTCGTGGTGGTGATGCGTTCCTGCATCTGGCCCATGTCGGTGGCCAGCGTCGGCTGATAGCCAACGGCCGACGGGATACGGCCGAGAAGTGCGGACACTTCCGAACCGGCCTGTGTGAAGCGGAAGATGTTGTCGACGAAGAACAGAACGTCCTGACCCTTGTCGCGGAAGTCTTCGGCGATCGTCAGTCCGGTCAGCGCGACGCGAGCGCGGGCACCCGGCGGTTCGTTCATCTGGCCGTAGACAAGCGCTGCCTTGGAGCCTTCGCCGCCGCCATGCTTGTTAACGCCCGACTCGATCATTTCGTGATAGAGGTCGTTGCCTTCGCGGGTACGCTCGCCGACACCGGCGAATACCGAGTAACCGCCGTGCGCCTTGGCGACGTTGTTGATCAGTTCCATGATGAGAACCGTCTTGCCGACGCCGGCGCCGCCGAACAGGCCGATCTTGCCGCCCTTGGCGTAAGGCGCGAGGAGATCGACGACCTTGATGCCGGTGACAAGGATCTGCGCTTCCGTCGACTGCTCGACGTAGGTTGGCGCTTCCTGGTGAATGGCGCGCTTGCCGGCGGTGACCAGCGGGCCGGCTTCATCGACGGGCTCGCCGATAACGTTCATGATACGACCGAGCGTCTCGGGGCCGACCGGAACGGTGATCGGGGCGCCAGTGTCAGAAACCGGCTGTCCACGAACCAGACCTTCGGTCGAGTCCATGGCGATCGTGCGAACCCGGCTTTCACCAAGGTGCTGGGCGACTTCAAGAACGAGGCGGTTGCCGCCGTTCATGGTTTCCAGCGCGTTCAGGATCGCAGGCAGCTCGCCGTCGAACGCAACGTCAACAACAGCGCCGATGACCTGGGTAACCCGACCTGCCGAGCCGGTTGCGGCCTTCGCCGCGGTAGATTTCGGGGTAGCTGCCTTAGCCATGTTTCTTACCCTCTTTCCTTAACCTCAGAGCGCTTCCGCGCCCGAAATGATTTCAATGAGTTCCTTGGTGATCTGGGCCTGGCGCTGACGGTTGTACGAGAGCGTAAGCTTGTTGATCATCTCACCAGCATTACGCGTCGCATTGTCCATCGCGCTCATCTTGGCGCCCATTTCACCGGCGACGTTTTCGAGCAGGGCCCGGAAGATCTGCACCGAGATATTGCGCGGAATGAGATCGCTGAGGATCGCACCGGCATCGGGCTCATATTCGTAGACGGCACTTGCACCGGTTGCGGCAACCACCTCCGGAGCAGCAGCAGGTATCAACTGCTGCGCGGTCGGCACCTGGCTGATCACGGACTTGAATTCCGAATAGAACAGCGTGGCAACGTCGAATTCGCCCTTGTCGAACAACGAAATGACCTTGCGGCCGATCGCGTCGGCATTTTCGAAACTCACGCGCTTGACCTCGCGAAGGTCGGTCCGCTCGACGATGTTCGGGCCGAATTCGCGACGCAGGCTGTCGAAGCCCTTCTTGCCGACGCAGAAGATCTTGACGGTCTTGCCGGCGGCGAGAAGCTTGCGCGCATGATCACGGGCAAAGCGAGCGATCTGCGAATTGAAACCGCCGCAAAGGCCGCGCTCGGCTGTGCAGACGATGAGCAGATGCACATCGTCCCTGCCTGTCCCGCTCATTAGCCGCGGTGCGCTGTCATCGCTGCTTACCGCCTGGGCGATATTGGCGAGGACTGCCCCCATACGCTGCGAATAGGGACGTGCGGCCTCGGCCGCCTCCTGCGCACGACGCAGCTTCGCCGCGGCGACCATTTTCATCGCCTTGGTGATTTTCTGCGTCGCCTTGACGGAGGCGATCCGGTTTTTCAGATCCTTAAGTGAAGGCATCCGTTATCCGTCCTTGGCTTGAGCCCCGATTACACGAAAGACTTGGCGAACGTTTCCAGAGCAGCCTTGAGCTTGCCCTTTGTGTCGTCGCTGATGGCTTTCTCCGTGCGGATGGCGTCGAGAATGGCCTTGCCTTCCGAGCGAAGGTAAGAAAGCAGGCCCTGTTCGAACTTGCCGATCTGGTTGACGGCGATCTTGTCGAGGTAGCCGTTGACCCCGGCGAAGATCACGGCGACCTGCTCTTCGGTCTTCAGCGGCGAGAACTGCGGCTGCTTCAGAAGTTCGGTCAGACGGGCACCGCGGTTCAGCAGTCGCTGGGTTGCAGCATCAAGATCGGAACCGAACTGGGCGAAGGCCGCCATTTCGCGGTACTGCGCGAGTTCACCCTTGATCGAGCCGGCAACCTGCTTCATCGCCTTGACCTGTGCGGCCGAACCGACGCGCGAAACCGACAGACCGACGTTAACGGCCGGTCGGATACCCTGATAGAACAGGTCGGTTTCGAGGAAGATCTGGCCGTCGGTGATCGAGATGACGTTGGTCGGAATGAAGGCCGAAACATCGTTACCCTGGGTTTCGATGACCGGCAGAGCCGTCAACGAGCCGGCACCACGTTCGTCGGAGAGCTTTGCAGCGCGCTCGAGCAGACGCGAGTGCAGGTAGAAAACGTCGCCCGGATAGGCTTCGCGGCCCGGAGGGCGACGCAGCAGAAGCGACATCTGACGATAGGCGACAGCCTGCTTGGACAGGTCGTCATAGCCGATCAGAGCGTGCATGCCATTGTCACGGAAATACTCGCCCATGGCGCAGCCTGCGAACGGAGCGAGATACTGCATCGGCGCAGCGTCGGAGGCGGTTGCGGCAACGATGATCGAATACTTCAGGGCGCCACGCTCTTCGAGGACCTTGGCAAACTGAGCAACCGTCGAACGCTTCTGGCCGATTGCGACGTAGACGCAATACAGCTTTTCCGAGTCCGGACCATTGTCGTGAATGGCCTTCTGGTTGAGGATCGTGTCGAGGATGATGGCGGTCTTGCCGGTCTGGCGGTCGCCGATAACGAGCTCGCGCTGGCCTCGGCCGACCGGGATCAGGGCGTCGATGGCCTTGAGACCGGTCGACATTGGCTCATGAACCGACTTGCGCGGAATGATGCCCGGAGCCTTGATGTCGACGCGCGAACGGCGGGTCGCATTGATCGGGCCCTTGCCGTCGATCGGATTGCCGAGCGCATCGACGACGCGGCCGAGCAGTTCCGGACCAACCGGGACATCAACGATGGCGCCGGTCCGCTTGACGATGTCACCTTCCTTGATGTCACGGTCCGAACCGAAAATAACGACACCGACATTGTCGGCTTCGAGGTTCAGCGCCATGCCACGGATGCCGCCCGGGAACTCGACCATTTCGCCGGCCTGAACATTGTCCAGACCGTAGACGCGCGCGATGCCGTCACCGACGGAAAGCACCTGGCCGACTTCGGAGACTTCCGCCTCCTTGCCGAAGTTTTTGATTTGATCTTTCAGAATTGCGGAAATTTCCGCGGCGCGGATATCCATCAGCCAACCTCTTTCAGTGCAAGCTTAAGGGTGGAAAGTTTGGTGCGAAGAGACGTGTCGATCTGGCGCGAGCCGACCTTCACGATCAGACCACCGAGAATAGACGGGTCGATCGAAACAGCGATTGTTACGTCCTTGCCGGTGACGCCCTTCAGCGCCGCCTTCAAATCTCTTTCCTGTTCGGAAGTAAGTGCGTGAGCGGAAATGACCTCAGCGGTGACTTCACCACGATGACGAGCAGCGATCTGCCGGAAGGAGGCAATCATGCCTGCGACGGCGAAGAGGCGCCGATTTCCGGCTACGACCTTTAGGAAGTTGGGCACGAGTCCGCCGAGACCGGCCTTCTCGCAAAGGGCGACAACCGCCTTGGCCTGGTCCTCCGCAGAAAAGACCGGAGAAGCAACCAAACGCTTCAGGTCTTCACTCGAGTCGATCATGGCCTGGAAACGATTGAGATCAGCGCTCACCGCATCGATCGAGCCAGCCTCGAGGGCGAGTTCGAAGAGCGACGACGCATAGCGCTCCGCCACGCCTGAAATGACTTGGGATGTGTCTGCCACGGGCAAAATATTCCCTGATTTTGACCCAGGATTTTCGCAACCCCTGAACGGGATAAACATCTTCCTGAAATCGTTAGGTTTTTCCTGAAAAACACAACGGTCTCCCGCCAGTGCATTTCGAATTTCGCGGTCCGTCTAGCATAGGTACTGTGGACTCGCAACACGCGTAATAACGGAATAAGCCTTAAGGACAAGGCCTTGGCTGCAATTTTCTCCGAATCCGCGCCAAATTGGTCAGAGCATGCGCCAACACCATCATCTTTCTCTTCAGACGAGTCCGAAGACATAGGAAAGCGGCAGCGCTGCAAGCACGATTTCCACTACCAGAAGTAGAATATTGCGGATCGTATTTCCCCGATCGGACAGGATCGACAGGATCTGCCCGAATCCGGCGAGAGCCATGGCTGCGCCGAAGGCGAGATAGAGCGTCGGCTGCGCCAGCATGAGGGCAGTGGCCGAAAAGCCGACCATCAAGCCACCTGCGGAACGCACCGCGCCGTAACCCTCCGGTCGTAAGTCATGGGGTTCCAGCGCAAAGAACTTGAGGGTTATACCTGGTGCAAACATCACCAGCGCACCTATCAGTGCGGCAAATGATGCCGCCCCGAATGCGAGCTGTTCGCCGAACTCCGTCGGAAAATAGAATTCCATCCTTGATCCCCGTCTGAAAGCAAATCGAACGTGGCGCTTATCGCACAAACCGGCACGGTGAGATATCGGCAGGTCGGGATTTTCCGCAGCTTTCGGCCGCTGTCAGCGGACGCTGCGTAAGGCGCTAAAGGAAGCTCTGTGGATCGACATCGGCCTGGACCTGGATCGACCGGCGCTCCTTCGGCCCATTGGCAAGCATCGCACGAACGAAGCCCTGCATATCGCTGGTGCGCCGGCCGTGAACGAGAAGCCGGAAGCGATGTCGGCCGCGGATCAGGGCCAAGGGGGCTTCCGCCGGGCCGAGGATAGCAATGTCGCGTTCGACCGGAGCCGACTGGCGCAATTGCCGCGCATGGGTTTCCGCCTCGGCGCGGCTGTCGGCGGAGACGATGATCGAGACCAGCCGTCCGAAGGGCGGAAGAGCCGCCCGTTCGCGCTCAGTGATCTCGCGTTCGTAGAAGGCCGATGCATCGCCGGAGACCAGCGCCTGCATCACCGGATGCATCGGCTGGAAGGTCTGCAACAGGCCATGGCTCTTGCGCCCCGTGCGGCCGGCGCGGCCGGTCACCTGCGAGAGAAGCTGGAAGGTCCGCTCCGCCGCGCGCGGATCGCCATTGGCAAGGCCTATATCCGCGTCGACGATGCCGACCAGCGTCATCAGCGGGAAATTGTGCCCCTTGGCGACGAGTTGCGTGCCGATGACGATATCGGCTTCGCCATTGGCGATCGCTTCGAGCTCCAGCCGCAGGCGCTTGACTCCGCCGAGGTCGGAGGAGAGCACCAGCGTGCGCGCATCGGGAAAATGCTTCTCGACCTCCTCGGCAATGCGCTCGACGCCGGGCCCACAGGCGACGAGATGATCGAGCGTGCCGCATTCCGGACAGGCCTGCGGCGTCGGTTCGGAATAGCCGCACTGGTGGCACTGGATCTGGCCACGGAAGCGGTGTTCCACCAGCCAGCTCGAGCATTGCGGGCACTGGAACCGGTGGCCGCAGACGCGGCACAGGGTAAGCGGCGCATATCCACGCCGGTTGAGGAACAGCAGCGCCTGTTCCTTGCGCTCGACCGTCCTGCCGACCGCCCTGAGCAGCAGCGGCGAAAGAAAGCCGCCCCGCTCTGGCGGATGGCGGCGCATGTCGATCAGATGCAGGTCGGGCAACGCCGCATCGGCAAAGCGCGTCGGCAGGTGGATGCGCCGGTAGCGGCCGGCCTGGCAATTGACCTGACTTTCGACGGAAGGTGTCGCGGAGACCAGCACGACCGGGAAGCCGGCGATCCGCGCCCGGACCACTGCCATGTCGCGGGCATTGTAAAAGACGCGATCCTCTTGCTTGAAGGCCGGGTCATGCTCTTCGTCGACGATGATCAGCCCCAGATCCTCGAACGGCAGGAAGAGCGCCGAGCGCGCGCCGGCGACGACGCGAACATCGCCGGTCGCGGCCTGTCTCCAGACCTTCTCACGGGTGCGGGTCGCCAGATCCGAATGCCATTCGCCGGGCTTGGCGCCGAAGCGATCCTGAAAACGTTCGAGGAAATTGGCGGTGAGCGCGATTTCTGGCAACAGGATCAGCACCTGCCGTCCCTGCCGCAGCGTTTCGGCGATGGCCTCGAAATAGACCTCCGTCTTGCCCGAGCCCGTCACGCCGTCGATCAGCGCCACGGAGAAGCCACCCTTTCGGATCCCATCGAGAATCTCGTCAGCCGCTTGCTTCTGCGGCCCGGCGAGACGATGCTCGGCGAAATCGGGATCGGGTCTGGCAACCAGCGGCGGCGGCGGCAGGAAGACCGTTTCGAACACGCCTTGGGCGGCAAGCCCGTCAATCACGCTGGTCGACACGCCGGTCGCATGGGCAAGGCCACTCTTCGTCCAGGAAAGCCCGTCGCCGGCAAGTTCGAGTACCTTGCGGCGGGCCGGCGTGATTCTTTCCGGCTCCATGCCGGAGAAGCGGAACCCCTCGACCATCGGCTCGGGATCAAAGGCCGCCGGTGCGCGCAGCGCCATGCGTACCACATAGCCCGGCGGCGAAAGCGTATAGGCCGCGACCCAGTCGAGGAAGGTCCGCATGGGCTTGTCGAGCGGCGGACAGTCGAACACCTTGGTGATCGATCGAAGCTTCTTTGGATCGACTTTGCCGGCCTCCGGGCCATCCCAGACGACGCCGATCACCTGGCGCGGCCCGAGCGGCACCTGAACGATCGAACCAGGATCCACCGCCATGCCATCGGGCACCGCATAACTATAGGCAACCGGCGCCGGCATGGGCACCAGAACGGGCACGACACGGGAAGGTGGCGGCGGGCCGAACAGTCCGGGCGAATCGTCTTTCATGGGACGTCATACTTGCCCGCGCTTGCAGCGAAAGAAAACCGAAAAGGGGCAACCGAAGGGTAAGCAATGACGTGCGGCAAGCGCGAAGCCTCAGCCGCCCATGCGGAACTGCGCGTTTCCATCGGCGGCGAGTGCGTGGACGGTGTGCCGCTCCAGGGCGGCCGTCACCTCGACCTGCTCGCCGCTGAGGTGTTCCGGCTCGATCAACTGCCCCACCGTGAAGTCGAAACGATCGCCCTTCTTGTTGAGAAGTTCGTGGAAGACCGTCATGTCGCGAAGCTCGGTCGACCATTTGGCGAACCAGTAAAAAAGGCCGGAATTGCGGGCTGACATGTGCACCGGCAGGATCGGCAGATTATATTTGCGGGCGAGCCCTACGGCCGATGTCTTCCAGGGCCTCTCGTTCAGCCGACCGTTCCCCCAATAGGCGATGCGCCCGGACGGGAAGAGAACAGTGGCCTTCTGCTCCTGTATTGCGCGGTTGGTGAGTTGCAGTGTCTCGCGCGCCTTGAGCTTGGTCTTGTGTTCCTCCCGCCATTCCACAGGGATGATGATCTCGGCGAAACGCGGGTTAACGCGGATCGCGTCTCGGTTGGCGAAGAACATCATGTCGGGTCGGGTGTTCTTCAAAAGGTCGAACACCGCCACGCCGTCGGCAATGCCGGTCGGATGATTGCTGACCATGATGAATCCTCCCTTGCCCGGGATGCGTTCGCCATGCCTGACATTGATGTCGAGCTGGAGGATGCTGCTCAGGTAATCAAAGGCCTGGAAGCCTGGCATATTGGCTATGTCATTGGCGAATTCGACCGCCTTCGCATAGCGCAAGAGTGTGTAGAGGAAGGGTCGCATGACCGGCCAGAGCGGATTGTGAACAATCTTCTCGCCGCGCTCGGCGATCAGCGCGTCGACAATATGACCGGGCTTCCCGTGGGAAACCAGCGCCAAAGCCTCGGCGAAATGCCCGAAGCCTGTCATCGAATCACGGCGCGTCATCTTGGACTCCGACTATTTCGATCAATTGCTATTGCAGTCCAATGTGATCGAAGAATGACAGACAGAACCGACGTTAGCCATTCCCTAACGCTAGGGGTGCATGTTGGCGGAGCATTCAAGATATGTAAAGGAAGCGGGCGTGGACGAACTGTTGATCCTCGCAGCCGACGATCTGATGGCCGAGCGCGGCGCCTGGCTGGCCAGCCTCGGCGGGGAGCGACGTCTTTCCGAAAACACGCTGGAGGCCTATGAACGCGACACCCGGCAATTCCTGCGCTTTCTCACCACTCATGTTGGTGGCCCTGCGACGATCAAGGACGTCGCGGCCCTTCGCCCGGCAGACCTGCGCGCCTTCCTCGCTTTCCGCCGCAAGCAGGGTGATGGCGCCCGCTCGCTCGGCCGCCATCTGGCGGGGCTACGCTCGCTCCTCAGGCACCTTGAGCGTAAGGGTTTGGTCAATGCCGCCGGCGCCGGCGCCATTCGGTCTCCTAAACAGCCGAAATCACTGCCGAAACCCTTGTCCGGCGAGCAGGCGCTGACCGTCGTCAGCCAGGAAGCCCAGATGAATGAGGAGCCGTGGATCGCCGCGCGCGACGCCGCCGTGCTGACCCTCCTCTACGGCTGCGGGCTGCGCATCTCCGAGGCGCTCGATCTCACCCCTTCGGCCTTCGCCGGCAATCCGACCTCTCTGCGCATCACCGGCAAGGGCGCCAAGACGCGGCTGGTCCCGCTGCTGCCGGTCGTCGGCGAGGCGGTGGCGACCTATGTCAAACTCTGCCCATATCATCTGGAGGGCGGTGAACCCCTGTTTCGCGGGGCGCGGGGCGGAAAGCTGCAGCCGGCGATCATCCAGCGCGAGATGCAGCGCCTGCGCTCGGCCCTCGGCCTGCCGGATTCGGCAACGCCCCACGCGCTGCGCCACTCCTTTGCCACCCATCTTCTCGGCAGCGGCGGCGACCTGCGCACCATCCAGGAACTGCTCGGTCATGCGAGCCTCTCGACGACGCAGGTCTATACCGGCGTGGATGCCGCACGGCTGCTCGACGTCTACGAACGGGCCCATCCCCGCGCCTGAGCATGGCGCCATTAACCACACGCGTTAAGGGAAAGTGAGGGGACGGGCCGCTAGATTGCCGCGATTGAAACGGACAGTCCCATGATCGCGCACCCCTTCGACCGGCTTCGCCAGCGAAACCCCTTTTCCTTTGCCGGCGATGTCGCCCTCTGGCTGATCGCCGCACTGCATGTCGCTCTGCTGGTTGTCACCGCATTCGTGCTGTTCTCGGTCTCTTCGGCGAAAGCGGCGGAACCGCCGGCCTGCACGGGCGAAGACCTGTTGCCGGCCCTGCAGAAGACCGATCCGGCCACCTACGACAAGATCGTCGCCGAAGCGGCAAAGACGCCGAACGGCAAGGGCATTTTCTGGAAGATCGAGAAGGCCGGCCTTAGCCCGTCCTATCTGCTCGGCACCATGCACGTGACCGACCCGCGCGTCCTGGCCATGCCCAAGGGAGCGAGCGAAGCGGTTGCCGGCGCTTCGACCATCGTCATCGAATCCGACGAGATCCTCGACGAGAAGAAGGCCGCAGCGGCGATGCTGATGCATCCCGAACTAACCATGTTCATGGACGGCACGACGATAAGCGACCATCTGTCCACCGAAGATGCCGCAAAGCTTGAGAAGGGTCTCAAGACCCGCGGACTGGCACTTGCTGCCGTTGCCCGAATGAAACCGTGGATTCTTTCGAGCTTTGTCGCGCTTCCCGCCTGCGAGATCGCCCGCAAGGCGGCAGGCGCCTCCTTCCTCGACAAGCACATCGCCGAAGATGCGATCAAGGCGGGTAAGAAGGTTGCGGGCCTTGAGACGCTGGCCGAGCAATTGCATGCCATGGCTGAGCTCCCTGTGGAATTTCATCTGCAAGCGCTGATCGAGACGCTGGAACTCGGCAGCAAGATGGACGATGTCATCGAGACGATGACCCTCCTCTATCTGTCGGGCGACACAGGCATGACAATGCCGATGCTCGAAGCGGTGGCGCCGAGCGCGCCTGGCAAGCACGAGAGCGCCTATGCCGCCTTCGAAAAACGGATCGTGACCGACCGCAACAAGATCATGGCGGAACGCGCCATGCTCCTGCTGGCCGAAGGCAATGTCTTCATGGCGGTGGGTGCGCTGCATTTGCCGGGAAAAGAAGGGCTTGTGGAACTGCTGCGCAATCAAGGCTTCACGGTCGGCGCCGTCGAGTGACAGCAGCGCCGACCGCGTCGCTGCATTCTCAACCCTTGGTCATGCGCCGGGCGACAGGCGTCTTCCAGACGAACTGGTGGACGAGAACCGCGCCCACATGCACGACGATCAGGATCCACATCAGCAGCTTCATCGGACCCGCATGCGGACCGCCGGCAGCCTCGACACCGCCGTAATACGCCAGCGCACCGCTGATCGGCATGGCGAAGAATAGCAGGTAGAAGGCGCCGTGGGCGACCTTGGCGGCAAGCCTTCCGAGCGGCGGCTCCTCGGCGGGCGCCTCCGGCGCGCCATGGGTGAGGCGCAGAATCACCCGGATAACCGCAAGACAGAGCACGGCGATGCCCACATAGGCATGGATATTAGCCGAGGCGATCATGTCGGGGGTGGGAGTTTGCCCCTCTTCGACGGCCTCGGAAAGCTCTTCCATGGCTTCGGCAAAGAGCAGGTTGAACAGGATGAGACCGGCCATCAGCCAGTGAATGAGACGTTGCGGAATAGAATAGGTCAAAACGGGGGAGGACGCCATTTTCTTGCCTTTTGTCAATCGGTTAGGGGCATTTGCGTCCAGATGATAAAGGCCGCGTCCTGCATGGCAAGACGCGGCCCTCATAATGGAGAAGATTTAATCTCCGGCGCTGATCACATATGGATCGGCTTGAAGAACGTGGCGAGTGCCGCCTCCTTGACGGCTTCCGACATGGTCGGATGTGCATGGCAGGTACGGCCGAGGTCTTCCGACGAACCGCCGAACTCCATCAGGACTGCGGCCTCGTGGATCATCTCGCCGGCGCCGAAGCCGACGATGTGGACGCCGAGGACGCGGTCGGTGTCCTTGTCGGCCAGAACCTTGACGAAACCGTCAGTCGCCTGCATGGCGCGGGCTCGGCCATTGGCGGTGAACGGGAACTTACCGGCCTTGTAGGAAACGCCCGCGGCCTTCAACTCTTCTTCCGTCTTGCCGACGGAGGCCACTTCCGGCTGGGTGTAGACGACGCCCGGAATGACGTCATAGTTCACATGGCCGTGCTGGCCGGCGAGGATCTCGGCAAGCGCCACGCCTTCGTCTTCCGCCTTGTGGGCGAGCATCGGCCCCTTGACGACGTCACCAATGGCGTAGATGCCGGCGACATTGGTGCGGTAGTGGCCGTCGATCTCGACTCGGCCGCGCCCGTCCAGCGCGACGCCGGCTTCGGCGAGACCCAGGCCCTCGGTATAGGGCTTGCGGCCGGTGGCGATCAGCACAACATCGGCGTCGATCGTCTGGGCTTCACCACCCTTGACCGGTTCGAAGGTGACCTTCGCACCCTTGTCGGCCTTCTGGACGCCGGTGACCTTGGCGCCGAGGTTGAATTCCATGCCCTGCTTGACGAGCATACGCTGGAACTGCTTCGAGACATCGCCGTCCATGCCGCCGAGGATGGTGTCGAGATATTCGACGACGGTGACCTTGGCGCCGAGGCGCATCCAGACCGAGCCGAGCTCGAGGCCGATGACACCACCGCCGACAACAACCATCGTGCCCGGAACCTTGTCGAGCGCGATGCCGCCGGTGGAAGACACAATGACCTTTTCGTCGATCTCGACGCCGACACCGGGAATGCCGGCGACGTCGGAGCCGGTGGCGATGACGATGTTCTTGGTCTCGAGGATCTGCTCCTCGCCCTTGTCATTGGTAACGGAAACCTTGCCGGCGGAAACGACCTTGCCGGTGCCCTGGAAGCCCTCGATCTTGTTCTTCTTGAACAGGAAGGAGACGCCCTCGACGTTCGCCTTCACGGTCGCGTCCTTGTGCGCCATCATCTTTTCGAGGTTGAGCTTGGGCGCGGCAATCTCGACGCCGAGCGTATCCATGCCATGGGCGGCGTGATGAAACATTTCCGAGGCGTGCAAAAGCGCCTTGGACGGGATGCAGCCAATGTTGAGGCAGGTGCCGCCATAGGTGGCGCGCTTCTCGACCACGGCCACCTTGAGGCCGAGTTGGGCTGCCTTGATCGCGCAGACATAACCGCCCGGGCCACTACCGATTACAACCACATCATAAGCCATCGTATCGTTCCTTCGACTGTTCCAGTACCGCCGCCTCAGGCCTTGGGCGAACATTGTTTGAATGTGAAGACATCCCAGGGCATGGCCGTCATGGCACTGCCGAAGGAGGATGCCGCGATCGCCGGGCCGAAGCCCGGCAGAAGCAGTGTGTCCGGCGCATCGGCGCCTTCCGGCGGCAGAAGGTCGACATGCCCGGTCGCCTTGTCGGCCGCATAGATGATGCCCGTCCAGACGGTGCAGGCCGCGATGTCCGCGCCGGTTACGTCCCCCTCGGGGCAATTGTTGAGAGCCATTGCCACTGGCCGTTCGATGTCCGCATCGTAGAGTACGTGAGCGTCGACCGTCATCTTCCCCGCCGAATTCACCAGCGAGAAGCGGTGGCTGACCGGCGTCGCCTCGCCGCCGGAGGGCAGGAAGCGGACCTCCGTCTTTGCTTCCGCCTCGACATAGACGGCGCGTTCAATGGGGCAGTCGACGGCAATCGCGGGGCCAGCCGCGGCGATCAGGCTCACTGCCATCAGTCGCAACCGCCCAGCGCTCATCTCAGTTGGCCCTCGCCGCCGCGAGTTTCAAACCGAAGGCGATGAACACCAGGCCCGATGCCCGGTTGATCCATTTGCTCATGCGGGAAAAGACCGCGCGCATCCGCGGCGTGGTCATGAAGAAGGACACGCCGACGAACCAAGCGATGAGGCAAGCCGCCATGACCAGGCCATAGCCGAACTTCATCATGCCGGGCGTCGAGGCGCTGACCAGCGCGGAGAAGATCGACAGGAAAAACAAGACCGGCTTCGGATTGAGCGCATTGGCGAGGAAGCCGAGGCCGAAGGCCCGAAAGGCGCCCTGGCGGGGCGCAGCCGCTTCACCAGCTACGGGATCGAGATCCGTCTTGCCCGCCCGCAGCGCCATGACGCCCATGTAGATGAGATAGGCCGCGCCCACCCACTTGATGATGCCGAACAACAGCAGTGACTGCGAGATGATGATACCGAGACCGAGGATGGTGTAGCTCACATGGAACATCAGCGACGTGCCGATACCGACGCTGGTCAGGATCGCCGCGCGCCGCCCGTGCACCATCGCCTGACGCATGACCATGGCCGTATCGGCTCCCGGCGCGACGATCGCGAAGGAGAAGACAGCCATCAGCGAGGCGAGTTCCAGGAGATAGGCGTGCATCTTCGTTTTCCTTCCGACCTCAGCGCGACCCTTGGTTCGCCACTATGCCGGATTGAACGGGAGGCTGCCAGTGGCAGCCTCCCTGAGGATCATTCTTAGAGGTCAAGAACCAGACGCTCCGGGTCTTCCAGGCTTTCCTTGACGCGCACCAGGAAGGTGACGGCTTCCTTGCCATCGACAATGCGGTGGTCGTAGGAGAGCGCGAGATACATCATCGGGCGGATGACGACCTGGCCACCGATGGCGACCGGGCGCTCCTGGATCTTGTGCATGCCGAGAATACCGGACTGTGGCGCATTCAGGATCGGCGACGACATTAGCGAACCGTAGACGCCACCGTTGGAGATGGTGAAGGTGCCGCCCTGCATATCCGCCATGGAGAGCGCGCCGTCACGGGCGAGCTTGCCGAGGCGGCCGATGTCCTTCTCGATGTCGGCGATCGACATCTGGTCGGCATCGCGCACGATCGGCACCACCAGGCCCTTGTCGGTGCCGACGGCGACGCCGATGTGACAGTAGTTCTTGTAGATGATGTCGGTGCCGTCGATCTCGGCGTTGACGGCCGGGAGTTCCTTCAGCGCATGGGTCACCGCCTTGGTGAAGAAGCCCATGAAGCCGAGCTTCACGCCATGCTTCTTCTCGAAGATGTCCTTGTACTTGTTGCGCAGGCTCATCACCGCCGACATGTCCACCTCGTTGTAGGTGGTCAGCATGGCCGCCGTGTTCTGGGCATCCTTGAGGCGCTTGGCGATCGTCTGGCGCAGGCGGGTCATCTTGACGCGCTCCTCGCGGACCACGTCGTCGGTGGCCGACGGTGCGCGCGGAGCGGCAGCCGGCGCCGGGGCGGCGGTGGTCGTGACACCCTTGGCGACTGCGGCGATCACATCACCTTTAAGAACCTGGCCACGCTTGCCGGAACCATCAACCTGATCGGCGGAGAGCTTGTTTTCAGCCAGCATCTTGGCGGCAGCCGGAGCGGCCGGCATTCCACCTGCGGCCGGGGCCGGGGCCGGTGCAGACACTGCCGGCGCTGCGGGAGCAGCTGCGGCCGCCGGAGCAGCGGCCTTGACCGGTTCCGCCGATACGGCGCCTGCAGCACCTTCGGCAATCTGGCCGAGCAAGGCCCCGAGGCCGACGGTTTCACCGTTGGCGGCAACGATTTCACTGAGCACGCCCGATGCCGGTGCCGGAACCTCGACGGTTACCTTGTCGGTTTCCAGTTCGACGATTGGCTCATCGGCCTTGACGACATCGCCAACCTTCTTGAACCAGGTGCCGACGGTGGCTTCGCTGACGGATTTACCCAGGGTGGGTACGCGGATTTCTGTGGCCATGATCTCAATTCCGTTGATCAGAGAATGTTTCTGTCGATGGTGTCTCGGCGGTGGGAGGCATCAGCCCCCCAGCGCATCCTCAAGGAAGGCTTCGAGCTGAGCGAGATGCTTGGACATCAGGCCCGTCGCCGGCGAAGCGGCGGCCGGACGGCCGGTGTAACGCACACGCTGGTACTTGGCATCGATGTGGGCAAGCACCCATTCGAGATACGGGTCGATAAATGACCACGCACCCATGTTCTTCGGCTCTTCCTGACACCATACCATCTCCGCGTTGCGAAAACGCGAAAGTTCGTTGATCAGCGCCTTCGCCGGGAACGGATAGAGCTGTTCGATGCGCAGCAGGTAGACATCGTCGATGCCGCGCTTCTCGCGCTCTTCGAGAAGGTCGTAGTAAACCTTGCCCGTGCACATCACGACGCGACGGATCTTGTTGTCCTTCTGCAGCTTGATCGGGCCATCCTTGATGATCTCGGCATCGTCCCACAACAGGCGGTGGAACGAGCTTTCGCCGGCCATTTCCGACAGGCTTGAGACAGCACGCTTGTGGCGCAACAACGACTTCGGCGTCATCAGGATGAGCGGCTTGCGGAAATCGCGTTTCACCTGGCGACGCAGGATGTGGAAATAGTTGGCCGGCGTCGTGACGTTGGCGACCTGCATGTTGTCTTCGGCGCACATCTGCAGCCAGCGTTCGAGGCGGGCCGACGAATGCTCCGGACCTTGGCCTTCATAGCCGTGCGGAAGGAGGCAGACGAGACCCGACATACGCAGCCACTTGCGTTCGCCCGACGAGATGAACTGGTCGAAGACGACCTGTGCACCGTTTGCGAAGTCGCCGAATTGGGCTTCCCACAGGGTGAGCGCATTCGGACGGGCGAGCGAATAGCCGTATTCGAAGCCGAGCACGGCCTCTTCGGACAGCATCGAGTTGATGACCTCGTAGCGGCCCTGGTTAGGCGCAAGGTTGGCGAGCGGGATGAAGCGATCTTCGGTTTCCTGATCG
This sequence comes from Rhizobium arsenicireducens, assembly GCF_964021225.1. NCBI lineage: Bacteria > Pseudomonadati > Pseudomonadota > Alphaproteobacteria > Hyphomicrobiales > Rhizobiaceae > Rhizobium > Rhizobium arsenicireducens. The sequence continues at coordinate 3,904,233 of NZ_CAXHYK020000001.1, read as the reverse complement.
TAGAGAACCGAATGACGCTGCGAGAAAGTGCCGCGTTCGCAATCCTGGCCGGACAGGCGGATCTTGGTGCCTTCAACACAGAGTGAGCCGAAGGCAAGGGCTTCGCCCATCGCCCAGTCGATCCCCTCGCCCGTCTCGATCATCTGAGCACGATTAGCCATGAAACGCTGGATCGTGCGGTGCGCCTTGAAGCCTTCCGGGATGGTCGACAGCTTGCGGCCGACTTCCTTGAGCGACTTCATCGGGACGGCGGTCTTGCCGCGGCGTTGTTCGTCGGCATTGTCAGCGGCGCGCAGACCCGACCACTGGCCGTCAAGCCAATCAGCCTTGTTCGGCTTGTAGGACTGCCCCGCTTCGAATTCCTGCTCGAGATTAGCGCGCCAGTCGGCCTTCATCTTCTCGAATTCGCCCTCGGAGATGAGGCCTTCGGCGATCAGGCGCTCGGCATAGAGCTGAACGACGGTCTTGTGGGCGCGGATCGCCTTGTACATCTTCGGCTGGGTAAACGCCGGCTCGTCGCCTTCGTTATGGCCGAAGCGGCGGTAGCAGAACATGTCGATCACGACCGGCTTGTGGAACTTCATCCGGTATTCGGTTGCAATCTTCGCGGCGTAGGTGACCGCTTCCGGATCGTCGCCATTGACGTGGAAGATCGGCGCCTCGATCATCTTGGCAACGTCGGACGGATAAGGCGACGAGCGCGAGAAGGCCGGATTGGTGGTGAAGCCGATCTGGTTGTTGATGATGAAATGCATCGTGCCGGCAACACGGTGACCGCGCAGGCCCGAAAGACCGAGGATTTCGGCCACGACCCCCTGGCCAGCAAAGGCCGCGTCGCCGTGCAGTAGCAGCGGCAGCACCTTGGAGCGCTCGGAAAGCGGAACGATGTCGCCGTCCCAGACCTTGGCGAGTTGGTCCTGCTTGGCGCGGGCCTTGCCCATCACGACCGGGTTGACGATTTCCAGGTGCGACGGGTTGGCCGTCAACGACAGATGAACCTTGTTGCCGTCGAATTCTCGGTCGGAAGACGCACCGAGATGGTACTTCACGTCGCCTGAACCTTCGACTTCGTCCGGCTTGAAGGAGCCGCCCTTGAACTCGTGGAACACGGCACGATGCGGCTTCGCCATCACATTGGTGAGAACGTTCAAGCGGCCACGATGGGCCATGCCGAACACGATCTCCTCAAGGCCTTCCTGGCCGCCGCGCTTGATGATTTGCTCCAGCGCCGGGATAAGCGCCTCGCCGCCGTCCAGACCGAAACGCTTGGTTCCCTTGTACTTGACGTCGATGAACTGCTCGAAACCCTCGGACTCGATCAGCTTTTGCAGGATCGCCTTCTTGCCGTTCGCCGTGAATTCGACGCCCTTGTCCGGGCCTTCGATCCGCTCCTGGATCCAGTGTTTTTCTTCTGGATTGGAAATATGCATGAATTCGACGCCGAGCGTCGAACAATAGGTCCGCTTCAGGATGTCAAGCATCTCCGGAATGGTCGCGTATTCGAGACCAAGCACGTTGTCGATGAAGATCTTGCGGTTATAGTCGGCATCGGTGAAGCCGTAGGCGGTCGGTGACAGCTCGTTGTAGTCCTCGACAGGCGCGGCAAGACCCAACGGATCGAGATTGGCATGAAGATGGCCTCGCATGCGATAGGCCCGGATCATCATGATGGCCCGGACAGAATCACGTGTCGCCTGAAGGACGTCAGCCTCATTCGCCAGCGTGCCGCTGGCTGCGGCGGCAGCTTCTGCTTTGGCCTTGACCTTGGTTTCGATGGCCTTCTCGACCACGCCCCAATTGCCGTCAAGCGCGGAAACGAGGTCGCCCTGAGCGGCGATCGGCCAGTTCTTGCGTTGCCAGGAAGCGCCCGCGGCAGCCTTCTTCACATCGGCCGGATTCTCGGCGAGCGCCTTGAAAAAGGCCTGCCATTCGTCCGGTACGGAAGTCGGATCGTCCTCGTAACGCGCGTGGAGCTGCTCGATATAGGCAGCGTTCGAACCGTCGAGGAACGACGTGATCTGAAACTGCTCGTTGGCTTCTTGCCTTGCCATGGTGTCTTGCGAGCGTTTCCGCCCGCCTCCCGACTTGAGGTGATGACCGGGGACCGGTCTGCCGCTTGCTTGGACCGCCCCGTGCGATCCAGTTCCTAAAACGCCAAATCAGGCAGGCGGACCACATGCATGGTCCCCCTGCCTGGTAGTAGTTAAGTGGTCTCAGCCCTTGAGGACTTCAACCAGCGTCTTGCCCAGGCGAGCCGGGGAAGGCGAAACCTTGATGCCGGCCGCTTCCATGGCCTCGATCTTCGATTCCGCGTCGCCTTTGCCGCCGGAGACGACTGCACCGGCATGACCCATGGTGCGGCCCTTCGGAGCGGTCCGGCCGGCGATGAAGCCTGCCATCGGCTTCTTGCGGCCCTTCTTGGCTTCGTCGATGAGGAACTGCGCCGCATCTTCTTCAGCCGCGCCACCGATTTCGCCGATCATGATGATCGACTGCGTGGCCTCGTCCGCCAGGAACAGTTCCAGGACGTCGATGAACTCGGTGCCCTTGACCGGGTCGCCGCCGATGCCGACGGCCGTCGTCTGGCCAAGGCCTTCGTTCGAGGTCTGGAACACGGCTTCGTAGGTCAGCGTGCCGGAGCGCGAAACGATGCCGACCGAACCCTTGCGGAAGATCGAGCCCGGCATGATGCCGATCTTGCATTCTTCCGGCGTCAGGATGCCCGGGCAGTTGGGGCCGAGCAGGCGGGACTTGGAGCGGTCGAGGCGAGCCTTGACGCGCACCATGTCCATGACCGGGATGCCTTCGGTGATGCAGGTGATGAACGGGATCTCGGCTTCGATCGCCTCGATGATCGCATCTGCGGCACCGGCCGGGGGCACGTAGATCACGGTCGCGTCGGCGCCGGTCTTTTCCTTGCCTTCTGCGACGGTGGCAAAGATCGGCAGGCTTTCGCCCTTGGAGCCGGTCCAGGTTTCGCCGCCCTTCTTCGGATGGATACCGCCGACCATCTGGGTGCCGTAGTAGGCCAGAGCCTGCTCGGTGTGGAAGGTACCGGTCTTGCCGGTCAGGCCCTGCACGAGGACCTTGGTGTTCTTGTTGACGAGAATCGACATTGTTTCCGGTCCTTCAAATTAGCCGTTGATCGCCGCAACGATCTTCTTCGCCGCGTCGTCCAGATCGTCAGCGGCGGTGATCGCCAGACCGGACTCGTTCAGGATCTTCTTGCCGAGCTCGACATTGGTGCCTTCGAGACGCACGACGAGCGGAACCTTCAGACCGACTTCCTGGACGGCTGCGACAACGCCCTCGGCGATGACATCACACTTCATGATGCCGCCGAAGATGTTGACGAGAATGCCCTCGACCTTCGGGTCGGCGGTGATGATCTTGAAGGCAGCAGCAACCTTCTCCTTGCCGGCACCGCCGCCGACGTCACAGAAGTTCGCCGGCTCTTTGCCATACAGCTTGATGATGTCCATCGTCGCCATGGCGAGACCGGCACCGTTGACCATGCAGCCGATATTGCCGTCGAGCGCGACATAGGCGAGATCCCACTTGGAGGCCTCGATTTCCTTGGCATCTTCTTCGGTCTCATCGCGCAGCGCGCGCACGTCGTCATGGCGGAACAGCGCATTGCCGTCGAACGACATCTTGGCGTCGAGAACGCGCAGGTGGTCATTCTTCATGACGATCAGCGGGTTAACCTCGAGGAGCGCCATATCCTTCTCGACGAAGGCCTTGTAGAGCGCCGGGAAGAGCGACTTTGCGTCTTCGGCGGCAGCACCGGTCAGCTCGAGAGCCTTGGAGATGGCGGCGATGTCGGCAGCCGTCACGCCGGCTTCCGGGTCGATGGCGATGGTGTGGATCTTCTCGGGCGTGTCATGGGCGACAGCCTCGATGTCCATGCCGCCTTCGGTCGAAACGACGAAGGCGACGCGGCCGACGGAGCGGTCGACCAGCAGCGAGCAGTAAAGCTCGCGAGCGATGTCGGCGCCGTCTTCGATGTAGAGGCGGTTGACCTGCTTGCCGGCTTCGCCGGTCTGGGCCGTCACCAGCGTATTGCCGAACATTTCCTTGGCGTGAGCCTTGGCTTCGTCGATCGAGAAGGCGAGGCGAACGCCGCCCTTGGCGTCGGGGCCGAGTTCCTTGAACTTGCCCTTGCCGCGACCGCCGGCATGGATCTGGCTCTTGACCACGTAGAGCGGGCCGGGAAGCGACTTGGCGGCCGCTTCGGCTTCTTCCGCCGAGAAGATCGCCACACCTTCGGCAACCGGTGCGCCATAGCCCTTCAGCAGAGCCTTGGCCTGATATTCATGAATGTTCATCGTCTAGTCCCTAGTTCTGGGCCGAGTGGCGGTTACTTGAGGGCGGGGGCGATATTGATGCAGGCTTCGCAGAGGCCGGCCACCGCGCCGACGGACTTCTGGAAGGCTTCTTCTTCGGCCTTGTTGAATTCAACTTCGATGATGCGCTCCACGCCCCCGGCGCCGATGATCGTCGGCACGCCGACATACATGTCCTTCACGCCGTACTGGCCCGAAAGATAGGCGGCGCAGGGCAGGACGCGCTTCTTGTCCTTGAGGTAGGATTCTGCCATTTCGATCGCCGAGGCGGCCGGCGCATAGTAGGCCGAGCCGGTCTTCAGCAGACCGACGATTTCGGCGCCGCCGTCACGGGTACGCTGGATGATTTCTTCGAGACGTTCCTTGGTGACCCAGCCCATCTTGACGAGGTCGGTGAGCGGAATGCCGCCAACGGTCGAGTAGCGGGCGAGCGGCACCATTGTGTCGCCGTGACCGCCGAGAACGAAGGCGGTGACGTCCTGAACCGAAACCTTGAATTCTTCCGAGAGGAACAGGCGGAAGCGGGCGCTATCGAGAACGCCAGCCATGCCGACAACCTTGTTGGCCGGCAGGCCGGAGAACTTCTGCAACGCCCAGACCATGGCATCGAGCGGATTGGTGATGCAGATCACGAAGGCGTTGGGGGCATATTTCTTGATGCCGGCGCCGACCTGTTCCATGACTTTGAGGTTGATGCCGAGCAGGTCGTCGCGGCTCATGCCCGGCTTGCGGGCGACACCGGCGGTGACAATGCAGACGTCAGCGCCTTCGATGGCGGCATAGTCGCTGGAGCCGGTCAGCTTGGCATTGAAGCCTTCGACCGGCGAGGACTGGGCAATGTCGAGGCCCTTGCCCTGCGGGATACCGTCGGCGATGTCGAACAGGACAATATCGCCCAACTCCTTGAGGCCGGCGAGATGCGCCAGCGTTCCACCAATCATTCCAGAACCGATAAGAGCGATCTTGTTGCGCGCCATTGGAGTGCTTCCTTTTAGATCCAAAACAAAAGCTGACAGCTATAATTAGCCGGGCATTGTGAAAGATCGCATAGCGACAGTTGAGTAAAACTGCAACTCATTATTTCGAGGGCAGTATTTTCAATCGGTTAGATGATAAAACTTTTACGTAAACGTCAAATAAATGAACCCAATTCATGATCAATCAGGCGCGGTTCCCGACGTGAAGCGCCAAATAGTCGGCGCTGCGCATTTCAAACAGCCGTGAGACAGTACGATCAAATTCGAAACCTTCGGTTCCCTTTTTCTCCGTGAGAATTTGCTCTGGCATCGCGGCGGCAGATGCGAACAACCGAACGGTCGCGTCGTAGAGTGAATTGACAAGAATAATAAAGCGTTTCGTCTCGTTGCGCTTGGACGGCCCGAGTTGCGGGATATGGTCGATGAAGACGACATCGAACCGGCGTGCGATCTCCAGATAATCGGAGGCGCCGAGAGGTTTCTCACAGAGCTCTCCGAACGAGAAGCGCGCGGCGCGGCCGACGGCACGCGGCACAGGTACGACACGCCCCTTCATCTCGATCTCGGTCGGCACCTCGGGGCGTCCCTCCGTGATCCGCTGCCAGGCCAGGTTCATCAGACGGTCCGCGTCCGCATCGAGCGGCGCCACATAGACGGGCAGGCTCTCAAGCTTCTCCAGCCGGTAGTCGGTGGGAGAATCGAGCGTCGTCACCTCGACGTGGCGTTGCAGCAGCGCGATGAAGGGCAGGAACAGCCCGCGGTTGAGTCCGTCGCGGTAAAGATTGCCGGGCTCGACATTCGACGTGGCGACGAGCGTGCAGCCCCGGGCAAAGAGCTCGGTGAAAAGCCTGGATAGAATCATGGCGTCGGCAATATCGGTGACGGTGAACTCATCGAAACACAGGAGTTCGGCCTCCTCGCGCAACGCGGCAGCCACCGGGGGGACAGGGTCGGCCTGCCGTGTCTCGCCGTTCTTCAGTTTGATCCGGTGGGCGTGAATACGGGCATGCACGTCGGCCATGAATTCGTGGAAATGAGCACGCCGCTTCTTCTCGACCGGAGCCATCTTGAAGAACAGGTCCATCAGCATGGTCTTGCCGCGACCGACGCTGCCATGAACATAGAGGCCGCGGACCGGCTGAAGCGGCTTGCGTTTCTGCGCAAACATCCAGCCGAGCGCACTCTTCTTGGCGGCCGGCCTACGCTGCTTCATCTCCTGGAGAATGCGGTCGAGGTGATTGGCCACCAACATCTGGGCCTTGTCGGCCTTCAGCGTGCCGGCCTCAGTCATCGAACGCAAGTGCTCGGCGACGCTCATCGCATAGTCGGGGATGGGCTGCATGCGCAGGCTCCGCTTGGGCAGACCTGCGGCGTCGCCGGAGCGACCGCCGCAGGTCCTATGAATGGTGGAGATTTAGCGGCTGAGACTGATCGGCTGACCGGTATTGGTCGTGCCGTCATAACGCGCGTCGGCGGTCTTGTAGAGGCGCCCGAGCACATTGCCGCTGCGGTCCTTGAGGACAACCTGCCGGCCGGCGACTTCCCAGGACCCCATGGCCGTCAGCGGACCAGCGCATCCGCGCGTACCTCCACGCGAACCACTGCCGAGATTGGTCAGCGTCAGGAACATGTCGCACGAGGCGCCGGCATTGGAAACACGCCAGTTGCCGACCATCGATTCCTTGGTAACGTCGAGAGCCGTAGCAGGAACAGCGTCAATGGCGGCGGTCTGGGTTCCCGGAGCGGGGGCAGCAGGGAACCCCGACGGCGAGGTCGTACCGGGCGGCGGTAGTTGTCCCGACTGGACGGAGGGAACGGGTTGAGCTTCTAGCGGCGGGAGGGTCGAGGAACTGGATTCAAATCCGCTGTAGGACGTACGCTGGCAGCCCGCCAGAGACAGAAGGATCGCGACGCCCGTCGCCGCATGTTTCAACTTCATCATCACACTCCCGGTTGACCGCGTAAGGCCGGTTGTCGTCCCGAAACAAGGCGGAATTATCGCGAAAGGGACGATCAAATCAAGACACTAGCAAATATACGAAACGGCGGGACCTCCAATGGAAATCCTCGCCGGTCCGCAATTACATGGGTCGCAACTGCTAAAATGCAACCCGCATGCTACCTGTCGTGCCGATCATACGCGGCGTTCGACCATCATCTTCTTGATCTCGGCGATCGCCTTGGCTGGGTTCAGACCCTTGGGACAGGTCTGCGCGCAGTTCATAATGGTGTGGCAGCGATAGAGACGGAAGGGATCTTCCAGGTTGTCCAGACGCTCGCCGGTCGCTTCGTCTCTGGAGTCGATCAGCCAGCGATAGGCCTGCAGCAGGACGGCCGGACCGAGATAGCGGTCGCCGTTCCACCAATAGCTCGGACAGGAGGTCGAGCAGCACGCGCAAAGGATGCACTCGTAGAGGCCGTCGAGCTTCTGGCGGTCCTCGTGGCTCTGCTTCCACTCCTTGGCCGGCGGAGGAGAAACCGTCTTCAGCCAGGGCTCGATAGAGCGGTGCTGGGCGTAGAAGTTGGTCAGATCCGGCACGAGATCCTTGACCACCGGCAGATGCGGCAACGGATACACCTTCACGGTGCCGCCGATCTCGTCCATGCCCTTGGTGCAGGCGAGCGTGTTGGTGCCATCGATGTTCATGGCGCAGGAACCACAAATGCCTTCGCGGCAGGAGCGGCGCAGCGTCAGCGTCGGATCAATATTGTTCTTGATGTACAAGAGACCATCGAGAACCATCGGGCCGCAGTCATCGATATCGATATAATAGGTATCGATGCGCGGGTTCTGGCCGTCATCCGGGTTCCAGCGATAGATCCGGTACTCGCGGACGTTCTTGGCGCTGGCCGGCTTCGGCCAGACCTTGCCTTCACTGATCTGCGAATTCTTCGGAAGAGCGAGTTCAACCATGTCCAGTTCCTCTTCGAGATCAGTAGACGCGGGCCTTGGGCGCGATCTTGTAGGGATCGATGCCTTCGGCGATCAGGTCGGTGTGGACCGGACGATAGTCGAGCTTCACGTCGCCCGCCTCAGAGACCCAGGCAAGCGTATGCTTGCGCCAGTTCTCGTCGTCACGACCGGCGAACGGGCCGCTGGTATAGTCTTCGCGCGCATGGCTGCCGCGGCTTTCCTTGCGCGCTTCGGCGCCGTAGACCGTGGTGATGGCGTTGGCCATCAGGTTGTGCAGTTCGAGCGTTTCGACGAGGTCAGAGTTCCAGACCAGAGAGCGGTCGGTAACCTTGACGTCCGGCAGTTCCTTCCAGATGGCCGAGATGCGGCGGCAGCCGCTTTCCAGCGCTTCCTGGGTACGGAACACGGCAGCGTCTTCCTGCATGGCGCGCTGCATCTTGTCGCGCAGCACCGCCGTCGGCGTCGAGCCGGACGCGTTCCGCAGGCTGTCAAAGCGCTCCATGATCTTGTCGCAGGCGGCGATGTCGAGCGCCGGAACCGGCTCGGACTTGTCGATCACCTGGCCGGCGCGGATGGCCGCGGCACGACCGAACACCACGAGGTCGATCAGCGAGTTGGAGCCGAGGCGGTTTGCACCGTGAACGGATGCACAGCCGGCTTCACCAACCGCCATAAGGCCGGGCGCAACGCGTCCCGGATTGTTGGCATCTGCGTTCAGCACTTCGCCCCAATAGTTGGTCGGTATGCCGCCCATGTTGTAGTGGACGGTCGGCAGGACAGGGATCGGCTCACGGGTCACATCGACGCCGGCGAAGATCTTCGCAGATTCCGAGATGCCCGGCAGGCGTTCGTGCAAGACGGCCGGATCGAGATGGTCGAGATGCAGGAAGATGTGGTCCTTGTTCTTGCCGACGCCGCGGCCTTCACGAATTTCCAGCGTCATGCAACGCGAGACGACGTCGCGCGAAGCAAGATCCTTGGCCGACGGTGCATAGCGCTCCATGAAGCGCTCGCCCTCGGAGTTGACCAGGTAACCGCCTTCTCCGCGCGCGCCTTCGGTGATCAGACAGCCGGCACCATAGATGCCGGTCGGGTGGAACTGCACGAACTCCATGTCCTGGAGCGGTAGGCCGGCGCGGGCGATCATACCGCCACCGTCGCCGGTGCAGGTATGGGCCGAGGTTGCCGAGAAGTAGGCGCGACCATAACCGCCGGTCGCCAGCACCACCATCTTCGCCGAGAAGCGATGGATTGTACCGTCATCAAGGTTCCAGGCGACAACACCGGTGCAGCGCCCGTCGGGCGCCATGATCAGGTCGAGCGCGAAATACTCGATGAAGAATTCCGCATTGTTGCGCAGCGACTGGCCATAAAGCGTGTGCAGGATGGCATGACCGGTACGGTCGGCGGCCGCGCAGGTGCGCTGCACCGGCGGGCCTTCGCCGTAGTTCTGCATGTGGCCGCCGAACGGGCGCTGGTAAATCTTGCCTTCCTCGTTGCGCGAGAAGGGAACGCCGTAGTGCTCGAGCTCATAGACAGCCTTCGGCGCTTCCATGGCGAGATACTGCATGGCATCGACGTCGCCGAGCCAGTCGGAACCCTTGACGGTATCGTAAAGGTGCCACTGCCAGCAGTCCGGCGTCATGTTGGTGAGCGACGCGGCGATGCCACCCTGCGCCGCAACGGTGTGCGAGCGGGTCGGGAAGACCTTGGTGATGCAGGCGGTCTTGAAGCCCTGTTCGGCCATGCCGAGCGTGGCGCGCAGGCCGGCGCCGCCGGCACCGACGACGACCACGTCATATGAGTGGTCGACATACTTGTATGCCTTGCCGTTCTGGGCGGGAGAGTTGATCGGTGCCATGGGATTATCCTACGAATGCGATCTTCAGAAGGGCGAAAAGACAGAGCCCGCCGATCAGGATCGCGAAGAACATGTTGAGCATCAACAGGGCGATCTTGGTGAGCTCCTGATGGACGTAGTCCTCGATGATCACCTGCATGCCGAGCTTCATGTGAATGACGCCGGACAGGACGACCAGGCCCATAACCACGGCGACGACCGGATTGGCCAGCGCGCTCACGACTTCCACATAGGGAGCGCCGCCATAGCAGACCAGGAAGCCGATGAAGAAGAAGATGAGCGGAATATTGGCGACGGCCGTGACCCGCTGACGCCAGAAGTGTTCCGTACCTTCCTTGGCCGAGCCGAGGCCTCGTACCTTACCGAGCGGAGTGCGCATATCCATATTCGTCACCTCAGGAACGGACGGCGTAGGCAATCGCCCACACGAGAACGGTCAGCACCACCGAGCCAATAATGTTGGCCTTGGCCAGCTTGGTGGAGAAATGCTTGTCGAAGCCATAGCCGACGTCCCACATCAGGTGGCGAAGCCCGCCAAGCATGTGGTGAAGCAAGGCCCAGGTGTAACCGAACAGCACAAGCCGGCCGATGATCGTCCCCATGAACCAGCTGACCCAATCGAAATAGGCAGCACCAGTCGAGGCGGCGATCAGCCACCAGGCAACCAGGATCGTACCAAAATAGAGCGCCGCACCGGTGATACGATGCAGGATCGACATCACCATGGTGGGAATCGGCTTGTAGATTTGCAGATGCGGCGACAAGGGCCGGTTATTTGTCAGATTCGCCATCAGGACCTCGCGGCGTTTCAATGCGTTCCGAATTCTCGGACATCCTCCGGGCAATGCTTTGATCCCGAGCGGGTGCATTGCATCAGTCGCGAGGTTTAATCGCCGAAATGACTGACGACAAGCCCATTCGCCCCCCGATTCGAATTTAATCGATTGGGTTGAATAGAACTTTATGCCAAGACGCGATGAATAATGACGTTTCGCCAAAAAAATACGGACGGCAATGACTTTACCGGAGAAATCGGGCATGGTGATCTTAACAGTTTGTTAACCACCGAGATACCGATGGAGAGGCACTCATGGTCACGCGTCTTGCCCGTCCCGTAATGGTTATAGCCGGCACTCTGCCGTTTATCGTGACGGCCACGGCGCTTGAGGCCGGCGAGTACCGTCGCTCGCCGCACTGGTCTGGTCATGACCGCCCCTATCAGCAAAGTATAGTCGGCGGCGCGGGGCTTCCTTCGGTCGTTCCAGGCATCGGAACCTTCGCCGGATCGATTTCCGCCGTCCGAGTTCGCGGCGCCGGGATCTACTTCGCCATTGAGGGATCCCGCGGCGATGTCATCTCATATCGCCCACCGACGGCAAAGATCATCGAGATCAACGCCGAGACGGACGACAGCGCCTGCTCCTACGAGGCCGGCGTCTGTGTTATCCGCCCTAAGTAAAACCCGGTCAGCGGAAGCGCCAGACCGTCGTACTTTTCAATTCGCTGTCCTCAAGAACGCGTGTGACCGGCACCTCATGGGTAGAGAGTGCTTCGAGCCGCTCGTTCGGGCAATAGCTTCGCCCGGGATCGCCGACCAGAACCCGCTTCCCGCCCGCGGTGAGGCTTCCGAACCATTCGGTCAGTGAACTGGCAAAATCACGATCATAGAAAACGTCTCCTGCCAATACGATGTCGGCCTCGACGAGGCGGCCGATTAGGTCCTCGCTGGTAAAGCCGATCTCCACGCCGTTTTCGTGCGCGTTGAGCCGAACCGCCGTACCCGCCCAAGGGTCGATGTCGGCGGCAATCACCTCGCTCGCCCCGGCAAGTCTCGCCGCGATCGCGACCAGTCCTGAGCCACTGGCGAAATCAAGCACGCGCTTGCCGCGCACCTCTTCCGGATGATCCAGGATATAGCGGGCGAGCCCCTGCCCGCCAGCCCAGGCGAAGGCCCAGAACGGCGGCGGCAGACCGATCTCCTCGAGATCCGCTTCTGTCTTCAGCCAGAGGTCATGGACCTCGTTGGCGAGCCGCAAGCGGATTTCCGGCACATGCGGTGGCGCCATCAGGCTAGTGTTTGCGCGAATGAAGGTCTCAGGGTCGGTGTTCAAGCCATTTCCTCACCTCGGCGGATTGTCGAGGTCGCCCATGCGGCAGACTTCGAGATATTCCTCTTCCGTCACCGGCTGGACCGACAACCGCATCGAGGTGACCAGCGCCATCTCGGCCAGCTTCGGATTGGCCTTGACGTCCTTCAGCGAGACCGGCTTCGGCATGTCGCAGACCGCACGGATATCGACGCAGTCCCAACGGGCATCACCCTCGGCGGTTGAATCCGGATGGGAAAGCCCGCAGACCTCCGCGATGCCGACCACTTCCAGCCCCTCGTTCGAGTGGTAGAAGAAGCCCTTGTCGCCGATCTTCATGGCCCGCATGTTATTGCGCGCCAGATAATTGCGAACGCCCGTCCATTCCTCGCCGGCCTCACCCTTGGCCTTCTGCATTTCCCAGGACCACTTGAAGGGTTCGGACTTGAAAAGCCAGTATGCCATGTCCGCCTTACGCCTCCGGATTGTTGAAGACCCAGTTGTAGGGCTTGATCTCGACATGGGCGAAGAGGCCGGCCTTGGCATAGGGATCCTCGGAAGCAATCGCCTTGGCGCCCTCGATATCGTCGGCGGCGATCAGCAGCATCGAACCGCAGGGCTTGCCGTCGGCATCGAGGAATGGACCGCCGATCTTCAGCGTGCCGGCGGAGTTGAGGCCGTTCAGCCACTCCACATGGGTCGGGCGCGTTTCCATCCGGACGTTGAGATGTCCGGGCTTGTCGGTGCAGATCACTGCAAACAGCATGTTCATGTCTCCCTTGGTTCTAACAACGGGTCACTCGGTGGTGATCGGTCGCGACATCAGTTGCTCGATGGCCATCGGAATATCGAGGCTTCCTTCGATAATCGCAGCGACAGCATCGGTGATCGGCATGCTGACCGAAAGCCCCTCGGCCAGCCGCGAGGCGACGGCGGCGGCAAAGGCACCCTCGACCAGCTGGCCCCGCGAGAAATCGATCGGCTCGCCGCGCCCAAGCGCAATGCCGAAACGCAGGTTGCGCGACTGGTGGCTGGTGGCGGTCAGGACCAGGTCGCCGAGTCCGGACAGGCCGCGAACGGTATCTGCCTTGCCGCCCATGGCCGTCACCAGCCTCGACATCTCCGCAAGGCCGCGCGAAATGAGCGCGGCGCGGGCGGAATCGCCCAGCCCCATGCCTTCGACAATGCCGCAAGCGATCGCCAGCACATTCTTCAACGCGCCACCGAGTTGAACGCCGATGCGGTCATCGGAAGCGTAAAGTCGGAAGGTCCGGCCGGAAATCGCATGCGCCAATCGCTCGGCAACGGCGAGGTCGGCCGCCGCGATCGCCATCGCCGTCGGCAAGCCGCCGGCGATGTCGGCGGCAAAGCCCGGGCCGGACAGCGCTGCCACGGGATGATTCGGCAATGCGTCTTCAAGCACGTCGGTCAGAAGCCGGGTGCTGCTGCGGTCTATGCCCTTGGCGCAGGTGACCACCGTCACACCCTCACGGAGAAAGGGTCCATATTGTGCGGCCGCGTCCGCCTGGGCCTGCGACGGCATGGCGAAGAGCACAATCTCGGCCGTGGTGATCACGTCGGGATCGGCAGAGAACTGCAAGGCGTCCGGCAGGCGGATTCCCGGCAGCGCGGCCTCGTGCACGCGCGTGGCCTGAAGATCGGCGATCAGCGCGGCGTCACGGCCGACAAGCATCGTCTCGACCCTGCCTTCGGATGCCATGACGGCGGCCAGCGCCGTGCCGAACGCACCCGATCCGATGACGGCAATGCTGTTCGTTCCGCTCATGCCTTTGCTCCCCGCTTGCCATAGGCGAGCAAGGCCTTTGCCTCGCCGTCCAGCGGCCAGCGCGAACGCGGCTGGACGTCGAGCGGATCCGCCGCCATACCGAGCGCCATGCGTTCAAGCCCCGCCCAGGCGATCATCACGGCATTGTCCGTGCACAAGTGGTACGGTGGCGCAACGAAGCGGAAGCCGTGCCGGTCGCACAGCGATTGCAGCGTGCGGCGCAGTTCCTGGTTGGCAGCGACCCCGCCGGCCACCACCAGCGCCGGAATGCCGTCGTGCTGCGGGAACTCGCCGAGGAACCGCTGCAGACCGCGGCCGATCCGGTCGTCGAGCGTACGCGAGATGGCCCGCTGGAAGGAGGCGCAAATGTCCGAAATATCCTGATCGCTGACCGGGGCGATGCCTTCGGCCGCCTGACGAACGGCAGTCTTCAGACCGGAGAAGGAAAAGTCGAGCCGCGCCTCGCCGACCAGCGGCCGCGGGAAGGTGAAACGTTTGGCATCCCCGGTCGCCGCCGCCTTCTCGACTTCCGGGCCGCCGGGATAAGGCAGACCGAGCAGCTTGGCCGTCTTGTCGAAGGCCTCGCCCAGCGCGTCGTCGATCGTCGTGCCCCAGCGCTCGTAGTCACCGACGCCGCGAATGAGGACGAGTTGGGTATGCCCTCCGGAAACCAGCAGCATCAGGTAGGGAAAGCTCAGACTGTCCGTCAGCCGAGCTGTCAGCGCATGGCCTTCGAGATGATTGATCGCATAAAGCGGCTTGCCCGTCGCCCGCGCGATCGCCTTGCCGGTCATCAGCCCGACAAGAAGGCCTCCGATCAGTCCGGGGCCGGCGGTTGCAGCAATGGCGTCGATGTCGGAGAGCTTCACGTCCGCCCGCGACAGCGCTTCTTCGATCAGACTGTCCAGCGCATCGACATGGGCACGCGCCGCGATTTCCGGCACCACACCACCGTAGGCGCTGTGCTCGTCGAGCTGGCTCAGGACCACATCGGCCTCGATCAGGCCGGTTCCGTCCTCAAAGCGGGAAACGACCGCCGCGGCCGTCTCGTCGCAGCTGGTCTCGATGCCGAGAATGCGCAGTTTGGAGCCCATTTGCCCTGTTCATTGATTGCGATGACCGGGAAACCCGTCTACGAGGACTGTCGGTAACAACGGATCAGACCGGATGCAAACAAAACCTTTCCGCATCGGCACGCGCGGCAGCCCGCTGGCGCTCGCCCAGGCCCATGAGACCCGCGACCGCCTGATGGCCGCCCATGGGCTGAGCGAAGAGATGTTCGAGATCGTCGTGCTTTCGACGCAGGGCGACCGGATCACCGACCGGCCGCTGGCGGAACTGGGCGGCAAGGGTCTGTTCACCGAGGAGATTGAGGCGCAACTGCGCTCCGGTGATCTGGATCTGGCCGTTCACTCTTCGAAGGACATGCCGACCAAGCTGCCTGAAGGCTTGTTTCTCTCCGCCTTCCTGCCGCGCGAGGATGTCCGCGACGCCTTCATCGGCAAGACAGCGCCAAAGCTGACCGAACTGCCGCAGGGCGCCACCGTCGGTTCCGCGTCGCTGCGACGCCAGGCGCTCATCCGTCGCCTGCGCCCAGATCTGAAGGTCATCACCTTTCGCGGTCAGGTCGACACCCGGCTAAGAAAGCTCGCCGAGGGCCAGGCTGACGGCACGATGCTCGCCTATGCCGGGCTCCGGCGCCTGGGCAAGCTCGACGTGCCGACCGAGCTTCCTTGATCCGAAGGACTTCCCACCGGCCCCCGCCCAAGGCGCCATCTGCATCGAGAGCCGCATCGGCGACGACCGGATGACTTCGCTGTTGGCGGCGATCAACGACCGTCGGACCTACGACGCGGTAACATGCGAGCGCGCCTTCCTCGAAGCACTTGACGGCTCCTGCCGCACCCCGATTGCCGGCTATGCGCGCTGCAACGGAGACCAATTGTCCTTCTCGGGCATGATCCTGACGCCGGATGGCTCTCGCTATCATGAGATCGAGATGAACGGAGCCCGCAGCGAAGCGCTCGCGATCGGCCGCACCGCCGGCGAGGCGATCCGCGCCAAGGCCGGTCCCGACTTCTTCGCCAGTTGGAGTTGAGCCATGCGCGTTCTGGTGACGCGCCCCGAACCGGCGGCGAGCCGCACCGCAGCCGAACTCAAGCGGCGGGGCCACGAGCCCCTGCTGCTGCCGCTTACCGTCGCGGAGCATGACAGCGTCGCCTTGTCCAAGGCGCTTTCCCGCCCGCACAGCGCCATCGCCGTCACCAGCGCGGAGGCGATGCGAGCACTGGCGGCCTTGCGCGATACTCCCGCCTCACTTTTTGACATGCCCTGCTTCGCTGTCGGAGAAGCGACCGCACATGCTGCCTGGAAGGCAGGCTTTCATAACACTGTTGCGGGCGACAACGACGGGACGGCGCTCGCGCGGTTGATCGCCGAGCGGATCGGCAAGACCATCAGTCCCGAGCGTCCCGTTCTCTATCTCGCCGGAAGCCCCCGCGCCGCCGGATTCGAAGCAGAGCTTGCCGCACGGACTATTCCGCTCGAAGTCTGCGAGTGTTATCGCATGCGGCCGTTCAAGCCTTCGCTGTCACAAATGGAGCAGGCGCTCGGCACCGGCCCCGTCGATGCGGTCTTGCTTTATTCCAGCGAGAGTGCACGCCATGTGTTCGAATGCACCGTGCTGGATGCGGACCCGTCCCGCTTTGCTAGCACCCGCTTTCTTTGCCTGAGCGAGAAAATTGTCGACGTCGTGCCGGAGCCATTCCGCTCGCAAGCCGAGGCTGCGGCGGTCCCGACAGAGGCATCACTGCTCTCACTACTCTAATGTCTGGCGCCAAATTTGATCTTCGCCCTTTCCTTCCCCCGCCCGACTGACTAGTTTTAGAGGACCGCAGGGAAATGAAGAGGTTGACATGGTTTCCGGAAAGCAGCCCCGCCGCTCGAAGTCGCCGAATGACCCGGTCACCATCGACCTGACGGCCGAATCGGTTGCCAGCGACGGCACGGCACAGCCTGATCAGGCCGACACTCCGAAGGCTTCGGAGGGCGAAGCGTCATTCGGATCCGTCGAGAAGACCGTCGATGAAACCGATCAAGGGGCGGGCCCCGCGTCGACCACCGATGAGTCCGTCCACACCGCGCCCCCCATATCTGAATCTGAAACCGCTTCCGAGCCGCCGGTGGCGAGCACCGACAAGCGTCAATCGCCGCAGTCCCGGCAGCCAGTCAAGGCCGCGCCTACACTGCCTTCATTGATCGCTGCCGGCATTTTCGGTGGGCTTGTCGCCCTCGCCGGTGCGGGCAGCATGCAATATGCGGGCTATTTGCCGGCAGCCACTCCGGATGTCACACCGCCTGCCCCGCCACCTGAAGATATATCTGTCCTCTCCGCCGAGATTGAGGCGCTGAAAACCCAGATTGCCGGCATTGCCAATGCACCGGCCGCCGCTGCGGACCCACGTCTGGAAGAGCGACTGGCCGCGCTGGAGACTGCCGTCACCAACCAGGCCAGCACGACAGCTGACACCGCGGCACTTGACGAATTGCGTCAGAGGCTCGTCCAGACCGACGAGGCACTCGCTGACCTCAAAAGCGAGATCGCCGGCAATGCCACCGCACTTAACGAGACCGAGACCCGCTTGAGCGAACGCCTGGCTGAAGCGGAACAGAAGCTCGATGAGCCAAGAACCGACGTCGAGATGGCCAAGGCGATCGCGCTGACCGCACTGAAATCGGCAACCGAGCGCGGCGGCCCATACATGGCAGAATTGGATGCGCTGGCGAGCATCTCCCCCGACGATCCGATGATCGAAGGGCTCCGCCAGCACGCCGCGACCGGTGTCGCCTCGCGCGCAGAACTCATCCGCAAGTTCGGCGATGTCGCCGACGCTGTTCTCGCGGCGATCCACCAGCCGAACCCCAATGAAGGGATCGGTCAGCGCCTGTTGTCGAGCGCGCTCTCCGTCGTCAAGGTTCGACCGGTCGGCAATGTCGAAGGCGCGACGCCGGAAGCGATCCTCGCCCGCATGGAAGACAAGCTGCAGAACGGCGATCTCAAGGGCGCCGCTCTCGAATGGGAAAGCCTGCCGGATGCCGGCAAGGCTGTCTCGACCGACTATGTGTCGATGCTCAAGACCCGAATCGAAATCGAGGCGCTGGTCGGCGATGCGCTCGCCAGCGTCGTCAGCGGCAAGAAGGGCTGAGGTAGCAAACCCATGCTGAGAATCCTGTTCTTCATCCTGACCATCCTCGCCCTCGGATTCGGCTTCGCCTGGCTCGCTGACCGGCCAGGTTCGCTGTCGATTCTCTGGCAAGGACAGCTGATCGAGATGAGTTTGATGGTCGCAGCCTCAATGCTGCTCGCCATCGTCGCGTCCGTCATGATCTTCTGGTGGTTCGTTCGCACGCTGTGGACATCGCCGCATTCCGTCCGCCGTTTCTTCCGCGCCCGCACCCGTGACCGCGGCTATCAAGCGCTTTCGACCGGCCTGATCGCAGCCGGCGCCGGCAATGCGGCCCTCGCCCACAAAATGAACGCCCGCGCCCGCGGCCTATTGCGCGCGGACCAGGAGCCGCTGATCCTTGTTCTGGAGGCGCAGACCGCGGTGATCGAAGGTCGACATGACGATGCGCGACGTCTCTTCCAGCAGATGGCGGATGATCCGGAAACCCGCGAGCTAGGACTGCGCGGTCTGTATATGGAGGCAGATCGAACTCGGCGCCCATGAAGCGGCACGGCAATACGCCGAAACCGCGGCGGAGGCTGCGCCCTATCTGCCCTGGGCAGCGAAAGCGACGTTGGAATACCGGTGCCGGGTCGGCAATTGGGACGATGCGATCCGCCTGCTCGACCAGCAGCGCGTCGCCCATGTGCTGAACCGCACAGAGGCCGACCGATTGAAGGCTGTGCTGCTGACGGCCAAGGCTGAGGACCAGTTGGAGAGCGAACCTGTCGCCGCCCGCGACAACGCACTCCATGCCCTGAAGCTTGCGAAGGATCTCGTCCCGGCAGCCATCGTCGCGGCCAAGGCCTATCTGCGCGAGGACAATCTGCGCAAAGCTTCAAACGTGCTTGAACAGGTCTGGAAGACCAATCCCCATCCGGAAATCGCCAAAGCCTACCTGCGCGCGCGCAGTGGTGACAGCGCCGCTGACCGTTTGAAACGCGCCGAACGGCTGGAAACGCAGCGCACCAGCAATGTCGAATCGCTGCTGATCGTCGCAGAAGCCGCCCTCGACGCACAGGACTTCAAGAAGGCCCGCGCCAAGGCGGAGGCAGCTGCCCGGATGAGTTCGTCCGAGCGGGTCTACCTTTTGCTCGCCGACATTGAGGAAGCCGAGACTGGCGACCAGGGCCGCATCCGCCACTGGATGGCGCAAGCGTTAAAAGCCGGCCGCGATCCAGCCTGGATAGCCGACGGTTATGTTTCGGACAAATGGCTACCGCTATCGCCGGTGACCGGCCGTCTCGACGCCTTCGAATGGAAGGTGCCCTTCGATCAGCTGGAAGGCCCCGTAGAGGAAGGCGCGGCCAGCAGCGCCGCGATCGCGCTCGAAACCCTGCCGCCTGTCAGTGCCATGGAAATCGAGCCGGCCGCCCCGGTGCCAGCTGCTCCCGCCACCATCCCTGCCCCTGCCGCTGCCTCTGAGATTACCGCACTGGCCGCTCCGGTGACGCAGGCCGTGGATCGAACTGAAAAGAAGGCTAAGCCGGAAGCTGAGCCGTTTTTCGGCCGCCCTCCTGACGATCCCGGTGTTCGCAAGGGCGCCCAGGCACCGGCCGACCCGAAGGCCCGGCTCAGACTGTTTTGAAGGAGAGTGCATGCTGGAACGATTGCAGTCCTTCTTCCAGAGCCTGACCCAATCCAGGGAAGACGAGCCGGCCTTCGCTCCGGACGATCCGCGGGTATCCGTCGCCGCCCTGTGCCTGCAGGTCATGGAAGCGGACGGGGTTGTCCATGACGCCGAGAGGCTCAAGCTTCGCGACCTGCTGCGCGAGCAGTATGCGCTCGACGAGCATTCGATCGATGCGCTTTTGGCGGAAAGCCGCAAGGTCGAGAGCGAGGCGGTCGACTACTACCGCTTCACCTCCGAGCTCAAGCGCACCTTGGATGAAAGCCAACGCACCCAGCTCGTCGGCATCCTCTGGGACATCGTCTACGCGGACGGTACCCGCAGCGAAATGGAAGACCATGCCATATGGCGGATCGCCGACCTGCTTGGCGTTTCAGGCCGTGATCGGGTGCATGAGCGGCAGGAAGCCCAGGCACGCGCCGGCCTTGAGGGCGAAGGCGATGCTTGACGATCCTTCTCGGCGCCGCGGCTGCCTGCCTGTCCTGATCGTGCTCCACCAGGAGAGATCAAGTCCAGGCCGGGTCGGCCAGATGTTGTTGGAGAAGGGCTTTCCACTCGATATCCGCCGCCCCGTCCTTGGCGACGAGCTGCCGATGACGCTTGAGGCCCATTCCGGCGCGGTGGTGTTCGGCGGCCCGATGAGCGCCAACGATCCTGATCCCTTCGTCAGGACGGAAACGGACTGGCTTGCCGTACCGCTCAAGGAGAACAAGCCCTATCTGGGCATCTGTCTCGGCGCCCAGATGCTCGTGCGCCATCTGGGCGGCAAGGTGGAGGCCGAACCGGAGGGCCGCGTCGAAATCGGCTGGTATCCGCTGCGACCGACCGAGCGCGGTCGACTGCTGATGCGCTGCTGGCCCAAGATGGTCTATCATTTTCACCGAGAGGGCTTCGACCTGCCGCACGGTTGCCAGTTGCTGGCCGAGGGTGACGTCTACCGCAACCAGGCCATCCGTTACGGCGACAATGCCTGGGGCCTGCAGTTCCACGCCGAACTCACACGGGCAATGATGCAGCGCTGGGTCGTCCACGGCGCGCACCGTTTCATCATGCCCAACGCCCAGCAGGGCCGCGACCATCTGGAGGGTCGAATGATCTTCGATGCACCACTGAAAGCCTGGCTGTCGGAATTTCTCGACCTGGTCTTTCTCAAGGCCAATCACTTCGCCTGAGTATTGGGCACGTCCAGACTGTCGATCTTTCTCAATTGCGGGAAGCCAAGTGCCCAGAGCGCGGCGACGGCAAGCGTGCCGGCGCCTCCGATCACCACCGCCGGAACGGGCCCCACCAGATGCGCCATCGTTCCGGCCCGGAACTCGCCGAGCTCGTTCGAAGCGCCGACGAAGACCATGTTCACGGCATTGACCCGGCCACGCACCTCGTCCGGCGTCCAAAGCGCGATCAGCGTCTCCCGGACATAGACCGACGCCATGTCGGCGGCCCCCATGAGCATCAGCGCCGCGATCGAGATCCAGGCCGTCTCGGAAAGTCCGAACATGATCGTGCCTGCGCCAAACAGCGCGACGCCGATGAACATGAACAGGCCGGCATTGTGACGGATGGGAAAGCTTGCGAGCGCCACTGCCACGATGACCGCACCCATGCCGGGCGCAGCGCGCAGAAGTCCAAGGCCGAGCGGACCGAGCGTCAGGATATCGCGCGCGAAGACTGGCATCAGCGCCACGGCGCCGCCGAGCAAGACGGCAAAGAGATCAAGCGAGATCGCGCCGAGCACCACCTTCTCGCCGAAGATAAAACGGAACCCGGCAAGGATCGTGTTCCACGAAACCGCTTTGGAAGCGCTGCGCTGGGCCGGCTTTTCCACCATGAAGATCAGAAGGGCGGCCGAGGCGAAGAGGGCCAAGGAAACCGAATAGGCGAGGGTCGCGCTGACGCCGTAGAGAAGACCGCCGGCGACCGGCCCGATAATCGACGCCATCTGCCAGGAGGACGAATTCCACGCGACCGCATTGCCGAGGTCTTCCGGCGGCACGAGATTGGGCGCCAGCGACTGAACGGCTGGCGCATTGAAGGCGCGCTCGACACCGAACACAACGAGGATGGCGAACACGATCAAGGGATCGAAGGCGTCGAACATCGTGAGAAGCAGCATTGCCCCGCCGCACAGCGCACTGACGATCATGCAGATTGCGGCAATCGCCCGGCGATTGTAGCGGTCGGCGACCGAGCCGGTGACCAGGATCAGAAGCAGCGAGGGAAGAAACTGCACGAGGCCGATGAGTCCGAGATAAAGCACGTTGCCCGTCTCGTCATACATTTGCCAGCCCACCGACACGGAGAGAATCTGCGTGGCAAAAGCGCCAAGGAAGCGGGCGAAGAAGAAGCGGAAATAGGACACATGCCGGAAAGCGGCGAAACGGTCACCGGACGAGATTGCAGCCATCTGAGGAACTTCCCGTTCGGATGATTGAAAAAGGACCGGAGCCGACACCCCGTTAAACATGATTTCCCATACGTCGGCCCGCGGGACTTGTCGGTTTAGTCGCCAATGTCTACATGTCTGTCAACGGAGAAATGGAGACCTGCATGCTCGCGCTGTTTCAGACGATCGATCTGGCATTGAACCTTTATACTTGGGTGCTTATCGCCAGCGCCATTTTTTCATGGCTCTATGCCTTCAACGTCATCAATTCGAGCAACCGCTTCGTCGCCTCAATCGGCACCTTCCTCTACAACGTCACCGAACCCGCGCTTCGCCCCATCCGCCGCATCCTGCCCGACCTCGGCGGCATCGACATCTCGCCGATCGTCGTGCTGCTCATCATCTTCTTCATCCGCTCCCTGATGTGGAACAGCATCGTTCCCCTGTTCGTGTGATCCGGCCTTACAAGGCCTTTGACGATCACCTGCGGCTTGCCGTCCGTCTCACACCGAACGGTGGGCGTGATGCTATCGACGGCGTCGAACTGAATGCCGACGGCGAGGCACATCTCAAGGCACGCGTCTCCAGCGTTCCGGAAAAGGGCAAGGCCAACAAGGCGCTGGTCGTACTACTTGCCAAGGCGCTCGGCGTACCGAAATCATCCGTATCTGTCGTATCCGGCGACACCGCCAGACGAAAAATCCTCCGGATCGACGGCGACCCGGAGGATTTGGCAAAACGGATCGACGGCCTGACCGCAGCCTGAACCTTACTTCTGGGCCTTATAGCGCTCGATAGCCTCCACGATCAGCGTCTTGGCAACGCTGACATCCTGCCAACCGGCGATCTTCACCCACTTGCCGGGCTCGAGATCCTTGTAGTGCTCGAAGAAGTGCTCGATCTGCTTGAGCGTGATCTCCGGCATATCGGTGTAGTTTTCGATCTTGTCGTAGCGCTGGGTCAGCTTGTGCGAGGGAACGGCAATGATCTTCTCATCCTGACCGCCGTCGTCTTCCATGATCATGACGCCAATCGGGCGAACATTGATGACGCAGCCGGCAACGAGCGGACGCGTATTGCAGATCAGCACGTCGATCGGGTCGCCGTCTTCCGAAAGGGTGTGTGGCACGAAACCATAATTGCCCGGATAGGTCATCGGCGTGTAGAGGAAGCGGTCGACGACCAGTGCGCCGGCTTCCTTGTCCATCTCGTACTTGATCGGGTGACCACCAACCGGCACTTCAACAATGACGTTCACGTCATCCGGCGGATTCTTGCCGATCTTGATTGCATCAATACGCATTTTCAGCCCCATTGGAGTGTTGAAATCCCGCGTTTCCTAATGGGAAACCAAGTGCTTTGCAACACGGCTTTGGGCGAACCAAGCCGAAAGCCCAAGGCATCAGACAGCGCCGTTGCGGGCCGTCTAGCCAACACCGCGCACGCGGCAGATCTTTCTGCTAGAAATGGCGAAAGCCAGTAGGGGGATGATCCATGTTGAACAATCGAATGATCAGCATTGCCGCAGCACTTGCCACCTTCGCATCCGCAGAGACGGCAACCGCCAATGACAGCGTCTATACCGACCTCGATTTCGATGCCTGCCAGACAATCCTCGACGATGAGTTCAGCGACACGATGAAATGCCCCGGCTACCAGGGCCTTGCGGTCTATTTCACCGAGAGCGACCTGCGTCAGGCCATGCAATACGGGCCGGTGCGCGACGAACTGGTGGGCAAGGTCTACGAGTCCTTCGCTCCCTTCAACCGCGTCGGTTCGAAGATCGAATGGCGGCTGGATGCCGCCGGTAAGCCCATCGCCACGATCCTGCGCTGGTATATCGAGAACATGGGGCCGGAAGGTGAACCAACCGAAGAAAGTACCGGCCAGGTTCTGGTGGTCTCCCGAATAGCGCGACCGGATGATGGTCTGAGCTGCGTCATCGGCTATGTAGACGCACTCGAGAACCGGGACGCAAACATGCTCGCACGGCAAATCGCCGACAACGAGGCGCATGATTTCGCCTGCGGCTATCAGGAACGCTTCTGGCGCGGCAAGCGAGGAGAAAAATCCGGTGAACCGACCATCGTCTGGCCGGAGGGCTATCAGCCGGAATGACCCGGCGACTGGCGGTCCTCAGTCCCAGATGAAGCCGAGCTTCTTCAACTGGACGTCGTCGAAGTCCTCCAGGCCTTCGACGGCATCGACACCACCGTTGGAGCGGAAGAAGTCGACCGCGTGCTGGCTGTCTTCCAGGCACCACACGGCCATGCCGTCACAGCCTAGAGACTTCAACAGGCGACGCGCCTCGCCGAACAGCGTGTGGCCGAGGCCGATTCCCTGATATTCCGGCCGCATGTAGATCTCGTAGATCTCGCCTTCCTGCGGAAGCGCGCGTGCCCGGTTTAGGCCAAGCGTCGTATAGCCAGCAATCATACCCGCGACATCGACGACCAGGATTGTAGCCGGCCCTCGTGTCGCCCTGCGCCACCAGGCCTCGCCACGTCGTTCAAGCATCCTGGTGAGCGGTCTATGCGGAATAAGCCCCGCATAGGCATGCTGCCACGCGCATCGGTGCGCCTCGGCTAGGGAGGCGGCATCCTGCGGCTCGGCAGGGCGCACATCGATCGACAACGTCTTCATAACGCTACTTTCGTCCGGCTGAAGGAAGGTGAAACGACCAATACTCTCCGGTCACGTCGCCTCCAGCGCTCTCATCTGGACCATAGCGGAAAATTTAACGCATTCTTAAGGGCCGTCGCAAGCCCGGCCGGCTGCAATACACAAACAAAAACCCCGGCTCGCAAGCCGGGGTCTGATGCAAAAACTGAACGCGACAATCAGGCTTGAGCGGCAGCACGAGCCTTGTCGAACCGCTTGCGGTCGTTGGCATCGAGATACATCTTGCGCAGTCGGATCGATTTCGGCGTGACTTCCATCAGTTCGTCGTCCTGGATCCAGGAAAGCGCACGGTCGAGCGTCATGCGGATCGGCGGGGTGAGCTTGACCGCTTCATCCTTACCGGCAGCGCGGATGTTGGTGAGCTGCTTACCCTTCAGAACGTTGACTTCGAGATCGTTGTCGCGGGTGTGGATGCCGATGATCATACCCGCATAGACCTTCTCGCCCGGTTCGATCATCATCGGACCGCGGTCTTCGAGATTGAACATCGCGTAGGCGACAGCCTCGCCCGCTCCGTTGGAGAGCAGAACGCCATTGGTCCGGCCGATGATCGGGCCCTTGTAGGGCTGATAGTCGTGGAACAGGCGGTTCATGATGGCCGTGCCGCGGGTATCGGTCAGAAGCTCCGACTGGTAGCCGATGAGACCGCGGGTCGGCGCAAAGAAGACCAGACGGACGCGATTGCCGCCGGAGGGCCGAAGCTCAGCCATCTCGGCCTTGCGTTCGGACATCTTCTGCACGACGATACCGGAATGCTCTTCATCCACGTCGATGACGACTTCTTCGATCGGCTCCATGAGCTGGCCGGTCTTTTCGTCATTGTGCATGACGACGCGCGGACGCGAAACGGCAAGCTCGAAACCCTCGCGACGCATGGTCTCGATCAGAACGGCCAGCTGCAATTCGCCGCGACCGGACACGAAGAACGAATCCTTGCCTTCGGCCTCTTCGATCTTCAGCGCGACGTTACCTTCGGCTTCCTTGAACAGACGGTCGCGGATGACGCGGCTGGTGACCTTGTCACCCTCGGTGCCAGCCAGCGGGCTGTCGTTGACGAGGAAGGACATGGTGACCGTCGGCGGGTCGATCGGCTGCGCGGTGAGCGGCTCGGTCACGGACGGATCGCAGAAGGTGTCGGCGACGGTGCCCTTGGATAGGCCCGCAATCGCGACGATGTCGCCTGCATGGGCTTCGTCGATGGCGGTGCGCTCGATGCCGCGAAAGGCGAGAATCTTGGAAATACGGCCGTTCTCGATCAGCTTGCCGTCCTGGCCGATGACCTTGACGGACTGGTTCGGCTTGATCGAACCGGAATGGATACGGCCGGTGATGATACGGCCGAGGAAGGGGTTTGCTTCCAGGATCGTGCCGATCATGCGGAACGCGCCGTCCTCATCGCCGACGCTCGGCTCGGGAACATGCTTCAGAACGAGGTCCAGCAACGGTGCCAAACCCTGGTCCTTCGGGCCTTCCGGATTGACGTTCATCCAGCCGTCGCGGCCCGAACCGTAAAGAATCGGGAAGTCAAGCTGTTCGTCCGTTGCGTCGAGATTGGCAAAAAGGTCGAAGACTTCGTTGATGACCTCTTCGTGGCGGCCGTCCGGACGGTCGATCTTGTTGATGACGACGATCGGACGAAGACCAACCTTCAGCGCCTTGGAGACGACGAACTTGGTCTGTGGCATCGGTCCTTCCGAGGAATCGACGAGCACGATCGCCCCGTCCACCATAGACAGGATACGCTCGACTTCACCGCCGAAGTCGGCGTGGCCGGGGGTGTCGACGATGTTGATGCGGGTGTTCTTCCATTCAACCGAGGTCGCCTTGGCGAGAATGGTGATGCCGCGTTCCTTTTCGAGATCATTCGAATCCATGACGCGTTCTGCAACGCGCTGGTTGTCGCGGAACGAACCGGACTGTTTCAGGAAGCTCGTCCACAAGGGTCGTTTTCCCATGGTCGACGTGCGCAATGATGGCGATATTGCGAAGTTTCATATAAAGATCTCTGATGGCTGGCGCGCGACAATGAGTGGCGGCGTGTTACTTTGCCGCGCTCATACCCTGTTTTTTGCGTTTGCGAAAGAAAAAAAGGCGCAACCGCCGGGCTTGGTTACCGGCGGTGCGGATTTCGTCTTGTAAACCGATGCTGAAACTAGGCCGCGAGGCCCTTCTTCTTCAGCATGGCTTCAGGGCTCGGCAGCCGGCCGCGGAACGCCGTATAGGCGACTTCCGGATCGATCGAACCGCCAACCGAATAGATATTGGCCTTCAGTCTCTCGGCCATGACCGGATCGAAGGCATTGCCCGTTTCCTCGAAGGCAGCAAAGGCGTCGGCGTCGAGCACTTCCGACCACATGTAGGAATAGTAGCCGGCCGAATAGCCGTCGCCGGCAAAGACGTGCTGGAAATGTGGCGTGGCGTGGCGCATGACCAGCGACTGTGGCAAGCCGATCGTTTTCAGCACTTCGGCCTGCACGGCCATCGGGTCCTCGACGGCGCCCCGGGTGTGGAAGGCCATGTCGACAAGTGCCGACGAGGTGAACTCGACCGTGGCGAAGCCGGCATTGAAGGTGCGAGCGGCAAGAACCTTGTCCAGCAGCGCCTCAGGCATCGGCTTCCCGGTTTCGTAGTGCACCGCGTAGGTCTTGAGGATTTCCGGCACCGTCAACCAGTGTTCGTAAAGCTGCGAGGGCAGTTCAACAAAGTCGCGCGACACGCCGGTGCCGGCAACCGACGGATAGGTGACGTTGGACAGCATGCCATGCGCGGCGTGACCGAATTCGTGGAACAGCGTGCGCGCATCGTCGAGCGACAGGAGCGCTGGCCGACCTTCCTCGGGTTTGGCGAAATTGCAGACGTTATAGATGATCGGGATTTCGCCGATCGCGCCGTTTTTGAGCGGCAGCTTGTGCTGCGACTGGAACGAACTCATCCAAGCGCCGGAGCGCTTCGACGGCCGGGCAAAATAATCGCCGAGGAACATGGCGACCAGCCTGTCCTCGCGGTCACGGATCTCGAAGACGCGCACGTCCGGATGGTAACCGACCACTTGCCTGAGCGGTACCGCCTTGATGCCGAACAGCCGGCCAGCCACATCGAAGCAGGCCTCGATGATCTTCTCGAGCTGCAGATAGGGCTTCAGCTCGGCTTCGGAGAAGTCGAACTTCCGGGCACGCAGCTTTTCGGCATAATGGCGCCAGTCCCAGGGCATCACCTCGTGGTTCTTGCCTTCCTCGGCGATCAGAGCGGCAAGCTCGCGCTCTTCGATCCGGGCCTGATCGAGCGCCTTTTCCCAGACCTTCATCAGAAGCCCGTTCACCGCCTCCGGGGTCTTGGCCATGGTGTCGTCGAGCTTCAGCGCCGCATAATTGGCATAGCCGAGCAGCCCCGCCTTTTCCGCGCGAAGCGCCAGCGTCTCCTTGACGATCGCCCGATTGTCGCTCGTCCCGCCGTTCATCCCACGTGCCACCCAGGCCTTGAACGCCTGTTCGCGAAGGTCACGTCGTGTGGAGAAGGTGAGGAACGGCTCGATGATCGAACGCGAGAGCGTGACGACATGGGAATGGCCCTCAACGCGCGCCGCGGCGACTGTTGCCATGGCCTCCTTCAGAAAATCCGGAATGCCCGCGAGATCCTGTTCGCCGTCGAGTGGCAGGAACCAGGACTTCTCATCGGCCAACACGTTCTGGCCGAACTGCGCGCCGAGGCTCGCGAGCCGCTCATTGATCGCAGCAAGCCGCTCCTGCTTCGCTTTTTCCAGCTTGGCGCCCGACTTCACGAAACCCTTCCAGTGGCGCTCCAGTACCCGCAGTTCCTCGGTCGTCAGGCCGAGTTCGGCGCGTTTCTCCCACAGCGTGTCGATGCGGCGGAACAGGTCGGCATTCATGCCGATCTTCGAATAATGGCGCGACATCTTCGGCGCGATCTCACGCTCGAGCGCCTGGATGAGGTCGTTGCTATGGGCGCCGGCCTTGTTCCAGAACAGCGCCGAGACGCGTGACAGTTCGTCTCCGGCCGTCTCCGAGGCGATGATCGTATTGGCGAAGGTCGGCGCTTCCGGATTTTTCGCGATCGTGTCGATCTCGGCGTCATGGGCGGCAAGGGCGGCCTCGAGGGCCGGCGCATAGTCGTCGTCAGAGACAGCCTCGAAGCGCGGCAGCCCGTTCGGGCCAGACCAGTCGAAGACGGCGGGATTGACGGACGACGATGTGCTCATGGTGATTTCCCCTTGGCCTGCCTGACGCCCGCGAACCGGGCTCGTCCTCCGATATGGTATTCACGGTGTGGGATTGGCAAGCGCAGCGCAGGCCTGGAACCGAATTTTATGGCCATTCCGTCGCCGGCCTGCCCATCAAGGTCGCATTCGACCTATCGCCAAAT
Organism: Rhizobium arsenicireducens; assembly: GCF_964021225.1. NCBI lineage: Bacteria > Pseudomonadati > Pseudomonadota > Alphaproteobacteria > Hyphomicrobiales > Rhizobiaceae > Rhizobium > Rhizobium arsenicireducens. The sequence goes on along the minus strand of NZ_CAXHYK020000001.1, from coordinate 3,874,961 downwards.
CATCGCCTCGACTCTATGGTCCATGCTCCCATCAAGCACACGGCCTGCCGGAATCTGCGCCGTCCGCAACACAGTTTGACCGAACGGAACAAGATGACCAAGGCTCGCATGAGCGAGCGCCGCACTTCGCTGATCGGCGCCCTTCTTACCACCATCGGCCCAGTCTCCATGGCCGTCTACACACCCGCCATGCCTGAACTTGTCGAAGCGTTTGGCACGACGGAGAGTGCGATCAAGCTCAGCCTGTCGGTCTATTTCGGCGGCTTCGCCCTCGCCCAGCTGGTTGCCGGCCCGGTTTCCGATGCCTTCGGACGGAGGAAAGCCACACTCGCCTTCCTGACGATCTACATCATCGGCAGCCTGATTGCAGCCTTCGCCCCGACGGTCGACTTTCTGCTGGCAGGGCGACTGATCCAGGGGATCGGCGCCTCGGTCGGCATCACGGTTTCGCGCGCCATCGTCCGTGACCAGTTCAGCGGGGCGGAGGCCGCCCGTATCCTGAACATGGTCGGCATCATGCTGGCAATCGGCCCGGCCGCCGGGCCGACGCTCGGTGGCCTGGCGCTGGCATATTCCGGTTGGCAGGCGATCTTCTTTCTGATGGTCGCCTTTGGTATCGGCACCAGCCTGACGATCGCCTTTCTGATGGCGGAGACGACCACGCCCGACCGTTCTCGCATCCGCCCGACCCGGCTTGTGAGTGCCTATGGCACTCTGATGGCTGATCCACGGGTGCTGTTTTCGGCTCTTGTGCTCGGCGGCTGCATCGGCGCGCTCTACGCGCAGTCGACCATGCTGCCCTTCGTGCTCATCAACCATGTCGGCCTGACACCGAGCCAGTTCGGCCTCGGCATGCTGATGCAGTCCGGTTTCTTTTTCGCCGGTTCCGTCGCCCTGCGCATTTTGGCCCGCCGACTAGGCGAGCGTGGTGCCCTGCGTGTCGGACTGCTGCTGGTCGGTATCGGCGGTGTCATGATCGCTCTTTCCGTGCAGCTTATCGAGCCGACCTTCCTGTCCATCATGGGACCGGTCGCCATCTGCTCCTTCGGTATTGCCTTCGTCAGTCCCTACATCACCACGGCCGGCCTTGCCCCTCACCCTGAAATCGCCGGTTCCGCCGCGGCCCTGATCGGCTTCATCCAGATGGCATCCGGGTTCCTCGGCGGCGTGGCAGCCGCCATGATTGGCGATCCGCTCACCGCCTTCGGCATCGTCATACCCTTCATGGAATTCATGTCCATCGCCGCCTACCTCGCCTTCCTGCGCGCGCGCCGCCGCATGGAATGAAAAAACCCGCCGCTGCGGCTGCAACGGCGGGCTCTTTGAACGCAATACCAGGCTTGCTCAGCCCCTGAGATTGCGCTTGGCGAGCGTGCGCAGCCGCAGCGCGTTGAGCTTGATGAAGCCGGCAGCATCCTTCTGGTCGTAGGCGCCCTGGTCGTCCTCAAAGGTGACGAGCTGGTCGGAATAGAGCGACTGGTCGCTCTCGCGGCCGATAACGATGACATTGCCCTTATAGAGCTTCAAGGTCACTTCGCCTTCCACATGCCGCTGGCTGAGATCGATCGCCGCCTGCAGCATTTCGCGCTCCGGCGAGAACCAGAAGCCGTAGTAGATGAGCTCGGCATAGCGCGGCATCAGCTCGTCCTTGAGGTGGGCGGCGCCACGGTCGAGCGTGATGCTCTCGATGGCGCGGTGCGCGGCGAGCAGGATCGTGCCGCCAGGCGTCTCGTAAACGCCGCGCGACTTCATGCCGACGAAACGGTTTTCGACGAGGTCAAGGCGGCCGATGCCGTTGTCTCGGCCATAGTCGTTGAGCTGCGCGAGGATTGTCGCCGGGCTCATACGAACGCCGTTGATCGAGACCGCATCACCCTTTTCAAAGCCGATCTTGATGATCGTCGCCTTGTCGGGAGCGGACTCGGGCGAGATCGTCCGCATGTGGACATATTCCGGAGCCTCGACGGACGGATCTTCCAGAACCTTGCCCTCGGACGAGGAGTGCAGAAGGTTGGCGTCGACCGAGAACGGAGCCTCGCCCATTTTATCCTTGGCGACCGGGATCTGGTGCTGCTCGGCGAATGCCAGGAGGTCGGTACGGCTCTTGAACGACCAGTCGCGCCACGGTGCGATGATCTTGATGTCCGGGTTCAGCGCATAGGCCGAAAGCTCGAAGCGAACCTGGTCATTGCCCTTGCCGGTCGCGCCATGCGCGATCGCGTCGGCGCCGGTCTTTCGGGCGATGTCGATCAGGTGCTTGGAGATCAACGGCCGTGCGATCGAGGTGCCGAGCAGATAGACGCCCTCATAGACGGCATTGGCGCGGAACATCGGGAAGACGAAGTCGCGGACGAATTCCTCGCGGACGTCCTCGATGAAGATCTCCTTGATGCCGAGCATTTCGGCCTTCTTGCGTGCCGGCTCGAGCTCTTCGCCCTGGCCGAGATCGGCGGTGAAGGTCACGACCTCAGCGTTGAGTTCCGTCTGAAGCCATTTCAGGATGATCGAGGTGTCGAGCCCGCCCGAATAGGCGAGGACGACCTTCTTCACGTCTTTATGCGCTGCCATGATGTAAGTCCGTTCGTGAGCGTTGAGCCGCATCGACCAGGGCCCTTGGTTTGCGGCACTTTTAGCGAGATTATCGCGTCGCGCAAGGGGAAGGGACCATGCGCCACGGCCTGTCCGCGAAAAGCCGAACTGCGCTTTGCTGATTTGACCCGGGCGGGAACCGCGTCCATATCTCTGGTCTACGTGGCAAAGGAGAAGGGATATCGACATGCAACATCCAGCAATCGCCAGCGGCAAGGTGGCCGTCGTCACGGGCGCTGCCTCCGGCATCGGGCTTGCCGCAGCCAAGGACTTCGCCAAGCGCGGCATGTGCGTCGTACTCGCCGATCTCGGCGGCGACCGGCTCGCCGAGGCATGCCGAGGGGTCGCGGCACTTTCCGCCCATCCCGACACCGAGGTGGTGGCGATCGAGACGGATGTCGGCAAGATCGACGAACTGGAAGCGCTCGAACGGGCGGTTATCCAGCGCTTTGGTCGGGTCCACCTGCTGTTGAACAATGCCGGCATCCAGCCGGGCAGCAGCCTGTTCGGACCGCAGGCCAACTGGGACAACGTGCTGTCGGTCAATCTGATGGGCGTGATCAACGGCACGCGCACCTTCGGACCGCACATGATCGGCCACGGCGAGCCGGCGCTGATCATCAACACAGGCTCGAAACAGGGCATTACGACGCCCCCCGGCGATCCCGCCTACAACGTGTCGAAAGCCGGCGTGAAGGCGTTCACCGAAGCACTGCAGCACGAACTGCGCAACACGCCGGACTGCAAGGTCACGGCACACCTGTTGATTCCCGGCTTCGTCTTCACCTCGCTGACGGCCAATGGGCGCACGGTGAAGCCGGAAGGCGCCTGGACGCCGGAGCAGACTGTCGACTTCATGCTGCAGAGCATCGAGCGCGGCGATTTCTACATCCTCTGCCCCGACAACGACGTCGACCGGGCAACCGACGAGAAGCGCATTCTCTGGGCTGCTGGCGACATTGTCGAGAACCGGCCGCCACTGTCGCGCTGGCATCCGGACTATGCGGAAAAGTTCAAGGCCTCGCTGACCGAGCGATGAGCCAGATTGGCAAGCCGCAAGGAGCCCGGTATGGATGACGCCAGTGCGTCGCCTGTTCCGGGCCCTTTTTATTGCGGACACTTCCCATGGATTTCATTCCAGGCCTGCCTACCATCCTCGCCTTCAGCCTTGCGATCTTCCTGCTCGCGATAACGCCCGGGCCCGACATGACGCTCTGGATCAGCCGTTCGCTGCGCGACGGCCGCGCCACCGGGCTCATGACGCTTGCCGGCACGAGCTTCGGCATTTCCATCCACACCATACTGGTCGCCTTCGGTATCTCGGCGCTGATCGTCGCCTCGCCGACCGCCTTCACCCTGCTCAAGACGGGCGGCGCGGGCTACCTTCTCTGGCTGGCGATCCAGGCGGTTCGCCACGGGTCCAATTTCGTCGTGCGCGCCGACGGCGAGCGACAGGCTTCGCCCACCAAGGCCTTCCTCAACGGCCTCTGGGTCAACCTCCTGAACCCCAAGGTCATCATCTTCTTCATGACCTTCCTGCCGCAGTTCGTCAGCGCCAGCGACCCCCACGTCACGGGCAAGCTGCTCTTCCTTGGCATCTGGTCGATCTTCCTGTCCTTGCCGATTGGTCTCGCCATCATCTTCATGGCCGGCGTGCTGTCTTCCTGGCTGCAGGCGAACCTCAAGGTATTGCGCGCCATCGACTATACCTTCGCCGGCGTCTTTTCGATCTTCGCGGTCAAGATCCTGTTCACCCAAGCCCGCTGATCTCAGGCCTCAAAGAAGAAAGGCGCCGAGCCCCGATGGGGTGGCGCCTTTCTTGCTTCGTTTTGTGGAGATCAACCGATCAGCAATTCGTCATCATCCAGCGTCTGGCCGCGAATACGGCGGAACATGTCGATCAGGTCCTCCACCTGCAGGTCCTTGCGATTGTCGCCGGCCACGTCGAGGACGATCTCGCCGGCATGCAGCATGATCGTGCGCGTGCCGAAATCAAGCGCCTGGCGCATCGAATGGGTAACCATCAGCGTCGTCAGCTTGCGCTCCGAGACGATCGACTGGGTGAGGTTCATGATGAACTCCGCCATGCCCGGGTCGAGCGCCGCCGTATGCTCATCAAGCAGCAGGACTTCGGAGCCCGCAAGCGTCGCCATCACCAGCGACACCGCTTGGCGCTGGCCGCCGGACAGGAGGTCCATTCGGTCCGCCATGCGGGTTTCGAGGCCGAGGTTGAGCGCAGCGATACGATCGCGGAATTCGCCACGGCGCGAACCACCGAGAGCAGACACAAGCCCGCGCCGTCTTCCGCGCATCGAGGCGAGCGCGAGATTCTCCTCGATCGACAGCGCACCGCAGCTGCCTGCCAAGGGATCCTGGAAGACGCGGGCGACGAGCCCGGCGCGCGCGGCCGTCGTCTTGCGCGACACATCCGTCTGGCCGATCCTCACTCTACCGGAACTCGGCAGAACGTCGCCGGCCAACACGCCGAGCAGCGTCGACTTTCCTGCCCCGTTCGAGCCGATGACGGTGACGAAGGAGCCGGACTCGATCGTCAGGTTGACGTTCTTGAGCGCCTGTTTCTGCAGCGGGGTACCCCGACCGAAGACGACCTCGATGTTCTCAAGCACGATCATGCCGATGCTCCTCCACGGCGCAGTCTGGGAAGGACCAGCGCGACGGCGACGAGGACAGCAGTGACGAAGTTCAGATCCGAGGCCTTGAGGCCCAATGCATCACTCGACAAGGCGAGCTGGATTGCCAGCCGATAGGCGATCGAGCCGAACACGCAGCCGATGAGCGTGATCAGCAACGCGCGTTTGCCGAACAGCGTTTCGCCGATGATGACGGCGGCAAGACCGACAACGATCGTGCCGACGCCCGAAGTGACGTCGGCAAAGCCGTTAGTTTGAGCGAAGAGGGCGCCGCCCAGCGCCACCAATGCATTGGAAAGGGCGATGCCGAGATAGATCTGCTTATCGGTCTGCACCCCTTGCGCCCTTGCCATCCGGGCATTGGCACCGGTTGCCCGCATGGCAAGCCCTGCGTCGCTTTCCAGGAAGCGCCAGACGAGGAAGACGGCGACCGCCACCAGCAGAAAGACGAAAAGCGGCCGGACGAGATACTCGGGCATGCCCTGGCCGTAGAACGGCGTCAACATCGTTTCCTGGTTGAGAAGCGCGACATTCGGCTTGCCCATCACGCGCAGGTTCACTGAGAACAGCGCGATCATCGTCAGGATCGAGGCGAGCAGATTGAGGATCTTGAACCGGACGTTGAGTATTGCGGTGACAAGACCCGCACCCGATCCGGCGACCATGGCAATAGCACTCGCAACCCAGGCATTGAGGCCGGCGATAATCAGTACGGCGGCGACAGCTGCCCCAAGGGGGAAGGATCCGTCAACGGTCAGATCGGGGAAGTCGAGGACGCGGAAGGCGAGATAGACGCCAATCGCCACGAAGGCGAAGACCAGACCCAGCTCAACGGCACCCCAGAAGGCGATTTGGCTCACGGTGGAAAAGTCCTTTTAGGCCCGGCACCGCCGCTTCGGCACGGCGCAAGGTGCAAGCAGTTGGCGGGGCCGCGCGAACACGGCCCCGGTTGTCGAAGATCATTCGATCGTCTTGGTGGCGCGGCTGGTGATGCTCTCCGGGAAGGTCACGCCCATCTTGGCTGCGGCCTTCTGGTTGATCACCAGATCAGTGCCGGCGGCGACGCGCACCGGAATATCACCCGGGTTTTCACCCTTGAGCACGCGGACCACGATTTCGCCGGTCTGCTTGCCGACGTCGAAATAGTTGAAGCCGAGGGCTGCCAATGCCCCACGGTTCACCGAGTCGGTATCGCCGGCGTAAAGCGGGATCTTGGCCTCCTCGGCAACACCCACAGCGGCCTCGAATGCCGAGACGATCGTATTGTCGGTCGGAACATAGATCACGTCGACGCGACCGACGAGGGCGCGCGCGGCGCCCTGCACTTCAGACGACTTGGTGGCGACGGATTCGACGATGGTCAGGCCGGCTTTTTCGGCTTCGGCCTTCAGGGCAGCAAGCGTCGAAACAGAATTGGCCTCTGCCGTGTTGTAGATGAAGCCGATCGACTTGGCGTTCGGCGTGATTTCCTGGATCAGTGCGACGTGGTCGGCAACCGGCGACATGTCGGAAAGGCCGGTAACATTGCCGCCAGGCTTTTCCATGTCCTTGATCAGTTCCGCACCAAGGGGATCGGACACGGCCGTGAATACGACCGGGATGTCGCGGGTCGCGGACACGACGGCTTGGGCGGACGGCGTGGAGATCGGAACGATGACGTTCGGGGCGTCGCCGACGAACTGGCGGGCGATCTGCGCGGCCGTGCCTGGATTGCCCTGGGCCGACTCGTAGACGAACTTCAGGTTCTCACCTTCCTTGTAGCCGGCTTCGGCCAAGGCTTCCTTGATGCCGTCACGTGCGGCATCGAGCGCCGGGTGTTCGACAATGGCGGTCACGGCGACCTTCACCTCTTCGGCCTTGGCCGGCAGGATCAGGGCGGTTGCAGCAAAAAGGGCAAGTAGGGTGGCGCGCATGGATGCCTCCAATTGTTGGGATACGACTGATCGTCTTAGGTAAGGCCACGCCGGAAATCAATTCACGACCCAATGCAGCATCAATGAATTCTCGTGATGCGTCGCGTCGCCTGCTCGCTCAGTCGTCTTCGCCATGGCCGACGATCATCATCGCCTCGAAGGCCAGGCGGTCGGTCTTGCGCATGCGCTCCGACTCCGATTTCAACTGACCGCAAGCGGCGAGGATGTCACGGCCGCGCGGGGTGCGGATCGGCGAGGCATAACCCGCCTGGTTGATGAAATCGGCAAACTTCTCGATCTGCTCCCAGTCCGAGCACTGATAATTCGTGCCAGGCCAAGGATTGAAGGGGATGAGATTGATCTTGGCCGGAACTCCCTTGAGCAATTGGATCAGCCCCTTGGCATCCTCCAGACTGTCATTGACGTCCTTCAGCATCACATATTCGAAAGTGATACGTCGCGCATTCGACACGCCCGGATAGTTGCGGCAGGCTTCGATAAGCTCCTTCAGCGGATACTTCTTGTTGATCGGCACCAGCATGTCGCGCAGCTCGTCGCGCACTGCATGCAGCGAGATCGCCAGCATCACGCCGATTTCCTCGCCGGTGCGATAGATTTCCGGCACGACGCCGGAGGTCGACAGCGTTACCCGCCTCTTCGAGAGCGAAAGGCCGTCGCCGTCGGTCGCGATCAGCAGTGCCTTTTTCACTTCCTCGAAATTGTAGAGCGGCTCTCCCATGCCCATCATGACGACATTGGTGATCCTGCGGTCGCTCGACGGGATCATCGCGCCCTGTGGCACGTCACGGTCGGGGAAGTCACCCAGCCTATCACGCGCAAGAAGCAACTGCGAGAGGATTTCCTCGGCCGTCAGGTTTCGCACGAGGCGCTGGGTGCCCGTATGGCAGAAAGAGCAGGTGAGCGTGCAGCCGACCTGGCTGGAAATGCACAGTGTGCCCCTGCCTTCTTCGGGAATATAGACGGTCTCCACCTCCACCGGACGGCCGGCACCGCGCGGCGGATAGCGTAGCAGCCATTTGCGGGTGCCGTCGTTCGACACCTGCTCTTCCACGATCTCGGGGCGGGCGATGGTGAAGTTGGCCTTCAACATCTCGCGCATGTCCTTGGAAACGTTCGCCATGGCATCGAAGTCGGACACACCGCGTACATAGAGCCAGTTCCACAGCTGACCGACACGCATCTTGATCTGTCGTTCCGCAACGCCCTTGTCGCGCAACATCGCGCCCAGTTCCTCGCGGCTCGCCCCAATCAGGGTCGGCACTTCCGCCCCAGCCTTGGCGATGGGCGCGGGCCGGGCGTTTTTCTGCCCCATCACACTTTCCATGACAGCCATGTCGATAAAACCCTTTCGATCAAAGGCGCTGCCTTCGCCACCTAAGGGGCGACCGCACTCGATCCTGCATGAACCTAGAAATCGCGCCGAGCGGGAACCAATGTCCCGACAGTCCGGCATTTGCGGCGCCTCTAGCAGTTTTTTCGCCCTGCGTCACGCCGAATGTCGCGCAACCCGTCCCAAGGTCGAAACTGCAAAAGGGCCGGCGCGCCGCCGACCCTTCATCGTAACAGGGATCCGCAAGCCTACTTGCAGTTCTCGATCTGCTTCAACGCCGCTGAAATACCGGACAGCGAATAGTTATAGGTGGTCCCCGTTCCCCGAGCCGAGGTCGCCTTGACGGTCATATTCGTGCCGCCCTTCATCGCGGCGACGAGAGCCGGCTCTTCGGCGGCGTTTTCGACCCATGCCGAGCTGTCCTTGACGAACATGACAAAGTTCTTGGCGTCAATCGACACATTGACCTTCGAGCCCTCCTTCAGCGCATAGCCCATCATCGCCTGGGGCTCATAGGAGATATTCTGGCCAGGCCTTTGCGACACGACGAAGAATATGTCGCCGTGATTGACCGATGCGGGCTCCTTGGCTGTCGGAACGGAGAGCACGTAGCATACGTTGCCGCCATTCGACTTATAGGAATAAGCGCCCCATGCCTTGAACTGCTCGATACGCGTCGGCGACTGCGCCGCAGCAAGGGTGCTGCTTGCCAGAATAATTGCCAATGCGGTTACGCTGCTTCTTACGAACATGTCTTCCTGCCGGTTGCTTGTCCATCCATCGTCCGGCAGAGGTTAGCCGAACAGTCCATCGTCAAAACTTGATTCAGTATGACTTAATTTACGTTACCAAACCGTCAACACGAAACGATTCCGGCCGCAAACCATTATCGGGGAAGAGAATCGCCTTGTATCGAGACATATGCAACGCTCGAACAGGCCCCTGCCCTTCCGGCGGATCTAAAGAGAAGAAATCAGGCGAGAGTTAGGCCCAGCCAAATTTCGTTTCGTCCATCGCCTGAGACAGCCGCTGTACCGCCTCAGGCTTGGATATCTTTCAGGCACGCGCGCGTTGTGCCACCGGTGCATCGCTCAACATCTCGTCGGCGGCGGCATAATGCCTTTCCCTGATATGCCCGTTGATCAGGGCGAGTGCCGTGGTGAGAACGGCAATGTCGTCCGTGAAGCCGACCAGTACGAACATGTCGGGGATCGCATCCAATGGAAGAACGAAATAGCCAAGCGCAGCAAGGAGTATGCCGCGCACCCGCAGTGGTGTTTGCCGGTCCGTCGCGCAGAAGTAGGCGGCAATCACATCGCGCGAAAACGGTATCTGGCGGACAGCCTTCTTCATCGTCGGCCAGAATTTCGCCCGGACATCGTTCTCCTGGCGCTCCTGAGTCTCCTCGTCGCCCGGCAACAGTATTTCACCGATCTTGATATCGTCCATCGCGTTTCGATCCTCTCGTTTGGACCCGGTCAAGATATGGGAAGTGTACCGCCGAAATCAATCGCGCCGCCCCGCGGCACGGTCCATGGCACCCGCCAGGCGGAAATCGAGATCGGTCAGCCCTTTGGCCGAATGCGTGGTCAGCGTCACGTCGACGCGACGATAGACGTTCGACCATTCGGGATGATGATTGAGCCGTTCGGCAGCAAGCGCCGACCGGGTCATGAAGGCAAAGGCCTCGACGAAATCGGCAAAGACGAACCGACGGCTGATTGAAGCACCATCAGGCGCAAGCGACCAGTCCTTCAGGCTCTGGAGGCGTTCTGCGATTGCCGCGTCTTCCAGTTTTTCGTATTTCATGCTCAACCCTCTCGTCACCCCGGAAAACCCGATGGCTCCATTTCCCGTGCTTTTCGTCTGTCTCGGCAACATCTGCCGCTCACCGCTGGCCGAGGGCATATTTCGTCATATGACGACACGGGACGGCAGAGCCGATGCGTATCCAACGGATTCGGCAGGCACCGGTGGATGGCATATCGGCTACCCCCCTGACAGCCGGTCCGTGCAGGTCGCCCGCGAGCACGGCATTGACATATCGCAGTTGCGCGCCCGCCGGATCGAAGCCTCCGACTTCGACCGCTTCCGACTGATCCTTGCCATGGACCGCAGCAATCTGGCCCATATCCAAGGCATTGCACCGCGCGAAACGCCGGCAACCATTGGGCTTTTCGGTAGCTATGCGCTGGGCACCGACGCCGATGTGCCCGATCCCTACTACGGCGGGATCGGAGACTTCCACGAGGTCTACAACATGCTTTTCGCGGGCTGCAGCTCCATCGTCGAGAAACTTGAGGCAGATCGCGCCTCGTGGAGCGGAAACACTTCTTCGGTCAAATAGGGACCGCCACCCACCGATTCCTTCGAGGACATCAGGACGAAGCGGCAGACCGAGAACGGCGCTGTGTGGAAGTTGCCGCGCCCGGAGAGATAGTTCACCACGTCATCGACCCGACACGTCTTGAGGCGGGCCAGAGTCACATGGGGCATGAATTTTCGCGGATCAGGTGCCAGACCGATGCGCTGGCAAATGCGCTCGATTTCAGCCTGCAAGGCGAACATTTCCGGGGCGGGTGAAACACCAGCCCACAGGGAATGTGGCTTCTTCGAACCGAACGAGCCTATGCCGTTGAGGCTGAGTGTGAACTCCGGCCGATCGACCCGGTCGAGCCGATCGACGATCTCGTCGGCAGTCCGGCCATCGACATCGCCGATGAAGCGGAGGGTGAGATGGTAGTTCTCCACATCGATCCATCGGGCGCCAGGGAGACCGCCACGTAAAAGGGAGAGGCTCAATGCCGCACTTCGCGGAATTTCGAGGGCAGTGAACAATCTCGGCATGGCGAACTCCCCGAATCTTTTTTAAGACACACACAGCGAATCACGCAACGCCGGGACACGCAAGTCCCTATTTAGGCGTGTCCTGAATGGCTTCCACAAACTCCCGGACAACCGGCAGCATGCGCTCGACCATGATTGCGACACCCTCGGCATTCGGATGCATCCCGTCCTCGAGCTGCATCTCGGATCGAGTGACGACTCCGTCCAGGATGAACGGATAGAAGGCAAGCCCATGTTTTTCCGCAAGCTTCGGATAGATTGGATTGAATCGATCGGCATAATCGGCACCCATGTTTGGCGGAGCCAGCATGCCAACAAGCAGAACCGCAATCCCGCGTGCCTGCAGCCTGCCGATGATCGCGTCGAGGTTCTTTTCCGTCTCTTCCGGCGGAATGCCACGCAACGCGTCATTGGCGCCAAGTTCCAGGATCACGCCCCTCACACCATCCGGCACGGACCAGTCGACCCTTGCCAGACCGGCCGCGCTCGTATCTCCCGACACACCGGCATTTATGATCGTGACGTCGGCCCCCTCGGCGACCAGCGCCTTCTCGAGACGAACGGGCAGGGCGTCTTCCGCAGGCAGCTGGTAGCCTGCCATAAGGCTATCGCCAAATCCTACCAATTGGATCGGCTGGGCGGCTGCGGTGAATGCGGATGCAACTAGGCTGCCGGCGATCACGGCGATATGAAGGAGCGTCGCTTTAAATCTCATCGGGCCTTCCCTAAATTGGCATAAGCTGGAACAGCGCGCGAAGCTTGCTTCGCCTCACACATATAGGGCGAGCACGGGTGATAAAAACCATTATCGAACTAAAGAAGGCCGATCTCACTCTCGGGAATGCGGCAGCATCCGTTCATGTACTGAAGAATATCGACCTGACGATTGGCGAGGGCGAAGCCGTCGGCATCGTCGGCCCTTCAGGGTCGGGCAAGTCCACGCTGCTTATGGTGCTTGCAGGCCTCGAGCGCCTCGACAGCGGCGAGATCCACGTCAATGGCTCAGCATTGCACCGCTTGGGCGAAGACGCGCTTGCCGATTTTCGTGGCAAGAACATCGGCATCGTCTTCCAGTCCTTCCACCTGATCGCCAACATGACGGCGCTCGAGAATGTCGCCATCCCGCTTGAATTGGCCAATGTTCGCAATCCTTTCGACATCGCCCGGCGTGAATTGCAGGCCGTCGGCCTGGGTGAGCGGCTCGGCCATTATCCGGGCCAGCTCTCCGGCGGCGAGCAGCAGCGCGTCGCCATAGCCCGCGCCCTTGCTCCCTCGCCGGCCGTATTGATCGCCGACGAGCCGACCGGCAACCTCGACACCGAGACGGGCCGTCAGATCGCCGACCTGCTCTTTGCCCAGCAGGCCGAACGCGGCATGACGCTGGTACTGGTCACCCATGACCTCGCGCTCGCCTCCCGTTGCTCGCGTCAGGTCCGCGTCGCGTCCGGCCAGATCGCCGCTGACGCTGCGGTGCTCGACCGCCATTCGGAAGCCCTGACCGCATGATGCATTTCGCGACGAGAGTCTCCACGGCCTTTCGTATCTCGCTGCGCGAACTGCGCGGCGGGCTGAAGGGTTTCTATATCTTCCTCGCCTGCATCGCGCTCGGCACCGGCGCAATCGCCGCCGTCAATTCGGTCTCGACGGCGATCACCGGCTCGATCGCGTCAGAGGGTCGCACCCTGCTGGCTGGCGACGTGCGCTTTGAGTTGAACAACCGAGAAGCCAACCAGGAGGAGATGCGCTTCCTTGAAGGCCTGGGAGACATTGCCGTATCGACCGTGCTGCGCTCGATGGCGCGCCTGCCTGATGGATCGGACCAGTCACTGGTCGAGGTCAAGGCGGTCGACGGCGCCTATCCGCTCTACGGCACTTTCGTGGCAGAACCAGCCCAACCCCTTAACGAACTCATTGCGCCAGTCGACGGCCGTTTCGGCGCCGTTGCCGCCCCTCTGCTACTGGACCGGCTTGGGCTCAAGATCGGCGACGAGGTGCTGATCGGCAAGGCAAGCTTCGTGATTACCGGGGCCATCACAACGGAGCCGGACGCGATCTCAGACGGTTTCGGCTTCGCGCCTCGGCTGGTGACAACCCGGGAAGCGCTGAAAGCCAGTGGTCTGGTCGACACCGGAAGTCTGGTCGAGCACGCCTACAAGATCCGGCTTGCCACCCCTGCTCCAACTCCTGAAGAAATCCGGCGGAAAGCTGAGAGCACCTTGCCGAATGCCGGGTGGTCGATCCGCACCAGCGACCGCGCCGCGCCGTCGCTCACCGAAAATATCGAGCGTTTCTCACAGTTTCTCACACTCGTCGGACTGACTGCGCTGGTGGTCGGCGGCGTCGGCGTGGCAAATGCCGTGCGCGCCTTCCTCGATTCCAAGCGCACCGTCATCGCCACGCTGAAATGCCTCGGCGCGCCGGCTTCGGTTGTCGTTATGGTCTACTTCTTCCAGATCACCGTTGTCGCCATCATCGGCATCCTGGCCGGGCTCGTGCTTGGCGCGATCGCTCCCCTGGTGGCCTCCTACTACCTCGCCGGCTTCCTGCCGATCTCGACGGAACCGACTCTCTATCCGGGTGCCCTGCTGCTCGCAGCCATGTTCGGCATTCTCGTGACGCTGTCTTTTGCCATCCTGCCGCTCGGCCACGCCCGGCAGGTCCCGGCGACCGCCCTATTCCGCGAGCAGGGTTTCGAATCCCGTGGCCTGCCGTCCTGGCCCTATATCGCCGCCGCCGCTCTGGCCCTTGCCGCTCTGGCGGCCCTGGCAATCCTGAGCTCGGATGAACGACGCATCGCAACGATCTTCCTGGTGGCGATGGCCGCTGGCTTCGTTCTCTTGCGCCTCGTCGCACTGGCAATCGCCTACCTCGCGCGGCGCAGCCCGCGCGTGCCCTCCGCAGCGCTCAGGTTGGCAATCGGCAACATCCATCGTCCCGGCGCATTGACACCCGCGGTCACCCTATCACTCGGCCTTGGCTTGAGCCTTCTGGTGGCGCTTGCATTGATCGACGGCAATCTACGGCGGGAACTCAGCGCCAACCTGCCGGAGCGCGCGCCGAACTTCTTCTTCATCGACATCCAGAAAAGCGAGATTGATGGCTTCCGGTCGGTGGTCGAAGGGATTTCGCCGAACGGCACGTTGGTAGAGGTTCCGATGCTGCGTGGCCGCATCCTCGCGTTCAACGGTACCGATGTCGCCATGATTGAAGTCCCGCCAGAAGGCCGTTGGGTGCTGCGCGGCGATCGCGGCATCACCTATGCCGAGACAGTCCCGGAGAACGCCTCCGTCGTCGAGGGAACCTGGTGGCCGGCGGACTACGCGGGCGAACCGCTCGTTTCCTTCTCTGTCGAGGAAGCCGGCGAACTGGGCCTGAAACTCGGCGACACAGTGACGGTCAACGTGCTGGGCCGCAACATTACGGCGAAGATCGCCAATTTCCGCAAAGTCGAGTGGGAGAGCCTGTCGATCAACTTTGTCATGGTGTTTTCACCCAATACCTTTGCCGGCGCACCGCACGCCTGGCTAGCGACACTGACCGACACCGAAGCCGAGCCGGCCGACGAAGCCGCCGTTCTCAAGGCCGTGACCCAGGCCTACCCGACGATTACGAGCGTCCGCGTTAAGGATGCGCTGGATGTGGTCGACCGGCTGGTCGGGCAATTGGCCACCGCCATCCGTGCCGCCGCGGCCATCGCCCTCATTGCCTCGGTCCTCGTGCTGTCGGGTGCGCTTGCCGCCGGCAACCGTGCCCGCACCCATGATGCCGTCGTTCTCAAGACGCTCGGAGCCACGCGCGCGATGCTGATCCGTGCCTTTACCTATGAATACTTTCTGTTGGGTGCAGCGACCGCCTGTTTTGCACTGCTGGCAGGCGGCGGTGTCGCTTGGTACGTGCTCAGCCAGATCATGCGGCTGCCGTCCAACTTCCTGCCCGATGTCGCGCTGACAACGATCCTACTGTCGCTCGTGACCACAATCGGTATCGGCCTTGCAGGCACCTGGCGAATCCTGGGGCAGAAGGCAGCTCCGGTCCTCAGGGAACTCTAGCATCGGCCTCATTCCCGCACCGCTCCCTTTATCGCCCGGATCGGAGACGATAACGGCATTTTGAGGAACTCGGGTCTTGTCGCGCGGGCTGGGAATCCTCATATTGGCGCTAGGCATGCTGGAGCTCCGCAGCGGCGCCTGGGTATGAAACCCGACACCGTAACCTTTTCGGAGCTTGAAAAGAGGAAACAATGTCTGAACTTCGCAACTACCAGAGCCGAGCAGGCCAGGGTGGTGCCCAGTCGGCGACGATGATCGACGAGGGCCTCCGCTCTTATATGCTGAAGGTCTACAACCTGATGGCGCTCGGGCTGGCGATCACGGGTATTGCTGCATTCGTCACCGCACAGATGGCGATCGGCAGCGACGGCCAGCTGACGGCCTTTGGCCAGGCGATCTATCTCAGCCCCCTCAAGTGGTTGGTAATGCTCGCACCGTTGGGCCTCGTGTTCTTCATGAGCTTCCGGATCCATACGTTGAGCGTTTCGGCCGCACGGACGACCTTCTGGGTCTATGCCGGCCTGATGGGCCTGTCGCTGTCGTCGATCTTCATGGTCTACACGGGCGCCAGCATCGTCCAGACCTTCTTCGTGACCGCCGCTTCTTTCGGCGCCCTGTCGCTTTACGGTTACACCACCAAGCGTGACCTGTCGGGCATGGGCTCGTTCCTGATCATGGGCCTGTTCGGCGTGATTATCGCGTCGTTGGTCAACATCTTCCTGGCGTCTTCGGCACTTGAGTTCGCGATCTCCGTCATCGGCGTCCTGCTGTTTGCAGGCCTGACCGCCTACGACACGCAGAGCATCAAGGAAACCTACTACGAGGCCGATGGTAGCGACGTTGCCGGACGCAAAGCGATCATGGGCGCTCTGAGGCTCTATCTCGACTTCATCAACCTCTTCCTGTTCATGCTGCGCTTCCTCGGCAATCGCGAGTAACAGGCAAGACAGACAGACCAGGGACGGCTACCCGTCGTCCCTGGCCAACAATAAAAAACCCGCCGGCGGCGGGTTTTTTCGTTGCTCTCTACGCGTGAGCGCTTTCGCCGCAGGCTACTGGTTCAACAAAATCTGTCCGGTGCGGGCAGTGGCGAGCGGTGCCGAAACCAGGCGCACGAACTTGGCAATGTCCACGGCCGGGTGGCGCGACGCATAGACCACGTCGCGGTTCTTGATCGGGAAATTCTGGCCGACGATCAGGCTGTCGGCAACCGACATGTCGAAACGGTAGACGATCGGATAACGACCTTCCTTGTTCGGCCTCATGCCCTTGGCCACCAGACTGTGGAACCGCTCGGGCGATAGCAGGTCGGAGACGATTTCCGGCTCCTCGTAGCGGAAGACGAAATAGCCCTTAGCATCGATCCGTTCATCCGAACCGCCACCTGCGAGCGCGATCGCCTCGAGCAGGTTCACGTCGTTCGAGCCGAATGGCAGACGACCGTTCTTCCACACCTCTCCGAGCGCTGTAAAGGTGCGCGGATCGTGGGTGACGAAGAGCTGATCCTTTGGCTCGACGTAGATGTTTTCCGACGGATTCTCCACGATCGACTGCAGCAGCACCGTACCCGTCTTCGACCCACGCGCCAATGTAACGTAGGATTCGTATGGTTGCGATGCCGGACCGCCAGCCTTCGCAATGACTTCCATGATGGTTTCGCCCGAGAGGCCAAGCGGAACCATGGATGGCCTGCCGACCGCACCGGATACCGTGACGTTGCGGGACGAGGTGCCGCCACTGCTGATGATGACGTCAGGCTCCACGGCCTTGTTTGCCAATGCACTCAACACGGCCTGGCGGGCCTGCTCGAGCGTCCGACCACGGAACTGTACCTGGCCGACATAGGGAATAGCCGCCTTACCGTCCGGTTGAACGACGACGTCGATATCGGTCTTCTTGGAGTCCTGGGTGGAGAACAGCCCGTCGGCGCCGGCTTCGAAGATCGTGACCCGCAGCTGATCGCCGACGCCGATCACCACGTTGCGCGCCGCTCCGCCAATACCGAAACGACGCTTCAGCATGCCGACCGAAAAATCGGCAACCGTACGCGCAGTTTCCGCATTAACATCGACAATTTCGAAGACGGCTGCGTTGGAACGATGAACATCGGAGATCGATTTGCCCGCCTGCCCATTGATATCAGCTGCCAGCGGACCAGCACCGGGAACCGCTTCACAGCCAGCCAAGCCTGCACAAACGATAGCAACAACAACAACTACGCGCTTCAAATCGGCACTCCTGACCGCAATAGAATCTGGATGGGCGTGTGACCCATAGCATGGGAAAAAGCCAGACTTCCAGACGTACACCCACAATAGATCAAAGAAGCTAAAAATTGACCAATACCCATCGTCAATATGTGCCCGCAGTGTTGCCGATATGCCGCGGAAAGGCCTTCGGTGAGGACCAGCGCGGAGGCGGATCGATGAAGGCGCCAGGCGCGTTGACCCCATTGGCGAGAATGCGCCGCACGATCTCCTCAATCGCGACCTCGCGGCCCTCCTGATGATAGAAATTCCCTTTGACCTGAATCGTTGCGGCCAGAGCCGCAAGAAATTTCTTGAGCAGAGCTTCGTCCACCGGTTCCGGATCTGTCCAGAAGCTGTCGAGTGTGGCCTGATGGGTGAGACCGGGAACATCGAAAACGGCGCATCCGAGCGCAATCGTCGGCACATGCGCCCGCAGACTGTGCAGCCCGACCGTGGAATTCACCACCACAGCGCCCAATGCCCGCTTGAGCAATGCCACGAGATTTCCCTGTTCGATGAAGATCACTCGCTTTTCGACGCCGTGCTGGCGCGCAATACGGCCGACCCGTTTGCCCCAGCGTTCCAGTCCGTTGTCCAGCGGATGCTGCTTGACCACAAGAAAGCTCTCGCTCGTCGCATGAGCGGCAAAAGAGCCTATGACTTCTTCCAGCATATCGGAGAGATGGGCATAGGGTGAATTCGCCCGGATTTGATAGTCACTCTGAAGCTGCAGGGCCACGATATAGAAAGGCACATGTCCCTTCTCCAGAAGCTCCGGCGGGGTCAAAGCCTTTCGATGCAGGGCCCGCACGACCCAAGGCAGATAGTCAACCAGCGCGTTATAGTATTTGTCGGCGCGATAGAGCGGGAAAAAAGGACGCCCGAAAAAGGCCGCCAGATTATAGACCACCTCGTTGAACGCTTCCTGTCCGAAGGTATGAGGATAGAGCACGTGCATGTCTGGTTCCGGCACCTGTCTCGCGATCGCCCTTATGGCCTCCGGATCGTTCGGGAAATGCGATAGTCTCCCCATCCCGTCCCGTTCGAGGGTGATCCAATCAGGGCGCAGGTAGCCGAACTCCATGGCATGGCAACGGACGCCTAGCCGCCGCGCGATGTCGCGCGCCACGCAGTGATACGGCAATTGATCCGCGTAGTAGACGATATCGGTAATGTCCTCGCGCTGGATCAGCGCCTCGACGAACGAGGCCCAGCGCTTGAACGATCCTCGATAATTGATCGCTCCACGCTTGAGCCAGTAGAGTTGATCCCCAAACGAGAAATTGACGCGATGGGTAGGCACGCCGGCAGCCTCGAAAGCATCGGCAAGCGCACGCCAGAAAGTCGATGGCGGGCCCTGCAGGAATAGGATCGAAGATCGTGTCTCGGATGGACGCATCAACGAACGTACCATTCACAAGAAGAAGAGGGGAGCATTCCGAACCATTTCCATTGAAACCGGCATTGTACCTGCGAGCCGGCGGCGACTATAAGTGGCAGCCAACCGATGAACAAGACCACAAGTGACCATCATGCATCGTTTCGCCTTGCTGCTTCTCCAAGGGCCCGCCTCTCCCTTTCTGAAGGGTCTGGCGTCCGAGGCGGAGCAGCGTGGGTTCTCGGTATACAAGATCCATTTCTGCCTTGGCGATGCTGTCTTTTGGTGGCCCCGCCGGGCCGACTGGTTCAGGGGCGCCGATGCGCAGTGGCCGCAATATCTGGAGCGGTTTTGCCGCGACAGAAAAGTAACCGACATCCTGATGCTCGGCGACGGACGGCCCAAGCATGCAGCCGCGATCGAGGTCGCCCGCGGCCTCGGTATCCGTGTGCATGTCTTCGAACACGGATATCTGAGACCCGACTGGCTGACCATCGAGCCGGACGGCATGTCCGGCCGGTCGCGCTTTCCTAAGCGGGCCGAAACGGTTCGCGCCATAGCCGCCGGCACGCCCCCTGCCGACCTTGGTGGACATTTCCGATCGAGCTTCCTGACCTATGCCCTACTGGATCTGGCCTACCACGTCCCGAACGTGCTGCTCGGCTGGCTCGTTCATCCGAACTATCGTGCCCATGGCCCTGTTCATCCAGTCATCGAATATGCCGGCTGGATCGGCAAAGCCCTTGCCGCACGCCGTCGCGGGCGCGAAGCCCGAGCGATAGAGGGTCGCTATTTGTCTGCAGCACCGGAAAACGGGTCCCGTTTTTTCTTGTTTCCCCTGCAATTGCCAGGCGACTATCAGATCCGGCTGCACGCGCCAGTCGGGGATCTTTACCGGCTGGTCGAGAGTGTCATCCGTTCCTTTGCCCGCCATGCCACGACGGACAAGCGCCTGCTGTTCAAGACGCACCCGATCGACAACGGCCTAAGCGGTTGGCCGCGAAGGATCGCCGATATGGCGAAATCACAGGGGGTCGGCGACCGGGTCGATCTGATCGACGGCGGCGACCTGGATCGGTTGATTGCCCGCGCTGACGGCATTGTCACGGTCAATTCGACAGTGGGCCTGACGGCGCTGCTTGCGGGAAAGCCGGTGATAAGCCTTGGCGCTTCGATCTACGACATGCCCGGCGTGACACATCAGGAGAGCCTGGCGTCTTTCTGGACCGAACCTCAGGCTCCACAAGCCGACATGCCTGATGCTCTCGCCCGCGCCCTGATCGCCACCGTGCAGGTTCGCGGCGGCTTCATCGGCAAGCAAGCGATCCAAAGCGGCGCGCACGAAATGCTCGAGCGCATCCTCTCGCCTTCCCGCCAGCTTTCGGAAGAGCCTCCCGGCCCGGTCGAATTCCGCTACGAGGCCGAACTGACCGCGCAGTGAAAATGCGCGGGCTTTATCGCCGCCACGACCGATGGAACCAGCGATAGATCCACGGTTTTGCGACACCGCCGAAACGCGCCAGCAGGTAGAGCGTCGGCGTGAAGAAGATCTCGGCCTGCCGCCGATCCAGTGCCCGGACGATGCGCCGGGCGACGGCCTCGCTACTCCACAGTCCGGCACGGCCTATCATTGCCACCGCTTCCGCCGGGCGGAGCTTCAGCTCATCCGCCAATTGCGGGGTATCCGTATCAGGCGGGAAGCAGATCGACACATCAATGCCATGCCATCTCGATTCGACGCGCAGGGCTTCGGCGAAACCGACGAGCGCCGACTTCGAAGCGCAATAGGCGGTATAACCATGAAGCCCTATCAGTCCCGCCCCCGAAGAGATGATCATGATCTGGCCCTGCCTGCGGGCCTTCATCCCGGCATAGACGGCAGAGATCACATGAACCGTGCCGTTCAGATTGGTGTCCACATGGCGCTTGAATTGTGCTCCTGTTAGCGCATCGAATGGCATTGGAGACACCAGGCCTGCGGCGGTAACGAGTATATCGCAGGGGCCGACATCGGCTTCGATTGCCGAGAGCACCGCTTGCACTGCGGCATCGTCGGTCACATCAAGACTGGCGATGAGAATGTCATCTGCGCTCCGCCCGGTCTCCGATATCAACCGAGCCCTGGCCGCCTCGAGCCGCTCCTGACTGCGTCCGATCAGGCTCACGCGCGCCGCCCGTTCAAGATATTGGCGGGCTACCGCCAAACCGATCCCGCTCGAGCCTCCGGTAATGACGACGTGGACCATGGACACCTCGGGCCGTGATCATCGGACCGCGTTTGTGGGAAGAAACCTGCGGATGGCAACACGGTTCAAGATTTGGCGAACAGGGCCATCAACTGACTGGTGTCAAACGAGCCGAGACCAAAATTCTCCTGCTTCAAGCGCTCGAGAATAGTGGCCGTGCGTTCGACCGCGCGGGTGATTTGCTCGTCGGTATGGGCGCTGGTGATGAAGAAGCGTAGCCGTGCAAGACCTTCCGGAACGGCCGGATGGATGATCGGCAGCACGTTTATACCATCGGCATGCAATTCGTTCGACAGTTGCACGGCACGCAGCGAATCCGCAACCAGCACCGGCACGACGGAATAACCTTGGCTCAGGCCCGTATCAAGACCGCGTTCGCGGGCGAGCTCAAGGAAAAGACGGCTATTGTGGCGCAGCCGATGCGTGCGCTCCGGTTCGGCCTTCAGAATTCCGAGGCTGGCAATCGCCGCTGCCGCCAGCGCAGGGGCAAGGCCGACGCTATAGACGAAACCGCCTGCCTGAGCTTTCAGCAGGGTGATCAGCGCCTCGCTGCCAGCAATATAGCCGCCACAGCTGCAGCTGGTTTTGGACAGTGTCCCCATCCAGATGTCGACGCCCCCCGGAGCAATGCCGAAATGCTCGAATACGCCGCGTCCAGTATCGCCGAGCACGCCGAGAGAATGCGCCTCGTCGATCATCAGCCAAAAGCCGTATTGCTCCTTGAGACGAATCAGCGCCGGGAGATCGGCGATGTCGCCGTCCATCGAGTAGACGCCTTCGGCGATCACCAAAATCCGCTCGTAGTCACCGGCAAGCGCCTTCAACACACGGTCTAGATCGGCAATGTCGTTGTGCTTGAAGAAACGGCGCGTAGCGCCAGAGAGCCGAATGCCCGCCAATGCGCTGTTGTGGATGAACTCGTCGTGGACCACCAGATCCTTCGGCCCGACCAGCGAGCTGATGCCCGCAACATTGGTCAGATAGCCGCTGACGAAACAGACCGCGGCTTCTGCGTCGTAAACATCGGCGACCTTCTCTTCGAGCTCGGTGTGAATGGTACGCTCGCCTGCGACCAGACGGCTGGCCGAAGCGGAAACGCCGAAGGTGTCGAGCGCTTGGGTCGCACGTGCAAGAACCTTCGGATGATGGTTGAGGCCAAGATAGTCGTAGGAGGCGAAATTGTCGAAGCGCCTGCCGCCGATCAGCGCAGTTGCGCCGCTCGCGCCCTCATGGGCCCGGTAGAAGGGGTTTTCCATGCCGAAATGCTGGCCGGCGAGCTGCTGCATCACCACCTGCTTGTACTCGGGAAGGTCTGCGAAGCCTGGCTGCCTGCGCACCGGAGCCTGCGCTGCTGCGTGCTCGGTGCGGATGCGGCGCCCGTCTTCGACGTCCTTCTGCAATCCTTTCATACGGTTCAGTATGAACTGCCGCTTGCTCTCATCCATTTCAGCACTCCAAGGCGCTCACTCCGATGGTTCGGAGTTGCCCTCCTGTTCGGCTCCGCCGTGACGTCGGCTCAACTCGTCGAGGATCCGCAAATCGTCCGACCCTTCAGCCGCCGTTTCGTCCGTATCGCTCCGCGTTCTCACCTTCTCATAGAGGCGCCGCGTAATGTCCCCGACCGTTGCATTGTCTGCAAGGCTGCTCAGCGGCATATCGAAGCCGGTATTCTGTTCGAAATTCAAACCGAGTTCAACGGCCATCAGGCTGTCGAGCCCGATTTCCTTGAGAACGCTTTCCTTGGAGATGCTTTCGCGTGACACTCTGAGGATATTGGCGATCTCCTGCGCCACCACATCGAACAGGATATCCTGCGCTTCCGTCTGGGCCTTGCCCTCTATCATCGCCGCAAGATCGATCTCGCCACCTTCGGCCCCGCTTGCATGATGCGAAGCCCGGCGCATGACGACTTCGAAAAGGCTCTCTCCGACCACGCGCAGGTGGTGGGCGGCGCCCCAGTCGAATTCGGATACCATTACCACCGCAGCCTCGACGCTGTCGGGGGCGGACGCGATATAGTCCTCGACGCACTGCAATGCTTCGCGCGAACCGATCGCCGTCTTGCCGAGCCGCCGGTCGAGCCGCTGGCCGACATCAGTGTTGCGGGCGAGATAGCCCGCATCGGAAATGGCGCCGAAACCGACCGCAAGCCCCGGCAGCCCGGCACCTCGCCGTGCACGCGCCAGACCTTCCAGGAAGCCGTTCGCAGCCACGTAGTTGGCCTGCCCCGGGTTGCCGACCAGTGTTGTCACCGATGAGAACAAAATGAAATTGTCCAGCTTGTCAACGCGCGTCAGCCGATCGAGGATCGCCGCACCCTTGGCCTTGACGTCGATGACCGGCTGGTTGCGCTCGCGATTGAGATTGCTGATCAGCGCATCGTCCAGAACCATGGCGGCATGGACAACGCTCTTCAACGGGCCGATCTTGCGGATCGCCGACAACATTTTCGCGACGTCCGTTTCTTTGGTCACATCGCAGGCGAAGAGATGGGCGACAACGCCGGCCAAGCGCCAACGCTCGATCGCCGCAGAGGTTTCTGCGTCCGCCACACCGCGACGCGAGCACAGCGCAACATGGCGCGCGCCCTTCTCGACGAGCCATTCGGCTGCAACGAGGCCGAAGCCACCGATGCCGCCGACGACAAGATGCACGCCTTCGGAATCGACGAACATTTTGCGCGAAGCACGGGACGCG
The DNA here is from genome assembly GCF_964021225.1 of Rhizobium arsenicireducens. NCBI lineage: Bacteria > Pseudomonadati > Pseudomonadota > Alphaproteobacteria > Hyphomicrobiales > Rhizobiaceae > Rhizobium > Rhizobium arsenicireducens. Next base: position 3,850,991 of record NZ_CAXHYK020000001.1, on the reverse strand, counting down.
ACCCGATCCACGCCGGCCTTGGGCGGCAGGACGACGATCTTGCCAATGTGCCCGGCATTCTGCATCAGACGGAAAGCGTCGCCGATTTCGTCATGATCGAAGGCGCGATAGGGAAGTGCCGAGAACACGCCCTCCTCGAATAGCACGCCGATCTCGCTCAGCATGCGGCGCGAAAGTGCCGGATGGAGGACGAGCAATTGGTCAGCGTCGATGCCGAAATAGCTGACATTGCGGCGGAAGGGACGAAGCCCGATCTTGCTGTCGGCATAATAGTCGCGCTTGCCGAGCTCGAGGAACCGGCCGAACGGCTTCACCAGCGACAGGCTTTGCTCCATCGCCTCGCCGAACAACGAGTTGAGCACGACGTCCACACCCTCGCCGCCGGTCACCGCCAGAACGTCGTTGACGAAGCTCAGCGAGCGGGAATCGAAGATGTAGTCGGCGCCGAGCATTTCGACAAAACGACGCTTCTCCTGCGTGCCGGCGGTCGCGATGACCTTCAGACCCGCATGCTTGGCCACCTGCAGCGCAGCAAGGCCAACGCCGCCGGCAGCGCCGTGGATCAGGATCGTCTCGCCGGGACGCGACCGGGCAAGTTCGATGATCGCGTAATAGGCCGTCAGGAAGACGACCGGAATCGAAGCAGCCGCGACCGGATCAACGCCGGACGGCAATTTCGCTACGCCTGCCCGCTTGACAACGACATGGGTGGCGAAGGCGGCAGCCGCGATGGCCATCACAGGATCACCGATGGCGAGGTCATCGACATTCCCGCCAACAGCAACGACTCGACCGGAGAACTCCATGCCGATCGAAGCGCCGGCAAAGCCGTCTTCCAGTGCCTCTTCCGGCAAAAGTCCCATGGCCCACATGACGTCGCGGAAGTTGAGGCCGGTGGCGGCCACCTGGACCAGGACGTCGTCCGGTCCAATTGCCGGCACGTCACAGCTTTCCCAGCGGATGCTGGAAACCTGCGACGGCGTCTGCTGGCGAATGACCGCGGCGTCAAAAGTCGTCGTGACTGTGTTGGCCGTCGGCATGGCGCCCGGAACTGCGCGCAATTCAAGCGCGCTTATGCCATCGGTGCTGACGCACCATTCGCGGTTGGCAACGCCTGGCGCGCAAATGGCCGCCACGTCGGCGAGCAACTGGGCCGGATCACGACGCAAGGCACCGCTGTCGATGCTCTGGACATCGACGAAGTCGAACTCGTTGCGCAAGACGCGCAGGAAAGTCCACAAACCCGAATTCACCGGGTCGGCCGCCGGTCGATCGGAAACCGGCGCGCCGCCGGGTGCCGATACGAGAAGCCGGATCGGCGCCGGTTCCTTGGTGCGCGATCCGCGATAGTCGGCAAGCGCCAAGGCAAACGCGCTGAGGATCAGCACATTGTCCTGAAGCACGGCCGATGCGTCCCCAGCCGCATCGACTGTGGGGGAGAGATAAATCACGTCCAGCGGGTCATCCGCATGGCGTTCGAAGCGCTTGATGAAGGCTTCCTTGTCGGCAGCAAGATCGCCGCTTGCGGCAAGAATCTCGAAGGATGGGAAGCCCTGACCTTCGGCTGCCGCAGACAGGGCATCCGTGAAAATGCGTCCGTCGTGGACGAGCAGAACCGGGTTCTGGGTCGCGTAGGTCGCATCCGAGATTTCGGAAGCAGCGGAGGCTGCGGCTTTCGTTTCGATGGTGATGACCGGCCCGCCCGTCATCTCGCGCAGGACGACATCCGCCTCGGCAAAGCCGATGTTCGACAGGATCGCCCGCCAATCACTGGCATTCGCCAATGCACCGATCGGGAATTCCGCGGTCTGGCTGCGGGCGAACCAACCCTCGGAGAGACCCGAGACGAAGTCGTGGAACAGTGCCGGCGCCTCGACGGCAGCCATCAGAGCTTGAGCACCGGCCAGGACGCCCGCGCCCTTCTCCGATGCGAAGTCCGTTTCGATCAGGTTGCGGAACTGGCTGCTGGCACTGAGCACGACATCAGCCGATGCGATGGCCGACAGTTCTTCGCGCGAAAAGATGCTGACGTGAGGCTGATCTTCGAAGGCGAGTTCCAGGCGATGGCGAAGCGCGCCATCCGGCTCGTAGATCGCCAGCCGGGCACCGTGGTCGGCGGCAATTTCCGCGAGCCCGCGGCTCAGGCCCACCGAGGTGCTGCCAAGCTCGAGGATCCGCAGGCTTGCCTTGGATGGCCGCTTGCCAAGCCAGGCGCGCAGGCCGTCAAGCAGGATCGTTATTCGCGACCGGGCTGCAACCGAATGAATTTCCTGGTGTTCCAGAGTTGCCTCGCTGAGGAAATGATCGCGCTTCAGCGACCCTTCATCACCAGCGTCTGTGCCCGCTTCCGGCTCGGCGAGGCGATCCAGCACCTCGCGATAGACATCGTTGATCAGCACCGCCTCGACGGCGCGATCCGGACATTCCTTGTAGAGGTCGCCAAGGATTTCCGCGACCGGCGGCAGCGCACATTCCGGATCGATGATCCATTCCCCGCCCTGCTGGTCGATGAAGCCGGCATCGGCCAGCAGGTGCAGGCCGTTGAACAGGAACGGTCGCAGGGCCGGGTCGACTGGAAGATCAGCAGAGGTGAGGCTCGTCTTGCCGCCCGCAAGCGCGCTCGCCATATCGTGCAGGGCCCGCATGATCGCGGCATTGAACAGCAGCGTCTCGTTGTCGATGCCGGTTTCCGGCAGTTGCGCGAAGCAGGAATCCGCCGAGACAGCGGCCGCGACCGACGGCAAGGCCCGCCCCGCCACCGACGAAGACAGCGCCTCGTAGTGGAAGGAAAGCGCGCCCAGCGCCTTGCGCTGCTTCAGATAGGTACGACGGAAGCGACAGTCCTCTAAGGACGCAACCCGCTCGCCATCGGCATCGAACAGATGGAACTTCGCCTTGATCGAGGTCGGGCTCAGCCGGTCGATCTCGATCACCGCCCGGCGGATCGTAGCGCCGGTGCGGTCGATGCGGATCTGGCCGAAGCGCACCGGAATATAGGGCGCTCCACGATGGTCGCCGCTGAACCGGTCGAACAGGGCGACTAGACCGTGGAAGACAGCATCGACGGAAACGGGGTTGAGATTGTAGCGCAGCATCGGATGCGCCGGCGTCGCGGGTTCAGCAAGCGACACCTCGATCAACCGATCGCCGCGACAGATGGTCTGCTGCATCAGCTGGAAGTGCGGTCCGTAGTCGAGCCCGAAATTGGCGGCGATGCCATAGGCCTTCTTCGCATCGATCTCGGCGGTCACGTCGATCTGCGGCAAAGCCGGGACCGGACGCACCTCGGAAGCAGTCAGCTTGCGCACGCGGGCGACCGCATGGATCGTCCAGTCGTCTTCACTCAGCCGCTCGCGCGAACGGATCTCGAGATCGCCGGTCTCGCGCGAGACCATGGTCGAAAGCTCGATCAGACGGCTTTCGCTAAGCTCGAGAGGACGCACGATTTCGAGATTGGTGATTTCAACGCGCGACTGACCGTAAAGTTGGCTGGCCGCGGAGATAGCAATCTCGATGAAGCCGCTGCCCGGAAGGATCGAGCGACCATCGACGACATGCTCCGCAAGATCCGGGAAGAGATGCGCATCAATATGGTTCTTCCATGTCGCGCTGTTAGGATCGATGCGCCAGCCAACAAGCGTGTAGCCGACCTCGCTGTCGCGCCCGTAGATGTCGGCGCGGTCGCTGGTGCGATCTGGCTGAAGGTCGGTCTTGTCGAACGGCAGCTCCGGCAGGTTCACGAAGGCATTGCGTTTCCCGAACACCTTGGCCTTGTCGACCGTCGCTCCGCCGGCGATGGCGCGTGCCATGGCCTGCAGCACCGGATCGCTGTTCAGGTGCCCATCTTCGCGCGACAGTGTCCCGACAAAATTGATCGAAGCTGAACGCTGTTTTGCAATTTCGGAAAGATAACCGCCAAGGATGGCGCGCGGTGTCACTTCGATGAACACATTGCAGCCGAGCGCCATTGCCTCTTCCGCAGCCTGCTGGAACTTGACCGGCTGGCGAACATTGCGCCACCAGTATTCCGGTGTCAGTGCTTCGCCATTGATCGCGGTGCCGGTAACTGTCGAGATGAACACGGTATCGCCACGGCGCGGCGCGATCGCCGGCATGTCGGCCAGAAACGCATCGCGCGACCGATCGATCAGCGGGTGATGGAAGGGATAATTGATGTCCAGCGGCTGAACCGCCACCCGACGTTTGCGGGCACGCTCGCGCAGAAGCTTGATATTTTCGTAGGAACCCGAGATCGTCACCGAATTCGGCGCGTTGATCGCTGCGATTTCGAGCTTCTCCCAGGTCGAGGGACCGGATTAGTTCCATCGTGGCCTGTTCACCAAGCTTGACGGCCGCCATAGTCCCTTCGCCTGCCAATACGTCCTGGTGCAGCGAGCGCTTGGCAATCACCGTCACGGCATCCTTGAGCGACAGCGCGCCGGCCGCGTAGGCAGCGGCGACTTCGCCGACCGAATGGCCGAGGCTCGCTGTCGGGCGAAGGCCCATCTCCACCAAGCTGTCCGTCAAGGCGGCCTGGATGGCGAAGAGAATCGGCTGCGCAAGCTTGGTATCGCTAAGCTTGCTCTCAAGTTCCGGATCGCTGAGCGATTCCTTGAGGTCGATAGGAGACTGGCGCGAAAAAAGCTCGGATATCCGCTCGAAGGATCGCCGGAAGGAGGCATTGTGCTTGAGCGCCTCGAGGCCCATACCGGCCCACTGCGCTCCGTTGCCCGAAAAGACGAGCGCAACTTTCGGGTCGCGCGACAGTGCTTCACCGGTCTCAGCGAGACATTCGGCACCGGCAAGATGAGCGTCGATCGCTTCGATGGCCTGCGCGCGTTCCGCCGTGACCACGAAACGGTGGCGCAGCGCCGAGCGGTTGGCGCTCCCTGCGGCGACGATGGCGGCGGCCTCCTCTTTGCTTTCGGCCTGAGTGAGGCGATCGCGATAGGCAGCAAGTAGCCCCTTCAGGCTGTCGGCCGTGTGAGCACTGATCATCAGAAGTCGCGGGGAAGCGCCTGCGGCCGATTTTGACTCAACGGGCGCAACCTCAGCCTGCGGGTCGGCGATCACGACGTGCGCATTGGCGCCGCCGAAACCGAAGGAATTAATCCCGGCGAGCCGCGGACGATCGCTCTTGTCGAGCACTACGGGCTTGTCTGCGACGCGCACATTGAGGCCCTGGAAATCGATTTCCTCATTCGGCGTGTCGAAATGCAGCGACGCCGGCAGATAGTCATGTTCCAGCGCGAGCATCGCCTTGATCACGCCCAGCAAACCGGAGGCCGGTTCGGTATGGCCGATATTGGTCTTGATCGAACCGATCCATACCGGCTCTTCCCGGCGCATGCCGATCACCTGGCCAAGCGACCAGACTTCGGCCGGGTCTCCGACCTTGGTTCCGGTGCCATGGCCTTCGACGAAGGCTACGTCGCGGGGATCGATGCCGTCAGAGTAAATCGACATCAGCAATTCCGCCTGCGCCTCGCGCGACGGTAACGAAATGCCGTTGGTTCGGCCCGCGGCATTGATGCCGGATGCGACGATCGTCGCGCGGCTGCGGTCACCTTCGCGGGCGACGCGTTCGGAGGAGCGGAGAACGAGCACGGCGCCGCCTTCGGCGCGCACATAGCCAATGCCGTCATTGTCATAGGCTTTGCAGAGCCCGTCGGGCGACAGCATGCGCGCCTGGGCGAAACCGACGAAAGGCAGCGGATGCACGAGCATGTTCACGCCGCCGACAATGGCGGTGTCGACCAGACCGGAATTGATGGCGCGAACGGCATGGTCGAGAGCGACCAGTGAAGACGAGCAGGCAGTGTCGACCGTCAGGCTCGGCCCCTTGAGGCCAAAGACGTGGGAAATACGGTTGGAGACGATAGACAGCGTATTGCCGGTCATGAAGTAGGGACCGGGCGCTGCCGGATCCTCAACCGACAGATTGGCATGGTCGAGGCTGGATGCGCCGACATAGACCGCAACCCGCTCGTCCTGGAGGCTCGCCACCGGAAGATTGGCATCCTCCAGCGCCCGCCAGGTCAATTCCAGCATCAGCCGCTGCTGCGGATCCATGAAGGTCGCTTCGCGCCGCGAAATGCCGAACAAGGCAGGGTCGAAGGCATGAATGTCTTCAAGCACCCCTGCAGCATCGGTATAGTATTTTCCCGCAACGCCCATCTGCGGGTGCCAGAAGCGCGCACGGTCCCAGCGATCACTTGGAATGTTCGTGACCGCGCAGATGCCCGCACGCATCATTTCAAACAGCGCTTCAGGCGATCCAGCTCCAGGTGCGGCGCATGCACGCCCGATTACTTCTACTGTCATATACTTCTATCGCAGAGTTTCATTGGATTGCGGCACGACAACCTCGGCGCTCATCTCGCGGCCCACACCTCCCATAGGCATTAGACAAGCGATTGTGCACCGTCAATTCCCAACCTGCCCCATTAGCGGGATGGAATCGCGCGTCTTGGCATATCGCTTGGAATAGTTGCGCGCCAAACAGGAATGCATGTTGCGGAACTCCGCTCCTTCCCCTTAGCCTTGCACAAGGCGTAAAGACAGGCCGCAACCTCTTTTTGCCATAAAAAAATGTTCATGCTAACAGAACAGACGTCCACGGGCGCCCCGCGGAGAATAGGGCGCTGGCGAGCACAGGCTGGATTAAATGTATTTCGTAACGCACATGCGCATCGTCTCGGCCCTGCTCATTCGCGAAATGTCCACCCGGTTCGGCAACAAGCCCGGCGGCTACATCTGGGCTCTGTTGGACCCCGTGGCACACGTGCTTATGCTGACGATAATTTTTCAGGCGATCGCCCACCTGCCGCCGCTTGGCACAAGCTTCACCCTTTTTTTTGCCACCGGCTACATCGGATTCCATTTCTATCAGGGGACGACCAACTACCTGAATGACGCCCTCAAGGGGAACAAGGCATTGCTGAGTTATCCCAATGTCGCCCCGATCGACACCCTGGTGGCGAGGCTGCTGCTGCAGCTTGGAACCATGAGCATGGTGGCATTCATCGTGCTCGGCGTTACGATCAGCACATTACGCATGCCGATCATGATCGATTGGGTAGCCATTCTGGCAGCTGTGCTGGCCGCGACTTTGCTCGCTTTCGGCGTCAGCCTCAGCAATACCGTTCTGTTTCTGCGGTCTCCCCTTTACGAGAAGATCTATCAGATCGCCATGAAGCCCTCGTTTCTGCTGTCCGGCATTTTCTTCTTGCCCGACGCCCTGCCCCACCCCTTCCGCGAGATTATCGCCTACAACCCGATTGTCCACATCGTGGTGCTGTTTCGCAAAGGTTTCTACGCCGAGTACCGTGCGACTACACTCGATCTCAATTATCTCATGGGCTGGATCTTTGTCTGCTTGATAGGCGGCCTGACCCTCTTTACCTTATCCACCAGGACACTGCGCAACGAATGATCCGGTTAGAACAGGCCTCCAAATTCGTTTATGCCCGCGGCACCAAGAAGCCGATCCTCGACGGCGTTTCGCTCGTCCTGAAGCGCGGTCGCAGCATTGGCCTCCTGGGACGCAACGGCGCGGGAAAATCGACCCTGCTTCGTCTCTTTGCAGGAACGATCAAACTGGACGGCGGACGCATCGTTCGCGAAGGTCGCATCTCCTGGCCGCTCGGCTTCCAAGGCAGTTTTCAGGGAAACCTGACCGGAGAACAGAATGTCCGATTCGTTGCGCGCATCTATGGCGTGGATTCAGAAGAACTGATCGACTATGTGGCCGATTTTGCCGAACTCGGAGCCTTTTTCCGCGCCCCGGTTGGCACTTATTCCTCGGGCATGAAGGCACGTCTGGCATTCGGCTTGAGCATGGGTGTCAACTTCGATTACTATCTCGTCGACGAAATCACTGCGGTCGGTGATGCGAACTTTAAAAAGAAGTGCCATGATGTATTCAGGACACGTCTCGCGGATTCCGATGTGATCATGGTATCTCACAGTACGGCAACGATCCGAGAGTACTGCGATTGCGGTATCGTGATGGAAAAAGGCAAACTGACCTATTTCGATAATGTAGAGGATGCGATCAGCGTCCACGATAAGAACATGAAGGCTAGCTGACGACATGGCAAACCCCGACAACACGGCAGGCCCCCGGATAGTGCCGCCCCAGCTGGATGAAGCGGTCGCCAAGCCGAAGCCGCATCCGAATGTGCGGATTCTGGAAGGCCTGCTTGATGAAGGCAAAAAGAAAGCCCGCGAAGTTCGTTCGAAGAGAATCTCTCCGCTTCTCAAGATCCGGCACCTTGTTATTATCGCTGCCTTCGTTGTTCTGGTGGCCATTCCCAGCACGCTGGCATCGCTCTATCTCGCCTTTGTGGCGCAAGACCAATACCATAGTTCCTCCTCCTTTGCGGTGCGTAGCATCGCATCGTCGGTCGGCGCATCCGACATCATGGGAATGTTCACCCAGACGTCGGCAACCAGTACGGTTGCCGACTCCTACATCTTGATGGACTATCTGCTCAGTGAGCGCATGCTGGAAGATGTCGATTTCCGGTTCGATCTCGATGCGGTTTATGCGCCTCGTGGCGCAGACTTTTTCTTCGGAATGGCCGCTGCGCTGCCAATTGAGGACAAGTTAAGTTACTGGCAGCGCATGATTACGGTGAATTTTGACAATGCGTCCGGCATTCTTCAGCTTCAGGTGAGGGCTTTCGACCCCCTGCAGGCCCAGGAAATTGCCCGGTTCATCCTCGCCCGCTGCGAAGCACTGATCAACGACCTGTCGACTACAGCGCATAATGAATCCCTAAAGCTCGCCAGGCAGGAAATCGCCATTGCCGAAAAACGCCTGACGGACGCCCGCATGGCGTTGCGCGAATTCCGCGACGTTTCGCAGGACGTCGATCCTGTCGAGGGGGCCAAGCTGGCAGTTCAGCTCGTCGCCGGCATGGAGCAGGAACTTGCCAAGCTGAACGCGGATCTGGAAGTCGCCCGCTCGCAGATGGCGGAGGATACGCCCCGCATTCGCGTGATCAAGACACAGATTGCGGCCTTGGAATTGCGCATCCAGGCAGAAAAGCAACGGCTCGGCAGCGGCACGGTTGGAACGAAGACGGCACGGACAACCCAGGACCTTACCGATTCCGACGTGTCCGGTCGCCTGCAGCTTTATGAGAAGCTCGAACTGGAACGCGAATTCGGCGAGCGCACCTATGCTGCAGCCCTCGCATCACTGGAAAAGGCGCGCATGGATGCGACCGGAAAACAGCGTTACCTAGCGGTCTTCATTCAGCCCACGCTGTCACAGATGGCCCAGTACCCGAACCGACTTCTCTATGCGTTTCTGGTGTTTCTGGCCGGCATGTTCGCCTGGGGTATGGCGACACTCTTGTATTACAACATCCGCGACCGGGCCTGAACGGCTCGTTCATTGCCGCCTACCAGATTAAAAAACCTCCGGTCATCGACCGGAGGTTTTTTTGTTAACGGCTCAAGGCGTCGAGAAGCGACTTACGCAGCCTCTTCCTGCGCATCATCGTCTTCAACAGCCTTGCCACGCTTTGGTCCCTTGGCGAGATTGACCTCAACGAGGCGGACGGCCTCGGTATCGGACATCTTGTTGACGGCAGCGATTTCGCGCGCCATACGGTCGAGGGCCGCTTCATAAAGCTGGCGCTCCGAATAGGACTGCTCAGGCTGGTTCTCGGCGCGAAAGAGATCACGGACCACTTCGGCGATCGAGATAAGGTCGCCGGAATTGATCTTCGCATCATATTCCTGGGCACGGCGCGACCACATGGTCCGCTTGACGCGTGCCTTGCCTTGAACGACCTTCAGGGCACGCTCGACGAAATCGGTTTCCGAAAGCTTGCGCATGCCAATGCTTACGGCTTTGCCAACCGGAACCTTGAGCCGCATCTTGTCCTTCTCGAAATCGATCACGAAAAGCTCAAGCTTCATGCCGGCGACTTCTTGCTCTTCGATGGCGGTGATGATACCGACACCATGTGCCGGGTAGACGATCGATTCGCCGGTCTTGAAGCCTTGGCGCGTCGAAGATTTTTTCTGCTGGGTCGTCATTCGTTTCAAAAACTCCCTGTTATGCTCCCGGCATCAAGCCGGTGCCGGGTCGGTCAGGCCCGGATGAGACGGGGGAAACCGTCGGGTCACTCCATCCTGATCCAGCCCCCACGCAAACATCTCCATCGTCGCAACAGCAACGCGACCGTCGAGGTCGCTAGTGTCACGGTAACCGCATTGGACGATGGAGTTGCTTTCGTGATGGTTCAGGGCACACCAATGCCGCGAAGTGGAACAGTTCTAGCTTGTTACCACAAAAATATGAGTAAATCAATATTTTACTGCCGCACTGCCACAATGCGACAGATCACGCCCCAACGGGGCGTGCTTTCTGCGGCTCCGTCCTGCCCAGTCCGAACTTCTTCGCCGCCACGGCTGGCGGGCCAATCAATCCCCTGTCCCGGGCTTCGGCGAAAAATACTTCTCGTACTTGCCAGCCACGCCGTCCATCTCCTTTGACTCAGGCAACGGATCCCGCTTGACAGTGATGTTGGGCCAAATCTTGGCATATTCCGTATTTATCTGTAGCCACTTGTCCAGACCCGGCTCCGTGTCCGGCTTGATCGCCTCGGCCGGGCATTCCGGCTCGCAAACGCCGCAATCGATGCACTCGTCCGGATGGATGACAAGAAAGTTCTCACCCTCGTAGAAACAGTCAACCGGACAAACCTCGACGCAATCAGTATATTTGCAGCGGATGCAATTATCAGTGACTATATAAGTCATGCGGTACTCCAGGATCTCTTAGGCGCAGACGGCGTTCAAGCCTGTCTCGTCTGACATTCCATCAATGCGGCTGGCCAGGCATTTTCTGGACCGAGCGAGGTTAGGCTGAACAGGAAGTCAGCTACTGGTTTATCGGGGCTATAGCAAGGATAAACAATTCGGAAAATGGCCGCAGGCGCGCACCGTTTTCTAATCCTCCGACCAGGGCTCACCTGGTTGCAGCCGATCGATGGCCCGTCGTTCCTTCTTGGTGGGGCGTCCGGAGCCGGGCAGCCGGGCAGCCTGTTCGAGAGCCCCCAGCCGATCCTCTTCAATCATCGACGGCGTCAAGTCCTCGTAGAGCAGGCGAGCCTCCTCGTAGGGTCCGCGGCGGTCACCCGCTGCGACGACGACAAGCACGATGTCGCGCTTCTGCAGCGCAACCTCGAGGCGGTCTCCCGGGAGTATCAAATGGCTGGGTTGACGCACGATCCGACCATTGACCCGGACATGGCCACCCGATACGCGCTCCTGAGCAAGCGTGCGAGACTTCGAAATACGGGCGAAAAACAACCACTTGTCGATGCGCTGGCGCGAACCGTTTTGTGGCCGTTTGTCGTCCATCTTATTTCTTCATCTGCTCCTTGAGAGCGGCGAGTTTGGCGAAGGGCGAATCCGGATCGAGCGGCTTCTCCTTGCGCGGCGGCTTCGCCTCGAAGCGAGCGGGTTGCGGCTTTGCGTCACGGTCAGGCCGATTGTGCCGGTCCTTGCGCTCCGATCGATCGCCCTTGTGGTTGAAACCGCCACGACTGCCGTCCTTGTCACGGCCCTTGCCGCCATCACCGTCTCGGCGCCGCTCATCTCGTTGGCCTTCGCCTTGAGCTTCGGCCGACGTACGGTTGGGTCCGCGATTGCCGCTACGCTGACGATCGCCGGCCGGACGCGCGCCACGCTGATTGTCGGCACGGCCACCCGGACGCCACAGCAGCACTGGCTTCGGCTCGGCGACGCCCCCCTCTTCTGCAGCCGGTTCGCCAGATGTCACCGCCTCGCCAGTCGGAACGACGACTATGGCGTCGGTTGGAGCATTCGCCTCTTCGACAACAGCCTGCGATGCTAAAGGGGCTTCTTCAGCGACACTGTCCTCAGAGACCGAAACCTCGGAGGCGGGCGCGGCATCGATACGCGCTTCAGACACCTCTGGGACCTCCGCCGTCTCTTCATCTGCGGCAACCACTGCGACATCATTCGCGGCAACCACCAACGCCGGCTTCTCCTCTGCGGCCTCAGCCGGCACGGATTGCGAAGCCAGGAAGGCTTCAGCCTCCTCGGCAGTCACGCTGTCTGCCCGATAGCCCAGCCCCTTCAGTATCTCTTCCATGTCGTCAGGCGTAGCGCCGAGAATGGAGAGCATCGCCGTCGTCGTCGTGAAGCGGCGCCCGTCATAGGCCCCTTCCGGACGCTGCGTCGAGCCCGGCTTCCACTGAAGAAGCGGGCGAATGAGGTCCGCAAGACGCTCGAGAATGTCGATGCGCACGGCGCGCTTTCCAAGGAAGCGGAAGCCCGCCAGCTTGTAGAACATGCGCTCGAAGCCGGGATCCGTGGCAACCGAGGTGCGGCCGGCGGCAAGCACCGGAATGAGGTCTCCATAGCCGGGCTTGTCCAGGCCGTCGTTCTTCAGCGCCCACAACAGCGTAATCAGCTCCGCCGGCGCCGGCTTGAGCAGCGCTGGCATGAAAATGTGATAGGCGCCGAACCGCACGCCGTAGCGACGCATCGACGCGCGCGCATCCTGGTCGAGCGACTTGACGTCGTCCGAGACGTCGCGCCGGAACAGCACGCCAAGGTTCTCGACCAGCTGATAGGCGAGCCCCTTGGCAAGGCCTTGCAGGTCCTCGGCGCGGGAGAGATCGTCGAGCGGCTTGAGGATCGTCGAGATATGATGATTGACGAAGCGTTCAATGCGCGCGACGACATGATCCCGGGCATTGCCGGTCAACTGCTCGTCGGCCAGCAGGATGACGCGCGGATGCAGCATGTGGTCCGAGCCGGTGAGCCGTGCGACGGGGTCGCCGATCCAACGCACCAGGCCATCCGCGCTGATCGCCAGATCGCTGTTGCCGGCAGCATGCAGACGTGCGGCCCGGGCTTCGAATTCGAGCCCCAGCGCCCTGTGTGCGGCAGCCTCGACGGCCTTCGCGTCAGATCCTTCCATGCCAGATAGCGGCGTGAACCGGAAACCGGCGAGTTGCCCCATGTGATGTCCTTCCACGAAGACATCGCCGTTTACACTGATTTCAGCTTCCAACATCGCATTCTCTCTCAAGCGCTTCATGAGCACAGATGTCCTGCGATCAACAAAGCGTTTCGTCAACCGTTCATGTAGCGCATCTGACAATCGGTCTTCGATTTCCCGCGTCTTTTCTTGCCAGTGTGTCGGATCGGCAAGCCAACCCGGTCGGTTCGATACATACGTCCATGTGCGGATCTGGGCAATCCTTGCGGACAATGTATCGATCTCGCCATCGGTTCGGTCCGCCCGGCGCACCTGTTCGGCCATAAAGTCCTCGTTGACCGCGCCATGACGCACGAGGTCGAAGAACAGGCTCTGGATCAGATCCGCATGCTGTGCCGGCGTGATGCGTCGATAGTCTGGCAGCGCGCAGGCTTCCCACAACTTCTCGACACGAGCCGGCGTATCGGCAAGGTCTCTCACCTCCGGATAGCGCGCCAGGAATTCCAATGCTTGCTGGTCGATGGCAGGCAGGGCTTTCGTCAATCCGTCCACCCGAGGCACCGCCTCGAGGCTACGCAGCAAAGCCGGGACCGATGAAAAATCGAACCGGGCGGTGCGCCACTGCAGCACCTTCACGCTATCGAATTGATGGCATTCCAGACGTTCGACCATTTCCGCATCGAGCGGATCGACCCGGCCGGTCACACCGAAGGTTCCGTCTTTCAGATGACGGCCTGCGCGCCCGGCAATCTGGCCGAGCTCACCGGGGTTGAGGTTGCGAAACTGGTAGCCGTCGAACTTCCGGTCCTGGGCAAAAGCGACGTGATCGACATCGAGATTTAGCCCCATGCCGATGGCGTCAGTCGCGACAAGGTATTCCACGTCGCCTTCCTGATAGAGGGCGACCTGGGCATTGCGGGTACGGGGGCTCAACGCTCCGAGCACGACGGCGGCCCCACCGCGCTGGCGGCGGATCAGTTCGGCAATCGCATAGACCTCGTCGGCGGAGAAAGCGACGATCGCAGTCCGCTGCGGCAATCGGGTGATCTTCTTCTGCCCCGCATAAAAGAGCTGTGAAAGCCGCGGCCGCTCGACGATGGTGATACCGGGTAGAAGTTGCAGGAGGATCGGCTTCATCGATGCCGAGCCGAGTAGCAGCGTCTCGTCGCGGCCGCGCAGGTGAAGCAGGCGGTCGGTGAAGATATGGCCGCGCTCGAGGTCGCCGGCTAGCTGGATCTCGTCGATTGCCACGAAGGACGCCTTCGTATCGCGCGGCATGGCCTCGACCGTGCAAACGGAAAAGCGCGCACCCGTCGGCGCGATCTTCTCTTCACCGGTGACAAGGGCCACCTGCGACGCACCGACCCGCTCGACCAACCGGCCATAGACCTCGCGCGCCAAGAGGCGCAGGGGAAGGCCGATAATACCCGAACCATGCGCAACCATGCGGTCGATCGCGAAATGGGTCTTTCCGGTATTGGTCGGCCCCAGCACAGCAGTGACGCCGCGGCCGCTCAAGATCATAGGTTGCGAATTCAAGGATGGCTCCGCGCTGCAGGGGATCATAGGCCCCGCATTGCGGCGGCCGGCGAGCTTGCCCCACACATGGCGACGATTGGCGGCAAAGGCAAGACACCTGCTATGGGAGAATCAGATTCCCGCTTCCCTGCGGCAGGAAAGGCCCTAAATACGAGTTGGGAATACCTGTCGTCGACAGATGGAACAGGCTGCGAACGAATCAGCGACGAATCGCTGACTCGGCGTGATTCAGGATTTGTTCACCCCTAGATCTCGTCGGGCATCCCGGGATGCAACACAAAATGCTGAATCGGATCAATCGCTTGTCGTATTGTTCAAGACTACCCGGCAACCTCTCGGTGCTAGAATCTGCGGTGGGGCAGTGCGTTGTCGCGGCTGAGGTATTTATGTGACCCTCCGCCCCCGCATGCCGCATGGAACATGGAACATGGAACAAGCCTGGCCTGGACATGATGCTCCATGGACGGTCATGGCTCCGGCCTTGGTCCGCCTTCGCCCCCCACATGGCCCACCGGGGGAGCATTGGCTTACCGCATCCCCCGACACCAAGGTCCAGCCGATCACGCCGGTGCCTCACCCTAACTGTGGCCCGGCGGGAACAATTCCTTTTGGGCGACGTTGAAGCCACACGAATACCAAGTTTCGCATTCCAAGACGGAGAGGGCCATGTTGAGCACAATTCTAATCGTTATCGTCATCCTGCTGCTGATCGGCGCCCTGCCTAACTGGGGCTACAGCCGCAACTGGGGTTATGGACCGTCCGGCGGCTTGGGCCTTGTAGTGCTTATCCTTGTCATCCTGCTGCTCATGGGCCGGATCTGAGCCATATCCAACCAAAAGGAATCCGATGATGATGAAGAAAACCCTTATCGCCCTTGCGCTGATCGCGCCTCTCGCCTCCTGCACGGCCACTGAACGCGGAGCGGGCGTCGGCGCGGCAACCGGTGCGGTTATCGGTGGCGTTGCCACCAATTCCGTCGGCGGTGCAGCCGTTGGCGCTGTGGTCGGCGGTGCCGCAGGGGCCCTTATCGGCCAGTCCCAGGAGCGTGCTGGTTACTGTGTCTATCGCGACCGCTACGGCCGCACCTACGAAGCGCGCTGCCGTTAAGTCGCGGACAACGCCTCGACAGAAAGCCGCCGGTTCCCCCACCGGCGGCTCTTTGCTGCTTTTCACCGGGCCTCGTTAACACTTCGATCAAAGCCGGAACGAATCAGCGACGAATAGGTGACGCGCCGGTTTTCTCGCTTTGTTCACCGCACTATCTTGTGGAATAACAAAGTGTTAACCATAGAAAATGGTGGATATTAGGATTCTTCCACCTCGACGGCAGCTCCCGCGTTAACGATCGGCTCCCAGCCTTCGGCGCAACAAGAAATACTGTTCGAGGCTTGTGTCCGCCAAGGCTTCGGCTCGGCTGGAGAGAGTGTCGTCAAAGGCAATGGATTGAGCGAACTGACTGATTGTCAGGTCGACGCGCTCACCGCCGATACGATTGTAGAAATGCGTGCCGCCCGGCACCTGTGTCTTGAGAATCTCCCCGCCGAACAAATCCTGCACGACAAGAGACGTCACGCTGCATTGGCCATTCGCGGGGTACTCCGCCGTCCACTTCGTCGAGGTGCCAGACGACCAGGCCTCCATCAGCGCCACGGCGAGATCCTGCAAACTTGGGTGGGACGGCAGCACCAAGACCTCCATGGGAAGGCGGCCCCTTTTGGCGGGGCCGTTGCAGCATGACGGAAGTGGCGCCTCAGACGAAGAACTGGCCGCCATTGGCCGAGATCGTCGATCCGGTGATGAAGCCTGCATCGTCGGATGCGAGGAAGACGACGATTCGCGCGATCTCCTCCGGCTCGCCGAGACGCCCGACCGGGATCTGCGGAATGATCCGCTCGTTCAGCACCTTTTCCGGGATGGCGCGCACCATTTCCGTGCCGATATAGCCCGGGCAGATCGCGTTCACCGTGATCCCCTTGGCTGCGCCCTCCTGGGCGAGCGCCTTGGTGATCCCGAGATCGCCGGCCTTGGCCGCCGAATAGTTGGCCTGGCCCATCTGCCCCTTCTGACCGTTGATCGACGAGATAGTGATGACGCGGCCAAAATTGCGGTCGCGCATGCCGGACCAGACCGGATGGGTCATGTTGAACACACCGGTGAGGTTCGTGTTGATAACCTCGTTCCATTGCTCCGGCGTCATCTTGTGGAACATGGCGTCGCGTGTGATGCCGGCGTTGTTGACCAGAATCTCGACTGGGCCAAGTTCCGCCTCGACTTTGGCGATACCCTCGACGCAGGACTGATAATTCGAGACGTCCCATTTGAACGTCCGAATTCCCGTTTCAGCCTCGAAGGCCTTCGCTTTTTCGTCATTGCCGGCATAGTTCGCCGCAACCTTGTAACCGGCGGCCATGAGCGCGATCGAAATCGCCGCCCCGATACCCCGGGTTCCACCCGTCACCAATGCAACTCTGCTCATGTGCTGATCTCCCCTCAGTATATAGTTTCAGCGTCCACCGACTCTTCTGACGGAGCCGTTGTTAGGACAGGTTTATGACAAGCAGATCGGCCTCGGTCGTCACGGCCAAGGCCGTCACCCTCCTCCGGACCGCATATTCCAGTTCAGAGTGCCTCCAGGCACATGGCGATACCCATGCCGCCGCCGATGCAAAGCGTGGCAAGGCCCTTCTTCGCACCGCGCCGCTTCATTTCAAAGACAAGCGTGTTGAGAATGCGAGCACCGGAGGCGCCGATCGGATGGCCGATAGCGATCGCGCCACCATTGACGTTGACGATTGACGTATCCCAGCCGAGATCCTTGTTGACCGCGCAGGCCTGGGCGGCGAAGGCTTCGTTGGCCTCGACCAGGTCGAGATCGGAAATCTTCCATCCGGCCTTCTGCAAAGCCTTGCGGGAGGCGGGGATCGGCCCGGTCCCCATGATCTGCGGATCGACGCCGGCGGTCGCCCACGAGGCGATGCGAACAAGCGGGGTGATTCCGCGGCGCGACGCTTCGGCCTCGCTCATCAGTAGTGCTGCAGCCGCGCCGTCATTGAGGCCGGAGGCATTGCCGGCAGTGACCGTGCCTTCCTTGTCGAAGGCCGGGCGCAACTTGGTCATGCTGTCGAGGGTGGCGCCGGCACGGATGTATTCGTCCGCATCGACGGTTAAATCGCCCTTGCGGCCGGCAACGACGAAAGGAACGATCTCGTCGTTGAAGCGTCCGGCCAATTGGGCGGCTTCAGCCTTGTTCTGCGAAGCGACGGCGAAGGCATCCTGCTCGTCGCGCGCCAGCTGGAACTGGCGGGCGACATTCTCCGCAGTCGTACCCATGTGGTAGCCGTAGAAGGCATCGGTCAGGCCGTCCTTGATCATGGTGTCGACCATCTTCAGGTCGCCCATCTTGGTTCCGGCCCTGAGATGCGCGCAATGCGGCGCCATCGACATGGATTCCTGACCGCCGGCGATGATGATCGTCGCATCGCCGGAGGAAATCTGCTGCATGCCCAGCGCCACGGCGCGAAGGCCCGAGCCACACAGCTGGTTCATGCCCCAGGCGGTGGCTTCCTGCGGTATGCCGGCCTTCATCGCCGCCTGACGGGCAGGGTTCTGTCCCTGACCGGCCGAGAGCACCTGCCCGAGAATGACCTCATCGATTTCCTTGGCGTCAACACCCGCACGCTCCAGCACCGCCTTGATGACCGTGGCGCCCAGTTCGTGGGCCGCGACACTGGCGAAGGCACCGTTGAAAGAACCGACGGGTGTGCGCGCGGCACTGGCAATAACGATGGATGAACTGCTCATGGACGCCTCCTCGAATATTTATGTCGTTGCGAAAGAAACTGGCAAAGCTTTGGGCAGGAGTCAAACAGGAAGAACGTTACCGATTTCGTTCTTTGGTTGCATCGACTTGAGGTTCGTCAAATGCGAGTGCCGCATCGCACAAAGAGATTGTCACCATGCTCGATTTGCGCTTACACTTGATCTAGGAAGAGCAAAAATCCGCAAAAACAACGGGGTTAGGAGACGAACATGGCCAAAGCCAACGGCGAGATCGTCATAAAGAAATATGCCAATCGACGCCTCTACAATACGGGCACCAGCACCTATGTGACGCTGGAAGACCTGGCCAAGATGGTCAAGAAGGGGGAGGAGTTCACCGTCCAGGACGCAAAGTCCGGCGACGACATCACCCATTCGGTTCTGACCCAGATCATTTTCGAGCAGGAGTCGAAGACTGGCAACACGCTGCTGCCGATCTCCTTTCTGCGCCAGTTGATCAGCTACTACGGCGACCAGATGCAAATGGTCGTGCCGAGCTTTCTCGAGCACTCGATGAAAGCCTTCACCGAACAGCAGGTTCAAATGCGCGAGCAGATGACCAAGGCCTTTGGCGAGACGCCGCTGACCAAGAATTTGCAGGCACCCATCCAACTGATGGAAGAGCAGGTGAAACGCAATACAGAGATGTTCCACCAGGCCATGCAAATGTTCTCACCGTTCCTTGGCGCCGACTCACCGAAGGAGCCTAAGAAGGCCGAGGCAAAGGACATCGATGAACTCAAGGAACAGTTGCGCACGCTGCAGAGCAAGCTCGACAATCTTTGAGCCACGGTTGGCAAGACATGCTTGATACAGGAGAGGGCAGGAGGAAACTCCTGCCCTTCTCGTTGTCTGCAGGGTTCAAAGACCGATCGAAACGTCCCGACCCGCCGAGCGGATCGACACCGTAAAGCCGCCGACCACATCGATGAAGGCAATGGTCATCAGGATGAAAAATGTCTGGGTCGCGGCCCCCCGGACCAGCAGGAACTCGACCAGAAAGGCAATAAAAACCAACATGGAGAGCATGTGGTTGATAAGTGAGCCGGACCCGTTGATGGTCGCTTTCAGGATCTCGAAGAACAGGATGGCGAGCGAAAGCAGGATCAGCACATCACTCACGGAAAGTGCCCATACGGCACCCGACAGCATCGAGAAGGACAGCAATTGATGGTCGAGCACGTCGATCCCACCCGATCCGAAAACACCGAGCATCGCAAGATTGTAGAGCGCCAGCGGCAAGATCATCAGCGGAATGGCGGAAATCATGGCGGGTCCTCGATCAACGGAAGGTGACGCCCCTCAAATGTAGGGGGGGACGGACACTTGAGGATTTAATCGCCAGACCCATCAAAAAGTAAAGGCCGGCACAAGGCCGACCTTAAAAAAGTCATCCGAATATTCGGATGTTATACGCTTTCCTTAGGCGTCAGCACCTGACGGCCACGGTACATACCGGTCTTCAGATCGATATGGTGCGGGCGGCGCAGTTCGCCCGAGTTCTTGTCTTCGACGTAGGACGAAGCCTTCAGCGCGTCTGCAGAGCGGCGCATACCGCGCTTGGACGGGCTTGTTTTTCTTTTCGGTACAGCCATTTTACTTACTCCACATGACGGGCAAAAACAGGATCCAGCGGCCGGATGAGGCCGAACAGCACCTGTCTCGATCTCGGAATTTGGCGCGCTTATACATGCCCTGCAGGGCTTTGACCAGTCCCCGACTCAATTTTTTCGGGCGGACCGGCAGTGCAGGCCCTCAGGCCTCGTCTTCCTGTACGATCCAAGTCTCGGCAAGCGCTGCATCACGCCATGCGATCCAGGCCGGATGGTCTTCCATCGCTTGCATGTAGTCAAGCGTCTCGGCCTGCTTGACGAGATCATAGACCCTGAAGCGGTTGACCACGGGAGCGTACATCGCGTCGGCGGCGGAGAAGGCGCCGAACAGGAAAGGACCACCGGAACGCCGGCGCATGTCGCGCCAGATCGTTTCGATGCGGGCGACCTCTTCGTCGACACCTTCAGGCAGATCGATCTCCCGGACCTCGCGTCGCATGTTCATCGGGCAGGCGCCGCGCAGCGCCCGAAAACCCGAGAGCATTTCCATGGAGACCGATCGCGCCATGGCCCGGTCGCCGCTATCGGTCGGCCAGAGGCCGGCATCGGGAAAGAGTTCGGCGGCGTATTCGATTATCGAAAGCGATTCCCAAACCCTTAGACTGCCATGGTGCAGCACCGGGACGCGGCCCGTCGGCGAAATGTCCTTGAACTTCGGATTGCCGGCATCGAAATCAAACGGAATGAGCCGCTCCTCGAAGGGAATGCCGCATCCCGACAGTGCCATCCACGGACGGAACGACCAGGAGGAATAGTTCTTGTTGCCGATGTAGAGAATGAAGGGATCCATCGCCTTACTCCCAATTGGCGTCTTGTTGGCCTAGAATAGTGCGCGTTCCGCTCCCGCACCAACCAAAGTTTTAAATCTCAGCCATAAAGGCATCTGATGTAATCGCCGGAACGCTTGGCCCGTCGATCGACCACGGCGGCCAGACGCTTCATGCCATTGCTCGGCTTGCCCGCCACCCGCTCGATCGGATTGGGAAGGGAGACAGCAAGCAGTGCCGCCTGGTTCGGCGTCAGCTTTGCAGCCGATGTCTTGAAATGATAGCGGGCGGCGGCCTCAATTCCGTAAACGCCGGGACCCCACTCGGCGATGTTGAGGTAGATCTCCATCGTGCGCTTCTTCGGCCAGACGGCGTCGGCGAAGATAGCAAGCGGCAGCTCAAGGCCCTTGCGGATGATTGACCGGCTGTTCCACAAGAAAAGGTTCTTGACCGTCTGCATCGGGATAGTGCTGGCGCCGCGGGTTGCCTCCCCCGACAACGCATTGTCGACCACGCTCTTCATCTCACCCCAGTCGACGCCCATGTGCGAACAGAACTGGCCGTCTTCCGACATCATCACGGCGCGCACCAGATGCGGCGAGATACTCTCGAATTCCACCCATTGCCTGTCAAAGCCATGGAACGTGGCGAAATCGCCAAGCATCAGCGTCGATACGGGATGAATGAACTCGGCCCGATAAAGCAGGATCAACGCATAAGGCAGAAGCAGAAGTGCAAGCAAAATGCCAAGGATCCTGCGCGCCAGGCCGGCGGACCTGCGACGCGCTCGCGTGTCGCCCTCGTCTTTATCACCATTATCGCTGTTTTGCGCCAAGAAGTATCTGCCTGGTGTCTTCGAGTGATCGCTTGTCTTAACGAGCCTGATGGCCGATTGCCAGACCGCTTGCGAAAGAGAGCTGCTTTTCCCGGTCAGATTCCCGTTGCCAGCCCTGCGGGCCCATGCCAAATAGCCGCGACGGAGGCCCCGATGACCCCATTCGATGCAAAGCTAGACGCCACGGCCAAGCGGACTGAAATGCTGCTGGAGCAGTTCCTCTCAGTCGACATGCGTCCGCAGGAAGTCGCCCGCCCGGCCCGTCTGATAGAGGCCATGCGCTACGGCGCTCTGAACGGTGGCAAACGGCTTCGCCCTTTCCTGGTTGTCGAAAGCACGGCCATATTTGGCGGCGACGAAGCTGCAGCACTTCGCGTCGGGGCCGCCCTGGAATGCCTGCACAGCTATTCGCTGGTCCATGACGACCTGCCGGCGATGGACGACGACGAGCTGAGACGCGGCAAACCAACGGTCCACATCGCCTATGACGAGGCAACGGCCATCCTCGCAGGCGACGCTCTCCTGACCTATGCCTTCGACATCATCGCCGCCCCCGAAACCGAACTCGCCGATCGCGCCAAGACCGAGCTCGTGCTGGCCTTGGCACGTGCTGCAGGCGTCGGCGGCATGGCCGGCGGCCAGGCCCTCGACCTCGCCGCCGAAAAGCACACGCCGGACGAGCAGGGCATCGTCACACTGCAGGCAATGAAGACAGGCGCGCTGATCCGTTTTGCCTGCGAGGCCGGCGCCATCATCGCCGGCGCCTCGGATGACGACCGTGACCGCATGCGCCGCTACGGCGAGATCATCGGACGCGCTTTCCAACTGGCAGACGATCTGCTCGACCTCACCTCCGATGCCGCAACGCTTGGCAAGGCCGCCGGCAAGGATGCCGCCCGCGGCAAGGGAACACTGGTGGCGCTCAAGGGTCAGGCCTGGGCGGAGGCCGAACTCGCAAGGTTGGTCGAGGAAGCTCGGAAACTGATAGCCCTCTACGGCTTGCGCGCGACGACGCTGAACGAAGCCGCTCGTTTCATCGCCGACCGGAAGAACTGAGCGAACACTGACTCGGCGACCTCAAGTGGACGCAGCGAGCCGATATCCGGCATCCGGATCCGCGATCTTTTGGCCGTTGACTGTCACGCTGTAGCCAGCCGCGCCGGCAAGGCGTTTCACGGCGACTGCATAGCTTCTCCCGTCGATCGTCAGGTCCGCTTCGAAGCTGCTCCATTCCGGCGGCAAGGCGGGCTGGACGAGCAGTCGTTCCCCCTTGCGGGAAATGCCGAGCAGGCCTTCGATGGCGAAGCGGTAAAGCCAACCGGCCGAACCGGTATACCAAGTCCAGCCGCCGCGGCCGAGATAGGCTTCTCCGCCATAGACGTCGGCTGCAACCACATAGGGCTCGACGCGGTAGCGTTCCGCCGCATCGGCATCGAGCGCATGGTTGATCGGGTTGAGCATCTTGAAGCAGCGCCAGGCAGCCGCCTGCCGGCCGGCCTTTGCGAGCGCCATGCCGAGCCAGATGGCCGCATGGGTATACTGCCCGCCGTTCTCGCGCACGCCCGGCGGATAGGCCTTGATATAGCCCGGATCGAGTTTTGTCTTTTCAAACGGCGGCGTGAACAGCCGGATGATACCGGCGTCCTGGTCGACGAGCTGCGAGAGCGCGGCATCGAGCGCCTTGGCGGCATGCTCCGGCTTGCCCTCGCCCGACAACACGCTCCACGACTGGGCGATCGAATCGATGCGGCATTCTTCTGACTGGTTGGAGCCGAGCGGCGTTCCGTCGTCGAAATATCCACGGCGATAATATTCGCCGTCCCAACCGGCCGTCTCCAACGCTTGCCTTAGTGTGTCGAGATGCGCCGTCCAACGCGGGACGCGCGCTTCGTCCCCCCTTGCTTGAGCATGGACGAGGAACTTTCTCAGCGTCGCGGCAAGAAGCCAGCCGAGCCAGACGCTTTCGCCTTCGCCCTTTTCGCCGACGCGGTTCATCCCGTCGTTCCAATCGCCACCGAGAATGAGCGGCAGGCCATGGGCACCGGTGCGGGCGACTGCAAGGTCCAGTGCGCGTGCCGCGTGCTCATAGAGGCTTGCCTCCTCGCCCGACGTCGTAGGCTGGAAGAAGCTATCGTGCTGACGTTCGGGCAGTTGCGGTCCATCGAGGAACGCGAGGCTCTCGTCCAGGAAGCTGTTGTCGCCTGTCGTCGTCACGTACTGGTCGACCGCATGGGCCAGCCACACCACGTCGTCGGAAATGTGGGTGCGCACGCCCGCGCCGGTGTTGGGCAACCACCAATGCTGTACATCACCTTCGATGAACTGGCGCGAGGCGGCATTGAGGATCTGGTAGCGTGCCAGCGCGGGTTCAACGAGCAGGAAGGCGAGCGTGTCCTGCAACTGGTCGCGGAAGCCGAAGGCACCACTTGCTTGGTAGAAGCCGGCACGGGCGAAGATCCGGCAGGCAAGCGCCTGATAAGGCAGCCAGTTGTTGACCAGCATGTCGAACGACGGGTCACCGGTCCTAACTTTCAGGCGGCCGGTAAAGCCGCTCCAGAAGTCCTCATTGGCCCCGAGGATAGACTGGAAGCTCTCCTTGCGCAGCGCCCCGATCAGTTCACGGGCGGCGGACTGCGTATCGGTCTCGCCGAGCAGAAAGGTGATTTCCCGTTCTGCGCCTGCCGGAACCTCTATATCGAAGGCAAGGGCCGCACAGGGATCGCTCTCGGTTTCGGCAGAACCGGACAGTTGGGACTGACGGGCCAACGCCTGCGGCATGCGGATCGAGCCGTGACGGCCGATGAACTCTCGCCGGTTGGCCGTATAGCCGTCCGGCATGCCGGCGCCCGCCAGAAAGGCAGTGCGGCCAGGATAGTTGATATCGTAGGGATTGGTGGCGAAGAGAGCCCCTGTTTCCTCGTCAAACGAAGAGAGCACGAAGGGTGCACTCTTTTGCCCATTGTTGCCGAGCACCCATTCCGCATAGCCGTAGACACGGAAGCTGCGTGCATCCCTACCCTTGTTGCGCAGGACAAGGCGAGAGACCTTGGTCGGGCGGGTCCGGTCGACGGTCTGGGTCAATTCGAGTTCGAGACCGTCGTGGCAGCTCGAGAACACGGTGTAGCCAAGACCGTGGCGGGTTTCGAACTGAGCTTCATCGTCAAGGCTGAGCGCACTGAACGGCACAAAGGTCCTGCCGCTCTCGAGATCGGCGACGTAGAAGGCCTCGCCCGGCCGATTGACGACCGGGTCATTCGTCCACGGCGTCAATTGATGATCGCGCGAATTGCCGCTCCAGGTGAAGCCTGCGCCTTCAGCCGAGACATGGAAGCCGAACCGTTCGTTGGCTATAACATTGATCCACGGCTGCGGCGTCGACTGGCGGGCGCGGAGGCGGACGACATATTCCTTGCCATCTTCGGCAAACCCGCCGAAGCCGTTCCAGAAATCGAGGCCCTTGCCGTCGTCTGCCGCGGTGGTCGCATCCGACGCCGTCGGGATTGCCGGCAGCAGGCCCGGCCATTCCGTCTCCGACCCGTCCAGACTGCGCGGAGTGGCAAACAGCGAGACTGCACGGTTGATCTGGTCGACCACCTTGCCGTTTCGTGCATGCAGCACGACCCGCGCTGCGGCGATGAGGGCCTGCGAGGCGCTCTCCTCCATCAGGTCGCTGCGGACAACGAAGACGTGCGGCTTGCCATTGCTGCCGTCAGGCAGGCGATGTCTCAGGTTCTCGGCCATTTGGTCGAGTGCATGCTGCATGTCCTGCGCATAGGACGTAGCCCGTTCGTTGACGATCGCCAGATCGGCGACGATGCCGCGACGGCGCAGGTATTCGAGCGCGCTCATCGCTTCGCGGGCGATCTCGATGTCCATGTCGTCATTGATGCGCAAGGCAAAGATCGGATAGTCGCCCGAGATCGCCAGCGGCCACAAGGCAGACTGGGTAGTGAGACCCTTGCGTACGGTTTCGGGGTCGGCGCGCAGGTGGCTGTCTGGATAGACGAGATAGCGACCGAGATGCTGGAAGGCTGCGGCTTGTTGCGATGTGATACCGATGTGGCGCAATTCCACCTGCGCCCGCGTCCAGGCATGGATCAGCTCGTGGCTGAAGGAGTCCGGGTGGCGATAGCGCTCGATCGCCTCGTCGATCTTCTCCCGATTGGGCGCCGCGATCGTCCAGAAGATGACGCTGACCTTCTTGCCCGAGGGGACGCGAACGACACGGCGAAGACTCAGAATGGGATCGAGGGTGAAACCCTCGGTTCCTGACAGCGTGGCGCCTGGATCAAAGGCGGCAGCCTCGGAAAGGCAGCGACCGCGGCCGAGGAAGCGGCGGCGGTCGGTCTCAAACTCGGTGGGCCGGCCCGGACCGGTGCTGTCGACCACGAGATGCGCCACGCACATGTCGGCCTCGCCTGGGCTGCGCTTGTTGCGCTCGGCGCGGATGACGTCGCGGCGGCGGCCGAACTCGGTTCTGATGAACATGCGCGAGAACAGCGGATGGGCATTGTCGGCATCGTCTTGGGCGATGACCGGCTCGAGATAGGAAGTGACCTCAATGAAGCGATCTTCGATGCCCGTGTTGAGAATGGTCAGGCGCCGGCCTTCGGCATCATGTTCGGTGGCGACGATGCACTCGACCTGGGTCGAGATATCCCCGACTGTCTTGAAGAACTCGGCCTTGTCGTCGCCGAAGATCGCCTTGGACTTCTCCTCCTCGGCGCGGCGCGGCGAGGCCGTTGCCGACCACCACTGGCCGCTCGCAGTGTCGCGCAGGAAGATGAACGTGCCGGAGCGGTCCTCCGTCGGGTCGGCAACCCACCGGGAGACTGCCTGGCCGTTCCAGCGCGAATAGCCGGACCCCGTCGCCGTCAGCATGAGTGAGTAATGGCCGTTCGACAGGAAGGCGAGCGCTCTATCCTTGGTCGCCGGATCGGTCACGGTGCGGACCTCCGGACGCAGCAGGTCGGCCTGCCCCTTGCCCGGCGTCTGAGGCTCGTATTTTGCGCTCATCACCGGGATCTCGCGCGGTGCCTTCTCCTGCAACAGCAGTTCGGCAGCCTCGATCACGGGATCGGCGTGGAACAGATCACGCAAGCGGCCATTGAAGGCGACATTGGCGATGGCGGCGATCGACATGCCGTGGTGGTGCGCATAGTAGTTGTAGACGACGGCGCAGGACTTGCCTTCGGGCAGGCGGGTCGGGGTGAAGTCCACGGCGTCGTGGAAGCCATAGGCCCCGAGCGCACCGAGCTTGCGAAGACGCCTCAGGTTCTCCAGCGCCGCTTCCGGGTGATATTGGCTGGCAAGGATCGAGGCATAAGGCGCGATGACCGCATTCTGACCGAGGCCGCGCTTCAGGCCGAGCGTCGGCACGCCGAAGTTGGTGTACTGGTAGGTCAGTTCGTGGTCGCGCGCATTGAAGGCCGCTTCCGAAATCCCCCACGGGATACCCAGCCGCTTGCCATGGTTGATCTGCTCCTGGACAATCAGATTGTTGGTCTGGTTCAGGATCCCGCCCTGACGCTCCTGCATGACAAGCGGCGGCATCAGGTATTCAAACATAGAGCCCGACCAGGAGATCAGGGCCGCGCGTGCGCCGATTGGCACGACCTGGCGACCGAGACGATACCAGTGTTCGGTCGGCAGATCGCCCTTTGCGATGGCAAACAGGCTGGTAAGACGGCATTCGGACGCCAGGAGGTCATAGCAGGCTTCATCCAGTTCGCGACTTTCGACGCGATATCCGATCGACAGCAGACGTCGCTCGGGACGAAACAGGAAGGTGAAATCCATCGAAAAGGCAATGCCACGGGCCCGATCGCGCAGCACGGCAAGCCGCTGTCGCAGCGGGTCGATGTTCGACAGGTCGAAGGCCGTGTCGGCGATATGTGCCTCGCAGGCGGCGACCAGCGATTCCGTCCAACGGGTCACTTCGCCGCTCTGCTCGGATCGGACCTCGTGATGGAGGTTCGCCGCCAGCTTCTGGATGTCGCGCGCCAGAACGCCGAGATTGATGATCCGGATCGAGGCGAATTCATGCTCGCGCTTGACGGCGGTCAGCGCCCTATTGAAGCCGACGATGCGCTCCTCGAGACGGTGGCGCAGGGGCCGCACAGTCTTGCGATCGTCCGGCAGTTCCTTGAGGACTTCGAGCAGAATGCCGCCCACATCGCCGATACCGTCGAGATTGCCCTGCATATGGGCCGATGGTGCCTCTGCCCATTCGCGGCAGGCCGAGGATATCGCAATCAGATGGCCAGCGAGATTGCCGCTGTCGACGGCCGATATGTAGCGCGGTCCGAGCGTGTTCAGCGTGTCTGTGTAGTACCAGTTGTAGAGGTGCCCACGGTGCTTCTCCATGCGCTCAACTGTGGAGATCGTCTGCTCGAGCCGCTCGATCGTCTGCTCGAAGCTGATCCAGCCGAAATGTCGGGCTGAGATGACCGAAAGCAAGTAGACACCGATATTGGTCGGCGAGGTGCGGTGCGCGACGATTGGTTCCGGGTCTTCCTGGAAATTGTCCGGCGGTAGAAAATTATCGCCGGCGGTGACGAAAGTCTCGTAGAAACGCCATGTGCGCCGCGCGATCTTGCGCAGTTCGACGGTCGCTTCCTCCGGCACGAACAGGCTGTCCTCGGTTTCGGCCGACTGGCTCACATACCAGGCGACGATCGGCGAGAGCACCCACATTAGCGCAAAGGGCAGGCCGATCAGATAACCATAGCCACCGGGCGCGGCGGCAACGGCGAGCGCCAGAACGGCCAAGACCGGGGCGTGGATCATGCTGCGATAATAGCTGGAAATACTTCCCTGCGCGGATGACTGCACGCTGGCGGCCGTGCGCCATTCAAGCAGCAGCTTGCGGCTGACTAGCATGCGGTAGAGCGAGCGAACTATCGCGTCGCCCATCATGTAGGCCGCATCGGCGATAAAGACGATGCGCAGCGCCACCTGAGCGTTCGAGGACCGCAGTTCCGACCAAAGCGACTGGAAGTGGGCGGCGGGTACGATATCGCTCTGGCGCGGCACGATGCCGGAAAGGAGCGAAAGCGTCGGCGCGACGAACAGACAGAAGATCAAGAGCAACTGCCAGATGAAGGCGCCCACCGGATCCATGGCCAGCCAGCCGAGCACCGAAGCGAGGAACCAGGCCATCGGAGTTAGCGAACGACGTAGGTTGTCGACCATCTTCCAGCGGCCAAGCGCGGTGATGCCGCGTGCCGGATCGAAGATATACGGCAGGAGTTGCCAATCTCCGCGCGCCCAGCGATGCTGGCGGGAGATCTCGACCTCGTAGCGGGTGGGAAAGTCCTCGACCAGTTCGACATCGGTGACGAGGGCGCAACGTACCATCGATCCTTCGAGCAGGTCGTGGCTCAAGACCGTGTTCTCGTCAATACGGCCCTTCAGCGCAGTTTCGAAGGAGTCGACGTGATAGAGACCCTTGCCCGTGAAGCTGCCTTCGCCCGTAATGTCCTGATAAACGTCGGAGACGGTGAACACGTAAGGATCGAGTCCCCGGTTCATCGAGAAGATGCGCTGAAAGACGGAGGCATCCTTGCCAGTCGTCAACGATGGTGTCACGCGAGGCTGCAGCACGCCGTAGCCGCTGACGACGCGCCCGCTTTCCGGATCGTGAACCGGCCGGTTGATCGGATGATGGAGCTTGCCGACAAGTTTGGTGACCGCATCGCGCATGAGCCGCGTGTCAGCATCGAGCGTCATGACATAATGCACGCCCTCAGGCACCATGTTGGCACCGGGCAGGTAGGACGTGTCGCGGTCGCCGCGCAGAAGCAGGTTCAGCTCGTGCAGCTTGCCCCGCTTGCGCTCCCAGCCCATCCAGGCGCCTTCGGCCGGATTGTAAAGACGTTTGCGGTGCAGCAGGAAGAAGCGGGTCTTGCCGTCATGGGCATAGCGGGCGGACAGCGCTGCGATCTGGCCCTTGGCATATTCGAGGATTTCGAGGTCGGCTGGCGTTTCCTCGACCGGGCTGTCGCGCCAGTCGCTCAGAAGCGCAAAGTAGATCTCGCCGCGCGGATTGGTGAGATAATGGACTTCGAGATTACGCACCAACTCGTCGACATCGTCGCGCTTGGCGATCAGGCAGGGCACGGCCACCAGCGTACGCGCATCCTCCGGCAAGCCTTCCTTGAATTCGTAGCCGGTGAGCCGCGCAGGCTTGGCAAAGAACGTTACAAGCGTGTTGAACAACCCGGTCGAACCTTCAGAGGCAGGCAGCGAGAACAACAGCAGGAGGATGACGATGAGTGGTGTGGAGAGTCCGGCCAGCGAAAGGAAATAGCCGACGATGGCCATGGCAGCGAGCGTGAAACCAATCACCGGAACGGCGATCGACAGCCAGTTGAGGCGCTGGATGCCACGAGCCAGCCGGTGCAAGGGCGAGATGCGATAGCCGATCGCCCGCTCGAGGAGCGGCCGTTGCGCTCCGACGAGATAACCGCCGACATTGCACGAACCGACGCTGTCGTCAGACTGGGCAGCCGCTTCCGCGAGATCGATCGCCTTCTGGGCGATCTCGATCTCCGACATGGCGGAGCGGCGCGCCAGCTTTTCGATTGTGCTGCGATAGGCATTGCGCGAACCGAAATCGAGTGCACGAAAATCGGTGTGGCGCGCGAGGACCTTGTCGACAAGACAGACGTCCTCGACCCAGACCGACCACTCCTTGTCATCGATTTCGCGCAGGCTCTTGACGATATTGCCGGTCGTCACATTGCCCGATGACAGGCGGTTATGCTCCTGCGTCATCGCCTCCTCGGCGGTGCTGCCCGCCTTCTCGAGGCGCTCTTCGATCCAGGAGACGGCGAAGCTGGTGTTCTGCGAGCCGTTGCGCAGGCGATAGAGGAACTGTGTGGCGAAGGTATTGTCGTCGGCGAGCGGTTCGATCTGCTTTAGCAGTTCGGTCGAAGCTCGTCGCATCGTTGAGGCGAATGATCTCATCGGCAACTTCGTTTGCCTTGCGCCGCATGCGGCGCGACCGGTCTACCCGCGTCGAGATGCGGCGAAGGTTCTCGATCAGCACGAAACGGACAATCGACGGAAGCGCCCACAGCTCGCCGATCTCAAGCGCCTTGTGTTTCTGGAAGCCTTCGACCAGCGCGGTCATCGCCTCCATCGACACGGTCGAATGCGTATGCGCGACGTAGAGCCAGGCGAGTACCATCGTCCTGGGGATTTCGCGGTTGCCGATCTTCATCGTCGGAAGCTGACGATAAAACTTCTTGGGGAAGTCCCGGCGCACTTCCTGGATCGCTTCCTCGATGATGTAGTGATTGTCGAGCAGCCATTCCGCCGCCGGCGTGATGGTGGCGCCCGCCTCGACGTCCGTCGCGGTTGCCCGATAGACCCTAAGGATCTCCCGCTCGTTCTCGCGATGGCGCGCGAAGAAGTCAAATTCCATGAGACCCGGCAGATTCGTCGCACCATCCCTGGCGAGGTCTTCGGCGGCTTCGCGCAATTCATCGATGGTAAAATAGGAAGCACGGATCGCATCGTTGTGATCGATCTGCCTGGTCTCTAGGTCGCGCGATGGAACATTCGGCGTCATGGGCAAAGACATATTCTCGAGTTTTTCGTTAGAGGGTGCTCGTCAGGTTCGTCTTGACCCGTTGCCATCCCCCGGCGTGTCGCATTGCACCGATTTGGCCTTTCGTTCAATCATTTGAACCTGAAAAGCCCGTAATGGGACACGATGGCTGCAAGATAGATGGTTCAGGTAGAGATGGCCGTGGCTTCGCTGGGAAACTTGGTTTTTTTATGCCTTGTTTCAAAGCCGTAGCCAAGGCCTACGCAGGTCGCACGCCGCGGTGGCAGCTTTTCCAGCTGTGCGAGCAAACAGATGTCAGAGCGCCGGGGCTACGGAGGCGATTTTCGCATTGCCACGGAGCCCGATAGCTCCTTTTGAGAATGGTCGATCAGACGCCCGCGTCGCCGCTCCTCAACGCTTCGCCCGCAGAAGCACATCATTGTGCTCGATGAGTTGGACAGCGAGTTCGACCATGCGCTCCGTGGCGATGGCTAGTTGCTCGTCATCGACCGTGAGCGAAACGCGGATGAAATTGACCGCCTGCCTGCCAAACGAGGCCCCAGGCATGACCGCGACGTTCTTCTCGTCAAGAAGACGCTCTGCGAATTCCTGCCCCGCCAGGCCAGTAGCGGACACATCAACGACAATGAACATGCCGCCCTCCGGCATCATGGCCTTCAAGGCAGCGCTCCGATTGAGGCCTTCCGTCACCAACTTCGCGCGTCGCTCGTAATTGGCGCGCATCACCGCTGCGGTGTCGAAGGGCTTCGAGAGCGCCATTGCAGTCATGTCGGCAATGAATGGCTGGACGCCAAACAACATCGTCTCGGAGACCGGCAGCAAGCGGTCACAGAACTCCACCGGACCAATCGCCCAGCCGCTGCGGAAGCCGGGCGCAGCATGGGACTTCGAGATGGACGAAACGACGATGGTGCGCTCGGCAAGCGCCGGATCGTCGAAGGGCGAGGCAAAGGCCTTGCCGAAGATCAGTTCCTCGTAGACCTCGTCGCAGACGATCCAGAGATCATGTGCACGGCAGACCTCGCCGATCGCCGCGATCTCGTCCACCGTCAGGACGGCACCGGTCGGATTGTGCGGCGTGTTGAGAAGCAAGACCCGCGAGCGCGAAGTGACAGCGCAGGCAAGGTCCTCGGCCTGCAGATGGAAGCGCTTTTCCGGATGCAGCGGCACAGGCGCCATACGGGCGCCGCTTGCCGCGATCACCCCTTCGTAGGTCGCGTAGTAGGGATCACCCAGCAGCACCTCGTCGTCGCGGTCGAGTAGGCCGAGCATGACTGTAAAGAGCGCAGTCTGGGTACCGGGAAAGCAAAGGACATTCCGCGCCGTGACGTCGGACCGACGTCCCCGATACTTCTCGACAAGCGCATTCACCACCGAGGGCTCGCCGCGGCCGTTGGAATAGCGCGTGCGGCCGGCATACATGGCGCGGGCGCACTCATCGAGCAGCGCCGAATCCGGACGGACATCCGGCTCGCCAATCGTCAGCTCGATCACCGGCACGCCCGCGGCCGCCTTGCGCCGAGCTTCGATGTGAACCGCCCATTTGCCCGATCCAAGATCGGCGAGGCGTCCTGTAATGGAAGCATAGCGCATGGGTCGTCCGATCATGTTTTGCCGGTCTGGGCATCAGGGTTGGAAAGGCTTAGTCCGCCCAGTAGGGATTCGACCGACGTGAGCGCAATGCGCGGCAACGCCTCATCGTCGAACAGGTCGCCAGCGAGCGATCCCTCCAGCCACAGCCCGTCGATCAAGCCATTGATGGCAATCGCCAGATTGCGGCACTCTTCCGGCGCAATCGGCCTGTCGTTGTCGGCGAGGAAGGCCGAAAGCAACTCCTCCAGCGAGGCGAGCGAATTCAGGTAGTTTTCCCGGTGAATGCGAGCGAATTCGGGATCGACACGGACATGGCTGATGAACGAGGCCCACAGCGAAAGCGTGCGCGGATCCGTGATCGGCGGACTGACATTGGCAATGACAAAATCGTGCAGCCGACGTCGAGGATCGCTGCCTGCCGCTTCCGCGGCGTTGATCGCCGTCGTACCGATGGTAATCATGACTTCGCGGTAAGCAGCCTGCAGCATCTGCTCCTTGCCAGTGAAATAGTGACGGATCAGGCCTCCGGTAACGCCGGCGCGAGCGGCAATCTGGCGAACCGTTGCTCCCTGGAGCCCATATTCGGAAATACAGTCGAGCGTGGCGGTGATCAGGTCCTGCCGGCGTTCTGCCTCCCCTGCGCGATGGAAGGGCCGGCGGCTCATGGCGCAGATCCGAGCGGGGTATCTCTGCCCAGGCCCGGCAACCTCCCGAATTTTCGCAAGCCGAATTTCTGCATGCTCTGATCCCCCTGTGTAAGGTAGGCCGGTCGTCCGGTCGGCGCTGTCGACATCCTGTTTATACGGTTGAATAATTGAGGCACAAGTGCAAAACTCCGGCCTCAATCGCCCGTCGCGATCCAGTCCGGTGTCCGGGGGCAATCATAAGCCGGCGAGACAGCTGCCTGCTTCCCGACTCTTCAAACCGAATGCCAAACCCCTGGTGCCTCATGACAATTCAGTTTTCCAACTACATGGCCGAAGTCGTGGCGACCCGCCATCATCTCCACCAGTTTCCGGAAATCGGTCTGTCGGAATTCAACACATCGGACTATGTCGCCGGGCAGCTCGAGGCACTAGGTTACCAAGTGACCCGCGGCCTCGCGAAGACGGGCGTCGTCGCAACGCTCCGCAACGGCACGAGTACGAAGAGCATCGGCATTCGCGCCGATTTCGACGCGCTGCCGATCGTTGAGGAGACCGGGCTCGAATACCAGAGCAAGAATCCTGGCATGATGCATGCCTGTGGTCATGACGGCCATACCGCCATGCTGCTGGGCGCTGCCAAGATCATCGCCGAGCGAAAGAATTTCGACGGCGTCGTGCACCTGATCTTCCAGCCGGCCGAGGAGAATTTCGGCGGTGCCAAGATCATGATGGACGATGGGCTGTTCGAGAAATTCCCCTGCGACGCCGTTTTTGCACTTCACAACGACCCGACCATCCCGTTCGGCCAGTTCGCTCTGCGCGAAGGCCCGATCATGGCGGCGGTCGACGAGTGCAAGATCACCGTCAACGGCCGCGGTGGGCATGGCGCAGAGCCGCAGGACACCGCCGATCCGATCGTGTGCGGCGCGTCGATCATCATGGCGCTGCAGACGATCGTCTCGCGCAACATCCATCCGATCGACCCGACCGTGATCACAGTTGGCGCCTTCCATGCTGGAGGCGCAAGCAATGTGATCCCTGAACGCGCCGAAATGCTGCTGTCCGTCCGCTCCTTCGACCGGAAGGTGCGCGACCAGCTTGAAAGCCGCATCCGCGCGGTCGCGGAGGGCCAGGCGGCGAGCTTCGGCATGAGCGTCACGATCGATTACCAGCGTGGCTATAACGCGACGATCAACCACAAGGCCGAGACTGATTTCATCCGCACGCTGGCGACCCAGTTCGCCGGTGCTGAGAAGGTGGTCGAACTTGCGCGCCCGACCATGGGCAGCGAGGATTTCGCCTATATGCTGGAAGCGCGGCCCGGCTGCTATTTCTTCGTCGGCACGCAGCGGACCCCGAACGATCCGCCACTGCACCATCCGCGCTATGACTTCAACGACGACATCCTGCCGATCGGCACCAGCTTCTGGGTGGAGCTCGCCGAAAAGTGGCTGGCCACGAAATAAACGGCATCGACCTGTAAAATGCAGAAGGCCCGGAAACGCGTGTTCCCGGGCCTTCGCTATCTTCACCTATGCGTTCGCTCAGGTTCTGAGCACGCGGTAGATCGCCGGGATGACCAGCACGGTCAGCAGTGTCGACGAAGCAAGGCCGAATAGCAGCGAAATAGCCAGGCCCTGGAAGATCGGGTCGGTCAGGATCACCGCCGCACCGATCATCGCCGCAAGCGCGGTGAGCAGGATCGGCTTGAAGCGGATCGAACCGGCCTCGATCAGCACGTCGGTCAGATCGCGATCCGGCGTCTTGGCGTGGCGAATGAAGTCCACCAGCAGGATCGAGTTGCGCACGATGATGCCGGCGAGCGCGATGAAGCCGATCATCGAGGTCGCGGTGAAGGGAGCATCGAACAGCCAGTGGCCGCCGAGAATGCCGATGAAGGTCAGCGGGATCGGCGTCAGGATGACGAGCGGCACCTTGAACGAACCGAACTGAGCGACAACCAGGATATAGATCCCGAGCAGGGCGACCATGAAGGCGGCACCCATGTCACGGAAGGTCACCCAGGTCACTTCCCATTCGCCATCCCACAGAAGCACCGACTTGCTCTGATCCATCGGCTGCCCGTGCAAGGCGATTTCCGGCTTTTCAAGCCCGGTCCAGTCCTGTTTGTCGAGCGCCTCGTGAACGGCGAGCATGCCGTAAAGCGGTGCTTCGTAGTCGCCGGCGAGCTCGGCCGTAACCATTTCGGCATAGCGGCCATTGTGGCGGAAAATCGGGAACGAAGCCTGTTCTTCCCTGACGCGGATGACGTCACCGAGTTCGACCACCGAGCGGGAACCCGGCAGAAGGTTGGCGGGGATCGGCGTCGAGAGGAACGCCTCGTCGAAGACCTTGGCACCCTTCGGTCGGCTGATGACGATCGGGATCGGCGCACGGCTGTCGCCGCGGTGCGAATAGCCGAGCGTGGTCGAGGCATTGAGAATCGACAGTGTGTCGAACACGTCGCTTTCCGAGACACCAAAGAAGTCGAGGTCGTCACCGGAGATCGTGGCGCGAAGACGGCGGGCCGGCTGGCCATAGCTGTCGTCCACGTCGACGATGAAGGGGACCGACTTGAAGGCAGCCTTGACCTTTTCGGCTGTGGCCCTGCGCGTGCTGGCATCCGGGCCATAGATTTCGGCGAGAAGGGTGGCCATGACCGGCGGACCTGGCGGCGGTTCAACGACCTTCAGCGAGGTGCCTTCCGGTACTTTAACTTCGGCGAGCAGCCGCTGGCGGAGATCAAGCGCGATCTCGTGGCTCGAGCGGTCACGCTCGGACTTGGGCGCCAGGTTGATCTGCACGTCGCCCATCTCGGGTTTCGAGCGCAGATAGGCGTGACGCACCAGGCCGTTGAAATTAAACGGCGCTGCCGTTGCGGCATGGGTCTGGACGCTCAGAACCTCGGGCGTGTCGAGCGTCACCTTTGCAACGGCCTGCGCAACCGCATCGGTGGCCTCGACGGACGAGCCTTCAGGCAGGTCGATCGTCACCTGCAGTTCGGACTTGTTGTCGAAGGGCAGCAGCTTGACGGTGACATCCTTGGTGTAGAACAGCGCCAGCGAGCCGAGGGTGGCGACGCCGACCAGCAGCAGGAAGATCCAGCTGTTTCTCTTGCTCGCCAGGATCGGGCTCGCAACCCTTGCATACCCCGCACCGAGAATGCCACCGGTCGCATGGGCATCGTCGTGGTGGAGCTTGGCCTTGCCGGCGATCTTCAGCATCAGCCAGGGAGTCACGACAACGGCGACGAAGAAGGAGAAGATCATCGCGGCCGAGGCATTGGCCGGGATCGGGCTCATATAAGGGCCCATCATGCCGGAGACGAACATCATCGGCAGGAGGGCGGCGACGACGGTGAGCGTCGCGACGATGGTCGGGTTGCCGACTTCGGCAACCGCATCGATCGCCGCCTGACGGCGGTCCTTGCCGTCGTTGAAGCCCCAATGACGGGCGATATTCTCGATCACGACGATCGCGTCATCGACAAGAATGCCGATCGAAAAGATCAGCGCGAACAGCGAAACGCGGTTCAGCGTATAGCCCATCAGGTTGGCGGCAAACAGCGTCAGCAGGATGGTGACGGGAATGACGATCGCAACGACGAGGGCTTCGCGCCGGCCGATCGACACCCAGACAAGCGCGATGATCGAGAGTGTCGCCAGGCCAAGGTGGAAGAGAAGCTCATTCGCCTTCTCATTCGCCGTTTCGCCGTAGTTGCGCGTCACCTCCACATCCATGCTGTCCGGGATCAGGTTGCCCTTGAGCTCCTCGACACGGTGGAGGATTTCCTCGGAGACAAGGACGGCATTGGCGCCGGCGCGCTTGGCGAGCGCAAGCGTGACCGCAGGCACGCGTTTCAGCTCACCGTTTTCGCCGCGGGTAACCGTCGAGGCGCGGGCCTCCGCCATGTCAGTGACGAAGGAAACATCAGCGACGTCGCGCACATAGACCGGGCGGTTGTCGCGGGTCGTCAGCAGAAGATTGCCAATTTCGGTCGGCGTGGACAGCGTTTCACCGGCCACGAGCTCAATCTGCTGCCCGGCATTGCGCACCAGACCTGTCGAGAACGAGCGGTTCGCAGCCGTCACCTTGGCGGAGAGCTGCTGCAGCGTCACGCCGTAGAGAGCGAGCTTTTCCGGCGCGGGTGCGATGCGGATTGCGTCGCCTGTCTCGCCGACGAGATAGCTCAGGCCAACATCATCGATCTTCGCCATCTCGACGCGCAATTCGCGGGCGATACGGGTGAGAGCTGTAGCATCCACGCCTGCGCCTTTGTCGGCGGACGGGGTGAGCGTCAGGGAAACGATCGCCACGTCGTCGATCGTGCGGCCGACCACCAGCGGTTCGGGAATGCCGACCGGGATCGAACTCATGTTAGCGCGAATCTTGTCGTGGACACGCAGCACCGCCGAATCACCCGAAGTGCCGACTATGAAACGGGCAGTTACCATGACCTGATCGTCAGAGGTCTGGGAATAGACGTGCTCGACGTCGTTGATGCCCTTGATGATCGTTTCCAGCGGCTCGGTGACGAGCTTGACCGCGTCTTCGGCCTTCAGGCCGTCGGCACGGACGATGATGTCGACCATCGGCACAGAGATCTGCGGCTCCTCCTCGCGCGGCAGTGTCAGAAGCGCGACGAGGCCGAGCGCGAAGGCGGTGATGAGGAAGAGCGGGGTAAGCGGCGAGGTGATGAAGCCCTTTGTCAGGGCGCCCGCAATACCGAGACTGGGAACCTTCATGGCAGCAGGACCTCTTCGCCGGCGGCAAGGCCGGTCAGGATTTCGGTCATTTCCTTGCCGTCGAACAGTATCGGCTTGGCGGTGACGACGGCGCGCTCGGCGGCACGTTCACCGGATTTGACCGTGACATAATCGACACCAAAGCGATTCGTTAGAGCGCTGAGCGGCAACAGCAGCGCATCGCGCTCGCCGACGGGAACGCGGACCAGCAGGCGTTTGTTGACGAAGGTAGTCGGAAGGTTCTCGACCTCGACATCGGCGATTACGCGACCATTGTCGATTTCCGGATAGATTTTGGCAAGGCGTCCGGTGCTTTCATGGCCGTTGCCGCTGTCGATCTCGATGGAGGCATCCTGACGCAACAGATCGGCATGGCGCTCAGGGATCGCCAGACGGAGGAAGAAGCCGCCGCCGCCGATCGTCGCGACCGGTTCACCCGCCATGATGACGGCGTCCTGGGTGACCGGAACGGTCAACACCTTGCCGTCGGCGGGCGCCAGAACCGCGCCCTCCTTGCCCTGCTCTACAACAACCGAACGCTGGGCTTCGGCCGCGGCAATCTGGTTGCGCACCACATCGACCTGCGTACGAAGCGCATCCAGCCGCTGGGCGGTCGTGACGCCACGCTTGATCAGTTCCTCGCCACGCGTCAGTTCCGACTGTGCGTTCTCCAGGGACGCGCGCAGACCGAGCAATTGCGCTTCGATCGCGGCGATCTGGAAGTCGATCTTGTCGTCCTTGACCACGGCGATGACGTCGCCAGCCTTGACGGCGTCGCCTTCCGTTACCTTGAGGTCAATGACAGTGCCGCCGATCCGGGCCCGTGCCGCAACGCTGTCGCGCGCTTCGACACGGCCATAGACGGCTTTCCATTCAGGGACCTTCACCGCGTCGAGGCGAATTGCCTCAGCCGCGAAAGAGCCGGTCGACAGGAGCGACAGGCCGAAGATGGCGGAACGCGCGAGCGCCTTGGCTTTCATGGGAGTTTCCTTTGAACAGGTATGCTCAGAACGCGCAGCCAGCGCGAAAGCCGAGCTTCTTGAAGATCGCCGCCGCCGGGCAGAAGCCGGTAAAGGCTGACTGAAACATGTTAGCGCCGATGAACACGGTGAACCACATGAAATACGGATGGACAAAAGCCGTCAGAAGAACGGAAACCAGAACCATTACGCCGGCAAAGGCCAGCACGGCACGATCGAGAGACATAGCAACCTCCATGGATATATATCTACATATATTCGTATATACGATGGTTGTCGCAGTCGCAAGAGCTATTTGCAGTGGTCCCGGATGAAGATAGGCGTCAGGCGACAACACCCTGTCTGAACGGATGGTTGTTCTCCCGTATGGGGCTTAGAGCCCGGACTTTTTGCAAGGCGCGGCATCAAGGACTTGCACGTTCGGCCAGTGCGATGAACGGCATCATTCCCATCAGATCCGAGCAGGAAGCAAATCCTTCCGAGGTCGGTTCAGTTGCGCTTGCAGTTTTCGGACGGAAACAAAATGTGAAACTGCCGCGGGCGTTTGCCGTTGCCGTTTCAATCGATTTAAATAGAGTGCCGCAAGAATTCCAGGAGAGGGCGATGGCGGAGACGACCAACGACGGTGGCGCGCAGGTGCGCGGCAGATATTTCACCAGGACGCGGGCAGCGGTTTCGCTGCTGTTTTTTCTGAACGGCCTGATGATGGGGGCCTGGGCGCCGAAAATTCCGATTTTCGCCAAGGCGCTTTCCTTGAGCGAGGCGCATCTCGGCATCATGCTGTTCGTTTTCGGCATTGGGTCCTTGTTGATGATGCCTATCGCCGGCGTACAGATCGCGCGGTTCGGCTCGAGCCGCGTGGTCCTGACGGCCGCGGTTCTGTTTATCCCGACGATCATCGGTGTCACCCTGATGACTTCACTCTGGGCCGGCGCCTTTGCAATCTTCCTATTTGGCGGCTTGAGCGGAGCAATGGACGTGGCGATGAATGCCAATGCCGTTGAAGTCGAACGCTCGATGCGCCGTTCGATCATGTCGTCCTGCCACGCTTTCTGGAGTCTGGGGGGCCTCGTGGGAGCGGCGACCGGCGGTCTGCTGATCACGGCGCTAGGCGCGCTCGGCCACGCGCTGCTGGTGGCCGGCGTCGCGGTCGCTCTCCTAGCGATTGCCCGACCGATGATCCTCGTCGACCGGCCGCATCCCTCCGAACGCCGTGAGCGCACGAGACTGCCGCTTTCGCCGCTCCCTTGGCTCATCGGGCTCGTCGCCCTTTTTTCGATGATCCCGGAGGGAGCGATCCTCGACTGGGGTGCGCTCTATCTCGGGAATGAACTGTCCGCATCGACGGCGCATTCGGGCTTTGCTTTCGCCGCCTTCTCGCTTGCCATGGCGGCGATGCGCTTTGCCGGCGATCTGGTGCGCGACCGGCTCGGCGCAGTGACGACGCTCCGGCTCTGCACGATCGCATCCTTCGTCGGCCTGATCATCGCAGGCCAGGCACCCAGCATCACGATCGCCCTGATCGGATTCGGCATTGCCGGCATCGGCATCTCCAATATGGTGCCGATCGCCTTTTCCGCCGGCGGCAATATTCCGGGCCTCGCACCGGGGATCGGCCTCTCGGTTGTGACTTCGCTCGGCTATTCCGGGATCCTCATGGCGCCGTCAATCATCGGTTTCATCGCCGAATACACGTCCCTTTCAACCGTCTATACCGCGCTCTCGCTGCTCAATCTGGTGGTACTGGCTCTTTCCGGATTGGCGCGCCACGCCGACCGGGTCAGCGTGGCGCGGCACTAGCCATCAGGCGTCTCCACCCAGCGTATCGCCTCACTGCTTTTTGAAGCGACCGAAGGCATGAAGATGCGTATGTCGGGCATGGACGAGTTGCTGGCCGAGCTCTCCGACCTGGCCGGCGGTTGGTCGGTCCGTTCACTCGTTGGCCGTGGTTTAGCTCATGGTTGACAAGCGCACGTGTTTGATCCACCTCATTTTCATCATTTTCCTGCCGTTCAAGGGCATCCCATGATTTCCGCAGACGAGTTCGATCCCAAGCCACGCCGCAAAACCGTCGCCGTCGATGTCGGCGGCGTGATCGTCGGTGGCAGCGCTCCGGTCGTTGTGCAGTCGATGACGAATACAGACACGGCCGACATCGACGCCACCGTGAAACAGGTGGCCGAACTGTTCAAGGCCGGTTCGGAAATCGTGCGCATCACCGTGGACCGGGACGAAAGCGCTGCCGCCGTGCCGAAAATCCGCGAGCGACTGCTTCGTCTCGGGCTGGACGTACCTTTGGTCGGCGACTTCCACTACATCGGCCATAAATTGCTGGCCGACCATCCGGCCTGCGCCGAAGCGCTGGCAAAATACCGGATCAATCCGGGCAA
This sequence comes from Rhizobium arsenicireducens, assembly GCF_964021225.1. Lineage (NCBI taxonomy): Bacteria > Pseudomonadati > Pseudomonadota > Alphaproteobacteria > Hyphomicrobiales > Rhizobiaceae > Rhizobium > Rhizobium arsenicireducens. The sequence continues at coordinate 3,809,488 of NZ_CAXHYK020000001.1, read as the reverse complement.
TGTCGGCTTCAAGGACAAGAAGGACAAGCAGTTCGCCGACATCGTCGAGATGGCGATCCGCTATGGCAAGCCGGTGCGCATCGGCGTCAACTGGGGCTCGCTCGACCAGGAACTGCTGACCCGGCTGATGGACCAGAACCAGGCGGAGGGCTTCCCACTCTCGGCGCGCCAGGTGACGCGCGAGGCGATCGTCCAGTCGGCTCTGCTGTCCGCCGAACTCGCCGAGGAGATCGGCCTGCCGCGATCGAAGATCATCCTGTCCGCCAAGGTTTCCCAGGTTCAGGACCTGATTGCCGTCTATTCGATGCTGGCCGACCGCTCCGACCACGCGCTCCATCTCGGACTGACAGAGGCCGGCATGGGCTCCAAGGGCATCGTCGCCTCCGCAGCGGCCATGGGTTATGTCCTGCAGCACGGGATCGGCGATACGATCCGCGTTTCGCTGACCCCCGAACCGAATGGCGACCGTACCCGCGAAGTGCAGGTGGCGCAGGAAATTTTGCAGGTCATGGGCTTCCGCCAGTTCGTGCCCGTCGTCGCCGCCTGCCCCGGCTGCGGCCGCACCACGTCCACCGTATTCCAGGAGCTCGCCCAGAAGATCGAACAAGACCTGCGCAAGAACATGCCGGTCTGGCGCGAGAAATACCCAGGCGTCGAGGCGCTCAACGTCGCGGTCATGGGCTGCATCGTCAACGGGCCGGGCGAGAGCAAGCACGCCGACATCGGCATATCGCTGCCGGGCACCGGTGAAACGCCAGCCGCCCCGGTGTTCATCGACGGAAAGAAGGCGATGACCTTGCGCGGTGCGAATATCGCCGCCGATTTCGAGGCGTTGGTGATCGACTACATCGACAAGCGCTATGGGCGGAAGAGCGCAGCCGAGTAGTTCAACCTCCGATAACTTGATATTGCCGCATTTGGCTTGTTGACCGAGAAGAGAATTTTCCTGGAGTGATTCCGACGATGATCAAGAAAATGTCGATCCTCGCGTTCGCCGCGATCTATCTGACCGCCTGCACCACGACCGATCCCTATACCGGCCAGCAAAAAACATCCAACCTGGCTGGCGGTGCGGTTCTGGGTGCCGCACTCGGCGCGGTCGGCGGCGCGGTGATCGGCGGCGGCGGCCGCGACAGCCGAAATGGCGCACTCATCGGCGCTGGCATCGGTGCCCTGGCCGGCGGCGCGATCGGCAATTACATGGACAATCAGGAGGCCGAGCTCAGGGCTCAACTACAAGGCACCGGCATCTCTGTCACCCGCGTCGGTGACCGGATCATCCTCAATATGCCGTCCAACATCACCTTTGCGACTGACCAGGACCAGGTCATGCCGCAGTTCTATCCGACGCTCAATTCGGTAGCGATCGTGTTGCGCAAGTTCGAAAAGACGCTGATCGACGTCAACGGCCATACCGATTCGACCGGCAGCGTCGCTCACAACGAGGCGCTCTCCGAGCGCCGCGCATCATCGGTTGCGAACTATCTCAATTCGCAGGGCGTCGATCCGCGGCGCGTTTCCGCCCTCGGTTTCGGCCCCAGCCAGCCGGTCGCATCGAATGCCACGGCGGACGGCCGTGCACAGAACCGGCGCGTCGAGATCCAGATCTCACCGCTGAAGGCCGGCTGATAGGCTGACATTCGAGAGAACATCAACGGGTCGCCGCCAAGGCGGCGCTCTGAGAATGAGAGGCCGGAACATCCGTCGCGATGTTCCGGCCTCATTCGTCATGCCACGTTCTTGTCTTGCATGGAAAGCTCGATAGCTCAGGCGGCGAAGACGACCAGGAGATCCTTCGCATCGATCTGGTCGCCGGTCTTGACCAGCACTTCGGCGATCGTGCCGTCGCGGTCGGCATGGAGCGCCGTTTCCATCTTCATCGCCTCGATCGACACCAGCACGTCGCCCGCCTTGACGGCGAGCCCGGCGGAAATCGCCACGGTGGAAATGACGCCCGGCATTGGCGCGCCGACATGGGCCGCGTTGGACGGATCGGCCTTGCGGCGTGCGGCACTGCCGGCCGCCCCATGGGCACGATCCGGCACCTTGATGCGGCGGGGCTGGCCGTTCAGCTCGAAGAACACGGTGACCAGGCCCTTGTCGTCGGTGGCGCCCATCGCCTGGTTGACGATGACCAGTGTCTTGCCCTTTTCGAGATGGACGAACAGTTCCTCGCCAGCCGGGAGACCGTAGAAATAGCGGGGTGTCGGCAGCACGGAGACCGGTCCGTAGGTGTCGGCCGCCAGAGCATAGTCAGTGAAGACCTTGGGATACATGAGGTAGGAGGCGAGCTCGAAATCGTTCACTTCACGGCCGAGCTTTTCTTCGATCGCCTCGCGCTCGGCATCGAGGTCGGTATCCTCAAGCAGGGAGCCCGGACGGACCGTATAGAAGGGCTCGCCCTTCAGCGCCTTCTTCTGCAGGCCTTCGGGCCAACCGATCGGCGGCTGACCCAGATCGCCGCGCAGCATGGAAACCACCGATTCAGGGAAGGACACTTCCTTGCCGGGATCGACGACATCCTCGACAGTCAGGTCCTGGCTGACCATCATCAGCGCCATGTCGCCGACCACCTTGGACGAGGGCGTCACCTTGACGATGTCGCCGAACATCTGGTTGGCGTCCGCATAGGCCTGGGCCACTTCGTGCCAGCGCGTCTCCAGCCCGAGCGAACGGGCCTGTTCCTTGAGGTTGGTGAACTGGCCGCCCGGCATTTCATGCAGGTAGACTTCCGAAGCCGGCCCCTTAAGATCGCTCTCAAAGGCGGCGTACTGGTTGCGCACAGCTTCCCAGTAGAAGGAAAGCCTCCGGATCCAGTGCGGGTCGAGGCCCGGATCGCGCTCGGAGCCGCGCAGGGCTTCGACGATCGAACCGAGGCAGGGCTGTGAGGTATTGCCCGACAGGCTGTCCATCGCCGCATCAACCGCATCGACGCCCGCATCGACCGCAGCAAGAACGGTCGCAGCCGAGATGCCCGATGTGTCGTGGGTGTGGAAATGGATCGGCAAACTCGTCGCCTCGCGCAGCGCCTTGAACAGGATCTTGGCAGCCGCCGGCTTCAGCAGGCCGGCCATGTCCTTGACGGCAATGATATGGGCGCCGGCCTTTTCCAGTTCGGCCGCAAGCGCCGTGTAGTATTTCAGGTCATATTTCGGCCGGGCGGCATTGAGGATGTCGCCGGTATAGCAGATCGCTGCCTCGCAGAGCTTGTTCTCCTCAGCGACCGCATCCATCGACACGCGCATGTTCTCGACCCAGTTCAGGCAGTCGAACACGCGGAAGAGATCGATGCCGCCGGCTGCCGCCTGGCGGACGAAGTACTTCACCACATTGTCGGAATAGTTCTTGTAGCCGACGCCGTTGGCGCCTCGGAGCAGCATCTGCAGAAGCAGGTTCGGCGCGCCCTCGCGGATCAGCGCCAGGCGCTCCCACGGGTCTTCGGTGAGGAAGCGCATCGACACGTCGAAGGTCGCGCCGCCCCAGCATTCGAGTGACAGCAGGTTCGGCAGCGCCCGGGCATAGGCGCCGGCGGCACGCGCGATGTCATGGGTGCGCATGCGGGTGGCGAGCAGCGACTGGTGACCGTCGCGCATCGTCGTATCGGTCATCAGCACGCGGGTTTGGCCGCGCATCCATTCGGCGAACTTGACCGGGCCGAGCGTGTCGAGCAGCTGCTTGGTGCCGTCCGGGATCGGGGCATCAATGTAGGGAACAATCGGCTCTGCCGCATCTTCCGGCGGACGCGGACGGCCCTTGGCCTCGGGATGACCGTTGACCGTGACGTCAGCCAGATAGGTCAGCAGCTTGGTGGCGCGGTCCTGACGCTTGACCTGGGCAAACAGTTCGGGCGTCGTATCGATGAAGCGTGTGGTGTAGCTGTTGTCGCGGAACTGCGGATGACTGATGATCGCCTCGAGGAAGGTGAGGTTGGTGGCGACGCCACGAATACGAAATTCCCGCAACGCTCGGTCCATGCGCTGGATCGCCTCCTGCGGCGTCGGCGCCCAGGCGGTGACCTTTTCCAACAGCGGATCGTAATAGCGGGTGATGACCGCGCCGGAATAGGCGGTGCCGCCGTCAAGCCGGATGCCGAAGCCGGTAGCACCACGATAGGCAGTGATCCGGCCGTAATCCGGGATGAAGTTTTGCTCGGGGTCTTCGGTAGTAATACGGCACTGCAGAGCATGCCCGTTGAGGCGGATATCGGACTGGGCAGGAACACCCAATTCCGCCGTGCCGATGGCATGGCCATCAAGAATGTGGATCTGCGCTTTGACAATGTCGATGCCGGTCACGACTTCTGTAACCGTATGCTCGACCTGGATGCGCGGATTGACCTCGATGAAGTAGAACCTGCCAGTATCGGCATCCATCAGATACTCGACCGTGCCCGCGCCGATATAATTCGTCGCCCGCGCAATCTTGAGGGAATATTCCGCGAGTTCCTGACGCTGGGCCTCGGAAAGATAGGGGGCCGGCGCCCGCTCCACGACCTTTTGGTTGCGGCGCTGGATCGAGCAGTCGCGCTCGAACAGATGGACGGCATTGCCGTGCGTGTCGCCGAGGATCTGGCTTTCGACATGGCGGGCGCGTTCGACGAGCTTTTCGAGATAGACCTCGTCCTTGCCGAAGGCGGCCATCGCCTCGCGTTTGGCCTCGATGACTTCGCGAGCGAGATCCTTCGGATCGCGAATCGCGCGCATGCCGCGGCCGCCACCGCCCCAGGAGGCCTTCAGCATCACCGGATACCCGATTTCCTCGGCCATCCGCGCCACTTCCGCCATGTCGTCCGGCAACGGGCTGGTGGCGGGCACTACCGGCACGCCGACCGAAATGGCCAGATTTCGCGCCGCGACCTTGTTTCCGAGCTGACGCATGGTTTCGGCGCGTGGGCCGATAAAGATGATACCGGCCTTGTCACAGGCCTCGACGAACTCCGGGCTTTCCGACAGCAGGCCGTAGCCGGGATGAATCGCATCGGCGCCCGAAAGCTTGGCCACCCGGATGATTTCGTCGATCGAAAGATAGCTTTCGATCGGGCCGAGTTCACGGGAGAGGTGCGGGCCGCGGCCAACCTGGTAGCTCTCGTCCGCCTTGAAGCGGTGCAGCGAGAGCTTGTCTTCCTCGGCCCAGATCGCGACCGTCTTCAATCCCAACTCATTGGCGGCGCGGAAGACCCGGATTGCGATTTCAGATCGATTGGCAACGAGAATCTTTGAAATGGACAAATCGGTCTCCTCAGTCGATGGCCACGGAATGCTGCACTGCGAAACCCCCATAGCCGTTTGTCACGAAGAGTTCAATTTCTCCGATTGATGGATGCCATGTTTCTGCCGAAAATCAGGTAATCAAGCCCATCCTGAAGGCCAGAGCCACGACATGCTGCCGGTTCTTCGCATTGAGCTTGTCCTGAATGCCGTTCATGTACCAGTCAACCGTATGGTTGGAGATCTTCAGGATCTTGCTGATGTCGTTCGACGTCATACCGTCGGCGAGGTAGTTCAGCACTTCCATCTCGCGCCGCGTCATGCGGGCATCGACCTGCGTCGCCCCCTGCAGAGATCTGGTCTCTCCACGGAGTTCGAGCACGCGCCAGAATGCCTTCTTGGCAACCGCATCGAAGAGCGTCATTTCGACCGGCGACAGGTCGACGGGCCTGCCGCCGAGCGTCATGTTGCCGAGCAGCCCGTTGCGCCCGTGAACTGGGAAAATATAGCCGTCCTGCAGGCCAAAACGGAGCGATTCGATCATCATTCGCTCCATGCGCTTGCGATGCGGATCGCTCTTGAATGCGGTGACCGTTTCGCTCCAGCGGAAGCCTTTCTGGGCCTGCCCGAGATAACGGATCGTGGGATCGATCAACACGAATTTCTTGGCGATGTAGGTCTCGGGCCACCCCTCCGGCCAGCGTCCCGCCAGGACAAGTTTCATCGGGTCTTCATGTGGCTTCGGCTGACGGATGAGCCCGTAATAGTCGAAGCGATAATGCCGCAGCAGTGTCTCCAACTCGCCGACGACCTCCTCGGATGTCCGGCACTCGTCCGCGACAACCAGGAACTGGATCAATTGATTAATACTCAAACCTACCCCCCATATTCGCCTCGCTCGCGAGACCACGAAAAAGCCATACGGTACCGATCTCTATCGGAGTGAGCCGTTCGGAAGGCGTGCATAAGCTACATAAACTCTAAGGAGGCACTTAAATCCGACATCCGAAATCTAGCCATTCCCGCGAAATCTGACCTGCCGATACGGCCAGGTCGCATCGGCCGCGCCAAGCCGGGTGCGCCGAGAAAAACTGCAGGCAGGAATCGGCGCGCTACGCGCACTATGGCATATCCCCTTGCCAGTTTATAAGAAAAACGCTTCAAGCTGCGACGACCGTTTCGGTCGCTCGATGAGGAAACCCAATTGTCCTTGTTTCAAGTATACATCAAGGCTCTGAGATACCTGGCGGCCTTCCGCTTCCGGGTAACACTGGTCGTGATCGCCAATATTGTCCTGGCGATGATCACCATTATCGAGCCTATCCTTTTCGGGCGCATCATCGATGCGATCTCGGAAAAGGGCGATGCGAAAACCATGCTGATCGCCTGGGGTGGCTTCGGAGTATTCAACACGATCGCCTATGTTCTGGTTGCCCGCGAGGCCGACCGGCTGGCGCATGGCCGGCGCGCCGACCTTTTGACCGAAGCCTTCGGCCGCATCATTTCCATGCCGCTCAGCTGGCACCATCAGCGTGGCACCTCCAACGCTCTGCACACCCTGCTGCGCGCCAGCGAAACCCTTTTCGGCCTTTGGCTCGAATTCATGCGGACCCACCTAGCAACTGTCGTGGCGCTCGCTCTCCTCATCCCGACGGCCTTTTCCATGGACTGGCGGCTGTCCTCCGTCCTCGTTGTGCTCAGCGTCCTTTATATTCTGATCGGTAAAACCGTGATGAACCGCACAAAGGAAGGCCAGGCTTCGGTCGAAAGCCACTATCACACGGTCTTCTCGCATGTCAGCGACTCGATCAGCAATGTTTCGGTGCTGCACAGCTACAACCGGATCGAAGCCGAGACCCGTGCGTTGAAGCAGTATGCCCAGCAGTTGCTCGCCGCCCAGTATCCTGTCCTCGACTGGTGGGCGATTGCCAGCGCGCTCAACCGTATCGCCTCCACCGTCTCCATGCTGGTGATCCTGGTCATCGGCACGATCCTCGTGCAGAACGGTGAACTGAGGGTCGGCGACATCATTGCCTTTACCGGTTTTGCCGGTCTCCTGATCGGCCGCCTCGACCAAATGCGCCAGTTCGCGACGCAGATCTTCGAAGCCCGAGCCAAGCTCGTGGACTTCTATAAGCTCGAGGATGCCGTGCAGGAGCGCGAAGAACCAGCCGGCGCCTCGGAACTCACCGATGTCAGGGGCGACGTCGAGTTCCGCAATGTTTCCTTCGACTTCGCCAACACGACCCAGGGCGTGCACGACATCTCGTTTTCGGTGAAAGCCGGGCAAATGATCGCTATCGTCGGGCCAACCGGGGCCGGCAAGACCACGCTGATCAACCTCCTGCAAAGGGTCCACGAACCGCAGCAGGGCTCGATTTTGATCGACGGCACGGACATAAGAACGGTCACCCGCAAATCGCTGCGCCATTCGATCGCCACGGTGTTCCAGGATGCCGGACTGCTGAACCGCTCAATTCAGGAGAATATCCAGCTCGGTCGCGAGGACGCCAGCGACGAGGAAATCCTGAAAGCAGCCGAAGCAGCTGCGGCCACTGATTTCATCGAGAGCCGTTTGAGCGGTATCGCGACCATGGTCGGCGAGCGCGGCAACCGGCTGTCGGGCGGCGAGCGCCAGCGCATCGCGATTGCCCGCGCCATCCTCAAGAACGCGCCGATCCTGGTACTCGACGAGGCGACCAGCGCGCTCGACGTGGAAACCGAGGCTCGGGTCAAGGCAGCGATCGACCGCCTGCGCAAGGACCGCACCACCTTCATCATAGCCCACCGCCTGTCCACCGTGCGCGAGGCGGACATCGTACTCTTCCTTGATCACGGCCGGATCATAGAAATGGGCGGCTATGACCAGCTCAGCGCGAGCGGGGGCCGCTTTGCCTCACTACTGAAGACAAGCGGCCTGATTACCGAAGAAAAAACCGCTTGATCGCAACGGTCCGGCAGCATAACCGCCCTCTATTATGGCTAAAACGCATTCGTTTGCCGGCACACGGCGCAAGGTTGCTTCCGCACGGCCCATCGACTTTTTTTAACCCTTTATCAATGAATGGTTTTCGTTTTCCCCAGACTGGCATATTCAGCGACCATTCTAATGTTCTTGGTCGCTGGGTATAATTTTGGGGGATAGCCAAACATGTTTAGACACACTGCCGCCGTTGCAGCGGCACTTCTTTCCACGACTGTCCCGCTTCTGGCCGCCGACATGCTCGAAGGAGTGCCACAGACTGGCTACAATTGGTCCGGCATTTACATAGGCGTCGGCGGAGGCGCCGGGGGGCTGGTTCATGAAGTCGGCATTCCGCTCGTCGATGCTTCCTTCAACGGCATCGGCGCCGAAGGTGCGTTCGGGGAATTCACCGTCGGCTATGACCACCTGCTAAACGAGCGCATGCTGCTCGGCGTCTACGGCACGGCACGTCTCGGCGGCATCAAGAGTGAACTTTCCGCGCTCGGCGGCGTCACGGGCGATATCACCGCCGACTACGGCTTCGACTTGATCGCCCGGGCCGGCTATCTCGCCACGCCAGAGACCCTCGTCTACGTGCTTGGCGGGTACAGCTACCAGCATTTCGAGCTCTCATCGAATCTGGGTGTTTCGACCGACTGGGAAAGCAACGGCTTTACCGCCGGCTTCGGTCTCGAAACGGCATTGTCCGACCGTCTCTCGCTGAAAGGCGAATATCGTTACAGCCAGTATGGCGCCTTCGACCTGCTTTCGCTGGGGCCCGTCAGCATCGAGTCTGAACCGTCTTCGCACACGTTCCATGTCGCCCTGAACTATCGTTTCGCCGCCAGCGGCCCGGCGGTTGCGAGCGGCAGCTTCGGCCCCTCGGCCGTCAACTGGACCGGCTTCTATGTCACCGGCTCGGCGGGTGGCAACGCCCTCGTCCACGAGCTCAGCGTCCCGCCGATCGACACATCGTTCAACGGCATTGGCGGCGAAGGCATATCCGGATCAATCGGCGTCGGCTATGATCACGAATTCTCGAACGGCGTTGTCGCCGGTATCCAGGCGGGTGTCCGCTTTGCCTCGACCGCAACAACGCTGGACGTCGCCGGATTGGTCGATGGCAGCATCGAAGCCGACCGTGGCTATGACGTGATCGGCCGTATCGGCTACAAGCCTGCGGCCTCGACCCTCGTCTACGCTCTCGGTGGCTGGACAAACCAGCATTTCGACATCAGTTCCAACGTGACGGGATCGCTCTACGACTGGTCGGCCAATGGTGTGACCATCGGTGCCGGCATCGAAACGGCCGTGACGGAATCCATCTTCGTCGGAGCGGAGTATCGTTACTCGGTCTACCAGACCGAGGACGTCGCATCTGCCGGCATCCTCGAAATCGATCCGTCCTCGCACACCATCAGCGCGACGCTCAAGTATAAATTCAACTGATCGTCACGCTCCGTTCGGGCAGGTCCCGCCGGTTGGAGCCGGCGGGATTTTTGCGTTTGGCGGGGTGCCTTCCTCTGTGGCATGCTCTGGCGCGCCAGCGCGGAGACGGATCAAACGTGCCACGCCTCCTGTTGGTCACCCAATAGGCATTGCACAGGGCAGGAGAGCAACACTATGAGTGAGACATTCACCGCGATCGTCATCGACAGCGTAGACGGCAAGCCGAAGGCGGGCTTCCGCCAGTTGACGCTGGCCGATCTACCCGACAACGATGTGCTGGTGGAGATCGCCTATTCGACCCTGAACTACAAGGACGGGCTTGCCGTTTCCGGCAAGGGCCGCATCGCGCGTCGCACGCCGATGGTTGCGGGCGCCGATCTCGCCGGCACTGTCGTCTCATCCCGCTCACCGTTGTGGAAGGTCGGCGACAAGGTCGTGCTCAATGGCTTCGGCATGTCGGAGACGGAATGGGGCGGCTACACCCGCTTCCAGAAGGTGAAGGCGGAATGGTTGATGGCCCTTCCCGATGCCTTTACGCTCGAGCAGTCGATGGCGATAGGCACCGCCGGCTATACGGCGGCACTTTGCGTCAATGCACTGGAGGATTGGGGCTCCATCAAGCCGGGCGAAGGCGAGGTCCTGGTCACGGGTGCTGCCGGCGGCGTCGGCTCGGTTGCGGTCAGCCTGCTCGCGGCCAAGGGCTACCGTGTCACCGCCTCGACCGGCAGACCCCAGATGCACGACTATCTCACCTCGCTCGGCGCCACCGCCTTCGTCGATCGCCCCAGTCTGACGGAAATGGGCGCTCCCTTGCAGAAGGAGCGTTGGGCGGGCGCTATCGACAGCGTCGGCTCGACGACACTCGCCAACGTGCTGTCGCAGACTGTCTACGGCGGCGCGGTGGCGGCGTGCGGCCTGGCCGGCGGTGCGGACCTTCCCGCGACGGTCCTGCCGCATATCCTGCGTGGCGTCACGCTGATCGGCGTCGACTCGGTTTTCGCGCCGATGGCCAAGCGTCAGCGCGCCTGGCAGACGCTCGCCGATCACCTAGACCGCGTCCACCTGTCGGCCCTGACGACCTTGGAGCCGATGTCAAAGGTACCGGAACTTGCCGACGCAATCGTCGCCGGGCAAGTCCGCGGCCGCGTCGTCATTGACGTCAGCCGCTGAGCGGCTTGTCTTGCTCGGCAGAAACGGCCCGGGACCGAGGCACAGGCCGCCTGGAACCCGAACACGCTGCACGTCCTGATGCCCACCTCCCAGCGGGACCCCGGTCTTCGATGGTCTTCTGTACGTCACGCGGAACGGTGGCCGGTCAATCATACCGGCCGAAATGACTTGTTACGGCAACCGATGTGCCTATATCGTCAGCGCAGCACCGGCGCGGGTTCGCTGGCTCAGCGGCCTGCCCGCAATGACAAGACCAGAATGAACCGCTGATGGCCTTTCGCTTCGTCCACACCGCCGACATCCATCTCGATTCGCCGCTACGCTCGCTCTCTCTGCGCAACCGATCGCTCGCCCAGCTGATCGGCGATTCGACCCGTCAGGCACTGATTACCATCGTTGATCTCTGCATCGCCGAACAGGTAGATGCGCTTCTCATCGCCGGCGACCTCTATGATGGCGACCAGACGTCGATGAAGACTGCACGCTTCCTTGCCGCGCAGATGCAGCGGCTGGCCGAGGCCGGTATCGCCGTCCACACGATCCGCGGCAACCACGACGCCCTGTCACGCATCACCCAGGAACTGATCCTGCCTCCCTCGGTAAAGGTATATTCGGGTCGCGCCGAAGCGATCGAAGTCGAGAAGGGCGGCCTTGGCATCGCAATTCATGGCCTGAGTTTTGCGCGCCCCCAGGCACCCGAAAGCCTGCTGCCGAAATACCGTCCGCCGCTTCCCGACCGGATCAACATCGGCATCATGCACACCAGCCTTGCCGGCGCGCCCGGACACGACGTCTACGCCCCCTGCAGTCTCGCCGATCTCCAGGCTTCCGGTTTCGACTATTGGGCGCTTGGGCATATCCACCAGCGCAGCCAGTATGCCGGGCGGACCACGGTCGTCATGCCCGGCATGCCCCAGGGGCGTGACATCAACGAAGCAGGTCCGAAAAGTGTTTCGCTGGTGACTGTCCACGACGATTGCAGCGTCACCGTCGAAGAACGCTTGACCAGTATCGCCGAATTCGCCCGCGTCGCGGTCGATCTGAGCGCGACAACGACCTGGTTCGATGTTGTCGAATTGATCGAAAAAGCGGTCGCCGGGGTACGCGGCAAGGCCACCTCCGATCATCTGGTCGCGCGCCTGGCTTTGAGCGGCGTAACACCGCTGGCCTGGCGCTTGCGCCGCGATCGCGACCTGCTGCTGGCCGAGGCCGAGCAGCGTGCCGAGGGGCTCGGTCGCGCCTGGATCGAAAAGATCGAGATCGCGACCCAGGCGCCGGAATCCGTTTCAGGCCAGGCAAGCGCCGATCCATTGGTCGAGCTTGGCGCGCTGATGCACGACGACATCTCGACACGTCACGGACTACGCGAAGAAATCCGCCAGATGGTGAAAGACCTGCGCGACGAACTGCCGCCGGAAAGCCGCGGGTTCACTGGGAGCGACGAGGCTGAATTCGAAGCCTATGTTGACCGGCTGCTCGCAGAGGGTAGCGACGATATAATCGCCCGACTGAAGAGCGATGGCGCGGGGGCAAGCGCATGAGGCTTCGCCGGCTCGATCTGACCCGCTACGGCAAGTTTACCGACTATGCGATCGACTTCGGTGAAGCGGCGACCGGATCTCCCGACCTGCACATCGTCTACGGTCTCAACGAGGCCGGAAAGTCGACTTCGCTGTCGGCCTATCTCGACCTCCTCTACGGCATCGAGGAGCGCAGCCGCTACAATTTCCTCCACGCCTACAACGCCATGCAGATCGGCGGTTGCCTGGAGTTCAACGGCGCATGCCACGAACTGAAGCGTGTGAAACAGCGCGCCAATTCACTGCTCGACGGTCGCGGCGAGCCGGTTCCTGAAGCACTCCTCTCGGTGCCGCTCGCCGGCATAAGCCGCGATGCCTATCGCACCATGTTCTCGCTCGACGATGTCACGCTGGAAGAAGGCGGCAACGCCATCCTGCAGAGCAAGGGCGACCTTGGTGAACTGCTGTTTTCCGCAAGCGCTGGCCTCGCTGGCGTCAGTACGACGCTGAGCGCAATCTCGGACGAGGCCGACAGCCTTTACAAGAAGCGCGCGCGCTCGACGCGGATTGCCGAACTGAAACAGAAGCTCACCGAGTTGAAGGCGAGGCGCGAGGAGATCGACACGCTTGCTTCCGCCCATGGCGCCCTTGTCGCTGCACTCGCCCAGGCCGAGGCGGCCTATGACGAGGCAATGCACGAGCGTGGTACAGCGAGAGCCCGACGCGCAGCAATTGCGCGCCTCTTGCGCGCCCGCCCGCTTGCGGCGGAATACCGCCGGCTGGAAGCCGACTTGGCACAGCGCGCAGACCTGCCTCGCCCACCGGCGGACTGGGCGCATAATCTGCCCAGGTTGATGGAGGAAGAAACCCGCCTCGCCACCCGGCTCGCCGGCATTGAGGCTGACGCCGAGCGCGTGCGGGCCGAGATCGACGCCATTGACCTCGATGAGGGCGTCCTCGCGCTCGCGGACCGCGTCGGTCAGTTGGGCAAGGGACTCGTCCGCTTCGGCGGTGCTGAGGAAGATCTGCCGAAACGGCGGATCGCCCTGGCCGAGCGTCAGGCCTCAATCGCGGCAATCCTTGCCAGGCTGGACCAATCAGGATGCGAGGCGCCCGAAGATCTACTTCTTGCCGCAGCAACCGTCGGCACGCTGCGCGACCTGATCGAAATGCGCTCCGGCGTCGAGGCGAGACTGCAGACCGCAAGCCGCGAACTGGCCGCAGCCAAGTCCGCAAACGAACGTGCCGTCGCCGAGCGCAAAGTCATGGCTGGAGACGACACCATACTTGAGCCGTCGATCATTAGCCGACTTACAACTGCACTGACAGTCATCCGACGAAGCGACCACGCTGCCAGGCTGCGGCTGGCCGAGCGCGGCCTTCCGAATCTCGAGCACCGCTTTCTGGAGCTTGCGCGCCCCCTCGCCACGCTGATGGACGCTGCCGAGGTGGATGGCGAGACGCTGCGCGGCCTTGCCCTCCCCGACCCGCGCCAAGTCGAGGCCTGGCGTACCGCCCTGGCCGCCATCGACAAGCGCATCGCTGGCCATGCCGAACGTCACCGCGAGCTCGTCACCCAACAGAAACAGGCGGAAGCGCGGATAGCCGCCGTTCGGGCCGCCGGTGGATTGATCGACGATGCCGAGGCTGAGAAGGTCCGGAACACGCGCGACGCCGCCTGGATCGGTCATCTGGCTCGCCTCGACAAGGCAAGTGCGGAAGCCTTCGAGGCAGCCATGCGCGCCGACGACCTGACTTCCGCTGCCCGCCTTGCCGCCACGCGCGACCTTGCCGAACTGCGTGGACTGACACAGGAACTCGCGCTCACTATGGCGTCGCTCGCCCGCCAGCAGGAATTGCTGAACGAGGCCAAGGCCGAACGGGAAACCCTCTCCGCCGAGCTTCAGGCCGCCTTGCCGCATACGCTCCTCCGGGCCCCCGACAGCGGCGTCGCATGGCTGCTCTCGCGGATTGACACCATCGCCCGAAGCCGCGCCGATGCGCTGACCATTTGGGACCAACTGGAGGCGACAAGGCGGCAGATCGAGGACGCGCGAGCCGACGCCGAACTCGATCGGGAAGCCCTTGCCGCCGCGATCAAGGCGGCGGGCATCGGCAGCGACAGCGGATCACTGGCCGAAATGGTGGAGGCCGCGGAAGCCGCTGTCGCCGGCCACGCCGCAGGAAAGGCTGCCCGCGAGGCCGCTGACAAGACAGTTGCCGACCTGGAACGCGCCCACGCCGATCGGCAGCGCGCGTTCGAGGAGGCCAATACGGCATCCTCGGACTGGCAGAAACGCTTCACGGCAGCCCTTTCCGAAACCTGGTTCCCCGAGGCAACGTCCGTTGGCGCCGTGCGTGAAATCCTCGAGAGCCTTGCCGAACTTGGCCCCTTGCTGCGCGAACGCGACGAGTTCGCAAGGCGTATCGCCACGATGGAGCGTGATCAGGAGGATTTTTCCGCCGAAGTTCTGGCACTCCTATCGGATCTCGGCGAAACCACAGAGACGGATGCGGTGGCCCGCACCGCAAGCGCGCTTGCCGCCCGTCTGGACAAGGCCCGGCGCGCTGAGGACGCGAAGGCCGACAAGCAGACGGCTCTCGAACGCCTCACCGACACCGAACGGGCGCTGCGGCAGGATCTCGCCGAGCATACCGCCCGCAAGGCGGAGCTGACTGGCTTCTTCCAGGTAGAAACGCTTGCCGATGTGGCCGCCGCGCTGGAGGCGGCTGCCGATCGAAACCGCCAGGAGGTCCGCCTTCGCGCCCTTGCTGAACAGATCCTCTCCGAATTGCCTGAGCGCGCGATCGAAGCAGCCTTGGCGGACCTGGCCGCAACCGATTTCGAGGCGGTTGAACGGGAAGATGCCGAGCTTGCCGCTCGCCTCGATGACCTCGACGAGCGCACCCGCCAACTCTTCGCCGACAAGACCCGCGCCGCCGACCGGTTGGAGGCGATCGGAGGCGGCAGCGAGGTCGCCCGGATCGAGGCGGAACGTCGCACCATTTTCCTCGAGATCGAGGAGCACGCGTCCACCTATCTGCGCCTTAAGAGCGGTGCGCTGATCGCCGGCGAGGCGCTGCGCGCCTATCGCGACAGGCACCGCTCATCGATGATGAAGCGTGCTTCCGAAGCCTTCCGACTGATCACCCGAGGCGACTATACTGGCCTTGCCGCCCAGCCCGACAAGGATCGCGAAACGCTGATCGGACTTTCGCGCCAGGGCGGATCGAAGCTTGCCAGCGAAATGTCGAAGGGCACCCAGTTCCAGCTCTATCTGGCACTGCGCCTTGCCGGCTACGAGGAATTCGCCGCAAGCCGCCCGGCCGTACCCTTCATTGCCGACGACATCATGGAAACCTTTGACGAGCCGCGATCGGAAGAAGTGCTGCGGCTCTTCGGCGAAATGGCGAGGATCGGCCAGGTAATCTACCTCACCCACCACCGCCACCTCTGCGACCTCGCCCGCCAGATCGTGCCGCAGGTCAGGATCCACGAAATCGCCACCTGAGGACCCGGCATCGCGGCTGTCCTTGCTCAGCGGCGCCTTGCGGCGGCGCGACGGAAAATTTCAGGTCGCTTATGCGTTTCTACGAAAGTATCCCGGCAACTTTCACCACATCCGATGAATTCTTGTTCATCTTGCCCAGGAAATGGGCTAATTGCAGCGGCACTGCCTGAAACAGGGCCGCCGCAAACGGAAGTGGAGATGAAAAATTGGTCAGCATCGACGAGAAACTCCAGCCCATTCTTGATGAAGTCCTCCGACGCAACGCGGGAGAATTGGAATTCCATCAGGCGGTTCGGGAGGTATTGGAGAGCTTGGGGCGTGTCATCGCCAAGCGCCCCGACTATCTGGATGACGCGCTGATCGAACGCATCTGCGAGCCCGAGCGGCAGATCATCTTCCGCGTACCGTGGGTCGACGACAAGAACAAGGTCCAGATCAATCGCGGATTTCGCGTCCAGTTCAACTCGGCCTTGGGCCCCTACAAGGGCGGCCTTCGTTTCCACCCCTCGGTCAATGTCGGCATCATCAAGTTTCTCGGTTTCGAACAGACCTTCAAGAACGCCCTGACGGGGCTGCCGATCGGCGGTGGCAAGGGCGGTTCGGACTTCGATCCGAAGGGGCGCTCGGATGGCGAAATCATGCGCTTCTGCCAGTCCTTCATGACGGAGCCTCCATCGTCACATCGGCGAGTATACGGACGTGCCAGCCGGCGATATCGGCGTCGGCGGCCGGGAGATCGGTTTCATGTTCGGCCAGTACAAGCGACTGACCAATCGCTACGAGGCGGGCGTTCTCACGGGCAAGGCGCTCTTCTACGGCGGGTCGCGCGCCCGCACCGAGGCGACCGGCTACGGCAACACGTATTTCGTTCAGTCGATGCTGGCGACCAAGGGTCACAGCTTCGACGGCAAGACGGTCGTCATCTCAGGTTCCGGCAATGTTGCGATCTATTCCGTCGAGAAGGTCCAGTCCTTCGGCGGCAAGGTCGTCGCCGTCTCCGACAGCTCGGGCTATATCGTCGACGAGAACGGGATAGACTTGAAGCTGCTCAAGGAAATCAAGGAAATCCGCCGGGCCCGGATTTCGGAATATCTGCGGATCAGGGGCGAGGGCAAGGGCGTCTACTTCGTCAAGGCCGGCGAAGGTTCGATCTGGGACGTGCCCTGCGACGTTGCCATGCCCTCGGCCACACAGAACGAACTGACCGGCAAGGATGCCAAGATCCTGGTCAAGAACGGCGTGATCGCCATCGGCGAAGGGGCCAACATGCCGACCACTCCAGATGCGACCCGCATCTTTCAGGAGGCCGGCGTCATGTTCGCGCCGGGCAAGGCGGCCAATGCCGGCGGCGTCGCCACCTCCGCGCTGGAAATGCAGCAGAATGCCTCGCGCGACAGCTGGACCTTCGAACAGACGGAAGCGCGGCTCGCCACCATCATGCGCAACATTCACGACACCTGCTATACCACGGCTGAAGAATTCGGCGCACCAGGCGACTACGTGCTTGGTGCCAATATTGCCGGTTTCGTCCGTGTGGCGGAATTGATGCGCGCCCTCGGGGTCGTCTGAAACCGCAGCGCCAACGCCTTTCCGGCCGGCAATGTCTCAACGGCGATGCCGACCGCGTCCCCGACCGCACCGCATAAGCGCGATTTTCTCTTGACGCGACGGCGCTCCGGCGGGCACTCGTTGACCATTGAAACCCGCGACTGTCCGGTCGCTTCGATACATCCGGATGGACCCCTTGGTGGCAAGATCCCCGAAAGCGGCACCTGGCACGCGCGTGACCCTGCCAAGGGCGCTCTCCAAGCTCGGCCATTGCTCCCGCACCCAGGCCGAAAAACTGGTGGCCGGCGGCCATGTGAAGGTTGACGGCCGAATTGTTACCGATCTTTCCGCCTGGGTTGACATTCGAACGGACCGCATCGAGGTCGACGGCAAGGCTACCGGCGCCCAACGCAGAGTCTACCTTATGCTGAACAAGCCGCGCGGCCTCGTCACGACCCGCGACGATCCGGAAGGCAGAGAAACGGTCTTTTCCTGCCTCGAACAGCTCGACATTCCGCATGTCTCCCCCGTCGGACGCCTGGACAAGGCGAGCGAAGGCCTCCTGCTCTTCACCAATGACACGGTCCTCGCCCAGCGATTACTCGATCCGCAGAGCGACATCGCCAAAATCTATCACGTACAGATCCGAGGCCGTCCGACCGAGGCCGACCTCTCCCGCATGGCAGCCGGGATTATCGATGACGGTGAAATGCTGCGCGCCGCGCGCGTCCAGATGTTACGGACCGCGGACAAGACCTGTTGGCTGGAATTCGAACTGCGCGAAGGCAAGAACCGCGAGATCCGGCGGATGCTGGAAGCGATCGGCTTCGAATGCCTGCGGCTCGTAAGGGTTGCCTTTGACAAATTGGTCCTCGCCAACCTCGAAAAGGGACAGACGCGTTTCCTCACGGAAGCCGAGATCGCGTCGCTAAGGCGCCGCACCGTCCGATCCGGACCTTTATGAGATTGGCTTTCGCCTGGCGCCACCTTCCTGCTAAGCTCATCTAGAAAATTTCCTGGAGTGGAGACCCCCCTCATGAGCCGGCTGCATAGTGAAAACCATCTAGTCTCGCGAATTGGCTGGCTGCGTGCCGCGGTGCTCGGCGCCAATGACGGTATCGTCTCGACCGCAAGCCTGGTGGTCGGCGTCGCGTCGGCCTCGGCCGGAAGTTCCGAAGTCCTGGTGGCCGGCATTGCCGGCCTCGTTGCCGGTGCGATGTCGATGGCGGCCGGCGAATATGTCTCCGTCAGCTCGCAATCCGATACTGAACAGGCCGACCTGGACCGCGAGCGCAAGGAGCTTGAAACACAGCCGGAATTCGAACGCGAGGAACTGGCGCAGATCTATGTGGCGCGCGGCATCCAGCCCGATCTCGCACGCCAGGTCGCGGACCAGCTGATGGCCAAGGACGCGCTTGCCGCCCACGCCCTTGACGAACTCGGGATATCCGAGATGACCACGGCCCGGCCGATCCAGGCCGCTCTGACCTCGGCCGCGACCTTTGCCGTCGGTGCAGCCCTGCCGCTACTGATGGTGTTCATATCGCCGGCGAACCTTCTTGTCTGGACGGTATCCCTCGCCTCTCTTCTCTTCCTCGCCCTGCTCGGCGCGGTCGGCGCCAGGGCGGGTGGCGCGAATGTTTGGCGCGCCACACTGCGCGTCACCTTCTGGGGCGCCTTTGCCATGGCGCTGACGGCCGGCATCGGTGCGGTGGTCGGTACTGCGATCTAGTCCTTGGCCGAACGGGCTGGGATGCAATAAGCCGGCGCCGTGGAAGACGGCGCCGACATGCTCTTGTCTAACGCGACGCCTTAGGCCCCGGCGAAAGCCAGCAGATCGGCGTTCAACTGATCCTTGTGTGTGTCCGCAAGACCATGCGGCGCACCGGCATAGACCTTGAGCTCGGCATGCGGGATGAGGCGCTTGGAGGCCCGGCCGGACGCATCGATCGGAACGATCTGGTCGTCGTCGCCATGCACGATCAGGGTGGGTACATCGAACTTCTTCAGGTCCTCGGTGAAGTCGGTCTGCGAGAACGCGACGATCGAGTCATAGGCGTTCTTGTGGCCGGCCATCATGCCCTGCAGCCAGAAGCTGTCGATCATGCCCTGCGAGGCTTTGACGCCCGGCCGGTTGAAGCCGAAGAACGGGCCGCTGGCGATATCCTTGTAGAGCTGCGAGCGGTCGGCGAGGCTTGCGTCCTGGATACCGTCGAAGACTTCCTTCGGCAGGCCGTCAGGATTATTGTCGGTCTTGACCATTAGCGGCGGCACGGCGGAGATGAGCCCTGCCTTGGCAATCCGTCCGGTCCCATGGCGACCGATATAGCGGGCGATCTCGCCGCCGCCGGTCGAGAAGCCGGCAAGGAAGATGTCCCTGAGGTCCAGCGCCTCGATCAGGTCGGACAGGTCGTCGGCATAGTGGTTCATGTCGTTGCCGTCCCAAGGCTGGCTGGAACGGCCGTGACCACGGCGGTCATGGGTAATGACGCGAAAACCGTTCTGCGCCAGATGGAAGGCCTGTGCCTCCCAACTGTCCGAATTGAGCGGCCATCCGTGGCTGAGGATGACCGGGCGGCCAGACTTCGGACCCCAGTCCTTGTAGTAGATTTCGACGCCGTCGCGGGTGGTGATCGTGCTTGCCATAGTTTTCACTCCTGTTGAATTTGGGTTGATTTGGGTGGTCTGAGCCGCAGCCGGTCCTGCCGAAATTCCGAGAGCGGCGAGGGCGGGGGCTGTTCCGATGATGCTGAGAAGATCGCGGCGCGAGATCGGGAATAGGCTCGGCTTAGCGCTTGCGTCTTTCATGCTGGTTCTCTTTCCTGTGTGATGGCTGCTTCAGCGTTCCGGAGCGCTGGTTGATGTGATAGAGGCGGGGACATCGCCATACGAATGGCGAAATTGACAAGTTTAGGTTCAAAAGTGACAAAGCACTTGACCGACACCGTGGTGGAAATCGCCATCGCCAGCTATCCGGAAGCCTGGCGCGCGGCCGTGCACGGCCTGACGGACATGTTTGCGGTGGCGCAGCGGTATGACCACCAGCAATCGACATCGGCGCCGCGACGGCTGAGGGTCAGCCATTACGAGCTCGATGATGCAGGCTCGGTGTCAAAGGTTTTCGACACCCATCCATCCGAGAGGGAAAGGCCGCTTGTCGCGGTCGTGTTGCCGCCTGCGATCGGCGAGGAGCTGCCGTTCGGCGAGCGCATGGGTGGTTTTCCGCAGTGGATCCGCGGCCATCACCAGGCCGGGGCCATCATCTGTTCCGCCTGCGGTGGGGCATCGCTGCTGGCCCAGACCGGGCTCCTATCAGGCCGTTCCGCGACGACCCATTGGCTGCACGGAAACACCATCGCCAGGCGTCATCCGGATGTGCGCATCGACACCGACAAGATGCTGCTGGACGAGGGTGATATCATCACCGCCGGCGGCATGATGGCCTGGACGGATCTGGGGTTGAGACTGATTGATCGGCTCATGGGGGCAAGCGTCATGCTGGCAACGGCGCGCTTCATGCTCATCGACCCTGGCGCGCGCGCGCAGAGCTTCTATTCGAAGTTCATTCCACGCCTGGATCACGGTGACACGGTCATCTTGAACATCCAGCACTGGCTTCACGGCACCGATGCCAAGGGCCTTGGCGTGCCGGCCCTGGCGGCACGGGCGGGGCTTGGTGAGCGAACTTTCCTGCGTCGCTTTCAGAAGGCGACAGGCATCAATCCGACCGACTATGCGCAACGATTGCGCATCGCCAAGGCCCGAGATCTGCTGGAACAGTCGAATCTGGCCATCGAGCAGATCGCTTGGGCGAGCGGCTACGAGGACGCCAACGCCTTTCGCAAGATCTTCCGCAAGATCGTCGGTGTTTCGCCCGGGGAATATCGCATGCGCTTCTCGATCGCCGCCACACAGGCGGCGGACGAGGCGGAATTCTGATCACAAGTAACGGCCGTCAGGCCGGGGAGGCGAGGCCCGCTTAAAGCGGACCTGTCTCCCCGACCCTCCCCGCCGCACCCGTTCGGCGGCTCGATCATTTGACCGGGATCGAGGCCTTGCCATGCTTGACGTTCGGTTCGCGCGACCAGAGACGCAGTTTGCCGAGTTCCTTGACAAAGGCGGCGACGTCCTTGGCCGTCGCAAGCACGATCACGCCTTCATCGAGACTGTCGGCGATACCGGCCTTCGCGAGCAGCGGCATCGCCGCCTCGCCATGGCCGATGAACTTGCAGTGCTGGAAAGCATCGGCGACGAAGTCACGCGCCGTCGCTTCGCTCGCCAGTTCATCCACGGCCTCCGGCGACGGCAGGACGGCCACGGCGTCATAGAGAACCGACGGGCCGCCATCGATCATCTGCTGCGCCGTAATCCAGCTGCCGTCGGAAGCGGTCACGCCACCCACCTTGGGCGCGATAATCTCGACCAGTGCCTTTTCCTTCGTCATCGCCGAGGTCAGCGCCTTCAGAAGTGTAGCGTCGACGCCGTCGGTGACCAGGATGCCGAGCTTGCGCCCCTCGAAGCGCTTGGGGCCATTCAGCACGATGCTGAGTGCCGGCGACGGTTCGAGGTCCTGACGCGTCTGCACCGCCGCCGCAGCCGGCTTGGGCATCGTCTTGAGGCCGAGCTTGGCTGCGACCGTGTGCGCCAGCGTTTCGTCGATGTTGAACAGATGCGAAACCATGCGCTCGCGGATCACCGGCGTCTCCACCTTGCTTAGCTCAAACGTCAGCGCATTGGCTATATGGCGTTGCTCGGGCGGGGTCTGGCTGATGAAGAACTGCCGCGCCTGGCTGTAATGGTCAGCGAAGCTCTCCGGTCGCAGGCGCATCAGCGGGCCATCATCCTTTTCGGGAAAATGTCGGAAGCCCTTGACCGGCGTTTCGCGCGGTCCTTCGCCCCAGGAGTTAGGCTGGTAGTTCACGCGGCCGACCGGATTGCGCATCGCCATGTGGCCGTCCTGCTGGAAATGGGCAAAGGGACATTTCGGCGCATTGATCGGGATATGGGTGAAGTTCGGTCCGCCGAGGCGCTTCAACTGGGTATCGAGGTAGGAGAAGTTCCGGCCCTGCAGTAGCGGATCGTTGGAAAAGTCGATGCCGGGCGGTACATTCTGCGTCATGAACGCCACCTGCTCGGTCTCGGCGAAGAAGTTATCCGGCATCCGATCGAGCACCAGCCGGCCGATCGGCTGCGGTGGCAGGATTTCCTCCGGAATGATCTTGGTCGGATCGAGCACGTCGAAATCGAAACTGTCCGCGAACGTCTGGTCGAACAGCTGTACCTGCAGCTCCCATTCGGGGAAATTGCCGGACTGGATCGCCTGCCAGAGATCGCGGCGATGGAAGTCGGGATCGGCGCCGTTGATCTTCACCGCCTCGTTCCAGGCAACCGACTGCAGGCCAAGCTTCGGCTTCCAGTGGAATTTCACGAAGGTCGATTCGTCCTTGGCGTTGACGAAACGGAACGTATGGACGCCGAAACCCTCCATGAAGCGGAAGGAGCGCGGAATGGCGCGATCCGACATGGCCCACATGACCATGTGCATGCTCTCCGGCGTCAGCGAGATGAAGTCCCAGAAATTGTCGTGCGCCGTCTGCGCCTGGGGAAAGTCGCGGTCCGGCTCCTGCTTGGCGGCATGGATCAGGTCGGGAAACTTGATGGCATCCTGGATGAAGAACACCGGCATATTGTTGCCGACCAGGTCCCAGTTGCCTTCCTTGGTATAGATCTTGACAGCGAAGCCGCGCACGTCGCGCGCCAGGTCGGCGGAGCCCTTGTTGCCGGCAACGGTGGAGAAGCGAACGAAGGCCGGGGTCTTTTCGCCCTTGCGCTGGAACAGATCAGTCTTGGTGTAGGCGGCGAGTGAATCATAGGTTTCGAAATAGCCGTGTGCGCCATAGCCGCGGGCGTGCACGACGCGCTCGGGAATTCGCTCGTGATCGAAATGAAAGAGCTTCTCGCGGAAGTGGAAGTCGTCCATGGCGAGAGGCCCGCGGGCGCCGACGCGGAGCGCGTTCTGGTCGTCGGCGACCGGTCCGCCCTGCGCGGTCGTCATCAGCGGGGCATCGTGGGTTTCGGCCGTCTGATGCAGCTCGCCGCCGGTCCCACGGACGAGTGTCTGATCGTGAATGACCGCCGAATTCGAGGGGCTAGCCTTGGTCGTCTTCTTTGCCATAGCGCTTCTCCGCGGATGAAGGGAAAGGGTTCGCATTCTCCAAACCTCCAAACCCCATAGACCGGCTTTGGTTCCGCTGATGACTTCGACTCGACCCTTCCGTTGCATGATCGAAAAAGTTCAGAAGCTAGTTGATTATGTGCTCATCTAGTTGCGTTAGGTCGCCGGGAGACGATATTCCACACCGAGCGACCCCGCCATGCATGCCGCGCCCATTGCCCTTAAGACCTGTGCCTTCGCTGCGGTAATCGGCCTGTGGTGGTTTGCCAGCGCGACCGGCTGGGTCAACGCTTTCTTGCTGCCGCCGCACAAGGTGTTTAACACCCTGGTGCAACTTGCCGACTCGATTGATGGCCCGGGTCTCGCAATCCGGACGGTCACCGACTATCTCTACGCCAATGTTTGCTTAGTTTTTACGTTTCGGAACGAGGATCGCTTTCTCTGTCCGGCCAGCCCCGGAGGCCTGCGGGAAAAGCATGAGATACTATCTAGGCGGGCTCGCCGCCCGAGAGCGAAACGACGACAGCGACCGCCACCTGGCCTTCTATCTGACCTTTGTGGCCGGCGCGGTAAATGCCGGCGGCTTCATGGCCGTGCAGCAATACACTTCGCACATGTCCGGCATTGTCTCGGCCATCGCCGACAATATGGTGCTCGGCAACGAGTTCCTGGTCATCATCGGCCTGTCGTCGCTGGCATCCTTCATCGCCGGGGCTGCTCTCTCGGCAATCCTGATCAACTGGGTACGGCGCCGCGCGCTCGAATCCGAATACGCCCTGCCGCTCGCCGTCGAAGCGCTGCTCATGCTGATGTTTGGCGTGTCTGGCCTTTTCCTGACGCCTGGCGCATCGTCCACCATACTGCTGACCATCAGCCTTTTGTGCTTCATCATGGGCTTGCAGAACGCCATCATCACCAAGCTGTCGGGCGCCCGTATCCGCACCACCCATGTGACCGGCCTGGTGACCGATGCCGGCATCGAAATCGGCAAGCTCTTCTACCGCAACGACCCGGCGCGACCAGATCTTGCCCCCGTTATCGCGGACCGCTCCAAGCTTGCTCTGCTTCTGTCGCTGATCGGCCTGTTCTTCTCCGGCGGCATCGCCGGCGCGCTGCTGTTCAGCCGTTTCGGCTTGCCGGTCGCGGGGCTTTTCGCCCTACCTCTTGGCCTCTTCGCTTACTTCCCGCTCGCCGCCGACATCAAGCAGCGCCGCGCTCGCAAAAGCTGAGGCGCAGCACGATAGCCGCGAAACTGGCGAATGCACGTCGCACGCCTGCCCGATTATGGATTCAACCAAAAATCGGCAAAAGCGCGAAACTAAAAACTAAAAGTTGACATCGAAGGCAGGATCGCCTATTCAATTCCTGTCGATATTTGCTTGTTTGACTTTTGTTTTTGCACCGTGACGCCGTGCCTCTACGAACTTCCCTTCAAAGAAAATCGAGCTGCCCATGCAACGTGCGATCGCACGGTGCGTACTCAATATTGCTATGAAAGGGTTCGTTATGACCACTGGCACAGTTAAATGGTTCAATTCCACCAAGGGCTTCGGCTTTATTCAGCCTGATAACGGCGGTCCGGACGTATTCGTCCACATCTCCGCCGTCGAGCGGGCTGGCATGCGCGAAATCGTCGAAGGCCAGAAGATCGGCTACGAGATGGAACGCGACAACAAGTCGGGCAAGATGTCCGCCGGCCAGCTGCAGGCTGCCTGACCGATTTTTGTGCTCTCGGGTGACCACGGATGTACTGGCACCAATGAGAACGCGGGGACCAATAAAGGGTCAGGCATTTTGCCTGGCTTTTTTTTGACCGGAGACGGACGCTGACATCATACCATCGAGGATCAAAGCGATGACAGAGACTCAGAGCAAGGCTCGCATTCAAGCTGAAGCGGCCTTTGGCAAGACGCAGTCACAGTTTCTGGCGAGAAACCGGATCATTTCCGAAAACGACGCCGTCGTTCAGGAACGCGATGAGAAGACAATGCGTCTCCGCGCGTTGCGGATGGCCAAGGAAGCCGGCGGCACGACCACGCCTTCCGGCGCGACAGCGGCCTACCCGGCCAAGGACTGACTGCCGGAGCGGCCTCCCGCTCCACTGAAAGACCGCACGTGGAAAACGCATTGCGCCGCAAGGTGCCGCCGAGCGTGCACTCGATACGACCAGAAAATAATCTCCATTCGAAAGCGGAACTTTGAAGAACACGAGAGACAACGGCCTGTCCGACCGGCGCAAAGCAACAGCCGACGCAAAGAAAATCCTTCTCGACAATTATCGCATGGCAAAGGAGGCGGCCGAGCCGCACCTCGAAGCCAGGCAAGCGGAGCGCGTAGCAGTGGCAACCGCCCGCGAAGAGCGCCGTGCGGAACGAGAACGCGCCAAAACCGAAGAGCGGGATCGCTCGCTTGCTGCCGCGAAGGCAGAAGCGGAAGCAGCCGAAGCGGCTGATCGCGCCGAAGCCGAGGCGCGCCTCGAAGCAGAAACCTCCCGGATCAGCCGAGTTATCGAAGACGAAGCAGCCCGCAAGGCCAAGCGCGATGAGCGCTATGCGAGCAGAAAAGCGCGAAAAAGCTGACATGCTTCCGGCGGTCCCTTACGACCTACGGAAAGCCGCCTGATGCGCTGACGGGCAATGCGGGCAGGGAAACATAACCCCTGCCCTTCCTGTGACATCAGCCATTGAGAGTGGTACAGCTTGTCGCCACCGCGGTACGCGACTACTTGGCCATTGCCTTCATCACCGCGCCGACGATACCGGTGAGCACGGCACCACCGGCCGCCCCGCCGACGGCATCGCCGAGCAGTCCGCCGAGCATGCCGCCAACAGCCCCGCCGGCAGACGGATCTGCTCCCGTCGCACCACCCAGCAGGCTGCCGAGCAGCGTGCCGCCCGCCACACCCCCGAGCGCACCGCTGATGATCTTCGGCAGTTGGCTCATCGCTGCCTGCTTGAACGCCGCGCCGATGGCCTGGCCACCGATAATACCCGCTATGACCTGAACGATGATAGGCAGGATCGCATCCATGTCGAAATCCTCCGAAAAGCCGAAGGCGTCATGTCTTCGGACGCGCCATTGAGCCACAGTTGGCGGGAAAAACAAACCGGTTGCTCCGGCCTTCGCCAAGCAGGTCGAATGCCGGTGGCGCCATGGCGTCATTGTCGATAGGATATGCGTTCACGATACAAGGGAACAGTCGGCATGGAAATCACGCGTTGCGGCTCCCGCCCCTCCACCATTGCGCCCGCCGAGTATTTCACCGGCACCGTGCGCCAGGATGCGATCATCGAGACGCCGGCCCCGGCGCAGGTCCGTGCGATCACGGTGACCTTCGAACCCGGTGCGCGCACCGCATGGCATACCCATCCGCTGGGTCAGACCCTTATCGTGACCTCGGGATGCGGCTGGGCCCAGACATGGGGCGAGCCGAAGCAAGAGATCCGCGCGGGCGACGTGATCTGGTTTCCCCCCGGCGAGAAACACTGGCACGGCGCCTCCGCGACCACGGCCATGACCCATATTGCCATCCAGGAGGCCCTCGAGGGCAAGGCGGTCGACTGGTTGGAACTGGTGAGTGACGCAGAGTTTCTCGGCTGACAGTCGGTCATTTGCCCCCCTCGGCAATCACGGCTGTTCCAATTCGCTCCGATCTCTGCCAAAAGCCCTGATGGAACGCGGCTGCTGTCATCTATAGGACAGGGCCGGGCGGGCTGATTGACGTCTCACCCGCTGCCACGAAACAACGTGACCGTTCCACCTTCACCGCAATCACCTATAGAACCAGCCGTCCGCGAAGGGCCGGCAGGGCAAGACGCGGCCGCGCGGGCCTGAAAATGGATTGAGCGTGGAGCCCCCCGGAGGTCCAGCCGGTAGCGCCGGTCACGGTGATAGGATAGACGACGGCGAACATGCAGAGCGGGAAATCCCACATGCCCATCACGCAGAAGCGTACGCGCCTGGAAAAGCTTCAAAACTCGTGGACAAAGGCGACGGCCGAGGAACGCGTCCAGTTTCTCACCTGGCTGCGGCAGGCGGATGCGTCCGGCGACGCCTCGGTCCGGTCGCTGGCAGTGCCGCCGATCGCAAGCGGACGCTATTTGTTGCCATCGGCCATAAGCCGCATCCGGGCCATCATGGCCGTGCGTGGTCTCGCACCTGCGGACGTGATGGTCGAGATCGGCTTCGATCGCAACGACCCCTCGCTCGCCCGCGCCCTCGAGGAAAACGCAAGCCTGCGCCTTTCGCTCGTCGCCGCTCTGGAGAGCTGGCTGATCGCCAATTCCTCCCCTTCCGCCTCCTGAACAAAGGCGAAGTCGATGGTGCGCGGTTCCACGGCGGTCGCCCGGATCGTAAGCCCGTCCGAGCCGACACAAGACCAGACAGGTCCGCGCCCTTGCGATGAAAGAAGCAGACGGCATCCGAGCAACCGGTCGCTCAGCAGGCAATGTCGACGCCTGAAAAGCGGGTGCGTGAAGGTGCGGAGACGACCCCTTGCAGACAGGACGGCATCTGCGCGGCAGAAAGCCGCCACCACTGCAGTCTGGTTCTGGTCGCTCCTGCGAGCGAATGCGGTCGGTCGAACAGAGTATTTCCGCCGTCTGGCTCGCTACTTCCCTTTTTGGCGGCAGCCCGAATGCGGCTTTGGCGCTTACGCCCTGCATGTGGGGTGCGAGGGCGCGAGGTTCGAGGCTCTGCGCTCGAAATCACGTTTTCCTTCGCGGACCATACCGTTAGGATGGCGGAAGTAGACTTCCGGCGCGTTCAGAACGACGCACTCGAATGAGTCAACGGCATCGGGCTCGGAAGACAGTCGCATGCAAGGATGGACAGGTGACATTCCTCAATCCCTTCCGGTTTCGTGTCGCTTTGGCCGCCGTACTCGCGGTTGTCTTCCTGCTCTTGCAGTTTGTCCCGGTGCCCGAACCACCCACAGCACAGGGTGGCTCGGAAGGGGCGCCGCTCCAGGTCTTCCTCCATCCTGAATGCCCGCACTGCCATCAGGCCATCGCATTCCTCAAGTCTCAGCCAACGGTCCGATACCGAGTGCATGATGTCTCGACGGCGCAAGGGGAAAGGCTCCTGCTCGAGTTCGCCAGGAAACACGGTATTCCGCAGGATCGACTCGGCGTGCCGTTCTTCGTCTGCGGTTCAAGCTACGTGATGGGCTTTGAGAGTGCGGCAACGACTGGACGTGCACTGCTCTCCTGCCGCGAGGGAAATCCTTCAGGCGAAGGATTGGAGGCAGATCCATCCCGCGTCAGGATCCCGCTGATCGGTGACATCGATCCTTCCAGTTACTCGCTGCTGGCGCTCACCGCCATCATGGGCCTGTCGGACGGCTTCAATCCCTGCGCCATGTGGGTTCTGCTCTACCTGATCTCGCTGATCGCCGGAATGCAGGATCGCCGCAAGATCTGGTGGCTGGTCGGCACGTTCGTCCTCGCGTCCGGCTTGCTCTACTTCCTCTTCATGACGGCCTGGCTGAACACTTTTCTGTTCATCGGCTATACGCGGGTTCTGACCCAGCTCATTGCCCTTGTCGCGATCGGCTTCGGTCTCGACCACCTCTACCAGCTCGCGCTCACCCGGGGCATTATCGTGTGCGAGGTCGGCGATGCCGATCAGCACCAGCGTATGCTTGAGCGCGCCCGCGCGGTTGTGGCTGCACCGGTCGGACTCGCAAGCCTTGTCATGATTGTCGGACTGGCCCTTACGGTCAATGCCATCGAATTCGTCTGCTCAGCCGCCCTGCCGGCCATCTATACCCACATCCTCAGCCTGCTCGATCTCCCAACCGCCCAATATTACGGCTACATTGGGCTCTACGTTGTCTTTTTCATGCTGGACGATCTGATCATCTTCGGCCTGGCCGCCTTCGCCGTGCAAAAGGTGGTCGACACCCGCTATGCAGCCTTCAGCCGCGCCATTGGGGGCGTGATGCTGCTTGGCCTCGGCATCTGGATGCTGCTGCGGTAGAAGATCCGACCCTCTTGCCGTCTGCCGCCAGCATCGATTGACGGCAATCCGGCACACGGCATCGCGCAAGGCTCCGCACCCAAGGTCATTCGCGCAATGCATGAACTCATTGATAAACGTCAGCATCCTTCTGCGCTGCAGCATACTATAAGCTGCCTCCCAAACGATCCATTTACCGTTGTTTGGGATGCCCTTGATGACCAGAACCAATTTCGTGTCGAGCGATGAAATCCGCTCGATGTTTTCCGCCGCCATGTCCGCCATGTACCGCACCGAAGTTCCGGCCTATGGCACGTTGATGGACCTGGTGGCGAAGGTGAACCAGGAGACGCTGGACGCCGATCCCAGGCTGCGCGAGCGCCTGGAAGATACCGATTCCCTCGACCGCATCACGGAAGAGCGTCATGGCGCGATCCGCCTCGGCACGCCTGCGGAGCTTGCCATGATGCGCCGGCTGTTCGCCGTCATGGGCATGTATCCCGTGGGTTACTACGACCTGTCGACCGCCGGCGTTCCGGTTCATTCCACCGCCTTTCGCCCGGTCGGCGATGCCAGCCTGAAGAAGAACCCGTTCCGCATCTTCACCTCGCTGCTGCGCCTCGACCTGATCGCCGACGAGACGCTGCGCGCCGAGGCCGAAGCAACGCTTGCAAAGCGCCAGATCTTCACTCCCGGCGCCATTGCGCTCACCGAAAAGGCCGAGCAACAGGGCGGCCTCGACCGCGCCGACGCCTCGCGCTTCGTCACTGAAGCGCTCGAGACCTTCCGCTGGCACGACAAGGCGCTGGTCAGCCCCGACATGTATGCGCGCCTGCATGCGGCTCACCGCCTGATCGCCGACGTGGTCTCCTTCAAGGGCCCGCACATCAACCACCTGACGCCGCGCACGCTCGACATCGATCTCGTCCAGGCCCGCATGCCCGACTACGGCATCGCGCCGAAGGCCGTCGTCGAAGGCCCGCCGACCCGCAAGTGCGCGATCCTGCTGCGCCAGACCTCGTTCAAGGCGCTCAACGAACCCGTCCTTTTCGAGGACAAGGACGGAAGCTGGAAGGAAGGCTCGCACACCGCCCGATTCGGCGAGATCGAACAGCGCGGCGTTGCCCTCACCCCCAAGGGCCGGGCGCTCTACGACGAACTGCTCACCGCCTCGCGCCAGATCGTGCGCCCGGCGGCCGACGGCTCGAACGCGGCAGAGTACGGCAAGGCGCTGGCCGAAGCCTTCGCCCCTTTCCCCGACAGCTGGGAAGCGATTCGCGCCGAAGGCCTCGGTTACTTTGCCTATTCGCTGACGGAAAAGGGCCGCAAGGCGAAGGCCGACCCAGAGACCAGCCTCGAGACCCTGATCGCCGAAGGCCTCGTCCAGTTCGACCCGATCGTCTACGAAGACTTCCTACCGGTCAGCGCCGCCGGTATCTTCCAGTCCAACCTCGGCGACGACGCGACCCAGGATTTCGTCGCCAGCCCGAACCAGCAGCGTTTCGAACTTGACCTCGGCGCCAAGGTGCTGAACGAATTCGATCACTATGCCGGCATCGAGCAGGCATCGATCGCCGATTGCCGCCAGATGCTGACGGCCATCGAGGCAGCTGAGTAAGACGCGACGATGATCGACCAGACGCACATTCGGGCACTCAAGGACATCCTCGGCGACAAGGGCATCGTTGAGGAGCCCGGCGCCATGGTCGCCTATCAGACGGGCGCCCGCTATGACGAAGGTCTGGCGGGTCTCGTGCTCCGGCCGGCAACAACGGAAGAAGTCTCGGCGGCCGTCGCCTATTGCGTGCGCCACGGTTTTTCGCTCATCCCGCAATCGGGCAATACCGGCCTCGTCTCCGGCTCGACACCGGATGCGTCGGGCGGACAGGTCGTGCTCAGCCTCGACCGCATGACCCGTCGTTTCAACCTCGACCTCGACAACCGCTCCCTGCATGTCGATGCCGGTTTCCGGCTGTCGGAGGTCAACCAGCGGCTTGAAAGCCACGGCCTGTTCTTCCCGATCGACCTTGGCGCCGACCCGCGCCTCGGCGGTATGCTGTCGACCAATACCGGAGGCTCGCGCTTCCTCAAATACGGCGACGTCCGCCGCAACACGCTCGGCATCAAGGTGGTGCTGGCCGACGAAGAGGGCACGATCCTCGACCTTGCCTCGAACCTGCGCAAGAACAATACCGGCGTCGACTGGAAGCAGGTCTTTATCGGCACCTCCGGTGCCTTCGGCATCATCACCGAATGCGTGCTGAACCTCGAAGCCCTGCCGAAGCAGGTGGCGACCGCCTATCTGGTTCCGGCCAGCGGCGCCCATGTCATGCCGCTGCTGCGCGCCATGGAGCAGAAGCTCGGCGCCTATCTCTCGGCCTTCGAGGGCATGTCGAGGAACGCGGTCGCCGCAGCGCTCGACCATGTGCCATCGCTGCGCAACCCGTTCCAGGGCGGCGTGATCCCCGACTATGTGATCCTCTGCGAAATCTCCCGCACCTGGGAGCCGCGCGAGGGCGAGCAGGGGCTCGACGCAGTGCTGGAGACCGTGCTTTCCGAGATCTGGGAAAGCGAGGCGGCACCACTGGCGGACGCCTTCGTCGGTCCGGCCCACGAGATGTGGGCCCTGCGCCACGCGCTCTCGGAAGGCGTCAAGCACGCCGGCAAACTGATCGCCTTCGACCTGTCCTTCCGCCGCGGCGATATCATGGCCTTCTGCGACCGGATGAAAACCGAGATGCCGGCGGCCTTCCCCGAGGTTAAGATCTGCGATTTCGGCCATATCGGCGACGGCGGCGTGCATTTCAATCTGGTGGTCCCGAAGGACAGCACCGCCGCGACCGACAAGGCCTTCGAACAGCGCCTGCGCGACTGGGTATTCGCCATCGCCGTGCGCGATTTTGACGGCAGCTTCAGCGCCGAACACGCGATCGGCCGCAAGAACCAGACCTACTACGACCTCTACACCCGCGAGAAGATCAAGGACCTGGCGGCCGGCCTGAAGGCGATCACCTCGCCGGGGCGGCTCGGTACGGTCCGGTTCGGCTAAGCAGGCATATGACGAGCACCGCTCCCGCAACCGGGAGCAACAGGGAAGAGAGAGGATGGTCATGAACATCAACAACAAGCCTGAGGACGTGGTTTTCCAGCCGGCGACGCGCATCTCGTCGATCGGCGTCTCCGAAATCCTGAAGATCGGCGCCAAGGCACAAGCCCTGAAGCGCGAAGGCCGGCCGGTCATCATTCTGGGTGCGGGCGAACCGGACTTCGACACGCCCGATCACATCAAGGAAGCCGCGTGGAAGGCCATGCAGGCGGGCCAGACCAAATATACGGCGCTCGACGGCACGCCGGAACTGAAAGCCGCGATCCGCGACAAGTTCAGCCGCGAGAATGCCGTCGACTACGCGCTCGACGAGATCACGGTCGCGACCGGCGCCAAGCAGATCCTGTTCAACGCGATGATGGCGACGCTCAATCCGGGCGACGAGGTGATCATCCCGACGCCCTACTGGACCTCCTATTCCGACATCGTCCAAATCGCCGAGGCGACCCCGGTGCTGATCGCCTGCAATGCCGAGGCGGGCTTCCGCCTGCAGGCGGCGCAGCTCGAAGCCGCGATCACGCCGAAGACCCGCTGGGTCATCCTCAACTCGCCGTCCAACCCGTCGGGCGCCGGCTACCGTGCCGAGGACTATCGCCCGCTGCTCGACGTGCTGCTGAAGCACCCGCAGGTCTGGCTGCTGGTCGACGACATGTACGAGCACATCGTCTATGACGGCTTCGAGTTCGTCACGCCGGCAGCCCTGGAACCGCGCCTGAAGAACCGCATCCTCACCGTCAACGGCGTCTCCAAGGCCTATGCCATGACCGGCTGGCGCATCGGCTATGCCGGCGGCCCGCGCGAGCTCATCAAGGCCATGGCCGTGGTGCAGAGCCAGGCGACCTCCTGCCCCTCTTCGATCAGCCAGGCGGCCTCGGTCGCCGCGCTGAATGGCCCGCAGGATTTTCTCAATGAGCGCAAGGCGAGCTTCCAGCGCCGCCGCGATCTGGTGGTCGCCGGCCTCAATGCCATCGACGGCCTCGATTGCCGCGTGCCGGAAGGCGCCTTCTACACCTTCTCCGGCTGCGCCGGCGTGCTCGGCAAGACCACGCCGTCCGGCAAGCGCCTCGAAACCGATACGGACTTCTGCGCCTATCTGCTCGAAGACGCCAATGTCGCGGTCGTGCCGGGCTCGGCCTTCGGCCTCTCCCCCTTCTTCCGCATTTCCTATGCGAGCGCCGAATCGGAACTGAAAGAGGCGCTCACCCGCATCGCAGCAGCCTGCGAAAAGCTGTCCTGACGGCGCACAGGTTCCGGCCGTCCTTGAGGGTGGTCGGAACCATTTTTTCGGAGGCAGTGACGACGTCAATCGCTATGCGCGCGGATGACCTCGAGGAACGCTTCCCCGTAGCGCTCCAGCTTGGACTGCCCGACACCGGAAATATCCAGCAGCGCCTCGCGGTCCATCGGCCGCTCGCGCGCAAAAGCGACAAGCGTGGTATCGGGGAACACCACATAGGGCGGCACTGAAAGCTCCTTGGCGAGCGTCATGCGACGGGCGCGCAATGCCTCGAATAGCGCCACATCGTCGCTGTGGAGCGAGGAGCGCGCCTCCGTCGATGCCGGCGAGGCCCCCTTTGAGGCCTTGCCCTTTGTCGGCCTATCCTTGCGGAAACGCACCTCGCGCTCGCGCTTGAACACGGCGCGCGCCTCCGGCTCGAGTTTCAGCGCACCGAAGGCCGTATGGTCGACGCTGACCAGGCCCGCCGCCAGCAACTGGCGATAGACCGATTGCCAGGACTTTGACGGAAGATCCTTGCCCGCGCCGAACACCGGCATGTCGACATGGCCGAAGCGGATCGTCTTTTCATTCTCCGTGCCGGTCAGGACATCGATCAAATGGCCGGTGCCGAAGCGTTCGCCGGTCCGGTATATCGCTGCCAGCGCCTTGATCGCCGCCTCCGTCCCGTCCCAGGTTTCGACCGGCTTCAGGCAGGTATCGCAGTTGCCGCATCCACCCGCATGCGCCTCGCCGAAATGCGCCAGGATCGCCTGTCTGCGGCAGCCGGGTGTCTCGCAGATCGCCAGCAATGCATTGAGCTTGCCACGCTCGACCCGCTTGATCGCATCCTCGGAGGCGCCTTCATCGATCATCCGGCCGCGCTGGATGACGTCGGCCATGCCATAGGCCATCCACACCTCGGACGGCAGCCCGTCTCGGCCGGCCCGGCCCGTCTCCTGGTAATAGGCCTCGACCGAGCCCGGCAGGTCGAGATGGGCGACATAACGCACGTTCGGCTTGTCGATGCCCATACCGAAGGCAACGGTCGCGACCAGGCACAGGTCCTCCTCCTTCAGGAAGGCATCCTGGTTGGCGTCTCGGACACTGCGATCCATGCCGGCATGATAGGCAAGCGCCCGTACCCCTTGTGTGTTCAGCCATTTGGCCGTGTCCTCGACCTTGGCGCGCGACAGGCAGTAGACGATGCCGCTCGAACCCTTGTGGCGCGACAGAAACCGCAGGAGTTGCTGGCGCGGCTGGTCGCGCTCGACGATCTCATAGGCGATGTTCGGCCGGTCGAACGAGGTGGTGAAGACCTCGGCCGAGCGCAAGGCCAGCTTGTCGATGATGTCTTCGCGCGTATGCGGATCGGCGGTTGCCGTCAGCGCGATCCGCGGCACACCCGGATAATCCTCGGCGAGCCGCCCGAGTTGGCGGTATTCCGGGCGGAAATCGTGCCCCCACTGCGAGACGCAATGCGCCTCGTCGATGGCAAAGAGAGCGATCTTCGCATGGGCGACCATCTCCCTGAAGCCGGGCGTGACGATGCGCTCCGGCGTAACATAAAGAAGATCGAGCCCACCTTGGTCGATCGCCCGCCGCACCTCGACATAATCCTCGCGCGACAGCGAGGAATTGAGCGCCGCCGCTCGCACGCCAAGTTGCTTCAGCGCCTCGACCTGGTCTCGCATCAGCGCGATCAGCGGCGAAACGACGATGCCCAAACCCTCGCGGCAGAGCGCCGGGATCTGGAAACACAGCGACTTGCCGGCACCGGTCGGAAAGAGCACAACCGCATCGCCTCCCAAGACGACCCGCTCCACCACTTCGGCCTGTTTGCCGCGGAAGGTGGAATAACCATAGACCTGCTTCAGAACGTCAAGCGGATTCTCCGCGCCTTGCCTGTCGAAGAGGGGATCGAAACGGTTCTGGGTCTGCGGCATGGAATCGCTTTCATGAGGGATTTCTCACTATGTCACAGCTTCTTGGCTGTCGCGAGTGTCCGCAAGGATCGGAATGGCCCGCTGGTTCTCAGACGGGGCCCGTCGAAAACCCTGGTGTTTTGGCGAGAGGGGTCCGCATGAACCGCCTGGCTGACGCATATTAACCCTTAGTCAAAAGAGATCTGCATGGTTGCATGTATCGTATTATGATCTATTAGGAGAATATAATGGAGTCCATGATGGGCAGAGCGCCAATAGGCTACAACGGGCGCTGCCAGTTGAATGGCCATATATGCCTTCTCGCCGCTTCCGCGTTGGCTCTGGAAGGGTTTTGGGAATGAGAGCGATCAAGATCGTCGCAGGCTTGGTCTTTGTATTTCTTGCGGTGTTCGTCATCTTCAAGGAACAAACAGCAGGTGTCAGCGCAGATGCCTTCGTCAATGCGAGAATAACCACGACCCACGCACCGATCGCGGGCACCTTCGAGCTCGTGGCCCGCCCGGTGGGCGCGCGGATCAGCCAGGGCGACACCTTGGGTACAATCTCGGATCCATTGGTGGACGACGTCCGGCTTTCCGACCTCGTTCAGCAAAGAGCGGCGGCCCAAGCGGAGGTTGACCGGATGGCCGGGACAGGAACAGGTCTCCAAACTACGATCGAACAGCTCCGCCAGCGTGCCGCTTCTCATAAGAAGGAGAGGATCGAGCAGTTGCGAGCCTTGGCGGATGGCGCTGAAGCAGCCAAGGCCGCCGCCGAAGCCCGCTTGCGCTATGCGCAGCTCAGCCTCGAGCGTTTCAAGCGCTTGAGCGTCCAGGGGGTCCGGACGGGCGAATCGCTCGAACAGTCGCAATCGTTGGCAGAGGTGGCGGCGCTGGACGTCAGATATGCGCAGGAGAGCAGCCGTATCGCCCGGATCAATCTGGCGGCTGCCGAGCACGGCATTCTTCTCGGGGATGGCTACAATGACACGCCGTATTCCCAGCAGCGGATATCAGAACTCGAAGTGCGCAAGGCCGAGATCGAGGCGAACGGCAAGGCTCAGCTTGCGAACCTCGAAGCCCTCGAAAGCCGCATTCGCGTGGAGCGACTTCGTGTCAATCGCCTGACCTCCACCACACTTGAAGCCAATGTTACCGGCCTTGTCTGGGATTATCTGGCGGTTACCGGCGAGGTGGTCCTGCCGGGACAGAGTTTGCTGCGGTTGGTCGACTGCAATTCCGCAATCGTCACGCTGTCCGTGACGGAACGGGTCTACAACGGAATCACCCTCGGCAGCAGCGCCGCATTTCGGATGAACGGCAGCAGTCGCATCCTGCAGGGCACCGTCACCCGTGTCGCAGGCGCCGGCGC
This sequence comes from Rhizobium arsenicireducens, assembly GCF_964021225.1. Classification (NCBI taxonomy): domain Bacteria; kingdom Pseudomonadati; phylum Pseudomonadota; class Alphaproteobacteria; order Hyphomicrobiales; family Rhizobiaceae; genus Rhizobium; species Rhizobium arsenicireducens. The sequence continues at coordinate 3,772,366 of NZ_CAXHYK020000001.1, read as the reverse complement.
GGCTTCCATCTACGAAAACCTTGCGATCGCTCCGAGCGAACGTCACCTCGCGCGCTTCGACGTAACGCTTGACGTGCCGGCGCTTCGCGAGGACAGCGGTTTGCGCTGCCTTATCGGTCGCACCGGTCGTGTGTTCTTTGAGGAACGTCCGCTGGATTGGCTCCGGCGCCTCTGGTCCTGACCATGGAAAGCCTCTTCTACGCCAGCGAGTTGGAGTCAGCGGCAATGCTGGCGCTACTTTTCGTCGGAGCGGCCATTCTCTTCAGTGAAGTGCTGGATCCTCGAAACAGCTGGCACCGCACTGGTCTGTTTGCGGTCGCGGTCGTGCTTACCCTGCGCTACCTATGGTGGCGCGGAACGGGGACACTCGCCCCCTTCGGACTGACCTGGGACTGCCTCTTCAGTTGGTCCTTCTTCCTCTTGGAGGCCGCCGCCGGCCTCTCCTCGCTCAGCGCCTTTGTCATTCTCAGCCGCACCGGGTCACGCTCGGAAGAAGCGGACCGAAATCTGGCCTGGTGGGATCTGCATCCGCCGAAGGTGGCGATCCTGATCGCGACCTATAACGAAGAACGGGACGTGCTCGAGCGGACAATCGTCGGCGCCAGGGCAAGCCATCATCCTAACTGTGACGTTCTGGTCCTGGACGACGGACGGCGCGACTGGCTGCGCGATTATTGCGAAGCCCAGCGGATCCGTTATCTGCGACGGCCGGACAACAAGGGCTCCAAGGCCGGCAACATCAATCATGCGCTGGAAATTCTCGCATCCGATCCTCAGCCGCCGGAATTCGTCGCCGTACTTGATGCCGACTTCGTCCCCCATGCCGATTTCGTTTCCCGTGCGCTGGCGCTCTTTCACGATCCGGACGTTGGTCTCGTCCAGACCCCGCAACACTTCTTCAATCCCGATCCCATCCAGCACAATCTCGGTCTCAGCCGGTCCTATCCTGACGAGCAGCGCTTCTTCTTCGATCACTTGCAGCCGAGCCGCGATGCCTGGGGTATCGCGTTTTGCTGCGGCACATCTTCCATCGTTCGCTGGCAGGCGATCCAGGCCGTCGGCGGCTTCCCGACAGAAAGCGTCACCGAAGACTTCATGCTGACCCTTGTGCTTCAGGAAGCGGATTACCGGACGGTCTATCTGAACGAGGCGCTGACCGAGGGTCTGGCGCCGGAAGGCTTGAAAGAATATGTGACCCAGCGCGCGCGTTGGTGCCTTGGATTGATGCAGATCGCGCGCAGCCATGTGGGCCCCTTGGCCCGCAACCGCCTGAGACTGCGCGATCGGTGGAGCGTCGCCGATTCGGTCCTTTTCTGGCTGACAAGCTTTTCGTTCCGCATCGCGACCATGACCTTTCCGCTGCTCTACTGGTTCTTCAACATCATCGTCGTCGATGCGAGCGTACCCGATATCATTTTCTACTTCACGCCCTATTATTTCTGGGTCCTCTTCGCCCTCAATTTCATCTCCTCCGGACTGATCGTTCCCATCGTCAACGACGTCAGCCAATTGCTGGGAGCAATACCGATCACCCGCGCCGCCGTGACCGGGCTCATCAGGCCGAAGGGGCATCCTTTCAGCGTCACCGCCAAGGGCGGAGACCGGACCAAAGTCGTGATCCAGTGGCGCATGATGATGCCCTTTCTCGCCATGCTTGTCCTGACGATCCTCGGCCTTGTCATCGGCATCGTTTTCGAACGTTTCGCCTTCAGCGATGCCGGCGACGGCAAGTTGATCATTCTGTTCTGGACCGTCTACAACCTTTTGATCCTGAGCGTGACCCTTACGGTCTGTATCGAATTGCCGAGGGTGGAGCAGCATCTGGCCGATCATCCCGAGCGCTGCGTCATTCTCGCAGACGGGCGGCTGAAGCGTGTCTGGCTCACCGATCTGACCGAGGGGACCGCCCGGATCCGTGGCGGCCGCCTCAAGCTGGGGGAGGCAATCGAGCTGAGGATACGCGACCTGGGCGACATGAAGGCTTTTGTACTCGAGGCCACCAACGACGGAGGAGTCCTGTCGCTGGAACTGGCTGCACATCAGTACGAGGCATTGCTCCGGCGATTGTATACGCAAGGTTCTGTGCCGAGCGTCACGTCGACCCGCCTATCCGCGGTGTTGGGCGCGGCCGTCGCACGCCTCGGGCTTCGCTAACTCACCGGTCCTCGTGCGCGCCGGTGTCCCGCGATTCATGTGGATGAGCCTCCGACTGCAAGTGCGCCAAGGCCGCTCCGATCATGGCGAGTTCTCGGGTCCTGTGGCTTTCCATCGGATAGACGTCAGCGCCATCGGCAATCTCCACGGCATTGCGGGCCAGATCGGCGAATGGCCGGATGAAGGCCACGATGAAAAGCAGCGTGAGCAAAAGCAAGATCAATGCGAAGCCGAAAAGGCGCAGCAGCAGATCTCTCGTCATCGTACGCACAGGCAAGGCGGCCGCATCGCCATCAATCCGGGCGACCATGTTCCAGCCGAACCGCGGCAGGTCTGCATAAGCCAGTTCGGCAACCGTTGTGGTGAAATAGGTGTGACCATCCGGCCAGGTTTCGACCCCGGAGCCCGAGGCGCCGGAGCGGGCCATTCGGAAGCTCGGCAGATCGAGCGTGGCTGACTTCTCGCTGACAGAGGTGGCGACGAGTGCACCATCGGCTCCGACAACGAAGATATCCACCTTCATCGCTTCGGCCAACTCGTTGAGGAGCCGTTGGGCCCAATCGACATTAAGATGAAGACCGAGCACGCCTATTGTCGATCCGTCGGAACTTTTGACGGGAGTGGCAAAATCGAGAAACCGCAAAGGCGCGCCTTCTGGGTGCGGCGGAAGCTTGGAAGCCAGCAGGAGAGCCTCATGCGCGTCTCCCGCAAATGTCCCCGTGAGTCCGGCCTTGAACCAGGGACGCGCTTGGACGCTTTCCCCGACAAGAAGTCCGCTGGAAGCGGCCAGAACGATGCCGTCGGTTTGGGCAAAGCCGGCCCAGGATACGACGTCCCCGTCACCGACGAGAGCGTTGAGCTGCAGTTGCAGATCCTGAGGACGGGAAAAAGACAATTGATCGCGAACGGCGAGCAGATTGCGCCATTCACGGTGCAAGGACTGCGCGACTGCTGTCTGGACACCATGCATGCGTATCTCGACGGCATCTGTCAGCCGCGCCTTCTCGTAGACGCGGCCCCGCTCGTTGATCAGCACATAGGCCATGACAAGCCCGATGATTGCGCTGACCAGAACGAAGCCCATCGTCAGGAATGCCAGCGAGGGGCTTGGGGCGGTGGCTCGGAATCTAAACGGCATGAAGACCTTTCCGCACTTTGCGGGATTGTTATGCGTCAGGTGCCCCACAGCTCTCACTGCAGGTAACGGCTCACGCGCTCAAATGGTGACTATAGCTTATTTAGCATGCTGTCACGTTGATGCGCACCCGCCAATATTGCCTCTCTCGTTTACAGCAGCCGCCTGGGGTCGTTTTCGCGGCTTCGGTGTTCCTCAACACTCTCACCCGCAGTCGCTATCTGGCTCCAAGTATGCCTACTGTCCAATCTGAGTAGAAGCGAGCGCGATGTACTGCTTCCGTAGGGACGCGGGGTAACGGATTGTATCTCCGTTCGGCCGGATGTCCGTTTTGAACGCATGACTGTGAGCAGCTACGTTCAAGCTGTACCTTGCAATGCTCGTTGGAATGGAGAGACAGGTCATGGCGCGGGTCGGCTTAAGGGAATGGCTGGCGATTGCTCCGGTCATCGCATCCGGCAGGCTTTCCCGCTACGGCGGCGGACAAGACGGACCGCTTGCGCGGTTCGAGGCGGATTTTTGCGTCGCCTTCGACGTTCGCAACACGCTGACGGTCTGTAACGGCACCGCCGCACTGATCGCGGCGCTTGTCGCATCCGGTATCGGCCCTTCGGACGAAGTACTGGTGCCCGCCTATACCTGGATCGCGACGGCCGGCGCTGTACTTGCGGCCGGCGCTGTTCCCGTCCTTGTCGACATCGACGAGACCCTGACCATTGACCCCTTCGACATCGAACGCAAGATCACCCCGCAGACTCGGGCGATCATACCGGTGCACATGGCGAACATGGTCTGCGACATGGACAGCATCATGCGCATTGCCCGCGAGCACGGCCTTATCGTCGTCGAGGACGCCTGCCAGGCGGTTGGTGCAACCTACAAGGGGCGTCGAGTCGGAACGATCGGTGACGTCGGGGCCTTCAGCTTCAACCAGTTCAAGAACATCAGCATCGGCGAAGGTGGGGCGATCGTGACCAACGACGATCATCTGTTTGCGCGAGCCCGGATGTATCACGACATCGGCTCCGTGTTTCGCGGTCATCTCGACAACGCCAACGAACCTCCCTTCTGCGGTGTCAATCTGAAGGCCAGCCAGATCCAGGGCGCGATGCTCAACGTCCAGCTCAGCAAGCTTGATCCGATGATCGATCGCATGCGCCGGCGCTATGATGCCGTGGCCACGATCCTCTCCTCCACGGCAGATTTGCGCGTCGGGCCGCATAACGACCGCTCCAACGCCATCGGCCTTCACGTGATCTTCGACACGGAGAAGGAGGCACAAGCATTCGCGGCCGAAAACCCGCGAGGCGTCCACCGAGTCCATGACTCGAGTAGACATGTCTACAGCTTCTGGAAGCCCATATTAGAGCAGCGCGCCGCTCATCCGCGCATGAGCCCCTTCGCTTGGGCCGCCCGTCCGATGGACTATTCGCCAAACGCCTGTGCGCGCTCCCTCGATATCCTGAGACGCACATGCCGCATCAGCCTGGGCGAAAACTATCCGCTTCCGGTAATGAAGTTTCTCGCCCGCAGGATGGGGCGGCACCGCAATGCTCCTGTCCGCGCCTATGTCACAACGCCGGACTACGGAACCTGAGCAATGGAAGAATGTGCACCGGCATCGCTTCCGGCCGTCATCGATCTCTGGACATGGTGGCTGGAGCGGCCGACGAGCGAGGTCGCAAGGCTTGCCACGCTCCTTTCCCACGACGAAACTGCCCGGGCCTTGCGCTTCGTGCTGGCACGTGATGCCCGTCGCTACATCGTCGCACGGGCAAGTCTGCGCATCGTTCTTGGCAACCGCCTCGGAGTCCCACCTGACGAACTGACGTTTGATTACAACGAGTTCGGCAAACCGCACCTTGCACCGCGAGACTCCACCCCGACGCCACATTTCAACCTTAGCCACAGCGGGTCGCTTGCAATGCTCGCGATCTGCGACCGTTTCCCTCTCGGCATCGACGTAGAAGAAACAAAGCCGCTCAAGGAGGACATTGCCGGGTATTTCTTCTCCTGCCGCGAACGCGCATCCCTGAAGAGGCTGCCGCAAAGCGACCATCTGAACGGCTTCTATCGTTGCTGGACCCGCAAGGAAGCCTTCGTGAAGGCGCATGGAAGCGGTCTTGCGATCGCGCTGGACTCCTTCGACGTTTCGGTCGGGCCCAGAGCGGCGCTCAATCTCGGACGCCTCAATGGCGACGCATCTGAGCGCAGCCACTGGAGGCTTTACAACATCAGGGTTCCTGCCGGATTCCAGGGTGCCCTTTCCGCTTTGAGCGATGGAGCGCCCGTACGGCTGCGCTATCACGCCTGGCAAGGCGAGGATCTATCGCTTGGCAACATCAAAGGCTCAGCCGCGCATCCAGGATGTAGCGATCACCTGCCGCATCGAAATGATGACAGCCAATCAGTTTGGGCTTGAAATCGGGATTGATGGTTCTCACGCACCGCTCGCGATAGTTTTCCCGGTCAAGCTGCTCAATGAGCATGATGTTCAGCCCATAGCCGTAGATTCCGTTTTCGTTGCGCTGTGAGGGACGATACAGACGCCCATTCCTCTCGAACATCCGCCCGGCATTCCGGGCCGTCGTGCTATCGAGAACGACGGGATTGCGCCTGTGCGGAACGACCCAGGACAGACCCGGGCCATCAACCTCAAAGACGTGCAGCTCACTGCAATGGTCCTCATAGGCGTGGAAGTCGGACAGGTTGGTGAAGAGCCACCATCGGTCCCTGTAGCGCGTCAACACGCTGTCGGCTGGAGATAGGCCGTGAAGGGCAGTGGAGTGTAGCTCCCACTTCAGTGGAAATTCCACGCAACGCCAGATCTCCAGCCGACGCGCCTGACTTGTCTCCGGCATCATGAAAAGCTCACGTCCATGGCGGAAGACGAAGGGATAGGAGAGATGATAGTCACGTTTCAGCGCTACACCCAGTCTCTCCAGCCTGTCGCCGACTAGACGTGCAACCGCGATGTGGGCCTTCGCGTCGCCACTCGCATAGGCCTCGTAAAACAGGTAGCAGCCGCCGTCATGCTGGAGAAGGAAGGGGTCAGCGCGTATTTCGTCCCGGTCGGGGACGATCTCGACGGACTGCCGCGGATCGAAATTCTCGATGTCGCCGCAACCGGTGCAGAGTGTCCAGACCGCCGATCCGCCGCCCATCTTCCTGTATAGCGCCTTGCCGGCGCGAAACAGGAAGCTCGCCGGATAGTGAACCGCAATAGCCCAGAAGATTGCGACCGGACGGCGGCGGCCGTGGACCACTTGGCTGCGACGGCTTCGGCATGGCATCCAGTTTACCTGTCTCCGCGACACGAACCAGTTCGCGCATGAGCAGCGTGACCGCTCTCTCCTTGATGAAGCCCGCGTTTCGCTGGGCGCTGAACTTGGTGTTGAAGGCCGATGTCGCGAGGCGCTGAATCTCGGGAGCGGCTCCGTACCGCGCGTTAAGCACCAGCGCACTGGAAGGCGCGTGATGCACCACGCTGTCATAGCCGAACCAGTCAGCCGTCTCGCTGCGTTCGTCGGAAAAGGAAAGGCTCCATTCCCCGAAAGGAAGCGCACGAACGGCCTCGTCAGGAAGACCGACCCCAGTCAGGCGCATGACGAGGTCAAGGCCGAGATCCGATACGAGCCGGACGGTCCGCTCGGCGTCGCTGCTGTCAAGGTCGACGGCCGGTGGCAAATGCTCGAAGCGCTGCCCGTTCGGACTAAAATGGCTGCTGACATAGGCAGGCTCACGCGCCAGCATCGCCCGTTCCAGCCGCGCGAGGCTTCTGAACACGGGGGATATCGGCTGCGGCCTAAACGGCCGGGGGTGAACCAGGAAGCCCGCCAGCACGAGGCCCGGTGCGGCCATGACGCGGTCGAACACACGCTGCTCCCAATTTTCAAAGACGCCACTTGGCCCGACCAGAAATCCGATCCGCAATGGACCCGGCGCCGCGGGGCCGCTGTTCTCCTGCGTGCGCGCCACCATGTCACTTCCGGCCGGTCAGCAGCTGGTCTTCGATCGAGGCGGCAAGTCTGCGAATGCCGTCGAGCGCTAGGGAGCCCTCGTGCCAACCCTTGAGTTCGATCACGTCGGCGTCCCGGTCGATGGCATCTCCCCAGCCAAACCGCAGCTTGGTAGCGCGGCGATGATTGGCCTGGCTTCTAAAGAGCCGCACGTCTCGCGCGTCCTGGACCTGATAGTCCCGGGCGGCCTGGACGAGGATCTCCGTCGCATCCGCGTTCGCCTGCTCTTCTCTGGAGGGCTCGGCGGCCCCCACGCCGATCAATCGCATGAGCCTGAGCGTAGCATTGAACTCCTTGAGGAAGGCGACGGGGCGCAAGCGCCCGGCCAGAAGCTTTCGGGTGAAATAGCCGGTGCGCCGGATCCGCTTTTCAGTGTTCCACCAGAGCTGCCGGGACTTCGGCAATGAGCGGAAATAACCCGGGGCCCAAGAGTCTATGACGGCGGTGAACGCCACATCCGTGCCAGTCAGCTTGAGCTGGCGAGCGACTTCCACCGCCAGGACTCCATTGACGCAGAGGCCGACCAGGGCAATCGGACCCTTCGCGTCGGCGAGCGGCATCGCAGCGATCGCGTCCGCTGCAATCTGTTCGAGAGACGACCGGTCTGTTCCAGAGGACGAAGCCCCGAGCATGCTGACGTTGTAGACCGATACCGTGTCTGCCAGTTCGCTCGCCAGCCGATAGTAGAGGAAGGGGTGGTTCAGCGTGAAGACAGTGCAGGGGCCGCTGCCTACTTTATAGAGGCTCGCCTCCCAGGCACCACCAGTCGCCAGAGCCACTTCCTCGACGTCGTCGTCGCCGAAAAGCGCGCGTGTGAAACCGCCGAGCGTCGGCGTACGGAAAAGGAGTTCCAGATTGGGCCTGATGTCGAAGCGCTCCTTCACCGCCGAGAGCATGCGCAGCGCCAGCAGCGAATGGCCGCCGAGCGCAAAGAAATCGTCTTCGGCCCGCACCGATTTCACGTCCAGCACCCGAGCCCAGATCTCCGCGAGCGCCGCGACCCGCTCGGGTGGCGACATCCGCTCACGAGAGTTCACCGCTGGCAACTCCGCGGTTTCGACACGGCCTGCCCGAATCCCGGAGAGAGCGCCGACCGGTGTTTGCGTCACGCGGCTCCCCGACGTGCCGAAATCACCTCCCTCGCCAGGCGCCACAAGTAGTGACAGGGGGGCTGCCGGTCTGCTGAGCGCAAGCTCGTAGGCGTCCTGCCACATCTGGAGCAGTTTTTCGATGGTGGCCCGATCGAAGAGATCCGTGTTGTACTCGATCGACATCCGCCAACCGGACGGGCGGCCGATCATGATGAAGCTGAGGTCGTAGATGACGCCCGGCGATTGCGACGGAGCGCTGATGAGTTCGAAGGAGCCATAGCGCCGATCCTCGAGGAAGGCCTTCTGCAGGTTGAAGTTCACCGAGATCAGAGGATTGCGCGAGGGGTCCCGCGGCGGATTGATCAGTTCGACCAGTTTGTTAAACGGCATGCGCTGGTGGTTGAGCGTCGCTTTTACGACTTCGCTCGAGACCCGCAGATGATCGAGGAAGGATACATCCTTCGCGACATGGAAGCGAAGCACCAGGTTGTTGATGAAGACGCCGATCAGGTTCTCCAGATCGGAATGGTCCCGCCCGGCAATCTGCGTTCCAAACAGGATATCACCGGCGCCCGTGTATCGGTGGAGCATCGCGCTCATCACCGCCGCGCCGTAGCTGTAGAGCGAAACGCGGTTCTCGCGGGCCGCATTCTCGATCCTCTCGCTGAACTCCAAAGGTTTCACGACCGACAGGATATTCCCGTTGTTCGTCTTCTGGGCCTTGCGCGGATGATCGGGTGGCACCTCGAAATAGGGCGCGCCGACCAGTTGTTCCCGCCAGAACGTCTTTTCGGTATCGAAGCCGTAGCTGTCGAGATAGGCTTCTTGCCACAGCGCGAAGTCGCCGTATTGCAGGGGGAGGTCCGGCAGGTCCGGCGCCCGCCCCGCTTCGATCGCCGCCGCGATCTCGCCAACCTCTCTGCCCAGCACGCGGATCGACCATCCATCAAAGCAGCTCTGGTGCGCGGTAATCAGGATGAAGGCACGCTCGTTCTCGACGATCAGCAGCGACACGCGAATGAGACCCGGTCGGCTCAGGTCGAAAGGCGCGGATGCCGTCTCCTCTCCGATGGAGAGGATCCGCTGCTCGCGCTGCTCGGCCGGCATGCTTCTGAGATCGATGACCGACAGCCTGAAGTCGACGCTTTCGACGACCTGCTGATAGGGGCGGCCATCGCGTTCGAAGAAACGCGTGCGCAGGATTTCGTGCCGCTGGATGATCCTGCGCAGCGCCGCCTCGATCGTCGATGCTTTGAATTCCCCACGGATCTCCCAGCGCACGGCAACATTCAGTGCCGGGTTCCCCGGCTTCAGCTGATCCAGCACCCAGCAGCGCAGTTGGGTCTGGGTGCAGGGGAATTCTCCGACGATCGCCGTTGTCGCATTGGGGGCAGGCGTGATGTTTCCCATCTGGTTCATTGCACGTTTCCCATTCCTCGACGCGCGCCGTTACGAAAATCAGCCAGCGAGGGGATCTGGTAGGCCATGGCCTCGAAGCCGCTCTTCTCCTGTTCGTCCGCGTAGGCCGCCAGTTCAGCAATTGAAGGATGGCGCAACAGGTGCTTGGCCTCCAGCGGCAGGCCCTCGTCCAGCATGCGCGCGGCGATGCGGAAAATCGTCAGCGAATCCGCCCCGAGCTCATAGAGATTGTCCTCGACGCCGATGTCGTCCATGTTGAGGACGGTTTTCCAGATCGTGGCGAGCTTCTCCTCCATCTCAGTCCGGGGCGCGACCTTGACCGACACTGTCTCACGCTGAGGCAGGCCGCGCTTCGCCAGCGCGTTGCGGTCAAGCTTGCCGTTCCCGGTCTGGGGAAGCGCATCCTCGAGTTGCCAGTAAGTCGGCACCATATAGGCAGGGAGCTGAGATCGTGCGTGGGCCGCGAGGGTTTCGCCCAGCGGGGCCGCAATACCCGGTTCGGCGACGAAATAGCAGACCAGCGCCGGATCACATTTGCTGTTGCGGACGCCAACCACCGCGCATTGGCGCACGCCTGCGACCTGGGAGACGACAGACTCGATGTCTCCCAGCTCTATGCGGAAACCACGCAGTTTGATCTGGTTGTCTCGGCGACCTAGCAGCTGAAGTGAGCCATCGGTCAGGCGCTTGCCTATATCGCCCGTCTTGTAGAGCCGGCGAACGCCACCGGTCCCGATGTCACATTCGACGAAGGCCTTCTCCGTCAGGTCCGGCCGTTCGAAATAACCGCGAGCCAGGCCATCACCACCGATATACAGCTCCCCCGCCACGCCGACGGGCGCCAGCCTGCCATTGCCGTCGATGATGTGGAGTTCGGTGTTCGCGATCGGATGACCGATCGTGATCGGAGCATCGTCATCGAGAATGCGCTGCACCGAGGACCAGATCGTCGTCTCCGTCGGGCCGTACATGTTCCACAATTCCGCGCCGATGGCGACGAGCGCCTTCGCCAGGTCCTTGGGAAGCGGCTCGCCGCCACACAACATCTTCAGTCTACCGCTCACCTTTCCAATGCCGGCCTCGACCAGCATCTGCCAGAGCGTCGGTGTCGCCTGCAGCACCGTAGCGCCGCTCTCCTCGACGAGCCGAACGAGCGCGAACCCGTCCTGAACCTGCCCGCGATCAGCGATGACCACCTTGCCGCCGGTTACGAGCGGCAGGTAGAGTTCGAGCCCGGCGATGTCGAAGGAAACCGTCGTCACTGCGACGATCGTATCGTCCTGCGTGAAACCGGGTTCGCGCGCCATCGACGCCAGGAAATTGACGAGCGCCCGGTGGGACACCTCGACACCCTTGGGCGTACCCGTGGAACCGGACGTGAAGATGACATAGGCGGGAGCCATTGTATCGGACGGCAGGTCCTCGATCGGCGCTTCGGACTGATCCGCGAAGGCGCCGCTTTCCTTGTCCAGGCGGACGACACGATCGCCGTCGCCGGCAAGCCTGGCCGAAGAATCGCTGTCGCAGATGATGGCGACCGGATGCGCGGTTTCTAGCGTCTGGCGCAAACGCGCCTCCGGGTGTTCCGGATCGAGCGGCACATAGGCGTGCCCGGCTTTCATGGTCGCCAGAAGCGCGATGAGCATGTCGAGCGAACGCTCGACCAGGACTGCGACGCGCTGCCCCCTTTCCGGCACAACGGCGCGGATGTGGCGGGCGAGTCGGTTGGAGTGCGCCTCGAGTTCGCCGTAACTGATGGTTCTGCCCTGGTGGATGGCAGCGATGGCGGCGGGCTGCTCCGCGGCCCTCCGCGCGAAGAGCGAGACAATTGTCTGGTCACGCTCGTAGTCGGCAACGCTCTCATTCAGACCGGTTGCCAACCAGTCGAGTTCCGTCTCTGAGAGAAGCGGCAGTTCCGCCACAGGCCGCTCCATGTCGTTAGCCAGCGCGGTAACGAGCGTGATAAAATGATCAATCCAGCGCTCGACGGTCTCCTGGTCAAGCACGTCAGCATTGTAATCGACGTCAATGCGTATGCCGTCGGCACTCTCGATCATGTTCAAAAACATGTCGAAGTTTGAAAAGGCCTTGGCATTGGGTTCGATTTTCGCGGTCAGCCCGGAAAACTCGGCATTGGCCGTAACCCGCTCGAGATTGAATTGTATGCCCGTCAGCGGAAGGCGGTGAGGATCGCGGCGAATGTTAAGCGCCCGCACGAGGGTGCCATAGGTATAATCCTGATGCTCGAAGGCCTTTAATACCAATTGTTGCGTGGCCTTGAGATGATCCTTGAAGGAAGATGAGGCATCAACGGACTGGCGCAACGGCAGAAGGTTGACGCAGTGTCCGACCAGGATCTTGTCCTCCACAAGGCTCTGGCCGGCTGAGGGAACCGCGATGACCACGTCCGATTGCCCGGTAAGGCGCGAGACCATGACCTGAAGGGCCGCGAGCAGCGTCGAAAAAAGCGTTGCGCCCGCGCCAGCGCCACGCTTCTTAAGCTGCTTGTAGACCTCCTTGTCGATTGTTTGCGTAGAGGTACCGCCTGCGAACGTCCTGTGCTCCGGGTGCGGCCGGTCGAACGGCATCTCAAGCACCTCAGGTATCTCCTTGAACTGGTCCAGCCAGAAACGCGCGGTTTCTCCCGTCGGTTCGGACTTCGGTGCGAACTCCGCCGCGTAGGTGGCAAAGGAAACCGCAGGCTCGAACTGAACGGTCTCACCGCGAATTGCGGCCGAATAGGCGGCCGACAATTCCTCGATCAGCACGTTCATCGACCAACCGTCGCAGACAATGTGATGGGCCGTGAAGACGAATGCGTGCCTGTCGCCAGCGAGCCGAACCAGCAAGGCCCTCGCCAGCGGTCCATTGACCAGATCGAAAGGAATAACCGCTTCGGACTTGACGAGGTCCCGTAGGGTAGCCTCGCAGTCGGCCTCCTGCGTCATGTCCAGGATCGGCATGTCGAGGGCGAAATTGGGGATGAAGCTGAAGTGTTCGCCGGAGCGGCCGAAGCGGATGTGCAGGGCGTCGTGGCGATCGATGACCGTCTTTAAGGCGTTGGCGAATGCGGCCTCGTCGAGATTGCCCTCCAGCCTGAGGGTGAAGGACTCGTTGAAGGAACAGGAGGCCTCGTCACCCGCCTGGGCCGCAAGCCAGATTTCGGCCTGCGCCTCCGTTAATGACACCGTGTCCGGCCTCGTGGACGCTTCCTGTCTGACGATCTCTTTGTCGGATAGCTTGGAAGACGCCTGCAGGATCGCGCCTGCGCCCGCGCCGTTCGGAGCGAGGATCCCCACCGCCTGCAGAGCATCCACACCGTCCCGGAAGGCCTTGGCGATAAAGCGGAAGTCCTCCTCGGTGTGTGCCGTGGTCAGGAAGCATGGATAGCCATCCTGGATGTGCACGCCATTCAGGCGCAGATATGGATAGAGCAGCCCGCCGAGCGGATCCTGATTGCTGAAATCAGTCACGAACCAGCTCTTGTACCCTTGGATGTGGGGCGCGACACCGCGCCATTCCAGGTCGGCGTTGATTTCGCTAACAAGCGCTTCCGTGCGCTGGGCGACGCGATCGTAGAGGGCCGCACCGTCGTCCTTGATATGCTTCAGGACCGCCCGGGCCGCTGACAGCACAACAGGATGGCGTACAAAGGTCCCGGCAAAGAATGTCGGCGCGACCATCGGCACGGAATCATCACCGTAGTTCCAGTGGCCTCCATCGAGCGCATCCATGAACCTGGCGTCGCCGGCGAGCACGCCGATCGGCATGCCTCCACCGATCACCTTGCCATAGGTCGCCATGTCGCCCTGGATGCCCCAGACCGCCTGCATCCCACCCGGATGGACGCGGAAGCCCGTCACGACCTCATCGAAGACAAGCGCGAACTGCGCCTGCGTGGCGATGTCCCGAACGGCGCGAACAAATTGTTCGGGCCGCAATTCGGGATGGCGGCTCTGGACTGGCTCGATGATGACGGCGGCGATATCACCCGCATTGGCACGGATCCACTCGAGGCTTTCGGGGGCCCCGTAGCGAAGCACCATCATGTTCGAAACGGAACTCGAGGGGATTCCGGCTGCGATTGGCAGGGCCACGGGGTTGGCGGCCCGATTGCGGCCCTTGACCAGGACCTCGTCGAACTGCCCGTGATAGTCGTTGGCGAACACCACGATGTAATCGCGCCCTGTTACGGTGCGCGCCACGCGCATCGCCGCCATCACCGCTTCCGATCCCGTGTTGCAGAAGGTCACACGTTGGTGCCCGGTCGTCTCGCATATCATCTCGGCGACTTCGCCTGCCAGCGGCGTCTGAGGGCCGATGGCAAAACCGGCATCGATCTGCGTCTTCATCGCTTCGATGATGAAACCCGGCGCATGGCCGAAGGCCGTCTGACCAAATCCGTTGACCAGGTCGACATATTCGTGACCGTCAATGTCCCATATGCGGGCGCCCTTGGATCTGTCGGAAACGATTGGAAAGATCATTTCCTTCCAGTCGGCCCGGAAACCCGTCGCTGTCCTGGGGTCGGCAAGACGGCGCCGGTTTTTCTCGGTGAACGCCTTGGACCTCCGGTTTTGATCGGCATAAGTCGCGACGACTCCGTCAAGAACTTCTGCTTCACGGGCGAGAGTTGGGGAGCGATCGGCTTGGCACCGGGCCGGTAGAGCCGGACACGTTCGGTGCCGATCTCGCCTTGTTCCTCAGTGCCGCCCCCAGGCGCGGGGGGCTTGGGAGCGGCAACTGGAGCCACAGGCACCTCGGCGCCGCGAGGGGGCAGCAAGGGGGACGACGAGGCGGCCTGAAGCACTTGAAGTTGATGGGTGAAAAGGGCCTGTGTCATCTGGATCTGGGACTGAAGGATGGCTTCGAGGCCGGCACCGCCCTCTATCTGCGCGGCAGGTGCAAGCGCTGCGACCGGTGCGATCGATGGTGAGGCACCAGCCGGTCCAGGCGCCCTGACTGTCATGCCCCCCGGGACCGCCGCTGCGGCTGACGTGGCAGGCTGCGGCATCTCTCGGTCCAGGTGCCGCGCGAGATCGGCAATGCTCGGAATTGTGCTCAACAATTCACGAAACGACAGTTTTACGCCAAACTGCTTCTCGACCTTCTGGGCGAACTGACCGATGAACAGCGAATCGAAACCAAGCTCCAGGAACGTGCTCGTTCTGCTGTCGCTGTCGAGGTCCTCTCCGGACATATCGCCGAGTAGCGCCATGAGCCCGCTCTCCAGCTGCGGAATACGATCTGACGGTGGCAAGGGGTTCATGGCGTTCATCGTTTCAATCTCGCCTGTTGGTTTCGTAAGGGACACTTCGGGGCGGACACTGGGCGCACTTGCGGCTCGCCGGACAGGCGCAGGCGCGTCGATCCAATGACGCTGACGTTGGAACGGATAGGTTGGCAACGGTACGGCGCGTTCGGCCCCGGTGGACAGCGGTGGCCAGACCAACTCGCAGCCGCTCATCCAGAGCCTGCCGTGCGCGTCCGCCAGAACGTCCGCGGCGGCGCTGGCACGATCATGCTCCGGCATCGACTGAACGATGGCGATCGTACCACTGCGGCTGATGGTTTGCGCAGCAAACGTCGACAGCGTCCGGCCGGGCCCGACCTCGAGCAGGACAGGTTTCTGGTCGCTGCAAAGCGTGACAAGACCATCAGCGAAACGCACGGCTTCGCGGCAATGCCGCGCCCAGTAGTCGGGCGAGAAACCCGCCTCGTCGGTCTGCCATGCGCCGGTCACGCAGGAGACATAGGGGATCGTCGCGGTGCCATAGGTGACCTTCGCGGCCAGCTCCCGCAGCTCATCGATGCACGGCTCCATCATTGCGGAGTGGAACGCGTGGGAAGTTTGCAACCGGCTGAAGGCGATCCCGGCCTTTTCCAACGCAGCGCAGACCGCGTCGATATCCTTGAACGGCCCGGAGACGACACACAGCTTCGGCGCGTTGATGGCCGCGATCTCGGCGCTTCCGCGCAGATGGAGCTGCGCCGTTTCCGCTTCGCAGCGAACCGATGCCATCGCACCCGGTGGCTGCTTCTGCATGAGCCAGCCTCGCATGGCAACGAGCCTGAGCGCGTCCTCGAACGAGATGGCGTTGGCGATCGTGGCGGCCACAAACTCGCCGACGCTGTGGCCGATCATCGCGTCCGGCATCAAACCACGGCTCATCCAGAGCCGCGCCATTGCGTATTCGACCAGATAGAGGCACGGCTGCGCGATCCGCGTCTCGCGCTGCTCCTGCGCCATCGTCTCGGTCACCTGGCCAGCGTGGCAAATGTAGTCGCGCACGTCGATGCTGTAACTCATCTTCAGCACTTCGGCGCCGCGATCAATCCAGCGGGCGAACTCGGGCTCGCGTCGATAGAGCTCGGCACCCATACCAACATATTGCGATCCCTGTCCCGGGAACATGAACACGACGGGTGGCGACGCATCCCCGGCAAGACCGACGTTCACTCGTTCGGCGCTCAACAGATCCACGGCCTGCGTGGCACTACTCGCCACCACGGCGGCGCGGTGCTTGAACGCGTGGCGACCTGTCTGCAAGGTACGGGCGACCTGGGTAAGCGCAATTGCTGGATTCGCTCGCAGGTGGGCAACGAGATTCTGGCGCACCGCCGTCAGCGCGTCGTCGGTGCGCGCCGACAGTGGCAGGATGAAAGGACCTTCATCGTCGTTGGTCGCATCCGGCCCCGGGGGCGGCGCCTCCTCCAGAACGACGTGGATGTTCGTTCCCCCGACCCCGAACGAACTGACTCCGGCCCGGCGAGGCGCTGACGTTTGCGGCCACGCCGATGTCATTTTCGGTATGTAAAAGGCGCTGTCATTCAGAGGGATGCGCGCATTGGGTTGCGCGTAGTTGGCCATGGCCGGGATTTTCGCGTGATAGAGCGCCAGCGCAGCCTTGATCAGGCTGCTCACTCCGGCGGCCGCATCCATATGGCCGATATTGCCTTTGAGTGAACCCAGCGCGCAGCATCCCCTTTTCTCGGCGATCCGGGAAAAGGCGAGCTGCAGACCGGAAAATTCGATCGGATCGCCTAGAGGCGTCGCCGTTCCATGGCATTCCACATATCCGATCGTGTCCGGCTCGACACCGGCATTGGCAAGGGCAATGGAAATCGCCTCAGCTTGCCCTTCTGCGCTCGGCGCCGTGAATCCGACCCTGTCGGAGCCGTCGTTGTTGACGCCGCAACCACGAATAACGGCATAGATCCTGTCCCGGTCGCGCAGGGCATCATCGAGCCGCTTGAGCAACACCACGCCCGCCCCACTGGCGAACACAGTTCCACTCGCTTCCGCGTCAAAGGGCCGGCAGATCCCGTCGCGGGATACCATGCCACCTTCCTGGTAGATGTATCCGCGCTTTTGCGGGATAGTGATGGACACACCTCCCGCCAGCGCCATGTCGCAGCTATAGGTCAGCAGGTTCTGGCATGCCTGCGAAACCGCGAGCAGTGATGTCGAACACGCCGAATGGATGGTGAAAGCGGGTCCGCGCAGGTTGAGCTTGTAGGCCACCCGCGTGGCGAGTGTGTCAGTGACCGATCCGACGATCTGATTGAAGCAGCCGATCTGGTAATTCGACGTGAATTCCTCGACCTTTGCGCGGTCTCCCAACACATTGTTGAGCAGATAGGTCGGCATCGAGCAACCGGCGAAGACGCCCACCATTTCAGAACGTCGATAGGGATCATAGCCTGCGCTTTCGAGCGCTTCCCAGCAGATCTCGAGGAAGATGCGGTGCTGCGGATCGGTGACGGCCGCCTCGCGTGGGAACATCCCGAAGAACTCAGCGTCGAACATATCAATGTCGCTGAGACAGGGGCGTGAGGCCACATAGTCCGAGCCCGAACGTTCGTCATCCGTGAAAGCATCTTCGAGTTCGCCTGGAGAAAACGACCTGAAGGCGCTTCTCCCCTCCTCAACGAGCGACCACAGAGCGTCCACCGATGGTGCTCCGGGAAACCGGCCGGACATGCCGACAATCGCGACGCCGTCCGCTACAATGGTCTCGTCCAAGCCCTGTTCGCTGACAAGGGGTTGCACAAGCTCGCCGTTGCCTTTCATGATGCGCTCCTGCGGAATTGGGACATGCTCCGTCTTTTTAAGGCCGCCCGCTGATCGGCGGTCATCGACGGGGATGCCTTTGGTATTCTGTCATCGAGAAACCGTGCCAGCTCGCGGATGGTCGGATGCTTGAAGAGTACAAACACGTCCAAGTCGCGCCTGAGTTTGGCCAGCAGCCCAGCCTGAACCCTCAACAGTTGAAGCGATGTGCCTCCGAGATCGAAGAAGTTGCGATCCAGCGGTATGTCCTCGATGCCGAGCACCTCTCGCCAGAGGCCGGCCAGCAGCTCTTCGCTTCGGCTTTCGGGTGCCGCCGGTCTGGCGACCTCGATTGGCGGTGCAGGGAGCTTCGAACGATCGACCTTGCCGGCCGGTGTCAGCGGCAACTCGGCAAGCACGATCGCCGCGCTCGGGATCATGTAGGCCGGAAGCGCATGGCGCAGCCGCTCCATGAAGGCCGGCACGAAATTTGGATTGCCGATGTCGTTTTCATTTTTTGGTCGAAGATAGGCGACGATCCGCTTGATTGACGCGCCCTGCGAATGGCAGGCGACCACGCCGTCCAGCAGCCGGGGGTCGCGGCGGATTGCTGCCTCGATCTCATCGAGTTCGATGCGCTTGCCGTTGATTTTGATTTGTCGGTCACGACGTCCCCTGAAGAGAACTATTCCGTTCTCGTCTTTTACGGCAAGATCGCCAGTCAGATAGCAACGCAACGGCCCCTGGCACGTCTCGACCATCACGAACTTTTCTTCAGTCAGATCCGGCCGATGCATGTAGCCGAGGGCCAGACCGTCGCCGGCGAGCGCGAGTTGACCATCGACGCCCGCTTCAACGGGGCGCATATCTTCGTCAAGTATCAGGATGCTCGTATGGGCAATGGCCTGCCCAATGGGCAGGTCGTCGCCGGCGAAGTCGGCGGGAACGGTGAATGTGGTTGCAATGCAGGATGATTCCGTCGGCCCGTAGGCATTGGTCAGCCGACAATCCGGATGGCCGTCCCGGAACCGCCGGACATGTTCCGCCGATCCGGCCTCCCCGCCGAATAGAACCTGGCGTAGGCTGGGCAGAGGTTCCGTGACGAAGTCGGCGAAAAGATTGAACATGCCTGTGGTCAGCAAAGCGACAGTCACTTCATTTTCGCGGATGACCTTGGAGAGATCGCCAAGCGAGAAGTCTGGAATGGGCATGCCGATGAGGGCAGCTCCGTTAAGAAGCGCGCTCCAGATCTCAAAGGTCGCGGCATCGAAGGATATCGTTGCCGTGTGCAGTACCGCATCGTTGCTGCTGAGATCGATGTAGTTCTGGTCGAGGACCAGCCGCGTGATCCCACGATGGGGTATGGCAACGCCCTTGGGCCGTCCTGTGGAGCCAGACGTATACATGACATAGGCGACATCGCCGCCACCAACCGTTGGCAAGCAAACGGAAGCCTCGACAGCAAGGGTCGGAAGCAGCGCTTCCAGATTGATCGTCGCACCCCGGATCTCGGGCAGCGCGCGCACATGCTCGCCGTGGACATCATCGATGAAGATGATCCTCGGCGCGCATTCTCCGATCACGTAGTTGAGGTGCTCGAGAGGAAAGGCCGGGTCGATCGGCAGGTAGGCGCCGCCCGCCTTGAGGATCGCCAGTTTCGCAACGACCGTGGAAAGGCAGCGCGGTACGGCGAGCCCCACCACGTCACCCTTTCTTATGCCAAGCTTCAACAGATATGCGGCGAGCGTGTCCGACAGGCGATCGAGTTCGTGGTAGTTCAGTGACTGGGCGCCGAATGCAACCGCCTTGGAATAAGGATTGTTTCGCACCCGTTGACCAAAGACGTCATGAACACTGCGTTCCCTGTCATAGTGGACCGCCCCCGGCTGACTCAACGCCATGCCGGCGCAATCATCGCTGTGAACCTTGGAATTGTTCATCGCCCCCCCTTGCCCAGGATCGTTGGAGTCGCGTCCAAGGAGCCCCCGGCTCCTCGCCGTCAAGGCTCGGATTGCTCTTCCTGAATGCCCAGAATTCCATGATCGGGAGAAATAAATAGATGATCATTGGGGTGAACCGTTTTACCGATTGTACCAGCGGACCTAATCCCTTTGACCGATGCGATTGATGGCCCGCGCGCTGGCGCTCATCCGGCGAGGCTGCCCCCAAGGCGCGACAAAGGAGCGGCTCCGCGACAGATTGGTGTCGCGGCCGGTTAACCCGGATAGCCGATGCGAATGCGATCACTTGAAGCTGTAAGCGCGGACGTATTCGACGAACATGTAGGAGGGATCGGCGGCGGCGTTCCTGCTCTCCTCCTCGACGAGCGCGAGGTTCAACAGGATATACATCGGCTGGCGATGTTCAGGTTGCGTTGGTGTCTTCCACACGAGTTGGCGATCGAAGTATACGCGTATCTGCGACGCATCGATCTTCACGCCATAGGTGTGGAACTCGGCCGGATCGGCCTCCGGAAAAACCTCGATACGTTTACCCTGCGAATAATGCCGTCCGTCGCGGTGCCAGACATGGACAACGGTGGAGAAGCCGTCCGGCCGGTCGCCGTAGTACTCGAGCACGTCGATCTCCGCAGTGTATCGCGATCGATCCAAACCGATCAGCCAGAAGGCAGGCCAAACTCCCGGCCCGGTCGGTAGACGCGCCCGCATCTCGAAGTATCCATATTGCTGGGCAAATCCCTCGCCCTTCGTATCGACGGATGCGAGTAGCCCGGAGCGCCATTCTCCACTCTCGTGCCGCCTGGCCTCGATGCGAAGGACACCATCCTTTACCGTGAAGGGGAAATCGGGGCCTGGTGCGGAAAAACGCGCACCACCGAAATCCCCCGACCAGGGCGTATGCGCAATCCAGCGCGTTCCCGGTCCCCATTCCGATACGTCGAGTTGCGAGAACTCCTCACTGAAGGAAAGGGTCATCTGTCCGGTATCAAGCAGATCGCCCGTATCGCCATTGTCATCGCCGTACGCATTCGCGGCCCGGCTCAGCAGCAGCGCGGCCACAAGCAGGGTCGCTCTTCTTGAACAGCGGCGAAATCCGCAACGCCGTGGGGCGCAGTTATGGTTACGATATGAGGGACACATGCCACTTGCGTAGCCGGTCGGGTCCGCGATGGGATAGAGCTGAATTCGTTTCGCCGCCTACCACAAAAGGCGTAGCCGCAGGCATGAATACGGTTAGCTTCCCCTCACCCCTGATTTTTGATGGAGTAACGAGAGGATCGGATGGGCAAGAAGGGCTGGGGCCAGCCTATCCGACGGTGGCCTATCTACGCCGGCGGGGGAACCGGGAATATGAATCTCGAGCTGATGGGAGTAATCACGATCGTGGCCGGCCTGGTCATTCTGACCGCGCCGATCCATTGGTCCTTTTCCCTGATGGTGCTGTCGACGCTGTTCGGCGCCGCTGCGGCTTTGAGCTTGCCGATGCTTGGTGGTGCCACCGTTCTCGTCCCCAGCCTCTTCCTGCCTTTCTTCGCCCTGCGTCTGTTCATGGCCGCTGGCGAAGGTTATTTCTTCGCCGCGCTTCAGCCGTCTCAAGCCGGATTCTGGCTGCTCCTTCTCACCTCGTTCGGCTTGCTGACGGCGGTGTTTTTTCCACGCATATTCCAAGGCATCACCGAGACGATGACGGTCGAGCGTGTGGCGAACGGGAGGAATTTCATTTCGCTGACGCCGCTGCGATTCTCGTCTAACAATATCACTCAATCGGTCTATTCCGTCGGCGGCGTAGTCGCGTTCGCCGCTGCCTTCGCCTATTTCCGCAAAGCCGGCACCCCACGACACCTCATCGGTGCGATCGTGCTTCTGGCTACAATGAACCTGGCTTTCGCGATAGCCGATGTCGTCACATACTTCACGCAGACCGAACACATCATGAGCTTCTTCAGGACGGCGAACTACGCCCTCTTGACGGGATCGGAAAAGGGCGGTCTCAAACGCATCTCGGGAACCTTTCCCGAGGCATCAACCTTTGCCGGCTACGCGCTGGTGCTGTTTGCGTTGACGGCCAGCTTGTGGCTCGACCGCATGCGATCGTGGACAACAGGAGTGCTTGGCGCGCTGTCGCTGGCAGCTCTGCTGCTATCCACTTCGGCAACGGCCCTGGTCGGGATCATGGTCGTGGTTCCGTTTCTGTGGCTTCGTGCGATTGCGACAGGTCTTCGGGACCCCGCGATGGCGCGGCCGACCTTCCTGGTCGTCGCGGTCGCGGTCGTTCCGTTGCTGGTTCTCATACTTGTCGTTCTTTTCCCCGGCATCACGGAAAGCCTGCAGGATTTCATAGACGAGATGCTGCTTTCGAAGGCCAGCAGTCAGTCGGGCCGCGAGCGCACTCTCTGGAATGCGATGGCCTACAAGACCTTCCTCGACACCTACGGACTTGGCGCAGGCCTGGGCAGCGCCCGCGCCTCCAGCTATGTCCTCGTCCTGCTCTCCAACGTCGGTCTTCTCGGTTTTCTCTTCTTCCTGATCTTCGTGGCTGCAGTGTTGGGCGCACGCACGCCCAGAAACGCAGATAGCGAATTGCTCTGCGTCGTGCGTGCGTGCAAGGCTGGCGTTCTGGCCATGGTCGCGACCTCGGCTATTTCCGGCACCGTCTACGACCTGGGCACGATGTTCTACGTTCTGACCGGCAGCCTTGCTGCCTTTGCCGTGCCAGCATCCGCAGGCGGCCCAGCGACCGGGTCACAGCATTCCTTGCGGCCTGCCGATTCCATGGAGGCCTTCTCATGAAAATTGCAGTGTTCAATGTGAAATTCAGTGAGAATCTGGGAGACGGCGTTCTGGCACAGTGCCTCGAAAAGGCGCTATGCCGCGATGGCGATATTGAGGTGGAGACCATTGATCTGGCCGGGCGTGTGCGTTTCGGTGCGACCTCGCCACATCGACGCTCCGCGGTCCGACTACTGCATGTCCTGCCAAACTTCGCTCGCCGTTTGGCTGTGTCCCATGCTCTGCGCGCCAAGCTGCGCGCCCTGGGTGAGGAATGGGACAGAAAGATCGCCGCCGTCGATGGTGTCGTTCTTGGTGGGGGCAATCTCTTCCAGGATGACGACCTCAACTTCCCGCTCAAGATCGGCACACTACTGGACAGCGTCCGCCGTAGCGGTAAACCGTTCGCCATCCACGCCGTCGGCGTCACCAGGTCCTGGTCGCCGCACGCGCTTGCGCTGTTTCGGCAGATCGAGGATACAAATCTCGTTTACCTGTCGGTGCGGGATACTGCGTCGCATGACAACTGGCGACACCATTTCCCCAAGGGTCACGCGCCCGCGGTCGTACCGGATCCCGGCCTTTTCGCCGGCGATCTTCTCACCGCAAGCGCTTTGGTGAACGAAGGCGAACATGTCGTCGGTATTTGCGTAACCGACCCGGTGATCCTGGCGCGCCATTCCGGCAGGCGCGTGCGCGGCATCTGCTTCGGCACATCCGGGGAATATGTGGAACTCATCCAGTTGCTCGTCCAGCGCGGTGAACGCGTCCAGCTCTTCAGCAATGGCGCGCGCGAAGATCAGGCTTTTGCCGAGCGGGTCTTCCTCGACGGGCGGCTCGCTCCCTGTCGTGCCGCCGGCAGGCTGCGGCTGGCGGAACGGCCGGGTACGCCTGAGGAACTGATGGACGTGATCCGATCGAACTCGGTCGTGCTCGCCCATCGGCTGCATGCCTGCATCGTGGCCTATGCCTTGGGAATCCCGCAGGTGGGCCTGGGCTGGGACCCGAAAGTCGAGAGCTTTTTCCGGTCGGTGGGGCGGCAAGACTATTTTGCCGATAGCCCTGAGATCACGCCGAAGCACATCTGCATGCTTCTTGAAGAGACAGCGGCAGGTGGGATCGACAAGACCGCTCAAGCAGTCGACGTGGCTGCGGCGACTGCCGCGGTTCGGTCTCTGAAAAGCCGTTTGCTTTCGTCGGAGGCGACAGCACCCGAGGCGATGAGTGGAAATCTTGTCCTCCACGTGTAGACGTAGGAAAAGGCGGCTTCTGCACAAGTAGATCTAGCGCCTCTGAGCAGCCTTTAGTTGCAACCTGCCGGAAATACAAAACTCCAGGATGCTAGAATCCAATTTAAGTCAGAGGGATTGTGCTAAATTAGTACATCAAAAGATGACCGATATTCTGATGGAGCGTATCTTGTTGCGATCGACTTTAGCCCCGTGATCAGGGCGGGGCCGGGAGTAGTTGAATGGGCATCGATGACTTGCCGAAAAACACACAGGAGGGGAATATTCAGCATCGCCGTGCCAATGAGTTGGCCGGCGCTTGCCTGCGCAACTTTCCCGCCGGCGCCACTGTCTTCGAACCTGGCCGCGAGGATTCGAGCATCCTGTTCGTCAACTATGGCTGGACGATCTGCGCCAAGCATCTGCCGAACGGTACCCGGATCGTGACCGAGTTCGCCCTTCGGGGTGACTTGATCTCCACAACATCCTGCGCTCTTGCCCAAGAGACTGTCCAAGCCGTGTCTCCGGTCAGCCTCTATGAATTTCCAGGTCGGCTCCTCGGGCGCGGACTGGACCTTTCTCCCCAGTTCACCAAAATCATTGTTACGGAGATGATCAAGCGCCAGGCGCGCATGTCCGAGCGCATCGCAAACATCGGTCGGCGCGACGCTCTTGAGCGGACCGGGCATTTGCTTCTGGAACTGGGCATTCGCGCAAGCGAGATCGCAAGACCAAACTTCGATGGCTTCGTCTGTCCTTTGAAACAATCCGATATCGGCGACGCAGTGGGCCTGTCGACGGTGCACATCAATCGCGTGCTCAAAGACATGAGGACGAACGGACTCGTCTCGTTCCGCAACGGGATCGTCGAGTTCCTGGACCGCAGGAAACTGATGGATCTCGTGGATTTCGATCCCGAATACCTGGCCACCCATATAGGTTGAGCGGCGCCCACTGCTCTCTCGTCTTGCTTTGCCTTCGGTACAGTACTGTACTATGATGATTTAGAAGAGCTTGATCAAATGGGCGAAGCTCGTGCCGGACTAGATGCGACCGGTTCGCTGTTGAGGCGTATATCTGCCAGTGCACCAGCGCGATCGAAGTAGCCGCATTCTCTATACATCAGCATTAATGGTAAGTACCCAACCCAAAAATAGTATCAATCAATTAACCTAGGTTAATGCGTATATAACTAAATTTAGAAATAATGGCATAACTGGAAACGCCCTTGAACTAGATCAAATACTGTCTCCGCTGCGGCTGAGAAGGCGTATCCTGTTTGCATGAATTCTGGGGGCCCGCAACAGAGTGATGTTAAACGTGCGAGCTGTGGTAAGGGAGAGTATTGTGAACACGCACATCGTTGCCCATGAGAATATCGCTCCACTTCAGAGCGACAGATTTCGAGCCGGACAAGCCTTTGCAAGCACAATCGATATGGATGATGAAGACGAAGACTTTATTCTGATTATCGACCCTCGCACACTCGGTCGGGAGTGCCTGTCACGTAGTCTGTCCATGTGTGATCCGGCCTTGCATATCCGAACGGCAGGATCAATCGGCGAATGGCGAAGTCTGCAGCCAAAGGATAACCCCGCCGCCATACTTGTTGTCTTCGGCGGCGCGAAGGTCAGTGACCAGGGAACTTGCGAGAAGATCGGAGATGTGGTGGGAGCCTTCACAGGCGTTCCCGTTATCGTGATCGCGGATTCGGATGATCTAAGCGAGATAATGAGGGCTGTGGAGATGGGCGCACGGGGTTACATACCCAATAGCGTCCACGTGAACGTAGCCGCCCAGGCCATTGCTCTGGCGCGGGCTGGGGGAGTCTTCATTCCCGCCAGTAGCATCCTCGCGGCAAAGGATGCGATCAATTCCGCTGTGAATGGGGCCAACTGCCGTTCGGATATTTTCACGCCTCGCGAGATCGAAGTCGCCGAAGCACTGCGTCGCGGAAAAGCGAACAAGATCATCGCCTATGAGATGAATCTCTGTGAAAGCACGGTGAAGGTGCACATTCGCAACATCATGAAGAAGCTCCACGCCACCAATCGCACGGAAGTCGCGTTCAAGCTGAAATAAGCGGTTCAGAGGCAAGAAGAGGCGCCGGATCATGTTTCCGGACGCCTGCCTTGGCCACCAAGTCAAGCCCGTGCACAAAACCGGTTTTCACGGCGTAGGCGCGGGTGGCACCTCTCGACGCACTGGTTCGCATTCATTGCGCTCGACACCCAGTAGCCAACTGGCGAACATCAGCAGCAATACGGTGGCGAGAACCGCAAGGCCAAAGGCAATGAACAGCGTATATTCCAGGAGATGGAGTGCGAACAGTGGAGCTCGTCGCACACCCCTCGTCCGCCTGCTCCATGGGATCAGTCCGTGATCGTCGAGCCGGGCATAGCGCATCATGATCAGGCTCATCCGCTTCTTCCTTTTTACGGCTAACGTCAATGCAGGGGAACGGCCATCTCGCCGCTGTAGGGCCGGGACAGCGACTGGAAGCCGGCTGCCGCCGGCAAACCGGATCTCTTCGCCTCGAGTTCCTCGTCTATGATTTTTCGCATGCTCGTCTGGAAGTTCTGCGTGCCAAACTGCGATGCATGCGCGCGGATGGCGTCGGGTCGAAACAACTGCGCGCTTTCTTCAAACTGATGAACGGCGTCGATGAGCGCTTCGACGGACTGCTCATGGAACAATAGGCCGGTATGCCCGTGCACCACGGTCTCCAAAGCGCCGCCCCGCCCAAAGGCGATCACCGGTCGCCCACTCGCCATCGCCTCGACGGGTACGATGCCGAAATCCTCCTCGCCAGGGAAAACCAGCGCGCGGCAACGCGCGAGATTTAGTTTGAGATCCTGAAAGGACGTGCGGCCCAGGAAGCGCACGGTGGGTCCGGCCAGACGCTTGAGCGCCGAGACATCCCCCTTCGCCCCATCACCGATGACAACCAGATTCCGACCCATTTCTGTGAAAGCGCGGACCGCGAGATCGATCCGCTTGTAGGGGACGATCTGTCCCGCGCAGAGGTAAAAATCACCCAGATCGGCAGTCAGAGCAAAGTCGTCGACGGATACCGGAGGCGGCACGACCGAGGCCGATCGTCGATAGTATTTGCGCACGCGCTCGCCGACATGATGCGAATTGACCACGAAGCGATCGACGCGCAGGCTCGAACTTGCGTCCCAGGACCGCAGAATCGGCGCGAGCACCGGCATCATCATCCGGGCCGCAATCCCCGCAGTCGATCGGTAGATGTGGTAGTGATCCCAGATATAGCGCATGGGCGAGTGGCAGTAGCAGACATGCACGGCATGCGGTGGCGGGATGATTCCCTTTGCAGGACCGGACTCGCTCGAAATGATCAGATCGTAGTCCCTCAAATCCAGGCTCTCGAGCGCAAAGGGCATCAAGGGCAGCATGGACTGGTAGTTGGCAACCGCGCCGGGAATACGCTGAAGGAACGAGGGAATGATGCGGTGGCGGCGGATCTTGTCGGATATTTTCTCAGGGTCGTAGACCAGCGTGAAGATGTCCGCGTCCGGATACATGTCGCAGAGGGCCTCGATGACTTTCTCACCACCCCGCATTGACACAAGCCAATAATGAACGATTGCGACCCGCATTTTCTTCCCTCCGCCCGGACCTCAGAGTTGCAGATTATGTCTGGCCGAAGCCCCGACACAGGACCCCCTTCGGTCTGAAGCACCATCCAAAGGTGGGAGCATGGTAGGCCAGCAACCGCAATTCGCGCCGGGAAAGGTGTGATCACCGGCGATGGGGCAGAAAGGCTCATCCAATCGGAGTGGCGGTTTAGACGGCCTCCCCAAAAGGGACTAGCTCGCACTCACGGACAGGGAATTTACTCCTTCGGAATTCGGTCGATGATTGCCGTTCATACGAACCTCGGCGAACTGAGGAACGATCGCATTTCATGAACAAAAGTCACGCGGGACCAGACCGATGCCATTCTACTCTCATCGAAGAAGACCACGGCCCTCCGGTTACCCAGGAGCGATCTTTTGGTGCACCTTGCTGACACTCACTGGGCTCATCGCCCTTGGCAGCGCCACTTCGGCCGGTGCGAGCGACAGCTATCTGCTTCGTCCTCAAACGCGCCTGAAGGTCATGATTGTGGAATGGGTCGCAACCACGGGCGAATACAAGGAGTGGAGCGCTTTGAATGGCGAGTACCTTGTTTCTCCCACGGGAACGATCTCGGTGCCGCTGATCGGCGAGATTGTCGTCGTGGACGACACGACCGCAAAAGTGGCGGATCGGATCGCGAGGCTGTTGAAGACGAAAACAGGCCTTGCCCAGGCGCCTACGGCTACAGTTGAGGTGATCAAATATCCGGGAATCTACGTCACCGGCGTCGTCGACCGACCCGGTGAACAGGAATATCGCCCCGGGCTGACCGTGATGCAGGCGGTGGCGATGGCCGGCGGGCGCCAGCGCGGAACGAACCCGCTGGGCTATTCGGAGCTGGAACAGATCCGTTACTTGGGCGAGCTGAACCGCAGTGATCTCCTGCTGAAGCAGCTCTTGGCACGACGGGCGCGGCTGGCGGCCGAAGCGAGCAGCGCTTCCGCCGTGAAAATGCCTCCGGAGCTTTCGGCGCAAGCTGAAGACACCGCCATCCAGCAGATCGTTCAGCGCGAGTTGAGCCTTTTTGCCGCCAGGGCGGAGGCGCTAAAGCGCCAACTGGATTTTCTCGACGAGCTGCAAGCCCTCCTCGAAAATGAGATCAAGGTTCTGGAGGAAAA
The DNA here is from genome assembly GCF_964021225.1 of Rhizobium arsenicireducens. Classification (NCBI taxonomy): domain Bacteria; kingdom Pseudomonadati; phylum Pseudomonadota; class Alphaproteobacteria; order Hyphomicrobiales; family Rhizobiaceae; genus Rhizobium; species Rhizobium arsenicireducens. The sequence goes on along the minus strand of NZ_CAXHYK020000001.1, from coordinate 3,743,773 downwards.
GACGGCCGTTCAGGACCGCCAGATTGCGATTGCGCAGCAGGAGCTTTCCAACATTTCCTCACTGGTTGGCAAAGGAACCTTGGCGAAATCCCGCGAAACCTCCCTCGAAAGGGTAGTGGCCGACCTGAGCAGCAACAAGCTGGATCTGGTGGTGGCCGCCATGCGTGCCCGCCAGAAGGTCAGCGAAACGAAGCGCGATTCCCTCACCCTTCAGGGCCAGTACCGGACGGAAGCGGGGCGCGACCTGCAACTCGTCGAGGCCGAGATCGAAGACACAAAGCTGAAACGTGTCACGACAATGCAGCTCCTGGAGGCGACTGGGGCATCACTGTCGCAATACTTGGCACTGAAAACCATGGAATTGCAGCCGGTCGAATACTGGTTGTCGCGCAAGGGCGATTTGCGCTCGCCATTCAAGGTCCATCAGGCGGCAATGCTCGAGCCCGGTGACGTGCTCAGCGTGAGTTACGACATTTCCGCCGGAATCGCGAACCCGTTGCAGGTCTCTGCCAACTCGGGACCACCGCGGTAGACCGACGCTCTGGCAGCCAGAAAATTAAGGGGGGACGAAAATGGGTTTGCACGAGTTCGCAAATATATCGGTCGGTCCGCAGTCCGAGCGAAGAGGAACCAACGCGAAGGAGTATATATCCTTTCTGGACGTATTCTCGTTCCTTCGCCGAAACGCACTCATTATCGGGGCATTCACGCTCGCGGGTGTTGTGCTGGGCAGCACCTATCTTATGAACGCCCAGCCAATATACCAGGCCACGACACGACTGGTTATGGATCCGGAACAGGGGCGCGTCATCTCGCAGGACGTGTCCAGCGGCACCGTCATCATCGAGGCAGCCGAAATCGCGAGTCAGGTCGAGATCGTCAAATCCGAGGCAATCGCGCTGGACGTGATCCGACGGCTCGATCTGATTAACGACCCTGAACTCGTCAACACCAGTTCATTCCGATCCATGATCATGGGCCTCCTGGCTTCGACCGTCGACATGGTATCCGGAGCCACGCCGGACGATGCGACAGAACTCAGCGAAGAGGAACAATTGAGGCGCGTGATGGGCAGCTTCCTTTCGCGCGTCACCGTCCATCGCGTGGGCCAGTCCTACGTGCTCCAGATCGGCTATAGCTCCAACAACCCGCAAAAGGCAGCCACGACCGCAAACGCTCTCGCAGAGGCCTATATTCGCAATGGCATCAACGAGCGTGCGGAGGCGGCAAAGCGCGCCGCGGCATGGCTCGAGGGCCGGCTGACCGAGGTCGCCGTCAAGGCGAGAGAAGCTGCCATCGCGGCAGAGGAATTCCGCAACCGTCATGGCATCACCGCAGTCGGGAGCACCTCGACACTCGACCAGCAGCAACTCTCGGAGATCAGCAACCAGTTGCTTGCCGCAAAGGCCACGACGGCTGCGGAATCCGCCAGACTGACGATCCTGACGAGAATGATTCTGGGGGACACGGCCATCGAGGGAAACCTTGAAGAAATCGCCGACAACGCCCAGCTCCAGAAGCTTCGCGAGGACATCCGCACGGCCCGCACCCGGCTCGAGGGACTGAGGGGCCGCTACAGCCACGGAAATCCGGCGATCGCCTCAGCCCAGGCCGAAATCGATCGTTTGGAGGCAGAGGTCGGGGCCGAGCTGCGACGGATCGCGTCCGTTTCCCGCGCTGATCTCGAAGTAGCCCGCACGCGTGAAAGGCTCGTTGAAGAGCAGTTTGCAGTCGCAAGCCGGACCGGGGAGGACAAGAACCTCTCGCGCGTCGAACTTGGCGAAATGGAGAGTAAATCCAACACCTATCGTCGCCTCTATGAGAGCATTTTGCAGCAGCTGTCCGGCACGTTGCAGACGCTTTCCTTTCCCTCGGCTCAGGCCCGTGTCGTCACGGCGGCAACGGCGCCCTTCGGAAAAACCTGGCCGAAGACCTCGATCATCCTGCCCTTCTCGGCGATGCTTGGCCTTGCGAGTGGTCTGCTGGTCGCCGTCGTGCGCAGCGGTCTCGACCGCCGGACCAGCTCGAGCACACGCCTCGAGCGGGAACTCGGAATTGCATCGCTTGGACGTATTCCGGTCTATCGGCCGGCGCCGCATCCCGGCAAGGGGACCCGCCCCCTGCCGGAGCCGGTGCAACCGCTGCGTTCCGTGCTGGACTCGCCTTACTCCCGCTTCTCCGAAGCTCTGCGCAGCGTCAAGAACTCACTCGACGCAGTCCTGCCCCCCAACGGCTCGATGGTGGTCGGGATCACGTCAGTCGGCTCGGGGGAAGGCAAGACGACGATCGCGACCAATCTTGCACAGCTCTATCAGAACGAAGGCCAATCCGTTCTTCTCATCGACGCTGATTTCGTCAGCGCACGACTGAGCCGTCTGGCCGCCAATTCGGCTTCGGAACTTGGATTGCAGCCAGTTGACCTCGTGAAACCCGACGGCGTGACCGCGCGAAACGAACTGCAAATAGTGCGTCCTTGCGACGAGATGCCGTCCGACCATGCGGGCACGATACCGGTTCCCCTACTGACCACTGACCAGACGAGGCAGATCGCTGCGTCCCATCAGCGATACGGCCATCTTCCGGCTCTTAAGGAGACCATCGACAAACAGCGCAAACGGTACAAGGTTATCATCGTCGACATGTCCGGTTTCGAGAACTCGGCCGACACGCGCACGATCTGCACTTATCTCGACGGAGTCATCCTGGTGCTCGGAAACTCGAACAAGATGACGATCGAACGCCTTGCCGACGCGCTGGCCTCGTTCGGCCGGTCGCGGCTTGCTCTTCTGGGCGTCATCGCCAATCGCAGCGACGCCGAAGACTGGTTCAAGGTCACTGTTCGCGCCGGAGCCCGGGGATGAACGTCTCCGGCGCGCACAAGCGGACCACATCGGCTGGCGCGCTCCATCTCGTGGTTGGGATAGCGAGCACGGGGAGACGGGAAATCCTGGCGACGACGCTTCGCCATCTCGCCTGCCAGGCCCGGCAGCCTGATGAGGTCGTCGTGTGCGTCTGGTCCACGGACGATATCGACCAGAGCGGCCTGGCGGATCTCACGTGTCCCTCCCGCGTCTTGATGTCACCGCGCGGCAGCTGCTGCCAGCGCAATCGCATCCTCGATAACGTTTCGCAAGCGGATGTCGTCATCTTCCTCGACGACGACTTTCTGATGGCCCCGTCCTACTTGGAACAGGTCGAGCAACTCTTTGCGGAACACTCCAACGTCGTGATTGCGACCGGAACCGTGATCGCCGACGGCATTACCGGGCCTGGCATTTCCGTTCAGGAAGGGACCACCAGGCTGGAGACCGCACAGCTGTCGGCGGACTATGACCCGGATCCGTTGCGCAGCGTCTATTGCGGCTACGGATGCAATATGGCCGTGCGGATGTCTGCCGTCGACTGCGGCAACCTGCGCTTCGACGAAGCGCTGCCGCTCTACGGCTGGCTGGAAGACCTCGACTTCAGCCGCATGGCGGCGCGCTATGGCCGCGTGGTCAAGTCCACCAGGCTGAAAGGCGTGCATCTCGGGACGAAGGTCGGACGCACCTCCGGCACGCGGTTCGGCTACTCGCAAATTGCAAATCCGGTCTACCTCGTGCGTAAGGGAACCATGACGGTCCACCATGCCGGCCTGCAGGTGGCACGCAATGTCATAGCCAACACCGTAAAAGTCTGGCGGCCCGAACCATGGGTCGATCGCAAGGGGCGCGTCAGGGGAAATTTCCGCGCGCTTGCGGATCTCATGCTAGGCCACCTGGCTCCTCGCAATATCGAGAATATGGACTAGGTCATGGCGGACCGGCACCTCGCGCACGTTGTCATCATCAACGACCGTTCGAGCCGCGTCGGTGGAGCATCGAACCTGGCGGTCCTTTCGGCGAAAATGCTTGAAGATGTCGGTGTCGGGGTGACCTATTTCGCGGGCGACCTCGCGCCTAGCGAAAAGCCTGTCGCCGATACAATCAATCTTGGCGGCATGCCCCTCGTTGATCAGGGCAGGCTGGCGGCATTGGCCAGCGGTATCTACAATGCGCGAGCCTATACCGCCCTGCGTGATCTCGTCCTGGCGAAGGATACGCCATCGACGATCTATCACGTGCACGGCTGGTCGAAGATTCTATCCCCCTCTATCTTCCGGGCTTTGGCCTCGGTGCGACAAAGAACGATTCTCCACGCGCACGACTATTTTCTGGCATGCCCCAACGGAGGTTTCGCGAACTATCGCTCCCATGAGGTATGCCGACTGCGACCCATGTCCATGCAATGCCTCACCACCCAGTGTGACAAGCGTGGTTACCACGAGAAGCTCTGGCGTTCAGCGCGGCATATGCTCCGCGAGAACTTCTACACCACCCGCGACATGCCCGCCAACATCGTCATTGTTCACGAACGGATGCGCGAGTATTTCGCGCGCGCGCAGCTGAATGGGAAGTACATAGACACGATCCGTAATCCCGTGCAGCCCTTCCTGACGGAGCCCGGTTCACCGTGGCAAAACAGGAAGTTCTTCTTCATCGGCAGGCTGGAGCCGGAAAAGGGCTTCGACGACGTGGCAAAAGCCGCCCGCCTTGCCAACGTTACGCTTCACGTGATCGGGGACGGAGCGGGACGCCAGATGCTCGAGCAACACTATCCCGAGGTCGTGCTGCACGGATGGCAGGACCGAAGCCACTTGCGCTCGATCGTCAAGGATGCCCGCGCCGTCGTCTTCTCGTCGCGCGTTCCAGAGCCGTTCGGGCTGGCGGCGCTGGAAGCCGTTTCCAGCGGAATACCCGTCATCATGCCGGATTCCGCCCTCCTCGGAAGCGAGATCGCTTCACGCGGCTGCGGATTGGTGTTCCACTCCGGTGATGGCGAAGGTTTTGCCGACGCGCTACGCATCATGGCGAGCGACGATGAACTGGTCAGGCGCATGAGCGCCCGCTGTCTGCAGGCAGCGCCAACGATGGCTCATACCGAGGCATCCTGGGGTGAAGAACTGATGGATCTTTACGAGCGCGTGCTGGAGCGGGCTGCAGCGGGGTTCCTCACTAAGCCCCTTGCGACCGATGGCACTATCGGCGGCGCACCGTTGTTCTACTGAAAATTTGCCCGAGATCACGCGCCTTCCCGACGAAGGTAAAAGCCCGCGCTTTCGCTCGGACCAAGCTCGGGGTGCGTATCTATGACATGCGATAGCTCCTTGATCGTCCAGCGGTCGACAACCTCATATCCCATCGAGGCCAGGTCGGACAAAAATGCCTGTTCGTCACGCATTTGATAGGGAATATAGGCTCGCCCGGCGCGCTCCAGGGTGACGACGGGACCGCCTCGGCGAAACGCAACCTTGTTGAGAAGAAGATGGCGGGGTGGTGATTGCAGGCGCTGGAGCAATGACGACAGCGGGATGTCCAAATACTGCAGCAGGCCAGAGCCGAGAAATGTGGACGCAGAGGCTACGTCCTCGAGGCGATCGACGAACGACAGTCGATCAAGGCCATCCCTTGATGCTCTTTCACGGCCTGCGGCAACAATGGCAGGCACGTCGTAGACAACCCAGGAGAACCCGGCCTCGGGCGGCAGCAGATTCAGGAACGCTCGGTACTTCGTACCCATATGGCCACCCGCGTCGACGAGTGTATCGATCTCATCCAGAAGCGTCCTTAGCCAAAAGAGGACCGGATAATCCCAGGGCATAACCCTGCACATCTGCTCGAAGGCAAAAGTCGCAATCTCCTCGTGATCGAAGCCGACCAAGGAGCCTCTTCCAGCGGCCGCGACGGCAGCTTCCTCAAACGAGGAATATGCGCCGGTGAAACGGCGTGAAAACGGCGTCAGGTAGCGCAGCCGGCCCCTCATGACGCGCAAGGGTAAAAGCGATTGGCCAAGTCCTGCCATCGAGCTTTTTAGCAGGGATCGCGTCATTCTTTCCAAGTCGGCAGAAGCGTACATGTTGTTCCTCCTATGCAGGTTCTTGGCTTTGATGCTTTCACGTCGGGCGGTGGGCAAACGCGAAGATCGGCGTCGAATTTCCGCTCAGTCTCTGCAGGGTGGCCAAGGTCACGACATAGACTGAACTTCCCATCAGTACCTGGAGAGCATTGACCGCAAGGCCACTCGTCGCGGACGCATCGGCAATGTCCCCAATGAGAGCGACGACAACCACCATTGCGGCTACACTGAACAGGGGATGGACGCATCGACGTAACACACCGGCCCAATCCGCGGCGCCGTAACGGGTCTGCAAACGTACGTTGATGATAAAGGACAGGACTGCGGCGGCGCATTGTCCGATCGCCGCAGCGAGCATCCCGAAGGGCGCGAGCGCCAGGATGAACAGCAGGGACAACGCGCTGTTGGTGACGATTGCGGGGGGCATCTTCCTTATCGTTCCGGAAAGCGAAAGCAGTGGCTCGGTGAGATAGCCCGGAACGAGGAGGATCTGCTTGACCGACAGTAAAGTAACGAGAATGGCCGCTGGCGCCCAGGCGTCACCAAGCACGATGTGGACCAGACTACCGGACATCAATGCCAGGCCGACATAGACCGGCACTGAGACTGCCATCGCGCAGACTATGAACCCCGTCGCAGCCGTGCCTATCTCTTTCGAAATCCCGCGATCCGGCCCAGACAGATTGGCCACCCGCCGCAGTACGACCCAGCCCAGCATCCGGACCGGTTCCCCGATCATCTCGGAGAACGCAGCAACGATCCGTTCGGCGGCGCGATAATAACCCGCTTCTGCAAGACCAAGGAAACTCCCCACGGCAAGCGTTCCCGAATAGGAGCGCACGAAGATGATGAGACGGTTAGAGACGATGTGACACGAGAATTCCAACAATTCCCCAAGCAGCGGCCGCGTCAGGCGCGGTCTGGGGAACCAGCGCACCACGGCCATGCAGGCCGCCAACATCATCACCTGCATCGCCAATCGGCCCGCAACGAGGGCGAATACGCCCCATCCCGCCAGCAGCCCTGCAACCGTCACACCCAGACCGCAGGCATCGGCGACGATCCTGATGGCCGCGTGCGCGCGCAACCGCCCCGCGGCAATCATGATTCCCTCGTAGACGACGACAAGAGAGGCCGGCAGAAGCCAAATGCTGAACAGCGCGACAAGCACCGCCTCCTGATTCCTTCCGAAATAGAGGCCGATGACAGCCGCGCCGCACAATCCGAGCGTCATCGAAAGCAAGCCCGCCAAGATGGAAACGCTGGCAACCTGATCCAGCCGATCAGGGTCACTTTGCGTTTTCATGACGAATTCGCCCCACCCCCCCTCGGCGAAGATGACGAGGAGAACAGCAAACGCTGCGCTGTAGGCGAAAAGACCGAACTCGGCAGAACTGAGAACCCAGGCGGCCACGATGAACGCTACCAGCTGCGCAAGCTGGGAAAAGCCCTTGGCGCTGAACGTCCAGATCGCAGACTTCACGAGTGACGGCGACACAAGCGCCAAGCGTAACCGCCTCCAGCTTTCGGTCAGCCCTACAGAGAAGGAGCGGCGTGACGTCCGCCCACCAGTCTCTCCATTCACCTCGGCTACTGAGCGTGTTTTCCGGAGCGACTCGCCTTCCGGATCAAATTCTGCGCACATTTGCGTACTATCTCAAATGAGTGGTTGCACATGTCGGGCGGCCATGATGCGAAGCCGGAAGGTCCTCAGCACCGAGCCGGATTTGCGCCGGGGACGAGGAAACCCAGGGGAAGTTTTCCATGCGCCATCGCGCAGTCTGGAATGCCAAGTTTATACTGCGGTGGCTCGTCATTCTCGGCAGCCTCGTCTTCTGGATCGTCTTGATCACCTGGTTGATTTGATGATCGGCGTCATTTTTCGTTCTGCGCAAAGAAGACGACCCCGAAGGTCTTCCAGATGATTGCGAGATCCCTTGCCAGAGAACGCTTGTGGAAATACTCGACATCGAGGTGAACGCGTTCTTCGTAACAAGCGTTCTTGCTCCGCGAGATCTGCCAGAGCCCTGTGATCCCCGGCGTCATTGCCAGGTAGCAGCTCACATGGGGCCCGTAGCGGTTCAGCTCTTCCAGCACGATCGGCCGCGGCCCGACGACGCTCATCGCCCCCTTGAGGACGTTGATGAGCTGGGGAAGTCGTCGGCACTGCTTATGCGCAGATATCTGCCGAGCCTGTGCACCCGGGGGTCGTCCATGAGCTTCTGCGTCCGCGTCCATTCCGCCAACCTGGCCGGCTCGCGCTCCAGCAATTCCGCCAGCGCCCTGTCAGCGTCCTTCCGCATCGTACGGAATTTGAGGCAGGCGAACGGCTGTCCGTTTCTGCCGATACGCTCATGGCGGTAGATGATCGGCCTGCCATCGACAATCAGGAGGGCCACGGCGATCAAAGCCAGGGCAGGGGCAAGGAATATCAGCGCGGCCAGCGAGAAGAAGATGTCGAAGACGCGTTTGCCGCGATGGCGTTTGCCAATCCCTGCCGACCTGACAGTGCTGCGATGTTGTGAAACGTTGTCGGAAATCAAGAACATTTCTCTTACCTCCCAGATCACCGAGGCTGCCCGTCCATGCCGCGAATTACAATTTCAATAGATGGGCAGGCCCTAGTTCAAAGGAGGTAGCTTCATCCTGCCTGTTTGATCGCCAGACTAGCGAACAGCCGATTTCGACCTTGGCGGTCCTCCTGGAGTCGCGTTCGCTTCTCTGGCTAGTGTTGGGGGGTGTGGAATGTCAAAACTGCCTGAGCACCAAGGCTCGTCCGTGTGAACGAACCGGCGTTGGCAGGCTATCGGGGAAACCCGTATTTCTCGGTAATCCGCCAGAAGTTCTGGTTTATCTTCACCAGGGTTCTGATGCTCTGCCTGATGCGTTCGACTTCCCGATCGTCAAGCTCTTCGATTTTGCCGTACTTTATGTCGTCCCGGCCCTCGAAGATCCGCATCGACTGGGTGATCCCCCGGCCGCTGTCCGGATCGAAGGAATAGATACAATGATTGTACTTGTTGCGCAGCCTGGCCTCCTCCGAAAGGCGCTTTGTGGCATCAAGAACTTCGGCTCGGCATTGCGGAGGCGTCTTTTGCATCTTCGCCAGGCGCTCCACCAGATCGATGCGCGCGCGCGGCGTGTTGAGCGTAAGGAAGATGACGATCGCCGTCTCCTTGTCAGACACGGCGAGCCCGGCGATCATGTGAATGAGAAGGCTCTCTGTGTTCGTCCAAGTATAGTTCAACTGTCCGAGCAGGAGGAGGACATCTTGAAACCTAGCCATTGTCGCACTGCGCAGCCCCGCCTTCCGAACCGATGGGTGCCTCCAGCAGCGCATCGCCGACATTCTTGTTCTTGTGATCGAAATAGAGTGCGACGGCTTCGGTACGGTTGTGGACGCCAAGCTTGGTAATGATGTTGTGAATGTGAATCTTCACGGTGTGCTCGGACAATCCCAAGGCCGCCGCTATGATCTTGTTCTGGTTTCCAAGCGCGATGCGGGCGAGAATCTCGTTCTCGCGTTTCGTGAGTTGCTGAATTGTCTTGCCATGGTCAGTTTTCGCCAGCTGGGCCTTCGGCTCAGCGAGCAGATCAACGCCATTGGTCTGCGCCGACAGGTTCTCCTGGTTACTATAGACGATGGATGCAAAGTATGTTCCGCCCCTCAGGATGATCCTCAGCATCGATAGAAGAACGTCGAGGCTGACATTCATCGGTAGGACGCCGCGGACGATGCGCGTATCGATCGCATGGAAACGCTCGGCGCTTCCTCTCAAATCGCTGTCGGTGACGATGGCGAAGGCGCTGGTTGGATGGCGTCTCAGCACCTCGCCGCCGAGACTGCTCAGCTCGTTTGCGAGATGCAGATCTACCAACAGAAGGCGCAGGGGTATCTCGAATTCGTCCAGCGCGGCTCTCAAGCTGGCAGCACGCTCCACCCTTAGACAGGGGAACTCCTTCTCTATGGCCGCCGCCATGGCTCCGGACATGAGATTCGAAGGGCCGACGAACAGCAGCGTGCGCATATCGGGAATGGTCTCCGAGGACGCCGCCCAATCCGCGCCGTCGCGTTGTACGTGAAGCGCTACCTGTTCCATTCTAGCAAGCCTCCCCGGATCTGGCATCGCGGAGTGCGCTAGTAGATACCTCTCCGCTCTCTCTTTTGGAAAACGGTAGTCCAAGAAACCTCGGATGGAAATAGTCCGAAGGAGCTACTGACGGCGAGGCTCGACAACGTGTGCGGCCGCGTTATCCCCATGACAAATAATAAGAAATTAAAGGCGAAGGTTCAGGTAAGGATCAGCTACACAATAAGACGACGGTCGCGAATGCCAGCTACCTCTTTTGGCGACCGGCGCCCTAATCTGGTTCGGACGATCCGTCCTGTCATCATCCCGCGGTCCCGTTACATGAGCCGGAGACGCGGTCCGCCTCGCGCTCAAAGTCCCGGCATTGTCGCAGCGCTGGCGGCCCCGCAGACATCGAGATCCCCGCTTCGATGCGCGTCCGCGCCAGCCGCCGCAAACACCGTCACGGAGCTGCGCGGCGCTGCCGGTGGACTAGTCCCGTGCATCGGAACTAGCTCCATTTATCAGCTTATCTTCCCCGTACAAGACGCAGACACTTCTCCCGCCGCTTCGATCAGGTCGGCTGCATTTGGGTCCGACGCGGCCCGCGTGAAGCAGTCGGCGGCAAGCGAGCCTTCAACGGCACACAGGGGAGGACACGATTTTCAGAGCAGGCAATGGACGCAGGAATAAGCGGACCTGCGATTTCCGTCCGCTTTCGACGTGAAGCATCAAGATCAACCTTCCGCCTGGCCAAGACCGTACAGAAGATGAATGACGGTCAAGCTGTCGCGGAACTAGAACCGGAGGTCCACGACTATGTCGGGCAAATCCAACTACTACTATGATCTCTTCGGCGACGACCAGGCTCAGGAGCAAGGCCAAGAGCAGGGCCAAGAGCAGGGCCAACATTCTGAGCAGGGCCAACATTCTGATCAGGACCAACATTCTGATCAGGACCAATCCCAGCATAGCGAGTCCGCGAACGCCAACGGCAATGGCAACCTGAATGGCAACGGCAACGGCAACCTGAATCTCAACGCCAGCGAGAATATCAACAATAACACCTCGTCCGTCGACGTCGGTGTCACGGTTGATGTCGGGCTCGAAGGCTATATGCCCAACGACGATGACTTCGCAGATATCGACGTGAGCGGCGGCAGTTCGATCGACGGCATGTTCAACGTCCAGTTCGACAACGTTCTGAACGACGCGCTGAACGGTGATGGCAACAACGTCGGAAACGTTTTCAACCAGATCGCAAACCTTCAGGACAATGACCGGCTGGACAATGCCCAGGTCACCAACGAAGGCGAGTTCACGCTAAATGCCACGGCAAGCGGCGGCAACGCACACGCCGATGAAGGCATCAGCGGCGGCGGCGGCGGTGGCGACGGCGGCAATGGCGCGGATGCCGATGGCGGTGCCGGCGGCATCGGTGGCGGTGCTATCGGCGGTTCGGGATTCGCCGGCTCCGGTTTCGGCGGTTTGGCGGGCAGCATGGCTGCTGGCGGGACTGGTGAAGGCGGCGCTGCGACGGGTGGAAATGGCGCCTCCGGTAATGCCGCGAGTGGGTCCGCCACCGGCGGCACCGGGGAAGGCGGTCGCGGAGGCAATGGCGCCGAAGGGCTCGGCGTAGGCCTTGGCCTCGGTCTGGGCCTTGGCGCCGGACTCGCCTTTGCCGGCGACGGCAGCAACGGCGGCAGCAATTCGGCCGGAAACGGTGACGCCGGCGGCGACGGTGGGGATGCCGATGGCGGTCAGGCCGGCGGCGGCGGCAATGCCGGCGATGCGACCGGCGGCGCAGCCAATGCAGGCGTCGGAGCCGTCCTCGGCCTCGTCAATCCCGTCCTTGTCGGCAGCAATGGCGGTGACGCCACGAGCGGCGACGGTGGAAACAGCAGTGGCGGCGCTGGTGGTGGCGCAGGCGCTGGCGGCGCTGGCGGCGCTGGCGGAAATGCCTCGAATGCCGGTGATGGCGGTGATGGCGGCGGCGCACTTGCCGGCGGCACAGGCTTCGGCGCTGGCGGCGGCATCGGCCTTGGTGTCGGGGGTGACGGTGGCGATGGAGCTGCCGGCATCGGCGGCACGGCGGCCACGGGTAGCGCGTCGACCGGCGCCAGCTATGGCGGGGACGGCTGGGCTGAAGGCAGTGAAGGTGGGGCGGCTCTCAGCGGCGCCTGGGCGGACGGCACTGGCGGCGACGCCTTTGGCGGCTGGGCTCTCGGGGGCGATGCTGGTTCAGGCGCAATGGGTGGAACGGCTACGACAGGCTATGGCGGTGCCGGCGATGGCGGTTCGTGGGGCTCCGGCAACGGCGATGATGGCTACGTAACGGGGACGAGCGCGGCGAGCGCCGATGGCTTGATCAACACCAACGCCTTCAACCAGGAGATCGTGCTGGGGGCCAACCTGCAGCAGAATGCGATCGATATGACGGTCGTCGGCGGAGATCTCAGCAGTACCGTCGTTGGCGAAGACACCAACGATGCGGTCTGAGTTCCTGCGAAATTTCGCATGAACTCTGGCGTCAATGCGACTGGGCTGCGCAGAGATCTGCGCAGCCCGCTCAAGCCGCCCGACAATGAAACATGGGCGGGCGGCGAGACCGGGGGCCTACATTCACCATGCTTGACAAGATCACCGAGGAAATAGCCCACTTCGTTGGATTTCTCCACATGAGCGTCGAAGACGCGCGCATGAGAGAGGGCTACAGGGAATTCTCATACGAGACGTCAAGCAAGCACCTCGACACGCCGCCCGTGCACCTTACGGACTTCTCGGCACCTTATGAGTTCGTCGGTTTCGATCCGGGCTTGAGGTATCATTCTCCCCCGCCAGACCTTTGGCCCGCTCACGGGAAACCAGGTCGAGTCGATGGCATTTCGGCCAACAACAACGATTCCGTGGACCCAGTTCAGGCGGTCATTCATCCGACAGCGCCCGCTGGCACCGTCTTCACCCCTTCCCTGACAAATTTCGTTCCGCCCGAGCTCGATCCACCAGGTTCGCTGGCCAATCACTTCAGCCAGGGCATTGTGCTCTCCGACAATGACTATGCAAGTGTGGGCGGACATGGCCTCACATTCAATCCGGCCCCGATCGACAGCGATGATGTGCTCGAAGCTGCGCATGAAGTCGTCGCTCATTCACCACTTGGAGACCTGGACCGCCCGGGAACGACCGAAGAAATCATTTCGGTCGTCGAGACCGTCATTGACCAACTGAACGGAGCGACCGGGGTAGGCGAACATGTTCAGCAGTTCATAAGGAACGACACCATCGATGGCATCTACGTCAATGGTGAACTCGTGGAGGAAGCCCCGGATATCGCGGCCCACTATTCGTTCGATGAGAACGAGGTCGAAAATGCCTCCGCCTCGAACACCTGGATCAGCGGCGACGGCAGTGTAGGTATCGATGTTTCCGTCGAGATCGAGGCTGGCGGAAATACCCTGGTGAACAACGCCGTTTTGAAAAGCATGTGGACCGGCGGCACGGTCACTGCGGTGGTCGGTGATCACATCGAGGTAAACGCGGTCATTCAGACGAACGCCATTTGGGATTTGGACGCAGTCGCTCCGTCCGCGCAACAGTGGTTACAGGACGGCGAAAACAAACTCTTCAATATCGCAACTTTCGAGCGCATTGACGCAGCAGACGAGGAAGCTTCGGCCTCCGGTCAGTTTCCGTCATTCTGGTCGGTGGCCGAGATCAAAGGAGATCTTATGATCGTGAACTGGTTGGAGCAGTTCACCTTCATGAGCGACAATGACATCGGGATTTTCTCAGCATCCCGCAGCACGTCGAGCATCGTCACAGGCGACAACTTCGGCATGAACCATGTGGCAGCCTTCGAGCTTGGCTTCGCTTATGATCTCATCATCGTTGGGGGGTCAGTCTACGACGGCAATATCATCAACCAGACGAACATCCTGTTCGACAATGACGTGGTGGGTGCGACCGGCAGGTTCCAGACGACGGGAGAGGCAACGATCTCCTCGTCCAGCAACCTGCTGTGGAACCAGGCCAGCATCGTCAATATCGGTGGAGCAGACCGGTTCGACAGCCTGCCGCAATGCTATCTCGACGCGGCCAATGCCTTCGCGGACGACAAGGCGGAACTGTCGCGCGATGTGCTTTCAGACGATGCGTTCGCCGGGCTCCAGGGAGTGCGGGTACTCTACATCAGCGGAGACCTGCTCAGCCTGAACTATATCCGTCAGACCAACATCCTGGGCGACAGTGACCAGATTGCACTCGCCATGGACGCGATAGCGCCCCAACTGGGTGCGAACTGGTCTGTTTTGACAGGTTCCAACGCGCTTCTGAACAACGCCAGCATTCTCGACCTTGACTCGCTCGGCAAAACCTATGTGGGCGGTGAACAATACTCCCAGGAAACACTCTATCAGGCCGAATTCATCTCGCAGCATCCGGACTTTGGCTTTCCCGGTGCAGGCGCGCTCGTCAATGAGGCGGTACTTTTCCTGGACGATACGATGCTGACCCCGGCGGGTCATGCGGCGGAGCTCGCCGGATGCATCCCTGCCGAATACGACGGGCATGCAAACGACGGCGTGAACGGCATGATTGGATACTGAAGGGGGAACCATGTTGGAAATCGGCACACGCCTCAAGGGCTCCGCCAATCAGGTGGAGCTCGGGTCAGGCGACCAAAGCCCGCGTCGCAAGCCGGATATAGTGGCGGACGATATCTATGCAATGTTGGAACAGGCGGTCGACGAATTCCTGACGACCAAGACGCCTGCCCAGGCGGCGTGCGATACCGAGCCTCGTCCAGAACCGGCTGCCTCGCATCCCGTACGGCCGCAATATGACATCAGCGTGGGCGCGATGCATCAGCGAACCTTGGAAGCTCCGGCAAGCGAACCCCTTGGTGATCGGCGCGATGATCCGTCAGCGCGCAGTGCGCCCCAGATCAAGATGGCGGAGGGTATTAAGACGATAGAAAGCGATTGCAGTCCGGTGGAGGCGCGTCCCGCCACAGCCGATGCAGTCGGGGGTCGAATTGGCAAGGGGCCGGCTGACGCGGGCACTGCATTTCACAAGCGGCTGGGTCCCGTCGACTTCAATGCAAGCCTTCAGGCTGGCATCAACGCCGTTAGGCAAAACCTGTTCGTGGTCATGGTGTTTACGCTCGCGAGCAATGTCCTCGTCCTGGCGATACCGATCTACCTGTTCCAGATTTCGGATCGCGTCCTTACCAGCCGGTCGATCGACACTTTGATCATGCTGACGCTCGTCATCGTCGGAGCCATCATACTACAGTCGATGTTCGACGCCTTGAGGCGTTTCATCCTCATGCGCACAGCAGTGGAAGTCGCAGCTCAACTCGGCGCACCGATCTTGAGCGCGGCCGCCCGTGCATCGCTCCAAAGCAATGGGCGCGAATATCAGATGCTGAGCGACCTTCAGCAGGTCCGCTCATTTCTGGTGTCCAGAACACTGCTGGCGTTTCTCGACGCCCCGATCGCACCCGTCTTCCTGCTCGCGGTATTCCTCATTCATCCACATCTCGGCTTCATCGTCGTTGTGACGGCCATCCTGTTGCTGGTCTTGACGCAGATAAACCAGCGCCTGACGGCAGCTCCCTTCGCGGAGGCCAACACCGCCCAAGTGAGAGCCAATCTTTATCTGGATTCGATGACGCGTAATTCGCAGATCATCAATGCTCTGGCGATGATACCGGAGGCTGTTCACATATGGGGCAAGGACACGGCCACATCGCTGAAGTCGCAAGTCATTGCCCAGGACAGGAACATAACCATTGCGGCCATTTCCAAGGGCACCCGCCTCCTGACCCAGGTGACGATGCTCGGCTGGGGTGCCTACCTCGCGATCGAAGGCGAGTTGACCGGCGGCATGGTCATCGCCTCTTCGATCATCGCCGGCCGCGCACTTGCGCCAATCGAAGGTGCGATTGAGGGATGGAACCAATACAGCCAGTCGCGCGCAGCCTACGGAAGAATCTCCGCCCTCCTCAAGAGTTCTCCGTTCAATTTCGAACGCCTCAACCTGCCAAAACCCGAAGGGCGGCTAGACGTCGAGCGGTTGCTCTACGTGCCGCAGGGCACGAAGCGGGTGGTGCTCAACGGCATCTCCTTCGCGCTCCGGCCGGGGGACTCCCTCGCCGTCATCGGAAATTCGGGCGCTGGAAAGACCACACTGGGCAAGATGCTGGTTGGTTCGATCCTTCCAACGTCAGGGAATGTCCGGCTGGACCTTATGGACCTGCGCAACTGGGACCAGCGACAATTCGGCGAGAATATCGGCTACTTGCCTCAAGACGTGCAGCTCTTTCCGGGCACGATCAAAGATAACATTGCCCGCATGCGCCCCGACGCCACCGACGAGCAGATCTACCGGGCGGCATCGCTGGCGGATGTGCACGAAATGATTGCGGCCTTGCCGCATGGCTATGAAACCATGGTCGCATCCGATGGCTCGCCCCTGTCCGGCGGTCAGAAACAGCGCATCGCGCTTGCGCGCGCATTCTTCGGTGACCCGCATCTGGTCGTGCTCGACGAGCCCAATTCCAACCTTGACGGTGCGGGCGACGCCGCGCTCCTTCGGGCCCTGCAACACGCCAAGGAGCAGAAGATCACCATGATCACCATTACCCAGCGTCCTTCGCTGCTCAATAGCGTCGACAAGATACTGCTGCTTGTCAACGGTACAGTGGCGCTCTTCGGCATGCGAATGGATGTGCTGAAAGCCCTGGAAGCCCGCGGAATCAACATCGAGGGCGGCGCCTTCGGCCATCAACTGCAATAGGAGCCGCGAATATGACGGACATAGCCAAGGTCCACGATATTGAATGGTACAGTGACGTGCCGCGGTCGATCTGGAAACAGACCACGATCGGCCTGGTGCTTCTCGGCGTGACGTTCGGAGGGTTCGGAACCTGGGCGGCCACTGCGCCCTTGGTGGCCGCCGTCATTTCTCAAGGCAGCTTCGTCGCCACGGGGCAGAACAAGATCATCCAGCACCTTGAGGGTGGTATTATCAAAGAAATTCTCGTGAACGAAGGGGATCAGATCGTCGAAGGCCAACCCCTCGTGCATCTCGACGAGACCGCAGCAGAAGCTAAACGAAGGGAGTTGTTCTTGCGGCGCATGAGGTTGGAAGTGACCGCTTCCCGGTTGACAGCGCAGTTCGAGGGTGTCGAAGACCTCGATCTGTCACAGCTGATGAAGGACCACAAGGAGGACGCCGACGTATGGTCGATCGTTGTCAGTCAGAAGCTGAACTTCCGGGCCCAGCAACAGAAACTCTCAGGCGACCTCTCCCTGCTCGAACAGAACATCAAGGCGCTGCAATTTCGTGAAGTTGGCTATGCCCGCCAACGCAATGCCACTGTGCGACAGTTGGAACTGCTTGAACAGGAGCACAAAAACAAGAAGGCCCTGCTGGCCAAGGGACTGGTGCGCGCCAACGAGGTGCGAGCCATCGAAAGAGCCATGGCCGAGGCGGAAGGGCAGATCGGGCGACTTGAGGCCGAAGTCTCGGAAACGAAAGCCCAACTGGTGAAGGGACAAAAGGAGATCTTGCGGACTCAGGGCACATATCGCGAGGAGGCACTGGAACGGCTGCAGTCGATACAGAGCGAACGAGACACCGTCCGCGAACAGCTGCGCGAAGCGGACAACATTCTTGCGCGGGCCACGATCAACGCACCGACCGCCGGCACTGTCATACGCGTTCACTATCATACCACGGGGGGGGTCATCGAGAGTGGCAAGCCCATTCTCGAGATACTCCCCGCCGGCGTGCCTCTGATCATCGAAACGCAGGTACCACGCAACGACATCGACAGCGTGAAGGTAGGTCAGGAAGCCACCATCCGTCTGATTGCGCTCAACCAGCGAACGACGCCGGTGCTCAAGGGAAACGTTTTCTACGTCTCGGCAGACGCGTTACAGGACCGAAATCCAGGTGGGGCGAGCCGCGACGTCTATCTCGCGCGTATCAATGTCTCACCGAGAGAGCTTGCGAAGGTCCACAACTTCGCACCGACGCCGGGCATGCCGGCCGAGGTGATGATCCAGACGAACGAGCGAACGTTCTTCAGCTACATCGCAAAGCCGGTCGTGGACAGCATGTCGAGAGCCTTCACCGAAGAGTGAACGCACCGCGCGTCGTCGTCGGTCGGACTTCGGCACGGCCGCGCCCTCCAGGCGCATGCGGATGGCAGACATGGCCCTGAAACTTGATCGCGGTCTGGCAGGCGCCGCCTGACGACGCAGCCTGTCACCCTTGTGCGAAAAACGCAGCCATGCGAGCTGCAGATGCCGGCCACTACTCCTTTTGTTGAGCCCGCAATAGCTGAAATCGCTAGGACATCAACGTCTGACGGTCCTTGGCAAACGATCGGAAATTCATCAGAAAAGCTGATCGTAATCGGCTTCGATTTGCGACCTGTTGGCGACGGGGGGCGCGGACTGGCAATGAAGATCGAGTATCTGGCCGACCTAGAGGACAATTCGGTCATCGCGGCAGACCTCGTGATTGTCGGCGCGGGCCCTGCGGGCCTGACAATCGCCGCACAGTGCGCCGCCTCCGGCAGGAGGATCCTCATCGTCGAAAGCGGGCTCGAACGCGAGAATTCCGAGCACTCGGCGCTCAACGAGATCGAGAGCGCAGGCGAACCGCGAACGGAGGCGCAATTTCGCAAGCGCAAGGAGTTTCACGGCTCACAGGCCGAATTCTGGTCCCATGATGTACAGCCTTTCGGCGTCCGCTGTCGGGCGCTGGGGGGATCGACGCATGCATGGGCTGGGAAATCCGCCCCGTTTGACACGATAGACTTCGAGCCACGCCCCTGGGTGCCCTATTCGGGCTGGCCTGTCGATCGCCGCCAGATCGATGCCTCTATCGTGCGCGCCATGGAGGTCCTGAACCTCAGCCCCAAGGCTCCGCCCGGCCGTTTCGCTACCGAAGGCCTCCAGTCCTTCTATTGGCAGTTCGCCCGCTCCCGGATCGATCGGTTGGACGTCATGCGTTTCGGCAGAGAATTGCTCGCGCAAAGGCCTGAGAACACGCATGTTCTTCTCGATGCATCGGCTACGCATATAGGTCTCAGCGCCGACGGATCACGTTTCTCGTACGTCGACGTGGCAAGCATCAACGGCAAGCGTGCCCGGATCGAGGCTCAGATGTGCGTCTTGGCTGCAAGCGGCATCGAGAACGCCCAACTCCTTCTGGCGTCCAACGACGTCCATGCGCGAGGCATTGGCAATCAGTACGATGTCGTCGGTCGATATTTGATGGATCACGCGGCCGCACGGGTCGGACGGTTCTCGAGCGAGCGGATGACCAGCGTGGCCAAGCGATTCGGCTTTTTCGGCGTTTCTCACAAAGGCCGCGCCCACATGTTCATGCACGGTCTGGCGCTCACGCCGGAGATACAAGAGCGCGAGGGGCTATTGAATGCTGCCGTCTATTTCGCCACCGAACGGGCTCCTGACGATCCTTGGGACGCGCTCAAGAAACTGTTGCGCCGACGCAGCACGAATCCGGGGCGGGACCTGTTGACGGTCGCCGCCGGCTCCGGGTTCATTGCCAGGGGAATCGGGATGCGAATCCTCTCCGACGAGCGAACACCGAAGATCTTCAAGGATGTCGTGGTCAATACCGCGATCAGGCTCTCACCGAACATGGTTGCCGACGAGTTCCAGAGCCGGGGTCTCCCCCACAAGTTGGCCGGCCTGCGGATCGAGGCCATCTGTGAACAGGCCCCAGACCCCAACAGCCGGATTAGCCTCAGCTCGCGCAGGGACCGCTTCGGCGTTCCCCTGGCCAGGGCCGAATGGCGCCTCAACGATAGCGAACGCCACACGCTGCTGCGGATCGCGGAACTTTCGCGCACCGCCCTGACAAGCGCCGCCCTCCCCACGCCGACGCTTGAGGACTGGGCGGTTGAACGACGGCCGCAGGATATCGTCATTATCGACATGGCGCACACGCTCGGCACGACACGGATGTCGGCGAGTCCGAGGACAGGGGTGGTCGATGAGAATTGCAGGGTCCATGGCCTGCCTAACCTCTATGTGGCGGGTGGATCCGTCTTCCCCACCAGCGGCCATGCCAACCCGACACTAATGATCCTGGCCTTCGCGATCAGGCTCGCCGATCATCTCAATTCGGAACTGACAGGTCCCTGAAACAGCGGTCCACGCCGCGCAGCACCACATGAACCTGCAAAACCATCCCGCCAGCCCGCCACCGCGGCGACCGATGATGTTGGATTGGGAGAGGTTTTGCCTTGAATGACAGTGATAACAACTCTCGCGGCATCGTCGGACTGCGCGTTGCATCAACTGGCATATTATGGAAACCTCTTTCGCTCGACCGCGCTGCTCCTAGGCTATGAGCGCCAACCATCTTGGACTGGAGGAGCGACAGGGCCGGCGAGAAACACCGCTGCAGGCCTACGAAGACAACCGATCAGCTCACCAGCCTAACAGCGGAGAAGACTTCCAGTTTAAGACCGAGGCCAACGAGATGTTCGGGCGGATGACCGTCGAGAAACAGTCCGGCGGCCCATTCGGACAGCGCCGGCGAGGTGAGGATTCCGCTGCCGCCCTGGCCAGCCAGCCAGAAGAAGTCCGGATCCTTGCGGTCGAAGCCAACGACCTGAATCTTGTCGGCCGTGAAGGACCGCAGTCCCGCCCATTTGTGCGAAATGGTCTTCACCGGAAGCGTCGTCGACTGTTCGAGGAAGTGCGCGGCATAGGCGACGTCGATGTCCTCCGGCTGGGCGTCGCAAGGATCGCTCGGCGTCGCATCGGCCGGCGATACCATCAGCTTGCCGGCTTCCGGCTTGAAATAGAAATCCTCGTCGACCTCGTTGACGCCCGGCATGGGCGCCAGGTCGTATTCCGTCGGCACATCGACGGTAATCGCTGTCCGCCGATGCGGCACGATGCCAAGCGGCTCCAGCCCGGCGAGCACAGCCAGCCGATCCGCCCAGGCGCCGGCCGCGTTGACGATCCGTCGTGCCATGACCGGGCCTTGCGGCGTCTCCAGCCGATAGATCCCGCCCTCCCGCTCGATGGCGGAGACGGTTGAGCCGGTTCGGATATCGGCGCCGTTGCGGCGCGCGCCACGGAGATAGCCCTGCAGGATGCTTTCGACCTCCATGTCCCAGCACGCGGGGTCGTAGAAGGCACCCGCCATGTAGTCGGGCCGGAGGAACGGCACCAGGGCGATCGCCTCCTCGATGGAGACCGGTCGCGATTCCGACGAAGTGGCGATCACTTCGCGGAAGGCGGCATCCAGCTTCGGCAACCGCTCCTCGCTGGCGATCACCAGATTGCCGCGCGGGATCAGCAGCGGCACCTCGGCGAAGCCCTGCGGAGGGTTGGCCAGGAAGTCATAGGACGCGTCGGCGAGCAGGCCCGTCGTCTCGTTCTGGAACTGCCGCGAGAACTCCGCGGCCGAGCGGCCGGTCGAATGATAACCCACCTGTGCTTCCGCCTCGAGCAGCACGAGCGAACGATGCCCGGCTACCCGATAAGCGAAAGATGCACCGGCGATGCCGCCGCCCACGACGGCAACGTCGAAAATCTCCATGTCGTTTCCCTCCGGCGCTGTTGTTCAGCGCGCCACGTCCCTGTCGAGCGGAAAGATCGGCCGCGGGATCTTCTTGTAGGGCAGTCGGGCATAGTCGAGCGTGCACAGCGCACCGCTGTCGCAGACCACGACCTTGCTGGCGATCGGCTCGAAGGCAGCGCGGAAATGCTGCATCGATTTGAGGCCGACCACGCGCTTCTTCGCCGGATCGATGCCAAAGGCGCAGAACTGCTGCAGGTCGAGCATCTGCAACGGAACGCTGGTCACCAGCACCTCGATGCCGTCGACGACCAGCACGGCGCTGGTGCCGAAGCTCTGTTCGAGACCGCCGACCATCGGGCCATCCCCGACAAAATGACCGGCGCTGACGAGGCGAATGGTGCCGGTCACCGTCAGCGGTTCGCCGCCGAAGCGCGGGTCGGTCTTGCCGCCGATGGCGATGGTCACGGTCGCGCCCTCCCCCTTGGCGGCGAGTTCTGCTGCCGCCTCAGGATCGACCATGGGGCCGAAGGCTGCGTCATCAACACCGGCTTCGAGCATGGCCTTCAACAGGTTGGTAGAATCGCCGTAGGAGCCGCCGCCTGGGTTATCGGCATAGTCGGCGATGATCAGCGGGCCGTTCGACTTCGGATAGGTGCGCGCCATCTCGGCAACCGTTTCCACCGGGTGGAAGGTGTTCATCACCTCATTGCGCTTTTCCCAGATGTCGGCGGCCAGTGTTTCGGCGAAGGCCTGGTGGCGGGTCGGATCGCCGTCATAGGTGACGAGCACGGTCGGGCCGACTTCCGGAATGTCGGCTTCCGGGAAGGCGCCGTTGATGCTCACGGCCAGCGCGCCCGGTTCCGACTTTTCATAGGCACGGGCCTTGGCGATGCGCTCGACCATGGCGCCGACATCGGTGCGGCCGCCGTTTGCTTCTTCCAGCATGGGCAGCTGGATGCGCAGCGTCTTCGGCGCGATCTCGCCCTTCATGGCGCGGTCAAGCAGCGTGCCAGCATGATAGGCCGTCTCGCGCAGGTCGATATGCGGGTAGGTCTTGTAGGAGACGAGGATCTGCGCCAGCGCGCACATGCGTTTCGTCACGTTGGCGTGCAGGTCGAGGGTGACCGCGATCGGCAGATCCGGGCCGACGACGGCGCGCAGGCGTTCCAGCAGTTCGCCTTCGCCGTCATCCGTGTGTTCGGCCACCATGGCGCCGTGCAGGCAGAGCAGGATGCCGTCGAATTTTTCCGCCTTGGCAGCCTCGATGATCTTGCCGGTCAGGAATTCATAGGCTTCGACCGTCACCGGGCCGGACGGCTCGGTCCAGGCGCTGACCGAATGGCGCATGTCCCAGCCGAATTCCCTCTGGCACACCAGAGCGCCGGCGAGGCCGGTATTCGACTGGCTGCGCTTGGCGATCGCTTCGTCGGCGAACATCAGCGTCTCGCGCTGGAACTCGGGAATGCCGGTCTTGCGAATGCTGAACGTGTTGGATTCGTGCATGAACTCGGCAGTCAGAACTTTAAACGGCATTCTCAGTCTCCAGTATGGTGGGTGCTAGGCCCTTGACGTGGCAGGCCACGGCATGGGTTCCGGACAGGGAATTCAGGTGAGGCAATTGGCTGAGGCAGCGATCCTCTACGAGCGGGCAGCGGCTGGCAAAGGCACAGCCCCTGGGCTCGTCATAGCCGCTCGGGATCTCGCCACGGATACGAGGAATGTCGCGGCGATTGTGGGGATCGGGCACGAAGGCGCTGTCGAGCAGGGCCACCGTGTAGGGATGGGTCGGCGTTGCGCCCCGCGGCAGCACTTCCACGATGCGACCGAGATACATCACCAGGATGCGGTCGCAGAAATACTGGACCAGCGCCAGATCGTGCGAGATGAACACATAAGTGAGGTCCAGCCGGTCACGCAGATCCTGCAGCAGGTTGATGACCTGCGCCTGGATCGAAACGTCAAGGGAGGCGGTCGGCTCATCGAGCACGACCAGCGACGGATTGAGCGCCAGCGCCCGGGCGATGCCGACGCGCTGCTTCTGCCCGCCGGACAGCTGGTGTTGGTAGCTCTCGGCGAGGTGGCTCGGCAGGGAGACCATAGCGAGGAGTTCTGAAACTTTCGCATCGCGCTCGGCCCGGCTCATGCGGATGCCCTGGACATCGAAGGGCTCGAGCAAGGCATCGCGGATCGACTGGCGCGGATCGATCGAGGAATAGGGATCCTGGAAGACCATCTGGAAGCGGCGGCGCAGGCGGCTGAGCGCACGGCCCTTGAGCGGGCGGATGTCCTGGCCGTCGAACAGGATTTCACCGGCACTCGGCTCGATCAGGCGGGAGACGAGACGCGCCAGCGTGGACTTGCCGCAGCCGGACTCACCGACAACGCCGAGGATTTCGCCCTTCTCCAGATCGAACGACACGTCGGTGACGGCACGGAAGCGGCGCTTCTTGGCAAACAGGCCGCCGCCACTGGAAAAGACGCGAGAGAGCGAGCGGATGGAAAGAAGCGGCGTCATGCGCTTTCTCCTTCGGCGAGGAAACAGGCAACCGAGCGGCCGGCCTCGATCACGCTCGGTGGGCTTGCGCTGCGGCAGACGTCTATCGCCTGCGGGCAGCGCGGATTGAAGCGGCAGCCAGCAGGCATTGCGCTTGCCGGCGGCACCATGCCGGGAATGCCGGCAAGGCTGCGCGGTGCCATGCCCGGCTGCGGGATGCAGCCGATCAGCGCGCGCGTATAGGGATGGCGCGGCGCATCGAAGATGGCGTTGACCTGGCCGTATTCGACCACCTTGCCGCAATACATGACCGCCACCTCGTCGCAGGTCTGGGCGACGACGCCCATGTCGTGGGTGATGAGGATGAGGCCCAGACCCTTTTCCTGAACCAGCTCCGAGAGCAGCGCGATGATCTGCGCCTGGACGGTGACGTCCAGCGCCGTGGTCGGCTCGTCGGCAATTAGCAGATCCGGATCGCCGGCCAGCGCCATGGCGATGACAATGCGTTGGCGAAGCCCGCCCGAAAGCTGGTGCGGGAAAAGGTCATAGGTCATTTCCGGCGAGGGAATGCGCATGCGCGCCATCAGGCCGATGGTCTTTTCCTTGGCCGCCTTGCTGTCGAGCTTCAGGTGCAGTTCGGCTACCTGATCGATCTGGCGGCCGACACGCATCACCGGATCGAGCGATGTCATCGGGTTCTGGGTGATGAGGGCGATCCGCCCGCCGCGCAGGTTGCGGTAGTCCCTTTCGCCGATCGTCGTCAGGTCGGTTCCGTCGAAGAGGATGCTGCCGGACTTGATGCGTCCGCCCATTAGCGGCAGGAGCCCCATGACGCTCATGGCGGTCATCGACTTGCCGGAGCCGGATTCGCCGACCAGGCCGAGAATGCGGCCGCGATCGACCGCGATATCGACGCCCGCCAGCGGTTCGAGCGGACCAAAACCGATATGCAGCTGCTCGACTTTGAGAAGGGGCGCCATCAGCTTCTCATCCTAGCCTTGACGTCGAGGGACTTCAGTACGCCCTGACCGAACAGATTGATGAAGATCACCGAAGCGGCAACGAAGACGCCGGGCCAGAGGATGACCCACGGCGCGTTGAAGAGCTGGGCCGAGCCCGTGCTCATCATGCCGCCCCAGCTCGGAACCGGCGGCTGTGCACCCATGCCGAAGAAGCCGAGGGTTGCCTCAAGCAGTATAGCATTGCCGGTCGACAGCATGGCGACGACGACAACGGGGGCGATCGCATTGGGCAGCAGCCGACGCATCATGATGTGCAGCGGGCCGGCGCCCATGCTGCGGCTCGCCTCGACGAAGGTCTGGCGCTTCAGCGTGATGATCTGGGTGCGCGTCAGCCGGGTGAACTGAGCGAGATAGGCAATCGCGATGGCAAGAACCGTACTGCCAGAACCGGGGCCTAAGATCGCAACGATCAGGAGCGCCAGCAGGATTTCCGGGAAGCACCAGGTGAGGTCGACGGCGGACATCATTAATCGGTCAAAACGCCCGCCGAGATAGCCGCAGACGGCGCCGATCAGGATGCCGCCGAGTAGCGACAGTGTGATCGACACGACGGCTACACTCAGTGACGTGCGGGCGCCGTAGATCACGCGGGAGAGAATATCGCGACCGAATTCGTCAGTGCCGAACCAGTGCATGACCGAGGGCGCCTGGTTGGCGATCGAGAGATTTTGCGCGTCATAGGCATAGGGCGACAGCCAGGGGGCGCCGATCGCGGCGATGGCGAGCCCGACAAGAGCGATGCCAGACAGTGCAGCGCCCGGCGTGGGGGACAGTGCCACGAGGCGCGACAGAATGGAGGCCGGATGAGTGCGCGAGGTCATGCTGCGGCTTCCTCCCGCTGGCGCGGATCCATGGCAGCCTGCAGAAGATCGCCGATCAGCGTGCCGAGCATGACCGCCACGGCAAGAAACAGTAGACAGCCCTGGATCAGCGGATAGTCCCGTTGGCCGAGTGCGCGGATCAGCAGGGAGCCGAGGCCGGGGCGGGCAAAGACATATTCGACCGTCACCGAGCCGCCGACGATCAGGCCGATGCGAAGGCTCAGAATTGTGACGACGGGGATTAGCGCATGGCGCAGCACATGGGCGATCTGGATGCGAAGGCGCGACAGGCCCTTGGCATGCAGCAGCATGACGAAATCCTCGCGCGCCGTTTCGATCATCGCGACTCGGGTGACCTGCGCAACAAGCGCCATGCCGCCAAGGCCGACGGTCAGGACCGGAAGGATGAGGGAAGTCCAGTGGCGCGCGCCGGAGACCGGAACCCAGCCGAGCTGAACGGCAAACAGCATGATCATCAGCAGGCCGAGCCAGAAGGTGGGCACGGTGGACCCAAGCAGCGACAGCCCCATCAGAGAATGGTCGACGAAACGGTCACGATAGGTGGCGGCGAGCGCGCCGGCGACGATGCCGAACACGGCGGAGAAGGCGAGCGCCCAGGTTCCGAGCGCCAGACTCGGAGCCAGATTGGCGAGGATCAGGTCGGCCACGGGGCGGCGCATGACGATCGCCGTCCCGAGGTCACCTTGGGCGACATTGCCGAGCCAGGTGAGATATTGCTCGACAATGCTCCGGTCCAACCCATAGCGGGCGATGATCGCCGCCCGCTGGTCGGGTGAGGAGCCGGTCCTGATCAGATTGTCCACCGGATCACCCGGCACGAGATGGACGATCAGGAAGACCACGCCGGAGACGACGAAGAAGACCGGTATCATCGCAAGGAGGCGCCTGAGCGCATAACCCATCATATCCGTCGTCCCCGAACCATCATTCCTTGACTTCGATGTCGAGGACGGTCTGTGCGGAGAACTGCGGGCCGTCGATTTTCCCCGGGACGGTGACGCGATCCTTGTTGAAGGCAAGCGTCTGGACCGGTTCGTAGATCGGCGCGAAGGGATATTGGCTCAGCACATATTCATGATAGGCAACGAAGTTGGCGATGCGCTCTTCCGGGGTCTTGGAACCGGTGAGAGCCTTGACGCGCAGTTCGTCAGCCTTGGGGTCCTTCCACATCGAGACGTTGGGGTATCCCAGCCGCTCGCCGGAGAAGAACCAGTCGAGAATATCGGCATTGTTCCAGCCATAGCTGCGGACTGCGAGTTGCTGGGTGCCCTTCTTGTATTCGGCGCGGATTGAGCTCGTGTCGAAGACTGTAATTTCCGCATTGATGCCGACCGCCTTCAATTGCGCCTGGATGACCTCCGTGAGGCGCTTGAACTCGGTGTCGCTCTGGGTCCAGAGCGTAACATTCAAAGGCTTGCCGTCCTTCGAACGGCTGCCGTCTGTGGCGGCCTTCCATCCAGCCTCTTCAAGCAAAGTCTTGGCCTGTTCGGGGTCATAGGAAATGTCGAACTTCGGGTCGACCTTGGATTCCGGTAGCGAGGCGATCAGGAAGTTGTGGGCAGCGAGACCCTGGCCGCCGAACAGCTTGTCGAGGATCTCCTGTTGGTTGACGGCGAGCGCCGTCGCCTTGCGGACCCTGAGGTCGGTGAAGGGCTCGACGGTGGTATTGATCGGCATGTAGAAGATGCCAAAGCCCGACTGGCTCTGCACGGTGGCATTTTCCAGTGTTGCATATTGTGGCAGGATATCGCTCGGGACGTCGATGACGACATCGACGCCACCGGTTTTCAGTTCCAGGAAGCTGGTCGAGGAATCGGCGATTTCGCGCAGCGTCAGGCGATCGATCTTGGCCGGACCCTTGTTTTGCGATGCAGCGCTACCCCAGGTGTAGTCATCATTGCGCACAAGAACGGATTCCACGCCCGTGGTAAAGCTCTCCAGCTTGTAGGGTCCGGTGCCGACAGCGACTGTCACACCATAATTCGTGCCTTCGGCGTCATAGGCCTTCGGGCTTGGAACGCCCATGAAGCCGCTCGACATGTTGTAGAGAAGGTTGGCATCAGGGTGCTTCATCAGGAAGCGCACGGTCAGGTCGTCGACCACTTCCACCTTGTCGATGGCACCGACCAGGTACTCGTTCTCGGTGCCGGCGAATTTCGGGATCCACCAGGCGATCGTCTCGGCGTTGAATGGCTCGCCGTCATGGAACCTGACGCCCTCCTTGAGGTGGAAGGTCCAGGTCATTCCATCGGGCGACGTTTCCCAGCTGGTCGCCAGATGCGGGTAGAAGCCCTGGTCCGCACCCTGCACGACCAGCCGGTCATAAACCAGAGCATGGGCCAGCGTCACCAAGGTTCCGCGGATCGGATCGAGGGCCGGAGCGCCGGCTTCAGAAGCCGGCATCACGAAGACGGCTTCCCCTGCCATGAGTGCCGATGCCGGCATCACGCTGCCGCAAGCGAGCGTCAGCGCCACCATAGTGCCTTTGAATTCCCATTTCATTTTTGTCATCGTCTGCGTTCCCCTTTTTTAGCTTTGCATGACGGGTGAAGGTTAGGCTCGGTCAGTCTTCCAGGGCGCCTCCGGCATAGCCCGTGAAGGTCTTGTAGCAACTGAACATCTGGCCGAGCCGGTTCTCAACCTCGGCTCCCAGTTGAGTGAATACGCCGTTGATGGCGAGTTGCACGAGGGAGACAAGCGGGCTTAGAGAATCCCAGAACTGGTTCAGCGCCGTCGGGACAGCGAAGACTTCGCTGGAAACCGACGTCGCCCAATCGCAATAGGTGTCGGTGAGTATGGTAACCGGAATGCCCTTTGCGTGGGCCGCCTCGGCCAACATCTTGCTCTGGCGCGAATAGCGGCGAGTATCGATCACCACCAACATGATGTCGATCGGATCCGTCAGCAGCACATCGACGAAGTTGCCGGCGGCCATATCGACGATATGAACCTCGTCACGCAGATACTGGAGCTGATGGGCGAGCACCGCCGCGACACCACGCTCCGTCTGGAAGCCGGCGCAGTAGACCTTGCGAGCCGTGCTGAGACGCGCAATGAAACGGTCGAATTCGGGTGTCTGGGCCAGTTCGTAAACCCGTACGAGCGCGCCGATCTCCATTTCGAGGCCGGCTGCCAGCTGGTCGTCACCGGAACGGGCGCGGGTGGCAAAATCCTTCAGCCGGTCGCCGACCAGCCAGGGGCTGTCGCCGAAGTCATCTTTCAGGTCGGCCTTGAGTTCCTTGAAGTGATTGTAGCCGATGGAGCGGCAGAAGCGGCCGACCGTCATCTCGCCGACGCCGACCTTGGTCGCAATGCTAGCGGCTGTCTCGAAAGGCAGCTCGCTCAGGTTCGACAGCATGTATGTAGCAATCGCTCGGCCCGCGGGCGTCGACTTCTCCAGACTGTCTTGCAAGCGTTCTTTGACCGTCGCCACTTGGTTCTCACGTCGAAAATGATAGTTTTATATCTCTATTCGAAAATAGTATAGTTAAATACCATGACGTCAAGGTGCGACTGGATCAGTTGATAAAAAGCCGGGACCGCGAGAGCCATTGGTTGCCAGCTCCGAGCGCGATCGAGATAGCCTTGGGCGATGTTCGGCTCGCGTTCACGACCGCCAATGAGAAGGGTTCAGACAAGGCCCACCGTCGGCGTGAAGGGGATTCGATCGGACAGGGACAGGATGTTAACCGTCAGCGCGCAGCATGCAGTATGCTCAGCAGCCCGGCGCGATCGAGCCGGACCGGATTGCCGCCGGCGCAGGGATCCACTTCGGCCATCGCCACGACCTTGTCCTCGTCAATGTCGGCAAGCCCCATCGCGGCCAATGTCGGCGGAATCTCCAGGGTCTCGCGCAGATCGAAGATCCAGTCGATCACGCCGGCCGCGGTGGGCACCGGCAGGTCGAGCAGCCGGGCCAGCAGCTCCAGCTTGTCCTTGATCGCCGGCGCGTTGAATTCCAGCACATAGGGCATCAGGACGGCATTCAGCAGGCCGTGATGGGCGTCATGCAGGGCCCCCAGCGGATGCGCCAGAGCGTGGATGGCGCCCAGCCCCTTCTGCAGCGCGACGCAGCCCATGCCGGAGGCGACCAGCATCTGGCCGCGCGCTTCAAGGTTCTGGCCTTCCGCGACCGCCACCGGCAGCCAGGTCTTGATCAGTTGCAGCGCATTCAGCGCTATTCCTTCGGCCATCGGGTGGAACGTCGGAGAAGAAAGCGCCTCCAGGGCATGCGAAAGGGCATCCATCCCGGTTGCGGCCGTGATGTGCGCCGGCAGTCCGGTCGTCAGCTCGGGATCCATGATCACGATGTTCGGCATCATCCGCGGATGGAAGACGATGACCTTGCGGTGCTCTTCGTCCTGCGTGATGACGGAGGAGCGCCCGAGCTCCGATCCCGTGCCGGCCGTGGTCGGAACGGCGATCACCGGCACCAGGCGGGAGGTGTCGACGCGCGTCCAGTTGTCGCCGATGTCTTCCAGATCCCACATGGAGATCGTCTGGGACGACATCAGCGCGATCGCCTTGGCCGCATCCAGCGCGCTGCCGCCGCCGATCGCCACGACCAGGTCATGCCCTCCGCTGCGCAGAGCCTCGACACCGTGGGCGACGTTCCGGCCGGTCGGATTGGGTTTCACATTGAAGAACAGCCCCGGTTGCAGCCCCGCCTCGCGAAGCGCCTCCAGCGCCCTTTGCACCGGGAAGAGATCCTTGAGACCGGCATCGGTCACGACCAGCGGCGACGACGCACCAAGGGCGCGAACGGCGGCTCCGATCTCCCTGATCCGGCCATTGCCGAAACGGACATCGGTCGGAAAACTCCAGTTGCTGGCCACGGCCTGGGTGTGGATCGTCATTGATTATTCCTCGGTGGATGGCATGGACTGGCGCTTCAAAGCCCGGCGGCGCAGCAGTTCCCCGAGCGCAACCAGGATGAGCGCCGGAATGAAGTTGAGCGTCGCCAGTGCCGGGTAGATCGGGGAAGAGCCGACCGCGATGCCGCTGTAGACGAAGATCGGCAGCGTTCTGGCCGTTCCGGCGAGCGAATAGGAGACATAGAAGTTCCCCCAGGACAGCAGGAAGGCGAAGATCGCCGCGGAAAAGATACCCGGCCACAGAAGCGGGAACGTGACCTCGCGAAACACCTCCCAGCCGTTGGCCCCCGCATCACGCGCGGCGTCCTCCAGCGTTTCGTCGAAGCCGTAGACCTGTACCGCGACGATCACGAGCGCGAACGGCGTGATGTAGACGACATGACCGATGATCACCGTGACGAGCCCGGTCGAGAAGCCGAGCCAGTTGCCCAGCACCGAGAACCACAGCAGCATGACCACGCCGAGCAGCAATTGCGGAAAAAGCAGCGGTGCGAAGGTGACGAGCCGGAAGGCATTCTGCAGACGAAAACGGTAGCGGATCCAGGCGATCGCGCCGGCCGTCCCGAGGATCGTGGCAAACACGGTCGATACCGCGGCGACCATGGCGGAATTGGCGACTGCCGGGATAAAGTCCGGCTTGCGGAACAATTCGCCGTACCAGTCAAACGAGAAGCCTTCGATCGGAAGGGTCAGCACCCGGCTCGAGGTGAAGGAGAAGGCGACCAGGGTAATGATCGGAATGTAGAAGAACACCAGCAGCAGAGCGAGGCTGCCGATCAGGCCCGTGTCGATCAGCCGATCCTTGAGACGATGGGAGATCATGCGGCTCGCCTCCTCAAGGCGGGAGAGCGCTTCATGGCCAACAGACCGGCCAGCGCCAGGGTCAGAGCCCCAACGGAAATCAGAACGATGGTGAGCGCCGCACCCAACGGCCAGTTCACCCGGGTCTCGAAGCTCTGGCGGATCAGTTCGGAGGCGAGCGGCGATGTGCCGCCACCGAGCACCTTCGGCTCGAGAAACGCACCGAGGCTCAGAACGAAGACGAGGACGCCCCCGGAATAAAGCCCCGGCCGGGAGAGCGGCAGGGTGACTTCAAAGAAGGTCCGAAGGCGCGACGCACCGGCATCATAGGCCGCCAGCAGCAGGTCGCGGTCGATCCGAACCAGGGACAGGTAGAGGGTGAACATCGGATAGACGACCAGGTTGTAGACCATGCCGACCATGGCGCCGGCCGGGGTAAACAGGATGTCGAGGCTGTCCGGCGCAAATCCCACCACGCTCAGCGCCCAGTTTGCCACGCCGTTACGATCAAGGACGAGGATCCAGCCGAAGGTCTTCAGCACCGCATCCGTGAGGAAGGCGAAGACGATCATGATCTGGATGTGGGTATTGTAGGCTTTAAGCCGCGTCGCGAGCGCATAGGCCGTCGGAAATGCGATCAGCAGGCAAAGCCCGACGCAGATGACCGCCATGACGATCGTCCGGCCGATGATCGTCCAGTAGTGGGGCTTGGAGAAGACCTCGGTCCAGACCTTCAGGTCCCAGCTCCAGACGAGACGATAATATTGCGTGGTCTGGAAGGTCAGCACCACAGTCATCGCCAGCGGCACCAGGAAGAAGACCAGCATGACGATCGCCAGCGGTGCGACGGCTGCGATGAGCACTGGGTCCTTCCATGTCTTGTGCTCGATGTTCATGGTCACTCCGACAGCAGGAAGGCGGAGGCCGGATCAAAGCAGATCCGGACGGACTGTCCGACCTCGGCCGGCAGGACGATCGATCCGGGCAGGTCCATCACCACAGGAGCAGCCAAACCGTCGACGCGCACGCGGTACTGGGTCGACGAACCCTTGATGAAATACTCTTCGACCGTTCCCGCCATCACCCACAAGTCCGGGGAGGCATCGCCCTCGACGAAACCGATGGTTTCCGGACGCACGAGCAGTGCCGTGCCCGAAGACGTCAGATGTTCTGAGACATGCTCGCCCTTCAACCGCGCCGGCGCTCCCGTAACCAGTTGCGACATCACCGTGGCTGCGCCATCGCTCTCGCGGACGACGGACACCGGCAGGAAATTGGTTTCGCCGATGAAGCCGGCGACGAAGGTGTTGGCCGGCCGGTAGTAGATGTCGGCGGGTGTGCCGATCTGGATGACATGGCCGGCCTGCATCACGCAGATCCGGTCGGCCAGCATCATCGCCTCCTCCAGGTCATGCGTCACCAGGACGAAGCTGGTGCCGATTTCGCGGTGGAGCTTCTTGAGTTCGGCCTGCAGGGATTTCTTCAGCTTGGCGTCCAGCGCGCTCATCGGCTCGTCGAGCAGCAGCACGCTGGGACGGGAGACGAGCGCGCGCGCCAGCGCCACGCGCTGCTGTTCGCCGCCCGAAAGCTGGGCCGGATAGCGGTCGAGATATTCCGGCTTGAGGTGCATCAGATCGATCATCGCGCGAACACGCTCATCGATCTCCGTCCGGTCCATCTTCTTGAGCTTGAGCGGGAAGCCAATGTTCTCCGCGACTGTCTTGTGCGGGAACAGCGCCAGTTTCTGGAACACCATGCGCGTCGGCCTGCTGGCCGCCGGCACGCCCAGCATGTCCTGCCCCTGGATTTCCAGCCGCCCCTCGGTCAGCTCCTCGAAGCCTGCGAGTATCTTCAAGAGCGTGGTCTTTCCGCAGCCGGACGGGCCGACGAGGGCGACGAATTCCCCCTCCCCGACCTCCAGCGACACGCCATGCAGCGCGCGCGCGGAACCGTAGTCTTTGACGATATTCAAGGCTTCAATGATTGGCACTGGCAATGTAGGCGTCCCCGACTCCTGGAGGGTTGTGCGGACCGCCGTCCAGGACGGCGGCCCATCTAGGTCCTGGTTCAGCGGGCGGCGAGCTCTTCCTGCCAGATCGCCAGCATGTCGTCGATGTTGGGCGCCACGGTGTGGAACTGGCTGTTTTCCCAGGCCGTCCACATGTAGTCCATCTGCAGCGCCTTCTTCTCCGCGTCGGAGAACAGCGCCTCGGCCTTCTGGCTGGGTACCAGGTTGCAGGTCGCCTCGGTGATCGCCAACTGCTTGGCCACCTCGGGCGAGACGATGTACTTCAGGAAGTCGGCCGCGACCTTCGAGTTCTTGCCGTTGTCGACGAGGCCCGTCGCCTCCATCCAGATGATGCCCTGCTTGAGGCCATTCTTCGGTTCCGGGACGATCGACTGGATATAGTCGTGGCCCTGCAGCCGGAGCGCCGAGGTGCAATAGGTGCCCCCGCCGATCAGCGCGCGGAACGAGCCGTCGATCAGGCCCTTCTGGGCAATGGCGAGATCGGCGACGATCGCGCGGGTATTCTTGAAGGCGGCGCGCAGAACCTTGCGGACTTCGCCGAGAGCCGCTTCGTCCAGCTCTTCGTAAGGGTTGATGCCGGCATAGAGAGCCAGCGGCATGATCGGCCAGTCACCCCAGTCGAGAAGGCAGATCTTGTCCTTGTAGGCGCTGTCGAAGACCGGTGCATAGCTCGACCAGGATTCGAGCGTGTCGAACTTGGTGTTGACCGTCGGGCCGACCCAGCCCCAACGTGTCGGCAGGCCGGTCGCCTTGCCCTCGTGCTGGAGCGGAGCGAAAGGAGCCCGGAACTGAGGATAGAAATCGGCGTACTGCTCGGCGAAATCCGCGTCATCGAGGAACCGGCAGAAGCCGGCCGGGCCCATGCGCTGGATCCACGGGCTGTCGGACGAGACGAGGTCGAACTCGCGCGAGGCGCCGGCTGCGAGTTTGGCAAATCCGCCGGCGGAGTCGGTGATCAGGTCGACGGAGATCGTCGCCCCGGTCGACTTCTGGAAGGGTTCGAGAATGCTGGGGGCGTTGTAGCCTTCCCAGCACATGTAGTTCAGGCTTTCGGCCGCGGCAGCGTTGCGCGGAAAGCCCACAAGGCTTGCGCCTGCGGCTGCCATGCCCACTCCACCCATGCCCTTGAGGACCGAGCGGCGACTGATACTTGCTGTTCCCTTGATCATTCTTGTCTTCCCCTTTTTTTGATCTGCTTGAAGACGAGATATCAGACGACGCCGAGGTAGCGCCTGATCTCCCATTCACTGACCTGCTTTTGATAGTGCGAGAATTCCACTTCCCGGCTTTCGACGAAGCTCTCGACGAAATCATCACCGAAGATCGTCCGCGCCAGCGGGCTCTGCTTCAACCGTTGCGCGGCATCCCAGAGATCGCGCGGGAAGGCAGCGTCCGACGAAGGCGTCGCGGCATAGAAATTCTCCGCGCTGCTCGGGGCCGGCTCGATCTCGTTTTCGACACCGTAGAGACCGGCGCCAATCAGCATGGCGAGGGCCAGATAGGGGTTGGTATCGGCGGACGGGACGCGGAACTCGAGGCGGGTCGCCTCCTTGCTGTCATTGATGACGCGGACGGCCGCCGTGCGATTCTGCACGCCCCAGTTCGCCGAGATCGGCGCCCAGGCGCCTGGCACAAGTCG
Source organism: Rhizobium arsenicireducens (assembly GCF_964021225.1). NCBI lineage: Bacteria > Pseudomonadati > Pseudomonadota > Alphaproteobacteria > Hyphomicrobiales > Rhizobiaceae > Rhizobium > Rhizobium arsenicireducens. The sequence goes on along the minus strand of NZ_CAXHYK020000001.1, from coordinate 3,708,488 downwards.
CTTGTAGGCATTGACGGTCGACGAGCACATCGCCAGCAGTTCGGGCATCAACTTGAGCAACCCGCCGATGAAATGGCGCGCCGTACGGGAAAGCCCGTCAGGGCTATCCGGATCGGCAAAGACCGGCTTTCCGTCTCTGTCGCGCAGCGACAGGTGCAGGTGCCCCGACTGGCCGGACAGCGCCGGCGAGAGCTTCGACATGAAGCTCACGGTCAGGTCGTTGCGGGCGAAGTAGGACCGGGCGAAGTTCTTGAACAGGAAGGCGTCGTCCGCCGCTTTGATGCCCTTGGCGTAGGTCAGCGGAGCCTCAAAGCAGCCCGGGCCGAGCTCGGTGTGGATGGCATCGAGCTTCACATCCATCGTCGTCATGGTCTCTTCGAGACCTTCGAGCAGGTCGCCGTAAAGGGCCGACGTCTGGAGCGAATAGGTCCGGTTGCCCTGGGCAAAGTGTGTGAGGTCGCGATAGTTCTTCGCCTTCATCGTCTCGGCCGTCTCGTCGAAGACAAAGAACTCGAACTCGAAAGCCGACAGCACATCCCAGCCGCGTTCCGCAGCGCGCGCGATCTGCTCCAGGCAGACGTTTCGCGGTGAGCGGCGGCCGAAGTCGCCGGCGAAATCCGCCAGGCAAAGCGCGGTATCCTCGGCGAAGGGATAGCGCCGCACGCTATCGGCGAAGAGGGTCGCGGGACGATCGACGAACGCACCGTCGCGGTAGGTGTTTTCCGCAATGTCCCAGAAATAGAGCACTTCGCAGAACGGGTAGCCGTCCTTCGCCAGCTTGATCGCCTTGTCGGCGGAAACCAGCTTGTCGCGAAACTCACCCTGCGGGTCGACCATGCCAATATGGACCGCATCGGCCCCAATTTCCCGGACTGCTTTTTCGAAATCGGAAGCGGAACAGTTGTCGTTCGTCATGGCACCCTTCTCAGAATTAACTTGAGGTTAGGCATCGGCTTTCGGTAAGGAAATATCCCCAAAGGGATAGGCCGTGATGCAATATTGCGGAAGCGTCTCGATCGGACTGGAAGGGTAAGGGACTTGGAAAAAGGTTTCGCCGCCTGGAACAAGACATTGGCAGGCGCCATCACGTCCTTGGGCGAGCCCGATTTTCCCGCACGCATCGAAGCCGCGCTCCGCGCGATGCTTGATTTCGACGTGTTCATGATCTTCGGTTATCTTGGCGCGTCGCCACCGATCGCGCATTACTACAACATCGATCCCGACCGGGCCGCCACCGTCATCGACGCCTATGCCGCCGGACCCTATCTGCTCGACCCGTTCTATGCGGCGGCCACCGACCCGACCGTCACCGGGGTGCGGCGGCTCCGGGACATGGCACCCGACCAGTTCTACAGCTCGGAATATTTCCGCCAGCACTACGGTCTGACGGGCATTCGCGACGAGGTGGGTTTCATCGCCCGGCCCGGCCCGGACTACGGTGTGGTTGTCAGCTTCACCCGTCCCGACGGCTCATCCGCCTTCGGGCGGCGCGACCTCGAAACCGTCAATGCCGTCGAGCCGGTCATCCGGCTGCTGATCGAGCAGCACTTTGCCATCGGCACGGGGATCGACCGGCATCCCGATCACGGCCGCCCGCAGCCGGACGCCATCAATGCAACCCTGGGCAAGATGACCAACGGCCTGCTGACGCCGCGCGAGATCGAGATCACCTCGCTGATCCTGCGCGGCCACTCCAACATGTCGATCGCCGAAACGCTCGGCATCGCCGAGGGCACCGTGAAGATCCATCGCAAGAACATCTATCACAAGCTGGAGATCTCCTCCCAGGCGCAACTGTTCGCACGCTTCATCTCCCGGCTTTCGGCCTAGCCAGGGCAATGACCCGTCGGTCTGGCGCGTTACGTCGTTCCACGGATGCCGGGCACCGCGGCGACTAAGGTGGATAACGGCAGCGGCCCAAGCATCACGGCGGTTGCCGGTGACGCTGGCTCCCCGCCCCGATGAGCTTCAGTCGTTGTGGTGCGGTCGGCATGCCGAGTTCTATGAGGTCCCTCCTCTGGCTATGCTTCGGCATTGCCTTCCAGAGGCGTCAACCCTCAAGACGGAGTGATCAATCCGACATGCTCTGAGATGCCGCACAGGCCGACTTCAGAGCTGCCCTGTCGCCGGCTTCCATAGCCGCACGGTCCGGTGTGACACCTCCTGCAAGCAGGCGGCGCCCAAGCATGTGGGCACCCGGATCGTTCAACGTTTCCACCGCGACGAGCCGCCCCCCTGCAAGGCGCCAGACCGACCGCAGGGACCCATCGGCCGAGAATACCGCGATGTCCTCGTCAGCAGTGACGGCAAGGCCGGCGATCTGTAGTTTCAAAGCGCCGATGTCGGACCAGAACCAGGGCACGGCGTCGTAGACAGTCGGATTGCCGGTCAGGGTTCGCGCCAAGGCACGCGCCTGGTCGTTGGCATTCTGCACCGACTCGACACGTGTGCGTGCATTCAGACGTGCCTGGTGGAAAGCAGCACAATCACCGATCGCGAAAATGGATGGGTCGGATGTCACAAGCAGGCCGTCCGTTTCGATGCCACCGTCGCAACCCAGCCCGGACCGTCGAGCAAGATCGTCTTCCGGAACGGCACCGATGCCAACGACCACCATGTCGGCGGGAAGTTCGGTTCCGTCTTCAAGCAGCACACCAGAGACCTTCCCATCCCCGAGAATCCGGTCAACGCCGATACCGCACCTTACCACGACACCCTGGAGGGCAAGGTCCTCGGCAATGGCTTCAGCCGTGGTGGCACTGACAGCCCGGCCCAGCAGTCGCGGCGCAAGTTCAACGACCTCGACCGCGGAGCCCCGCGCCCTCAGCATGGCTGCGGCTTCCAGGCCGATGAAGCCACCACCGATGACCACCACGCGCCCATGTCGGGGCATCGCCGATCGCATCTTCCGAGCGTCCTGCGCCGTTCGAAGATGGAATAGGCCGGTCTGGTCTGCGCCCGGGACGGTCAGTCGACGCGCCGAGGCACCGGCCGCGAGCACCAGCTTGCTGTAGGCAAGGCGTCCACCGTCAGACATGATCACCTGCTTCGCCGCCCGGTCGATTTCGTCGACCTGCACTGCGAGCCGAAGATCGATGTCATGATCGTGGAAAAACCGCTCGCCCCTCAGCGGTTGCAAGGGAGCCTCGGAATCCTTCATGAAGGATTTCGACAGCGGCGGTTTGTGATAGGGCGCCTCCGCCTCGCGTGAAATCAGCACGATGCGCCCCGCAAATCCCTCCTCCCGCAACGAGGCGGCAAGCTGGGTTCCCGCATGCCCGGCACCGACAATAACGATATTGCCGGCCTCCGATTCCTTCGGGCTGAGATCACGCAGGTCCTCACGCATGGTCCGGCCCTCCCTCATGCCTGCTCGGCCGGTATCGTCACGACAAGACCGTCCAGGTCCTCGGTGACGCGCAACCGGCGAGTCAGGCGCGACCGCTGCGGGTCGGGCTCGAACGCGAACTCCAGCATGTCGGCCTCCATTTCATCCTTCGGCGAAAGCTTTCCGATCCACGCCGGATCGACATACACATGGCATGTCGAACAGGCGCAAGCCCCGCCGCAATCTGCCAGAATCCCGGGAATACCATTGTCCCGGGCTCCTTCCATCACGGTGAGGCCTACGGCAACTTCGACCACATGTTTGTGTCCGGTCGGGTCCTGATAGGTGATACGGGGCATTCCGGCCTCCTCAAAAGGCGTAGCCGATATGGACCGTGACGGCTTGGTCCTTGCGCTTTCCGTTCAGCCCATCGTGACGCCCGTATTCCACATCAAGGCGCCCGCCATTGCCGAGGTTCGTCGCGAAACCAACGACGGTGTGCAGATGGGTCTGGTCATCGAGTAGAAGATCGAGATCGTTGACATATTCGTGCTGGAAACCGATTTCGAAATATGGGGCGAGCTTGCCCGGACGGAATTCCGTGCTTTCGAACCGAGCACTGGCGCCGAGCCAGCCATAGGCATCGCTGTCGCCCACCGTGCCGCCAAAGCTATCGGTTGCAGAGTCAAATTCCGTACGCTGATAGACTGCCGAAATGGTTGGATGGAACACCCAGCCTTCGGGGATCCAGTTGGCATCGCGGCTTGTATAAGTGCCGACAAGATCTCCTTGGAAATAGGCGCGCGTATCGTTCTGGTCGAGTGTATAGGTAACACCGGGTGCGACGGGAACGCGGGTTTCACCTTCGCCGAAATTCAGGTCCGCGCGTGCGGCCACGCCCCAGTTCGAGGTGAGTTTCTGGAGGTAGTCAGCTCTGATACCCCACCCGTCGCGGCTGATGGTGCCGTCATTGTGCAGCAGATCAACACTTGCCTTTTCGTAGTACGGACCGATGCCCATGAGCGTGTTGATGTTTGGGGACCACATGTATTGGACATCGAGCCGTTGTGCCGAGGAATCCAGTTGGGTCGGGTTCCCACTTGCGCCCGTGATGTCGTTCACAAAGCCGTTGAAGCGGAGATAGGAGTGGCCATCGGACCCGGGCAGCGCATACATCACCTCGAAGGGCAGAACAGCGACGAACGAGCTGTCTTCGTAGCCGCTGGTAATGCCTGAGGACCGGGAAAACTCGATCTGCGCGCGGGAAAGCCCGATGCGCCCCTGGACCGTGTTGAAATTCTCGTAGCTGTTCATCTCGGCCAGCAGGCCCGCGCTTCCCAGGTTGAAGTAAAGTTGCGCCTGCGGCGGGAGCGTTTCCAGCGGCGGTATGCCGGCGGGCTCCTGGGCGACGGCAAGAGTTGCCGGCATTGTCGCAATAACCGCGACAACGGCAGACAGTTGTTTGTTTTTCTTCATGGTTTCCCTCCCGTTGAAAAAATGGATTGCTGAACGCTCTGCGCACCAGCGACCCGGAATGGTGGTGAACCGCGCCGGGTTTGCCGGAGGCTCCAACTTCTGAGAAAGTGGAGCCATCATGAGCAAGACAACGAACAAGTTTTCACCTGAAGTCCGCAACCGTGCCATCCGTATGGTGCTGGACCACGAAGCCGAGCATCCATCACGCTGGGCTGCCGTTTCATCTATCGCTTCCAAGATTGGCTGCTCGCCAGCCACGCTGCACGAATGGGTAAAGAAGACCGAGGTCGACAGCGGTAAACGAGCAGCCTGCCGAGCGATGTGGCCGAGAAGATGAAGGCTCTTGAGCGGGAGAACCGCGAGCTTCGTCAGGCCAACGAGGTTCTGCGCAAAGCTTCGGCTGACCTTGCCCCGTTGAACTAATCCATTTTGAAGTAAGCTCTGGCCCATTGAGAGGACCAGAGAATGAAGCGCAACCGTTTCACAGACGAACAGATTATCGGGATACTGAAGGAGCACGAGGCAGGCACGCCGGTCTCTGAGCTTTGCCGCAAGCACGGCATCTCGGATGCAACCTTCTACAAATACAAGGCCAAATTTGGCGGCATGGACGTGTCGGAGGCCAAGCGGCTGAAGACTCTTGAGGACGAGAACGCCAAGCTGAAGCGGCTTCTGGCTGACGCGATGCTCGACAATGCGGCTTTGAAGGACCTGTTGGGAAAGAATGTATGGTCCGCCTCGCCCGTGCAAGGGTACGAGACATCGTGAGCGACGATTCCAGTTGCATAAATGTATCCGGCCTCTCGCGAGTGAGCTGCGGTTGCAGCCAGGCCATGATGAGATCCGCACACGCCGTTCCCAATAAATGGTTCGGGCACGAAGCCCGCTTTTTTGCACGGGGCTTACGGCATGTTGATCCACTGTTTCGTCATCACTATTCCCGAGCCTTGCAATCGAACCAGGACCATCAGGCGAAGGCAGGATCTCTGCGCTCGTAGAGTGCTCCCGGTTTGGTCAGGACGACCCAGACGATCCGGGCCATTTTGGCGGCAAGTGCGACAACAGCTTTGTTAGGGTGCATTCGGGCTTGAAGACCGTCCAGCCAGCCTCCCAGCCGATCCTTTGTTCGGTCGAGGTGTCGGAAGCAGGATCGCGCACCATGGACAAGCAGTTTACGGACATAGCGGTTGCCTCGCTTGCTGATCCCGAGAAGCTTCTGCTTCCCTCCGGTCGAGTACTCCCGCGGCACAAGGCCTAACCATGCGGCCAGATCACGCGCTTTCCGGAACTGTCTGCCGCTTCCAATAGCAGCAAGAAGTGCAGTGGCTCCCAAGGCTCCAATGCCAGGAATTGTCATGAGCCGTCGTGCCACATCCTCGCGACTGGCGATCGCTTCGATCTCGCGCGTGACATCACCAATCCGCTTTGCCAACTGACGCAGATCGGCAAACAGTTCGCTGAGCAGTTTGCGCATTGCCGGCGAAAGATCGTTTGCCTGATCCTCAAGAGCCTCGGGCAGGTCGAGCTTGAACAGACCTGCGCCCTGTCGTAGCGCGACACCATATTCGAGGCAGAAAGCACGCATCTGGTTGATTAAGCGGGTTCGCGTGCCGATCATCTGGTCACGCACCCGGTGCAAGGCTTGAAGGTCGGCCTGTTCCTCAGTTTTCAGTGTAGCAAATCGCATCGTTGGTCGCGTGGCGGCCTCAGCGATTGCCTCCGCGTCGATGATGTCACTCTTGTTCGACTTAACGTAAGGTTTCACAAACTGGGCCGGTATCAGCCGTACCTTATGACCCATCGCCTGGATCTTCCTCGCAATCCACTGAGACCCTGCACAAGATTCCATCCCGACGATCGCTGATGCTGCCCGCTGGAAGAAATGAAGCAGCGTGTCCCGTCGAAACCGAACCCGCTGGATGACCGTACCGTCGCTCCCCAACGCGACGACGTGGAAGATGTTTTTACCAATATCAATCCCATAGACCGCCGCGGGACGCGGCACATTGCGTTGTGGCATTGCAACCTCCTTTGGTTTGACCGCCTCATGATGCGGCAGGAGGACGAGGCGGACCATCCCATTTGTGGTGACGCCCGCAGCAAGGCGGAAAGCTGTCGCGCATCTGATGGATCACCACCAGATGAGCGAACGGCGGGCGTGTAAAGCCAGCGGCTTTTGCCGAATGACGGTCCGTTACGAAACCAGGCGCAGCGACGATGATCGTCTTCGCGAGCGGATGAAAGCATTGGCGCATGAACGCCGTCGCTTTGGCTATAGACGCATCCACGTGTTGCTCAAGCGCGAAGGGCACCGCGTGAACCACAAGAAGCTCTTCCGGCTCTATCGGGAGGAGAAGCTGACGGTGCGCAAGCGCGGCGGTCGGAAACGAGCGATCGGCACACGTGCGCCGATGCTGGTCGCGATGACGGCCAATGACCGCTGGTCGCTGGACTTCGTGTCGGATCAACTCACAGATGGCCGCAGGTTCCGGGTACTGACGATCGTCGATGATTGCACCAGGGAATGCCTGGGCCTCGTCGCCGATACATCGCTCTCGGGCCTTCGGGTTGCCCGTGAGCTGGATCGGATCATCGAGAAGCGTGGCAAGCCGAAGATGATCGTCAGTGACAACGGGAGCGAGTTCACCAGTAATGCGATCCTGCAATGGACGGACCAGGTCAAGGTGGAATGGCACTACATCGCGCCGGGTAAGCCGATCCAGAACGCCTTCATCGAAAGCTTCAATGGCCGACTGCGGGATGAGCTCTTGAATGAAACGCTCTTCTCGTCACTGACCCATACCAGGTCAGCGCTCTCAAGCTGGCGCAGCGACTACAACGACCATAGACCACACTCGGGCCTCGGCTGGCTGACGCCTTCAGAGTTCGCTCAGACCATCAACCCGCGACGTGATGCGGTGCTGCGCAGCCGGAACGGCTCCGCACCGCAACACGCCGCTACCGCCCCAAATACAACAACCCAAAACCGCTGGAGCGAACTCAAAACTGGATAAAACTTAGGGGCATGGCCAACGAAGAAACCGATTTAGAAACTTTCATCGAGATCGTGACGAAATCCCTTCAGCTTTTCGCTCGAAAGGTCTTCGATAATTTTGATCCGGTTCTCGCCTCGCTTGCTAACTCGTCCAAGAACTGACCCTAGCACCGGTGAACTTGGGCGTGCCACTTTCGCATTCACTCCGAAGCCCTGCTGGATTGCCCACATAAAGGCAGAATAGAAAAACGACCCGTATCGCAATCAATAGGCTCGATCCATCAGCAACCCTGCCCAGAAAACAAGCGGCCGGCCATCGAAGATGGCGCTTCGGCATTTTGCAGTCATTTGAGGACCGGTAGTGACGGGTATGTGGCCCTCAATGAGGATACCACTGCCGAGCGAAGCCGACTTATTTCTCACCGAGGCAGAAATCTACACTAGCTAATTGAATTTACATGCCTAAATGGCGGAGAGGGTGGGACTCTCCGCCAATTAGGCCCGCGATACCTGAGAAGCCTGGGGTTTTCCTAACCCCCTGCCCGCGTTTGGCAAATTACGATACCGGGAGGTGTACCACGGACGATACCCGGATCTCAAGGACCTCGACTTCCGATGGCACCCTTGAGCATAAACTTCCCGATCGGGTTGGTTTTTGCTCTCAGATGACAGCACTTCCCGATCGGTAAGGATCGCATTGTTTCTTAAGAAATCTTCCTGTACGGTAAGCCAACTCAGGAGATGTTCTATGTTCAGGTCCGCACGCGATTTCGGCGCCGCGATCAGGGAGAAACGCAAGGTCCTCGGCTGGACACAGACCGAGCTGGCCACACGGTCCGGCACGGGTGAACGGTTCATCGTCGAGCTTGAATCCGGCAAGCCGAGCTGCCAGCTTGAAAAGTCCTTGATCGTCGCACGTACTGTCGGCATCGAGGTCGGCGACCTCAGAACGGTCGGGGCCACCCTGCCCTCCTCTGACGATGATCTGAACTTCCTGCCGACCTTCGGTGACGGTCGATGACGACAATCTTCTACGAAGCCCTCCCCGTCGCCCACCTGACCTTCGATGGCGAATGGCGGATGGACTATGATCCGAGCTGGGAAGCGCGTCGTTCGGCATTCCCGGTGTCGCTGACCATGCCGCTCCGTTCAGGCCCCGTCGGTGCTGACCGGCTCCTGCCCTGGCTTGCCAACCTGCTCCCGGAAACACACCTCGCCGAAATCGGCCAGCGGCTAAAGGTTTCTCCCCAGGACATCGTCGGCCTGCTTGGCCACATCGGACGAGACACGGCGGGCGCATTGTCGATCGGCGAGCCGCGGAAGCCTGGGGTCAACATGCAGCCCGTTCCAGATGAGGAAGCGCTGGAGCGCATTCTAAACGAGCTACCCGCCAAGCCCTTCCTGGTAGGCCAGCGCGGCGTCTCGATGTCTCTAGCGGGTGTTCAGGAAAAGCTGCCGGTCTTCGTCGACGTCGACGGCAGAATTTCGATTCCGGTGGACGGAACACCCTCCACCCACATCCTGAAGCCGGACACAAAACGACTTGCCGGAAGCGTAGAGAACGAGGCCTTCTGTCTCGCCCTTGCAAGCGCATGTGGCCTAAAAGCGGCAGAGGCGACGATCGGCGTAGCAGGCAAGCGACGCTATCTATTGGTGAGGCGCTATGACCGCTTCACTGACCCCCAAGGCGAAATCCGACGACTACATCAGGAAGATCTTTGCCAGCTCACAGGCCACTTCGCTTCGCAAAAGTACGAGCGGTCCTCCACGGGCAGTGGCGTGACCCTGAAGATGATGTTCAACACCATCAGTGACTTGGTTTCACCAGGCGAACGCCTCACGCTTCTCGACGCAGTGATCTTCAACGTGCTGATCTGCAATTCGGATTCCCATGCCAAGAACTATTCGATCCTGATCGGTGCTGGTGGCTCGACGAAGATGGCACCGCTCTACGACTTGATGTGCGCGGCCGTCTATCGCCAGGTCGACCAGAGCCTGCCACAGGGGATTGCTGGACGGTTCAATGCCACCGAACTGCGACGGGCGAATTGGTTGACCTTGGCTGACGAGATCGGACTAAGCGGCGCATCGACCATCAGGCGCGTGGAGGAGCTAGCCGAACGTGTCAGCGCCGCGTGCGACGACGTCGCATCACAAATCACTGGCATGGCCGGCGATCCCGCCAGGGTTTTGGAAAAGGTCACCCACTCCACTCAGAAGCGGCGCCGGAGAATTCAAGTGCAAAGTCGCGACTGAAAGGAGCAGAGCGTCGCAGGCACTGCGGAAATCATTTCCGCTTTAGTCCGAATGCCTCCCCGCGCTAACAATTTTCTCATCCAACCGCCTGATCTCACCATCACGTTAGTTGTGCCATTTTGGTTGGCCGAATGACGACTGTTGGACTGGATTTCGCACTTAGCCGAATGACGCAAGGCGTCCGGCACTGGCGCTTACCTTCAGACAAAGCCTGTTCTTGGCAGAACAAAAGCGCTGATGCGTCGCGGATACGATGCCTTGCCGTTGAAGTGATCCGAGACAACAATGCCGCAGAGAAAAAACCAACGTCCTGAACTCACAAGCCCGAAGTGCACTACATCTTCGACGTCAACGTGGCAACGGCGCGTCGCAGCAGTATCCGCATCCAACGATTCCTGTTTTCTATCACGCAGACTGCCTCGCTAAAGGTGTAAAACTCAGCTCAAGATTGTAAATATCCGTGGACAACGCACCATCATCACGTCATCTTAGTTTAGGACATCCCGCCACGCGCCGCGAACCTCGGTAAGAATCCAATTTTCTTTACTTCAGGCCCCTCATAATAACGCACTAGATTGACCATTAAAATGACGCTACAACCGAAGAAAAATACAGCAACGTCATTTATTTACTTCGCATATGGATCGAACATGTTGCCTCAGCGGTTGCTGGATCGGTGTTCTTCTGCAAAGCTAATTGGAACCGGGTTTGCGGCTAACTTCGGCCTCGAGTTCACGAAACTGAGCACGGATGGCTCAGGGAAAGCGACGCTGGTTCCCCTGCCTGGGTATAGTGTGCAGGGCGCGCTTTTCGAGATGGACGTTTCGGAGCGAAATGCTCTCGATCGCTATGAAGGTGCCGGGTTTGGCTATCGCCGCGAGGATAGCTTTGTCGTCAACTCGCCCGCACTAGGCTTAGATGCCGAAGCGAGCACCTATATCGCAACCGCGAGAGATGATCGATTGATACCGTTCGACTGGTATCTTGCAGCCGTGATTGCGGGGGCGCTCTACCACGAATTGAGCGAAACTCATGTTGCGAATTTGCGGAGCACGCAATTCTTTGAAGATACAAATACAAATCGAAAAACCCGGATCGCAGCAATCCAAGCGATGCGAGATCATGGCATCAAGGATTTTCGAGCGCTGCTTGGAGCCTAGTTAAGCCATGCCGTTGACCTTGAAACAGATGCCCGCGCTTCCCCAGTGCGAAGGTGAGCAATGGACCGTCAATGGACCGGACGCGCTTGCCCATTTGGTGGCGCTGGTCTTGATCGGACAAGCCTTCCACGCAGCCTTGATCCTGGAGGGTACACAGCTCGGGGCGCCGAAGATCACGACCAACCTGAAGGCGACCTTGGAAAAAGATCTTCACCCTATGACCGATAAAGGCATCGAGCATCGCGACGGCCTGCTGTTCGAGATAATCTGCTGGGTAGCTGCCCGCAAAGGGATGACAGGCGACGAAAAAATCGACAATTCGCATCTTAAGTCGACTAATCAGGGCACCGACGGCGTGAAAGTGACGCTGGACCCCGCGACCAACACGCTGACGAGAGCCACTGTCTACGAATACAAATGCACAATTCACGCACGTCAGAAATTCCAGAGCCAAGTTCTAAAATCGTTCCGGGAATATGTTTCGGGCAAACGCGACAACCAGCTCGCGCAGGCAGTCATCGCGTTGCTGGAGAATTATGGTCTCGCAGGCGCGCAACTCAAGACGGCTTACGACACGCTGATACAAAGTCGCCCCTTGGCGTTCGAGGCCTCTCTGACCGTAAGCCCCTCGGTTTTCTCTACAGAAAGATGCGTGGCGCTGTTCAAGGACTACGATTCTCTCTCCGTTGCGGCCGATGTCCGTCGTGGCAACACGCTGCCACTCGACAACGTTCGGGTCTGGTTTGGCGAGTTCGCCGGTCGCGTTTGGGCGCAGATTGCGAAGTTCGATGTTTGACGCCCAGACTTCAGCATTGATCCGCACCGCACCCGCCATTTCCGGGGTGGACCCGGCATTGCTCCCGCAGGAGTTGACCGGGATTTACGCCGAACTCGCTGGTCTCAGGTTACGGGCGGCAGCGCTCACCGATCAGCCCGATTATTTGGCCCAGTTGGAGCGGATCGAGCGGATCGCGACAATTTACGAGGCTCTGGTCGACAACGGAGCCGAAGACCATGAGCGCCGGGCGGCGGCTTTTGTCGCTGCGACGGCTTACCAGCTTTTGGGACGAGTTCGGCCGGAACTCGAGTTGCGTGACGATCTGCTGACAGCACGCGCCATAGATCCGCGAGTTTCGGCTCCACTTCTTTTTCTCATCGCGGAGCAGAGTCCCGACGCTCGAGAGGCAGCACGCGAACTTGCCGGGTCACGGCTCGACGACATCCAGCGTGGTGCTCTCGTTGAGAGTATCGAAGATCTTGCATTGGAACGTTTCGAGGCGATCCTTGAACGAGCCGAACGCTTGGTGGGGCTTAAGCCGGGAGCGGAGACACCCTTCGACGAAAAAGCCACCCAGGCCCTTTATGGACTGTGCTGGAGCGGACTGGTGCAAATGGTCGCTCGCCTTCTCGATCGGCCAAACCCTGAACTCACCTACCAGTCGTTTGGTACACCCCAACAGGCTTTCGCTCGCGTGGTGGAACTTGCGACCCGTCCGCTCGACCTCCCGGAAAGCACTGGCCTTAACATTATCTCGAGCTATGCCGGACCACGCCACCTGGCCCGGTTACTGATTCGCGTAGCCGACGTGCTGGAAAACTCCGGTGTCACACGAATCCCGCCACCAGCGGGCGCCGAGGAGCAGGCTTGGAAGCTATGGGTTCGCCATCGTGCAGCGAATAAGCCGGTTCTCTGGCCTAATCACCGCGCGGCCGTCGCGACTGGTTTTTTGGATGTGGGCAAGTCTGCGGTGCTCGTACTTCCGACAGGCGCAGGGAAAACAACTCTTTCCGAACTCAAGATCGCATCAACGCTGTCATCCGGCAAAAAGGTAATCTTTCTGGTACCCACACTGGCGTTGGTAGACCAGCTCCGCGACGATCTGGCCGAGAGTTTTCCTGAGACGTTAATAGACAGCGTGGTATCGACGGACGGCGATCTGACCGCCCTGATCCGCGGACCCGAACTTGAGTTCGATTGAGGTCATGACGCCTGAGCGGTGCCTGGCCCTTCTCAGTTTCGCCGAAACGGACATGAGCGATCTCGGGTTGCTCGTTTTCGACGAATGTCATCTTTTGAGTTCTGAGGGTGGTGGATCGCGCAGCGTCGACGCGATGCTTTGCCTGCTTCACGCCATCAAACGGGCTCCTAACGCCGATCTTTTGCTGTTATCCGCCATGCTCCAGAATGCCGATGAGGTGGCAGATTGGCTCACCACGATTACTGGGCGACCATGTGAAGGCTTCCATGATCCGTGGAAGCCGAGCCGCCAGGCTCGCGGTGTGGTGATTTATCCCAAAACGCAAGTCGACGCAGCCGACTCCATCGTCCGGCGGAAGAAGCGCCTCAAGAAGGCATATCAGGCACCACCGCTGTGCGCCGATCCGTTTGCCCTCTTCGGGTTGCACCACGCGTGGGTCAAATCGGCCCCCACCGATATACGGCTCGTTAGGCTTATGGACGCACCCGTCGTCCTTGCCCATGGTACTAGGCGCGCGACCCCAAACGCGAATGATGTCGGCGCAGCGTTAGCCAGGAGCGCCGCTCTAGCTGGTCTCAAAACGATCATGTTCGTACAGCAGGCGGATCATGCGCCGTCGACCGCGAATTGGCTTCGTGGAACCCTCCCCTCTCCACCCGAGCTAACAGAATCCGAAAATGGTTTATGGGTCGACGCGATCGCGGAGCTTGGTGCCGCAAGCTGCTCGCTCTTTGATCCGACCGCCCCTGCAATCCCGCACAACGGCGATATGATCCCACTCGAACGGCGTCTCGCGGAATCGGTATTCAAGAAGTCCACGGGAGTGAACGTGATAGTCGCAACCCCTACCCTTGCTCAGGGAATGAATTTGCCGGCGCAGGTCGCAATCCTTGCTGGAACGATGCGGCACGACGAAGAGGGTCGCAAGCCGCTTGAAGGCCACGAAATCTTGAATGCCGCCGGTCGAGCGGGACGCGCAGGCCATCTCGCCAATGGTACGGTTTTGTTGATCCCCGAACCGGTCGTCCATTTCGACGCGAACGCCATCCCGGAAAATGAAGCATTCAACATGCTAAAGGCGGTGCTTCCTCAGAACGACCAATGTGTAAAGATCAACGACCCGCTGAGCGCACTGTTGGACAGCATCCAAGACGGTCAACTGCTGGGAGCCGGCGTCCGATATTTTCTCAGTCGGCTTCGCGCAGGTGAGCCTGAAGATGCGGCGGTCGACAAAGCTGTAGAAATGATCCGCCGCTCTTTTGCCGGATACCAAGCAAGGCAATCAATGAAGGAGGCTGCTTTCGAAACCAAGCTTGGAGCGTTGAAGACGGCACTTGATACAACAACTGTTGAAACATCGGCTCCGGTTATGCAGGTCGCAGCTTTCACGGGACTGCCAGTTGAACCGCTGGCGGCTATTGCCGCCAAAGTCGAGGCGCAAATTGAAGCCCTGCCATCGACCGTTTGCGGTTGGATGGAGTGGCTAATCGATTTCATGATTGCCGATCGAGACAGCTATTCGCTTCTTTTCGGATCGGCCGTAGAAACCGTCAAAGCTGTGACACGTGGATCCAAGACGGGCGGCGAAAGCACCGCAAAGGAAATGGAGATACTAAAGACTGGGCTCGCAGCGTGGCTCAGGGGAGAGCCTTTTTATAAGATTGAGGCGTCGCTAGGCGTGCCTGTGGCAAGGATCGGAATTTGCAAGCGAACGCGCGACCTTGTCAATCAAATTGCTAACCGCCAACTGTACATGGTCGCGGCGGCGGCGGCGCAGGTGATCCAGCAGACCCTGGCCGCAAAGGGCCAAATTGCAGCCAATCCTGCGGCGCTCGAGATCCTCGCATACGCAATTCGCCGCGGTCTCGACTTTCCCGAGAAAGTCGCCTTTGCCTATCGTACCCCAAGCGCTCGCTCGCGCGTGCTTCTACACCGAGCCTTTGCGGAGAAAGTTGGCGAAAGGCAGCCGATACTCGGCCACGATTTTGAACAGGTGATGCGCCATCTTGATACCGTACTTGCCTTTGGTTCGCTAAACTTGGGCGAGTCCAAAGTCACGCCTCCGTCCTGATCGAACACTCACCGAATTATCCGACAAGCTTCATAGCCAACCCTTCGTGCCCATGCGCCAACCAACCTGAATGAGATTTAAGTCTGCGTCAAAGAGACCGATGTTTGAGCTTCGATGACCGATATGAAGGCGCAAGGCGGAAATCATTTCCACCTCTGGTCCGAAATCCAACAGTCGGCTCATTGCAGTAGGCTGTCGACAACGGACGTTAGCCGGAAGCGCACGTCAATCCCAACTGATGCCATGGTTAGCCTCCAGACGCTGGCATTTGACGTACAGGTTGCATTAGAGGAAGTAATGTGACGAAGACGAGCGAGTCTACGTCAGGGAGGGAAGTGCATGGCGACCGTTTCCAATATCCGAGTCAGCGAGATTGGCGAGTTCATCAGGTTCCAGTCCTGCGAACGGCGATTTAAGCTTGGCTTAAACAACCGGCAATTGGCTAGGGCTGTCCCGTTTTCGGAACGGCTGTTCAACAGTCTCGATCCGGTGCTGCAGGAAGTGGGCAAGCAAGCGGAGGATGACTGGGAGAAGGCACTTGCAGCACAGGATATCGCTCGATTGGAGGTCGAACGATCAGAGAACGGGAGCGTTTCCTGGCACGCCTTTGCGGAGGCCCTCAACCATGTTGAGACTGGTAAAGAAGTCTACTGCCGCGAGGTCGAAATCGCAGGCCAAGTAGGTGCGTTTCAACTTAGCGGCCGGATGGATTTCGTAGTACTGCTCTGGGATGAGGGCGCCCCTCGACTGCGGATAGTTGAGGGGAAGGCCAGCCGCAAAGACCGGACCTACCACCGGATCCAGCTTGCAGCCTACATACTTTTGCTTCAGCAGGCTATGACGGCGAAGCCAATCTACGTTTCGGGCACAAGGCTGGAAGACGATGCTGTCGTCGGCACTGTGGTTCGCATCGATGAAAGTACAAACGAGCCCCAAGACATGTTGGCTCGCCAACCGCTTAACCTTGATACGGAAATGGCAGACGTGTGCCGCCTCCTTGCCACAGATGGGCTCCTGGCAACCGTTGTGGAACGCGAGCTCGACGCGCTCGATTACCAACTTGACGCTAAGTGCGACGGATGTGTGTTCAGCGTGCACTGTCTGCCGGAAAGCGCCCGACAACGCCGCTTAGAGCTGGTCGGCATCGCGCCAAATATTTGCCGCGTGCTGAGAGACGCGGGTGTGCCGGGTATTGACGCGTTGGCAGACCTGGATCCCACCTCGCCAATCGCCGATGGAATTCGACGTGCGGCGGGGTTCGACAAGGATCTTGATCAATTGATCGCCTTGGCAAGCGCTCGGCGCTCAACATTACCGCGTGCTGACGAGGATCCGCCGG
This sequence comes from Rhizobium arsenicireducens, assembly GCF_964021225.1. NCBI lineage: Bacteria > Pseudomonadati > Pseudomonadota > Alphaproteobacteria > Hyphomicrobiales > Rhizobiaceae > Rhizobium > Rhizobium arsenicireducens. Next base: position 3,691,884 of record NZ_CAXHYK020000001.1, on the reverse strand, counting down.
AATACCAGGTCCAATCTCTGCCTCACTCCGGGCGCGGCCAACTGCCGCCGCACGAGATGATGGGGCAGCGACTGGTCCGCATCTATCTTGAGGTGAATTACGACTACACCGAGAACCGCATTGGAGCCCTTGCCGCACACGTGACCAGTAGCGATGGACAGGTACGTGCACCGTTCGGCGAGGATCGACGACCGGTAGCCGGACTTGTCGAAACACCGCCCGGAGATACAATCGCGCAGAGACCGGTGCAGGGACGGGACGTGATCACGTTTCAAACTGCGCCATGGTCGGGCAAAGGCGATCAGGACACTGGCGCAGAACGGCAGATGATTCAGCAGTTCCTTTTTGAGGTTATCGAAGCGGTAGCAGAGGTAGCGCAAGCCCCACACGTCCCTATCCACTTCTACGTCTTTTCGCGCTCCGAGATGACGCAACTGATCGAAGCCTGCACCCGCGCAGGATCCGTGCTTCTTTCCCATCTGCGCGAATTACTTGGCTCGCGTCAGAACTTGGAGCAGCTCATCTTCTCGTGTATCCAAGACGAGATCGATGACAGATTTGCCCTTGGTTGGACCGGTAGGGGCTTAGCGGTTGCGTCTTCCCTGACGTGGTTCGGACAGCGCTTTCATTGGACACGGATGGTTGCCGGGGCGCCTGTCGAACTCGATCGCGTTTTCGAACAAGACATCTTCGATTTCCGCAGCACATTAGACGTAGACGCAGGAGGCGCCTGGACTCCAGCCTCCGCTCCAGGGTCGGTTCGTCGCCGTTTTGAGATACGCAGCCGCTTCCACGACACTCTAACCGCTCCTTACTGGCGGGCCGTTTGGCGCTCGTTGCCGACTGATGTTGAAGATCCCCGCACTAGAGCTGCGATCGATCGCTACCGTCGCGCGGAGCAGCCTGGCCTCGTTCGCGCATACCTCCACGCCCGTGTTCATGCCTTGCGCTGGTTAGACGAGCGCATACGCTTTAAGAATGAGGAAATAGAGAAGCCGCCGTTAGAAGTGGCGAGCCTACAAGTTTATGAACTCGGTATCGATACCACTGCCCGAGCCGGAGTAGATTTCCTTCGGTTAGACCACCATGTTAGAATGACGGACTGGTTGACTTCCAATATCCGTCCCCCAGCAGCGCGGGTCCAGACAGGACGCACCATACCCCTTCGAAACATCAGAACAAACGCTGAGGGTAAGATCGTTGCCGATTTCGATGTCGTGCGCTTTGGCCTTAGCGCGGAAGAGCTGTCATTACGCTCTTCGATAGACGAAGGCTCCTTCGTAAGGTTGAGCCCGTGGTCCGGCGAAGTTGCGGAAGGGCAAACTTTACGTCAGCTAACTCATGGGGGCGCTACCTGCCTAGTCACTGCGGTTGATTGGCTGAACGGCACGATACGAATGGAGTCTCTATTCTTGAGGGAAGCCACGTACCTTCTCAGAAGCGGATCATACGCTCCTAGTACGTCGGTCTTTGACTTCGCAACCGTCGATGAGAGCCCTTCCGACTTCATTGCCGGCAATGTAGAGGGCCGCCTGATCGGGGGAATGGGGCGACACGTCTTTGAATGGTTTGAGCCGTCAAGGCCGAGGATACCAGCGGCTTCACCGATCCCACCTGCACGCCTAGGACGCATGGAAGCACTCCTCGCTGCGTGGCAAGCCCCTCATGCGACTGGCGCCGCCCCCTTAATCCACGATCAGGCTCGGGCAGTACTCGATGGATTGTCTACGCGAGTGCAACTCCTCAAAGGGCCGCCAGGTACAGGTAAGACAGTAACCACCGCGGCTTCGATTTTCGCCCGGATTGCTGCGCGGCTACGACAAGGCGGGATTGTGCTTGTTGCAGCTCACACTAATCTCGCGGTTGATACGTTAATGCAACGCCTTCTCCGTTACCGCGACAGTTTCAAGTCTGAGGCGGAAGCTCAAGGGTTGGAAATGCCCGGCGTCGTCTTGTCGCGGGTGCACAGCAGCCAAGCACCTCTCGACTACAACGGGATACGCAACTTTAGCTCAAAATCCTGCGCGACTAAGATCAAAGAGTGGCGCGAGGAAGGAGCACTGGTCATCGGAGGAACCACCAATGGTCTTCTAAAGATGGCAAAGGAACTATCGGACAAGAGGCCCTTTAAAGATCAAGTAGGCGGTTTCAGCGCGGACGTACTTGTAGTGGACGAGGCCAGCATGATGGTGTTCCCTCACTTCCTGTCGCTAGCGACTCTAGTTTCAGGCGGTGGCGAAATTATGCTGGCGGGTGACAATCGCCAGCTCTCCCCCATCGTGGCTCACGATTGGGAGAACGAGGACCGTCCACCAGCTCAGCACTACCAACCGTTTAAGAGCGCATATGAGGCGATCATGCGGATCGTAGATGAGTCACGCCCTTCACCCACAGAATGCCTGGAGTCGGCTTTGACCTATACCTTCAGGCTGCCTCCAGTTATTCGTGAGCTGATTTCACGCATTTACGGTGATCTGGACGGCATCATTCTGGAGGGGCCTTTACTGTCGCCGACAGAAGGCGCCGGCATACCCTCAGGTGACTGGTCGGACATTTGGAAAGAGGACGAAGGACTCATTCTTGTAGTTCACAGCGAGCGAAACTCCCGCCAGAGTAATTCGCTTGAGGCCGAATTAATCGACACCATTCTCATGTCGCGGGACCGACTGCTAGCTGACTCTGTTGCAGTTATCACGCCCCATCGAGCACAGAGGGCGCTTCTCAAGGGGCGCCTTGCCGCTATCGCCGATGCGGCATCGATCATTGACACTGTAGAAAAGGTACAAGGTGGAGAGCGCCCAATCATCGTGGTCTCGGGTACCGAGAGTGACCCGCATTCGATCGGCGCCGCGGCAAGCTTCATCCTCAACCTCAACCGGGCGAATGTGGCTTTCTCCCGCACGCAGGAAAGATTGATCGTAGTGTGTGCAGAGACGCTGCTTGATCACGTTCCGTCTGATCTTGAGGACTACGAGTCAGCGATGCTTTGGAAATCTCTACGAAACCTGTGCCGCCGCTTGCTCTTCACCACCGAGGTCGGCGGGTATCGCGTCAAGGTCCTCTCTCCCGAGCGCCGTTTCTGAGGACGGTTTACGTAGCAAGGCGGCCGGCCCCTTCCCAGTGCCGGGATGCGCCTTGTGATCTCCTATAAGTTGCCGATACTTCGCAGGAACATCTCTGGCTGGCGTTGGTGGCGGGGCTGGCCCTTTGTCAGGAACTGCCAGATGTACCCGGGGGCAATATGATGTGCCCTGCAATGTAGAGACGATGCGCCGGGCGACCGCTTCGGCCAGAGCAGGTGGGACAGCATTGCCAATCTGGCGGCGGGCGGCGCGGTAGTCGCCCACGAATGAGTAGCCCAGCGGGAAGCTCTGCAATCGAGCCATCTCAGCGACCGAAAGTGCTCGTCCGTCCCAATGGAATGGGCCAGTAGCCGGACCGGGGTTCGCCTGTATCGTCCATGCCGGCTTATCCTTGGCGAGTTTGAGCAAAAAGGACCAATATCGGGTGCGCCAGCCGAAAAGAGGCAAGCCCTGACCACGATCGGTGTGCCAGAGGTAGTTCTGGCCCTCTGGAATGGACCCGAGTAATTCGCCCCACTTCCCTCTGGGCTTGAGCTGCTTCAGCTCTGCCTCAGTAATGTTCATTTCACCGATGGCATCCCATGTAGTCGCGATTGGATGTTCGAGATTTGGGCCGGTGATTGGGACAGGAGCCTCGAAGTGCTGGCCATCGCGGAAGGCAACGAGGAATGCTCTTTCGCGGATTTGAGGGACGCCAAAGTCCGTGGCCTGCAAGTAAGCGATACTGACCTTGTACCGGGTTTGGTGCCGCTCGTTGATCTCTGCGAGGCGCTCCTCGACAAGCTTCGCAGCCTCGTCCTTCTCGCGATACGCGATGCCTCGAACGTTCTCGATGACCAGGACCCTCGGCAGCAACGCCTCAGCGAATTCTAACATCGCACCGAGCGTGCGCGCGCGCGGGTCATCGAGGCGTTTGGTGCTGCCAGCGACCCAAAAGGCTGACTTCGAGAACGGTTGGCATGGAGGTCCACCCATGAGCACATCAGCTTCGCCTGGAGCAAGCCCACCTATGTTTAGTAGATCTTGCGGAGTGAGGCGCAGCACGTCACCGCCTTCAGGCTGCTTCCAGTTTGGTCGGTTGGCGCGAAGCGTCTCGCGTGCATGCTTGTCCATCTCGACTGCAACCCTGGTTTGGAACCCTGCAGCCTCGAAGCCCAGATCCAGTCCGCCTGCACCCGTATACAACGATACTACATTCAATCCAGACTCGCTAATTTTGTAATGGCTCATCTTCAGCCCCTCGATCGGAGGACCGTACCATGCTGACGACCATAGAGCTCGCAAAATCTTCCGCTCAAGACGCTAGGAGGCGCATATGGGGTTGATAGCTCGTGCTTTATCGCAGAGCGTTTTCCCGGCAAGCGCAGGTCCCCTAAATGCTCCAGATTGGGGAACCCCCATCGAAACTGGGGTGATAACACTGTAGATTTCTACTCCTGACTTGGCGCAACTACCTTCACCGCAATCGATGCCCAGCCGCGGTCGAAGGTGAACGACCCAGTGCGGTGATAGGGATCCTGGATCTTCAGCAGACAAGCCTGAGGGGTGCCTGCGTGTTCGACGATGTAGAGCCAGAACAATTCTTTGTGCCGTCGAGCCGCATCCATCTGTGGTAACGACATCGTCGCCGGCCGATTTTGCAGAGACCCATTCATCGCCTTTACCTCAATCAAGCGTGGAGCTTCGTCGGGCATGGTTCTATCAATCAAGTCGAAGCCCTTGTTTCCGGTGGGCGCCTGCTCAAGCCAAGGCTCGAAGGTCTTGATAAATGCGATCGCGGACGCTTCCAGCGCCATCCGCTCCTGATGCGTTAGGCCGTCGCGTTCTTCGTCGACTGCCTCCTCAGGAAGCGCCGCGACATAAGAGATAAACTCCGTACGGGCGGCGGCGCCTGAACCTATGCCGGACGCAGCAATGCTCCCGCCGACTTTGGGCTCGCTAGCGCCTCCGCTACCGCCATTGCCACCAACGCCCGAACTCAATCCGATGCCGGTAAAGTTTCTACCAGGATCGCCTGTTTCCCTCTGGGAGCCCACGTAAGCGTTCTCACGTGAAGCCTCGTCGCCGGGCTAATTCTTGCCTCCCCTCTCCTCGTACTCATCTTTTCCAACTTCGGTCTTTTGGTCCAAGTCATCCGCCGGCCCAAGCAACTGGTTCAACTGCTCGACGCTCGTCAGTCCACGACGCTTGAGTTCGTCAAGGAACCGAGCATCAAGCCCGACTTCGCGCGCCAGCATCGCAATGGCCGGCGCCTTGAAGACGACTCGGCTTTCGAGCAGGGGATGGCTAGGCCAGTCCAGCTCCTCGAACAGTACCTCATTTGGGCGGAGCAACTGCCCAGTGGCATCCGGTATCCACGGGGTGGACTTGAGTCGACGCACAAATTTCGCGTCTACTTGCGCCGAACGGGCTGCCATATAGGTCCAGTTGTAGGTAACGGACAGCACATTAGGGCGGCGATCAATCAACTCCGACAGAGCCTCCCACAGGAGACGCGACCGTAAAGAACGCTGATCAGGTGATAATGTCGGGAGCAACTTTAGCAAGCCATCAAGTCCAGCAATGTCAAGATCTGCAATCGGCTGCTCGCTGCTTGCTCCCTCCCACCCTGCGGCCTTGCGGACGTCCTGCCGCACGGCTTCGCTCAGGTCGGCAGTTGCGCTGACAGTCCTCAGAACACGTACAGCGCCGGCAGCCTCAAGCATTTCGCGAACTGGCTCGCCACGTAAACAGTCATAAGCATTGTCGACTAGAAACACTCCGGGAACATCGGCAAATAATCCCAAGAGACGTGCCGTTGCCAGATAGACGTTGCCGGGCACCGAGATGTAGCCCGCGTTATCGGCAGCATCGCGAACCATCACGATATTTGCGGACCGAAGCGCCGCAACCAATTTCTCACGTTGCGTTTGCGAGTCAGTCTGGAAAGCGCGTACCATTCTAGCGATATCTTCGGCGTAGTTTCCGGTGGCGACCTTAATCTGCTTATAGCTAGGAAGAAGATTGTGAATGACGTCATCGACGGGGTCCGGCTCGGTCAAATTGGCTAGCGCCAGAAACCTACGCGTCTGTGCGTTGACCAGTGACGCTCTCAAGGTTGGAAAACCTGTCTTCTCCCCGATCGGCAAGAAGACTTGACGCATGCCGTGCCGCATCAGCGGAACATGGGTCCCGTCCTCGAGGCGGAACAGCGCCATCTGCTGTATACGGCTGCTCCGCAGTAGCGCTGGTTGGGCTTCAAGCAGGCGGTACAACTTGATCATCCAAGTGTCGGACTGCTCGGCGAGGAACTCGTCGGTCATTCGGCCCAGCACTTGTTCAAGTGAGAGTTCGCTGATCTTCAGATCCTGGTTCAAGTAGCTGCGGATCTGCGGCGCCCGGTCAACAGTGATCTCTGGTCCGGTCCAGTAGACGTTGCCATCAACCCCCAAGAGTGCCCCGAGGTGCCTCGGTCCCAGCAAGTCGCGTACGTCTTGGCTACGGGCCAATCGCAATTCGCCCGCGCTTGCAAACCGACCCGAGGAAGTCGGTAACAGTTTCTGGTTCCGAAAGGCTTCAGCGGTCCGCTCGTAAAGGGGCGCAAACAGCCCGTCAAATTTCGATCGCTCGATCGGCAGCGTGCGCAGGGCTGCCACATTAAGTAGCCCCGTATCGCGTAAATGGCATAGCGCATCGACCACCAGGTCGGCCGTCAGGCTGGCAAGCTTGACGTTCCAAGGTTCATCAGCGGGAATGTTGTCTCGGCTCGGCGTTGTTTGGTACGGCCCCTGGACTAGAAAGCCCGTGTAGGTCGGTAAGACTGTCGGGAAGAAAACGACAAGGCGCGCATCCGGCATTGGACGGATCAAGCGCTCACCTTCCTCAAGCACTAAGTTGAAGGCAAGTTCGGCTTGCCCGACAACCGCACCGTTGTGCTCGACGTCTCGAGAAAAAAGTAGATAATCGGCGCGATCGGTTTCGATGCCGCGCGTGGTTTCGAGCGCCACCTCGCGCATGAAGCCCGAGGCAGAGGACAGGCGACGATAGCTGCCGCTGCCTTCTCCCTCGATCGACCAAGCGATTTGCTCTACCTGTTTAAGGAACAGCAGGGCTTCCCCGCCCAGCGACAGTAGTCCTTCAGCGATTTCCTTAAACGCGCTGGGCTCCTCAGACTTCAGCGGCAGCACAATGACCGTTTCGTCAGCCGCACGATCCCGGGCGGGCAATGCGTAGGGCAACACGTAGTCGACTATTGAGAACGCTTCGCTGCCCGAGTACACCTCGGGTTTCCATGTGAACGCGTAAACCGATTTGAAGCCTATCCCAAAACGACCAATGGAATTCACACCCTTGGTACTCTCATCGATGCCGCAGATCCCCTTCACATCGTTATGGTCAAACGGTGATCCGAAATGCGAAATTGTGAGTTCGGTGGACGTCAGACTAAAGGTAATCGTGCGCGAACCGCTCCAGCCCGACCGACGGCGCAGTGCGTCCTCGGCATTTTGGATCACCTCGTAAATGAAGTGCGTGCGTTTGTCGTAGCGATCCTCAAGCAGCCTTTTGCCGATTCGCCCGATAGCTCTGCCGTACTCAAGGCGGTTCTCCTCGCGCAATGCACCATAATCGACTTTCATGCAGCCTGCTGCCTCAATCCTTGCGTGATAGTAGTGTTTCGCGTTTAGCGCGAGACTTGACCACATTCGGCGACGAGTGACTAGTCAGACTCTGCATTAGCCGAAACAGGCCCCCCAACATCGCCCCTACCGATCGCGAATGAACTCTTACTTTAGGAAGCTAGCGCGGTCGTTAGCGGCGAATTGTGCAAAGCGGAAATCATTTCCGTAAGGGTGACACTGCCCAAGACTTTCCCGAAAATTGGAGGGAAGTCGGCTCTCACGTCAGCCCGAACATGCTCTCGCCATTCAGAAGAGTGTGAGTTCACTGCAAAAAATAGATCAGTTAGAAATTCGCGCTGCTAGAGTGCCACTAAGAAGACCAAGAGATGAGCACAAGGCAGATCTAGTGACCAAACTGAAGTCGCGGCCATTGCTTGGAACCGTCTTGAACACATTCAGACGCAACGCAGATCTGTTTGAGCTATCTGGGTCGGACATGCTTGTGATGAAGCGCGGCTCGACATCGACGGTTTCGCTTCAAGACCTCATCTCGCCGCCATCGATCGAAAAGGGGGTATTTGGCACCTCTTGCAAGTTCTTGGCATCCGGTGGACGCGAATTCCTGTTGCGCGGCGTTCGGTTTCCGGATGCTTGTTCCTTCTCCAATGCCGTCAAGACGGCTTGGATTGCCTTCAACCTTGATGCTTTGGAGCGCGATGCGGATCGGTTAACACTCCTTCATGCTCAGATAGCAAATCTGGAATGGCCGACTACCTATCCCGCCGCCTGTCTAATCACCCCTCTGCTACACGATGCGAATGGCCTCGATGCCTCACTGCTGTCCAAACTCAACCTCGAGGCCATCGGTCCGGAAGCGGCAGCGCTTGTTACACGGGTCAGAAACTTTGCGGAGAGTGCGAAAGCCATACGCTCGGCTGCAATCGTTTCCTTTCTCACCAGCGAGCTGGAGCGCTGGAAAGAGTTCTTTGACACGATCGAAAGCAAACCACTGACGCCCGAACAGCGACTTTCGGTCGTTGTCGATGAAGACGCCACGCTGGTTCTCGCGGGGGCCGGCTCCGGCAAGACGAGCGTCATAACGGCCAAGGCCGCCTATCTTGTTAAAGCCGGTATTCGCCGGCCGGAAGAGATCCTGTTGCTGGCCTTTGCAAAAAACGCGGCAGCGGAAATGTCCGAACGCGTTGAAGCACGCTCAGGCGTCCCGATCGTAGCCCAGACATTTCATGCCATTGCCTATGACATCATCGGCAAGGTGGAAGGCACAAAGCCGCCTCTTGCAGACCACGCCACCGATGACCTGGCGTTCACCAACCTGATCAAGCAGATCCTCAAGGATCTAGTCCTGACGCTGACTGAGGTATCGAGAGCCATCATCCAGTGGTTCGCGCACTTCCTGGTCGAGCCCAAGACCGAATGGGATTTCAAGACGAAGCATGACTATTACAGCCACCTGGAGAAACAGGATCTGCGGACCCTCCAAGGGGAGAAGGTGAATAGCTACGAAGAGCTGCAGATCGCCAACTGGCTCTACGAAAACGGCGTCGCCTACGAATATGAACCAGACTACGAGCACAAGATCGAGGAAACCGGGCGCCGGGATTATTGTCCCGACTTTCGCCTGACCGAGAGTGGTGTCTACATCGAACACTTCGGGGTTCGACGTCAGATGCTGGCTGATGGCACCGAGCGCTTGGTCACGGCTCCGTTTGTGGCTCGAGAAGCGTACCTGGCCGGCATGGAGTGGAAGCGGAAAGTTCACACCGAGCATGGGACCACGCTGATTGAAACCTACAGCTATGAGCGGCAGGAAGGGCGCCTGCTTACCAGCTTGGCGGAAAAGCTGACGCCCTATGTCACCCTCAGTCCACGGCAAGCCGACACCATCTTCGATCGTGTCGTCGAAATGGCGCAGGTCGATACCTTCTCGCAACTGCTCGCCACGTTCCTGCGCAAGTTTAAGAGCGGTGGTTACAGCTTCGCCGATTGTGACGCCAAAGCAGAGCAGATGAAACTTGGCAAACGCGGCAAGGCTTTCCTCGCGGTCTTCGCCCCGGTATTTGCGGAGTATCAGAAACGGCTCGGCGGACGGATCGATTTTGAGGATATGATCCTACGGGCGGCGCACTACGTTGAAACGGGCCGATATGCGAGCCCATACCGCCATATCCTTGTTGATGAATTTCAAGACATTTCTCAGAGCCGGGCGCGGCTGGTGAAGGCATTGAAGGCCCAGCATTCGGATGCACGGCTTTTCGCTGTCGGCGACGACTGGCAATCGATCTTCCGTTTCGCAGGTTCTGACATTCACCTCATGCGCCAGTTCGGCGCTGAGTTCGGTGGCAGCTTTGACGGCGAAACCGGAGTTCATCGAACGGTTGATCTTGGGCGCACATTCCGTTCGGTAGATCAGATTGCCTATGCGGCCAGATCATTCGTGTTAAAGAACCCCGCCCAGTTATCCAAACAAATCGTTCCTGCCGGCACAGCAACCGAGCCTGCGATTAAGATCCGGATGGTCGCGAAGAACGATGATCAGACCGTTCTGGTTGAAACGCTTCACGCCTTGTCCAGTGGAATTGAGCCGGGGACGACAGCCACAGTTTTGTTGTTGGGGCGATACCGTTTTCTTGAGCCCGATATGCGGGATCTCAAGCGGCGTTTTCCGAGGTTGCGCATCACCTTCAAAACCATTCACGCCTCGAAGGGGCTCGAAGCTGATCACGTTATTCTGCTAAATGCCGACAGCGGGCGGGCAGGCTTTCCCTCGGAGACGGTCGACGACCCACTGCTCAGCCTCGTTTCACCCGAGATTGAGGCCTACGAAAACGCAGAGGAGCGCCGCGTCATGTACGTGGCCATGACGCGCGCCAGGCATACGCTGACGATTCTCGCTTCGAAGTCGCGCCCATCATCCTTTGTTTCCGAGTTGGCAAAGGAGCCTGGCTACAAGGTCGCGGCCTTCACCGAAGAGGACGTCGTCCATGAGTGTGGCGAATGCGGCGGGCGGTTGCTCGACGTTAAAGGCCAGGATGGGCGGATCTGGTACCGTTGTGAGCATGTGGATCATTGCGGAAACATCCTCCCGGCTTGCCCGTCCTGCGGCGTTGGCCTGCCCCGGCATCTTGATGGGACGCCCGATCTCGCATGCCGGTGTGGCTGCACGGTTCCGACTTGCCCGGAGTGCGGGGATGGTTGGCTGGTCGAACGCTCCGGGCGATATGGTGCATTCCAAAGCTGTGTCCGCTTTCCCAGTTGCACCGGAAAAACTCGCAGTGCGGCCGCTCCGGACAAGGCCAGAAGGCGAAGGCAGAGTCAGACCGGGCAGATCCAAGGATAGCGCACAGATGAAGCGTAGCCATGCTGACACATCACTCTGAAATGCTTGCAACTCCAGTTTGCCTGCTCCCCTAACGTGTGGCATGTTCACGCGAATGAGGTGAGCATCTGGGTGGGGAATTGTCGGCTAACTTTGGTCATCTGCAGGAGATCAGCCCGGAGCTGCATCGCCTCGGCACGCTGGCCGAGCGCTACTTCGCCGAGGATGCCAACACCTCACTGATCAAGAGCCGTCAGTTCGGCGAATACATGGTCAAAGAGATCGCCGCCCTCTCCGGCGTTTATGACCCCGCCGCGCGTGAGACGACGAACGACCTCCTTCGACGACTCAAGACCCAGCAGGTGCTGCCGCAGGAGGTGGCCAACATCTTTCATGCCGTGCGCACGAGCGGCAACAATGCGACGCACGAGTTTACCGGCTCCCCCGCAGAAGCACTCGCTGCACTAAAATTCTGCCGGTCATTGGGGGTCTGGTATCGCCGAACCTATGGGCGTGATCCGGGGTTCAAGCCTGGTCCCTTTGTGCCGCCACGAGCCTCTGCGGATATTGACCAGGCGACCCAGGCGGAATTAGCCGCACTGCGTGCCCAGGTCCGGGAGGCCGGGGAGAAGCTGGCGGCGGCCCATGCCTCGGCGGAAGACCTCGCAAAAGCCCGCGCCGCTGCCGAAGAGCTCGCCCGCCAGGCGTCAGCCGACAGTGCCGTCTGGGAGCAGACCGCCGTCGAGATGGAGGCCAATCAGGCCGCACTCGCCCGCAAGCTTGCTGAACTGCAGAAAGCGGCAGAAGCCCAGCCCGAGCAGTTGCAGATCGAGTTCAAGCAGGCGGGCCTGAAAGCGGCGAGCAGCCTGGAGCTCGATGAACGCCAGACCCGCCGGCTGATCGACGTGCAACTCGTCGATGCCGGATGGGAAGCCGACAGCGACCGCCTGGCCTATCAGAGGGGCACCCGACCGGAGGAAGGCCGCAACTTGGCCATCGCCGAATGGCCCTCCGAAGGTGGCCGGGTGGATTATGCCCTCTTCGTCGGCCTCACCTGCGTTGGTGTCATCGAGGCCAAGCGCGAAAGCGTCGATGTGCCCTCTACCTTGCAGCAGGCCGAGCGCTATGCCCGCACCATCTTGCTCGACCCCGAAAACGCGCATCCACACGGCCCCTGGAAGCACGGCCTGGATGAGCCCTTTCGTGTCCCCTTCGTCTTCGCCACCAATGGCCGACCCTATGTGCGTCAGTGGGTGACAAAATCCGGTATCTGGTATCGGGATGTCAGGCGCGAGACCAACCACGCCGTCCCGATGACGAGCTGGTTCTCTCCAAAAGATCTCCTCGACAAGCTGACCACCGATGTGGATACCGCCGCCCAGGGTCTGGCAGAAGAGAGTTTTGGCAAGGGGCGCATGCGCCCTTATCAGGAAGAGGCGATCGTCGCGATAGAGAATGCAGTGGTCGCGGGCCAGCGCGACATCCTCGTGTCCATGGCGACCGGCACGGGCAAGACGCGCACGGCAATCGCGCTGATGTATCGCCTCCTGAAGCACAAGCGCTTCCGCCGCATTCTCTTCCTCGTTGACCGCAAGGCACTCGGCCGGCAGACAAGCGATGCGCTCGAAACCACCGAGATCGAGGGCATGCTGAACTTCGCCCAGATCTACAAGGTCGCCGGGCTGGAGCAGAAGCTGCCGGAGGACGAGGACGAGGTGCAGGTTGCGACCGTCCAGTCGCTGATCGCCCGCATCCTCAACGAGCCGGATCCGGCCAAGCGGCCCACGCCCGGCACCTTCGACTGCATCATCGTCGACGAAGCCCATCGCGGCTACACCCTGGATGCGGAGCTGCGCGAAAGCGATATCGGCTTCCGCAACATAGACGACTACCAGTCAGCCTATCGCCAAGTTCTTGACTACTTCGACGCCGTGAAGGTGGCGCTGACGGCCACACCCGCGCTCCACACCCGCGAGATCTTCGGCCACCCGGTCTTCCACTATGGCTATCGCCAGGCCGTCGTCGAAGGTTACCTCAACGACCACCTGCCGCCGAAGCGCATCACCACGGCGCTGTCTGAGGCCGGCATCCATTTTGAGGGTGGCGAGGAGGTCGAGATCATCGATCGAAAGACAGGCCAGATCGATCTGTTCGAACTACCCGACGAAGTCTCGCTGGATTACGACCTCGCCGACTTCAACAGGCGGGTCTACTCCGAATCCTTCAACCGCATCGTCTGCCGCGCAATCGCGACCGAGATCCCACCCTCCAAGCCCGGCAAGACGCTGATCTTCGCCGCCCGCGATGCCCATGCCGATGACATCGTGCGTCTTCTGGTCGAGGAACTGCAGGAGGAATACGGCAAGGAAAACGTGCCGCATGGCATGGTGACGAAGATCACCGGCACGGTCGACAAGGCCGACGACCTGATCCTGAAGTTCAAGAACGACCCCTATCCGAAATATGTCGTCACGGTCGACCTGCTCACCACAGGTGTCGACGTGCCCTCCATCTGCAATCTCGTCTTCGTCCGCCGGGTCAAGAGCCGTATCCTCTACGACCAGATGATCGGTCGTGCCACGCGCCTTTGCCCTGACATCGGCAAGGAGCATTTCCGCATCTTCGATGCCGTCGATCTCTATGCCGAGCTGCAGGAAATGAGCGACATGCGCCCGGTCGTCGTCAAGCCGGATATCGCGCTCAGCCAGCTCGTCACGGATCTGCAGAATGCGGAAACGGAAGAGGACAAGAGCTGGGTCGCAGCGCAGGTCATCGTGCGCATGCGCAGCCTGGTGAAGCGCATGGATGCCGAAACCCGCGAGAGCTTCGAGCGCCACACGGGCGAGAGCCCCGACATGGCGCTGCAGCGTCTCTCCACCCGCTCCGGTGCCGAGTTGCAGGAGTGGCTGGCAGACCATCCCCGCGCCGTCGAACTTCTGGAGCGCCGCCCGCTCCACACGGAGAAGAATGACGGTGTCGTCATCTCCACCCATGAGGACGAGCTGCTGCGCATCGAAGAGATTTTTGGCAAGAACACGACGCCGGAGGATTACATCACCGGCTTCGAACGCTTCGTGCGCGAGAACATGAACCAGGTCCCGGCGCTGATTGCCGTCACCCAGCGCCCGCGTGATCTGACCCGCAAGGAACTCTCCGAGCTCGCCGGCCTGCTTGACGAGAAGAACTATTCCGAAGCCATGCTGCGCGCTGCTTATGGTCGCGCCCGCAATGCCGATATCGCCGCCCATATTATCGGCTTCGTCCGTCAGGCAGCCTTGGGCGATCCGCTCATCCCCTATGCGACCCGCGTCGACAAAGCGATCATCAAGATCGAGTTCTCCCGACCCTGGACCCAAAAGCAGAAGGAATGGCTGCGCCGCATTGGTCGAGCCCTGAAGGACAAGCCCGTCGCCGACCCGACCCTGCTCGACCAGGGCGCCTTCGCCGACAAGGGCGGCTTCAAGCGCATCGCGCAAGAGTTCGACGGTGAGCTCGACGAGGTGCTGCACGCCTTCAACGAGGCGATCTGGGCGCCGCCAGCCGCGTGACGCTCAGGCCGTCGTTGACCATCGACGGCTGATCACTAAAACCGCAATCACGATCCCGGATCAGATGAGAATCAAGCCATGAATGCCAATGCCATCGTCCAGAAACTCTGGCGCCTCTGCACGGTCCTGCGCAAGGACGGCATCACCTATCAGCAATATGTCACCGAGCTGACTTATCTGCTGTTTCTGAAGATGATGGCCGAGCGCAACCGCGAGACGGGCAGCCTGCCCAAGGGCATGCGCTGGGCGGATCTGGTCGCGGCAAACGGTCTGGCAAAGCTCGAACATTACCGCAAGGTTCTCGTTACCCTCGGCGCCGCCAGCTCAAGGCTCGGCGAAGACGATGTTCTCCTCGCGCCACCCGGCGAAGGGGCCAGCCCCGAAGAGCGCAAGCGTTATGCCGATGCCCGCCCGCTGCCGGAGATGGTGCAAAAGATCTTCGACAACGCCTCCACCTTCCTCCGCGAGCCGCAGAATCTCACGACGCTGGTCACAGCCATCGACGAGCTCGACTGGTTCTCCGAAGAGCGCGACCAATTCGGCGATCTCTATGAAGGCCTGCTGCAAAAGAACGCTGAAGAAACCAAGCGCGGTGCCGGTCAGTATTTCACCCCCCGTGTGCTGATCGAGCTTCTGGTCCGCCTCATGCAGCCAGAACCCGGCGAGGTGATCCAGGATCCGGCCGCCGGCACAGGCGGCTTCCTGATTGCTGCCGATCGCTACATGAAGGCGCGCACCGACGACTATCTTGATCTCGGCGAAAAGGAACAGGAGTTCCAGAAGCGCCGCGCCATTCACGGCATGGAAAACGTGCCGGGCACGCTGCGCCTGCTGCTGATGAACCTTTATCTGCACGATATCGACGGCGACCATGTCGATCTCGGCGACACGCTCTCCGACAAGGGCAAGGGCCTCGGTCGCGCCAATCTGATCCTCACCAATCCGCCCTTCGGCCCGGCAGGCGGCGCGCCGACCCGCGATGACCTTTCGGTCACCGCAAACGTCTCCTCCTACCAGCTTCCCTTTGTCGAACACTGCATCCGCGCCCTGCAGCCCGGTGGCCGCGCGGCCATCGTCGTGCCGGACAATGTGCTGTTCGAAGACGGACGTGGGAAAGAACTGCGGCGCATGATGATGGATTGGTGCGACCTGCACACCATCCTGCGCCTGCCCACCGGCATTTTTTATGCGCAAGGCGTCAAGACTAATGTCATCTTTCTGACGAGGGCCAAGACCGAGAGTGCGAACACCAAATCCGTCTGGATCTATGACCTGCGTGCGCAGATGCCGAAATTCGGCAAGACGACGCCGCTGACGGAAGCCCATTTCGAAGGGTTTGAACAAGCCTTTGGCAAGGACCCTTACGGCAAGGAGCGCGGCCCGGATGAAGGTGAAGCCGGCCGCTGGCGAGAGTTCACCCGTCAGGCCATCGCTGCCCGTGGCGACAATCTCGATATCGCCTGGCTGCGCGAGGCAGAGGAAGAGGCCGAAGAAGGCCTTATCGAACCCGACGATATCGCCGCCGCCATCCTTGGCCATCTGCAGGCCGCGACGCTGGAGATCGAGGCGCTGATGGCGGAGCTGGGCGACGAGTTGCCGGAGGCAGCGGAATGAGCCCTCAGGTTTCGAGCATGCTCATCAGAGGGCGTGCTGGACTGGCAGTTAACAAGCCGAACGAACCAGTCCCTCCGGGATGGGTTTGGGTGCCGGTAAATTCAGTCGCGCGACAGGAGACCGGCCATACGCCCAGTCGATCTCATCCGGAGTGGTGGGGAGGCGACATTCCTTGGATTGGGATCAGGGATGCGCGGCTCCACCATGGCGGCGTAATTCAAGACACGTTGCAAACCACTAACCCGCTTGGATTGGCAAACTCGTCTGCTCGTTTGCTGCCGAAGGGCACCGTTTGCTTGTCTCGCACCGCTTCGGTCGGATATGTCACGATAATGGGACGCGACATGGCGACCAGCCAGGACTTTGTAACCTGGACCTGCTCGGAAGCCTTGGTACCGGAGTTTTTGGTCAAGGCACTTATCGCCGAAGGCGAAGGGTTGCGGAAGTTCGGTAAAGGCACGACGCATACCACCATCTATTTCCCGGAGATCCGTGCACTTCACATTTGTCTCCCGCCCCTAGCCGAGCAAAAGCGGATCGTGGCCAAGCTGGATGCGCTGAACGCGAAATCCGCCCGCGCCCGCACCGAACTCGCCCGCATCGAAACCCTCGTCTCCCGCTACAAGCAGGCCGTGCTCAGGTCTGCCTATCTTGGAGAGATGACATCCGCTTGGAGGACAAGAAGAGCTGACCTCCAGGCCGCGTCAGATCTGATCGATCGCACCCCGACGCCACCTCAGCCGAGAGGTGGTCGGGACGCAACTGACAGAGTGATCCAAGGAAAAGCCGCATTGGCTGTTAACACCCCGCTTCGCCAGGCGCCTCCAAAATGGCAATGGCTGCCGCTGAGCCGTGTCGCTCGTCAGGAAACGGGACACACCCCAAGCCGGTCACATCCCGAGTGGTGGGACGGTGATATTCCTTGGATCGGCATCAAAGACGCAGGTGCAAATCATGGAAGGGTAATCGAAGAGACGATCCAGACCACTAACAACGAAGGTCTTGCCAACTCTGCAGCCCGACTGTTGCCCACCGGAACTGTTTGCCTGTCCCGAACCGCCTCCGTTGGATACGTGACAATCATGGGCAAACCCATGGCAACCAGCCAGGATTTCGTCACCTGGACATGCACGGAAGCCTTGGTGCCGAAGTTTCTCATGTACGCCTTGATGGCAGAGGGCGACGACATCCGAGAGTTCGGCAAGGGAACCACTCACACGACCATCTATTTTCCCGAAGTCCGCGCGATGCAAATTTGTCTCGCACCCCTCGAAGAACAACACGAAATCGTCCGCCGCATCGAATCCGCCTTCGCCAAGATCGACCGACTGGCGAAAGAAGCCAAGCGCGCGCTGGAACTGGTGGGCCGGCTGGACGAGGCGAAGCTGGCCAAAGCCTTCCGCGGCGAACTGGTCCCCCAGGACGAAAATGACGAACCCGCCGAACACCTCCTCGCCCGCATCCGCGCCGAGCGCGAGGCGGCACCGCAATTGAGACGTGGGCGTGGGAGGAACATATGAGCGGAAAAATCGGTCGCCAAGCCGTCGCGCAGGGCAAGCTGGACGGGTTGTGCGGAATATACTCGATTATCAACAGCGTCGACCTGATCGAAAACTGGAAAATGGACGACGACGAACGCAAGGCTCTCTTTGTTTATCTCGTTGATCTGCTCGATGATGGAAGGGGGATTGGTTCAATCATCCATCATGGCATCAACTTTCGCGATATGGGCAAACTGATTGATGTGGCCAGCCGGCGTCGTTCTGGCGAAACTGGTAAGAAGATCAAGCGTCAGACGGCCATGAAGCAGATTCCGGATGACATTGGGGAATTCTGGTCGGCTCTGGAAAACCATGTCGATCTGAATAAGCGACAAGTCGCAATTCTTGGAATTGGCGGCAAATACGAGCACTGGACGGTCGTCAAGTCCGTAAAGCCAAGGCGACTTGAACTGCAGGATTCGGATGGTCTTGTCCATCTCGACATGAGCAGATGTCGGCTGACAGAAGGAGAGGATGGGATGCATGTTCTATGGCCAACGCAATGCTACCTTCTCTGGCCTGAAGAAGACAAAAAGGAGCGTCTCTAGCCTGGTCGTTGCCCCTGAGCTCGGTGCGACGCCGCAAATGGGTTACTCCCGCAGCAATACGATTCACAACTGCAAAACCGCACAAATAGGCTTTGGACCTTTGCTTCGTGCGCTTGCCGAAAGCTCGTCCCGCGCCTTGGATAAAGACTTTAGACCACCGCATATTTCGGAGATTTTTCATGCCTGCCGCTTCTCGCGCAACCTACTGCCTCTGGGTGGTCGACGCTCTGACGACACTTGGACCGTCAACTCCTAAGGCCGTCTACGACTGGATCCGGAAGAATGAACCTGTGCCTGCCGCCGACCTTTCAGGTCTGACAAGCGACGGCGAGAACCTGTTTGAGAAGGAGGTACGTTTTGCTCGCTGGCAATTGCGCCTGGAGGGAACGGTCCTAAGCCCGAAGCGTGGCGTCTGGTCGCTGAAATAGTGTCGTGTAGGTTCGGCAGGATGACAAAAGGAGGAGGCGTTATTGAAGCCGGTCGACCAATGGGATGACAAACAACTCGCCAACCTGATCGCCAACTATCAAAGGCTCCAGCGGGTTGACGACCCCTATTACCTCGAAGCTTTGTCCGAAATGGCCCGCCGCAAAGGCGCCGGGTTGGATTTCGAGAAGACATTCAGCGCTGTTCTCAAGGCCGCGAAAGAGCGGCGGTTCCTGTCCTACAAGCAGTTGGCGGACGAGAGCGAGGTTGAATGGTCAAGGGTACGCTACGCCGCCAACCAGCATCTGGGCGACCTGATCGAATATGCGCATCGCAAGGGATGGCCGCTACTGAGCGCCATCATCGTCAACCAGCCGAACCTGGCCGACGGCCACATGGAGCCGTCTACCCTCAAAGGGTTCTGCGAGGCGGCGCGCTCCCTCGGATATGCTGTCGCCGATGAGAAAGCCTTTCTAAAGGATCAGCAGCAGCGGGTGTTCGAGTGGGCTGCATTACACGACACTGAGACGTGAGCGCGGAGGGACGGATGCCGAAGGTCTTTTTCACCTATGTCTGGGGACCGCCCGGCGACCCGTGCTGGCCGTTGACCTTCGGCTCCAAGGCCGCCCGCACGCAGGCCAACAAGGCCCTAACTGAAGGTGACTATGTCTTCACCGTTGGCACCAAGGGGGAGGCGACACAGCGAGGAGCCAAGGCCGCGTCCTTGGCCTCTATCAGGTCTCATCTCTCGAAGTGAACACGATCGATTACATGGACCAGATCGACACCAGCGGCAACACGAGCGTGCGGCAAGCGAGTTCCCCTATGCGCTGCATCCGATATCGGTCTGGGAAATCACGTCACCGGAGAATACCTTCTCGCGCCTCGTCGGCCCTCTGACCGGCGCCCATCATGTGCGGGCACAATCGACCGTCGTCGAGCTCGATCCGGAGGCCGCGGCTCCGCTGCTAGCACTCGCGCGTCGCCCGGTCTCGCTGGCTGAGCCGAGACCACTGCTCGGACGCGGTCTGGTCGCCCACAAGAACAGCAAGTTGGCGCCCAAACACGAGGGCGCGTTCAGCGGCGCCTTCGGCGAGCATGATTTATGGTATGTCTACGTCCTTGCGCTGAAGGATCGACAAGGTCGCGACCTTGCCTTCAAGATCGGCTATGCCAGCGACCCTGCTGCCCGTTGCGCGGCCTATCAGGCTCCCATGGCTTCGGAAGTGACTGGCCTCACCTGGAAACCTGCCTGCAGTCAAGCGACTGGAAGCGAAGATGACGCCCGCCGGATAGAACAGGCACTACTGGCGCATTTTTCGAAATACAAGCTGCCCAGCAACGGAGAGATCATTCGCGGACCCACGGAAACGGAAATCGTATCGAAACTGGCAGTCATCCTTCGGCAGGGGTGAGAAACCAGATCAGCCCAATCATTGACCCGAATTGGTCTCCGCGAGTGGGGGATTGCTTGGAGTCAGGCCGGAAATGATTTCCGCATCTTCAGCCCTTAAACTTCTCCTTGCGGTGGTACTGCAGAAACTGCGAATGCGGCCGCTCGTCGGCGCGTGCCGGAACAAGCAGGCGTCGCTCCGGATTGATGAGCCGTGTCACAGTGTCGGGAACGCCACCATTTGCGATCAGCAGGCTATAATCATCATCGACGGAGATCAGGCCGCGGTCGAACATCCAGTGCACGGTTCCAGAGAGCGCCAAGCCATTGCGGACGCTGTCCGGGCCGCCATCGGCCACCGGACGAATGTGCGCCGCCTGCACCTCCGATCGCCCACCGCCATTAATTAGCTTTATGCCGGTGACGGCGCAGGTGTCCTGATAGGCGGATTTGATCGCCACGGAAAACGCCCGGTCGCGGAACGGCCGCTGCAACACCTGCGAGACAATCCTCCGGTCGACTCTGTCGGCCTCATAAGGCATCTGCGGATTATGACCAAAGCCAATGCGCGCCTCCTCGACCGGATCCGGTGCTGCGCGTTCCCGATCCCGCTTGCCCAGCACATGCGCGAAGCCAGCCGCGAGGATCAGGTCGTATTCGGCGTCGGAAATGTTGCGGACCGCGCGACCGAAGGCCCCCTTGTTCGTCGAGCCGTCGTCTTTCTGCAGGCCGCTCTCATAGTAGTGTGCCCGTTCCTTGAAGGGGACGGCGTGGTCGAAGGGCAGAAAATCATCAACCAGCGCGTAGAAGTGGTCGGCCTTTGAAGGATCCTCGATTATGTCGATGATCCGGGCCGTCGCGAAA
This sequence comes from Rhizobium arsenicireducens, assembly GCF_964021225.1. Lineage (NCBI taxonomy): Bacteria > Pseudomonadati > Pseudomonadota > Alphaproteobacteria > Hyphomicrobiales > Rhizobiaceae > Rhizobium > Rhizobium arsenicireducens. The sequence goes on along the minus strand of NZ_CAXHYK020000001.1, from coordinate 3,670,932 downwards.
TAAGCCTGCCTGCCACCCATCTTCATCAGATCACCGCTGGGCCGACGTGGCTCGTAATAGACGATCCAGTCTCCGCGCGCTGCCTCGACCTGCCGCAGATAGGTGCGCGGGAAATGATACCGCTGCTCCGGAAGGTCGTCATAAGTCGGATCGACCTTGGTCGTTAGAACTGCCTTCGTCATTGCACGCCGATCCCTCGCAAAGCGCTCCCCGCCGTTCGTTTTTGGCTACCAGGTCGCGCGGATCATGGGAAGCGCAAGTGATGGGCTCCTAGGGGTGGTTTTGGCGGTCTGCGACAGCCAAAAGGGAGCTTGGGATTTACTTGGGTGGCAATGAAGCAACAAAGAGCTACGGCCTGTGGATGGGTCCGATTTCTGAAGTATCTAAAGTAAAGATCTAAGCAAAATGCTAATTGTTGACAATTACGTTAGTCGTTACTGATTTGACATTACTTTATTTTGGCTCATAATTGATGGGCCGACTTCACAGCAGTCTGCAACATGAAAACAACACAGGAGTAATCGCATGCCCAACACTACAAAGACGCCGCCCGCCGCATCCGCCGAGCAGTTCTATAAGGCCCATGGTGTCCCGGAGGACATTAAGAGCCGCCTCGAAAGCACTGCAATCCTTCTCATCAGCGCGACGCGACGCTCCACCGAAGAGACATTCGAACTTGGCGAGCATCTTGAGAAGGCGGCCACCCTGCTGCCAGAGGGAACCGTGGAGCAATGGGCGGCCGAGCGGTGCGGCTACACGGCACGCCACATCCGGACATTGCGCGCCACGGCACGTAACCTGGTTGCGTACAAGGAGGTTCTCGTCGAGTTCGCCGTCGGCCCAACCGTTGTCGGCAAGCTGAGTTCGGCAAGCCCCGAGCAGATCGAGCAAGCGATCGGCGTGGCGCGGGAAACTGGCCGTCTAAGGGTCCAGGACGTAACGGCAATCATTTCCGGGTCCAAGGAAGGTGCCGAACAGGAGGAAGTCGATCCCTTTGATGTCGGCGGCCCTGACGGGCTTAAGGCTATCGTTGCGCTCAAGGTCCGCGAAGGGATGAAGTCATTCATCACGCACGTGAATGAAATCCGTTCGCACGTCGAGGAAGCGCTTCCAAAGCAAAACATCGTCAAGAAGGCACTTGTTGAAAAGACGGCTATGACTGCACGGCTAGCAAGGGCGGAATTGAAAAGCCTTGCTCAGTTCGTCACACCGCACCCCGAAGCAGCTAACCACATCAACTCCACCATGATCCCGGATCGGACGAAATGGGCGGCCGTTGGAGATCTGCTATACAACATGGGCAGCGAAGAAACCTGGCCCGATAAAGCGGGGCTTCGGGCGTGGTTGGAAAACGAAGTGCTCCCAAATTTGAACTGGGTATCGCCGAAACCGCCAGAATCGAAAGCGTTGAAGGTTAAAGCCGCTTCCGTTGATGTGGCGCCGGCGAAGATGGCGAAGCCGGTAAAGGGCTCGAAACCCGAAGCCGAGACCTTTCCGACACTGAAGGAAGGTTTGGAGTCGATGTTTGCCGGGTTCGGTATCGACGCCAGGGTGAACCTTACCGCCCCAGAAAGGAAGAATACGATCCCGACTTTGTCGGAAGCTCTCGCCAAACCACAAACCCGCGGTCCGCGTCCTGTCGTCCGCGGCGATGCCAAACTTGAATCAGCACCAGCAGCCTGATGTCCGATCGGAAGGCCTGACTGTCTATTTTGCCATCGAACTCGAAAGGGCCGCCTGTCGGCCCTTTTCAATTTTGGGGATCAGTGCCGACCTGATTGAGGATGGGATTTGATCGGCGATCTCAGATGCGATCGATTTCCGGAAGCTGTGAGCCCGCCGTTAACCTTGTACCGGCTTCGTTCTCATTTTGCTGGTTTGGGTCCTTGAGCCCCGGCTCGGGTCCTGCCAGGTTAAGGGCGTTCCGGATCAACGGAGCAAGCGGCCCAAGCCGATGCTGGTAACATCGACAAGGGCCTGACCCTCAAGCCTTCGTACAAAGGAATCGGGCTATGACCACGTTTACTTCTCAAACCCCTCAGGGGGAAGTTCTCCGTTCGACCACCAAACTCATGGGCAGCGCCGATACCGGCTTCGGTAGCTTAGGCTCCCGCCCGCGTCCGTTCGGCTTTGGCCGCAACGCACTTTCTGCACCGGCGTGCGAACCCGCCGTGCTGCGCCGCCATCCGCACCTCGTCCGCTTCGAGGACGTGGAGGCCGATCTCGATCTCCTCATCGATCGCGCCATTACCGCGATCACGGACGGTGAGCCCACTGAAGACGAGATCTTGGGCCACTACGTTCACATCGCCTCTCTCGTGCGAGCCGTCTCGTTCCGGGAGGGGAAGCTACTTGAATATGCATTCGAACGGGTGGCCCGAGCCAACCCGAATGTGTTGGTGCTGACGCAGTCCCTCAAACTGCCATTGGTCAAAGCTGCGCTTGAAGCTGTCTCCGGCAACAACTGGTCGAGCCTCGACGGTATCAAGCTCGATTGCGAGTCACCGGCAAAGGGCAGCTACACGCCAGACCTCATCGTCGTGAACCGCGCCAGACACACGGCGTACATCCTCGACCTCAAGCGATCGCTTGCCTCTTATGGCGACACAAGCCGGCTCGAGGAACTCAAGACCAAGATGATGGCGGCCGCGATGGTCTTGCCGGACTGGCTCTATAAGACCCAAAAACGCATGATGGTCGATACGGTCGAGGTGGCGATCGTCGATGGAGCCAGCCGTCCGAGTGATCACGCCGCGGGTATCTGGGCGCTCTCCGAGATTGACGACCTCCTGGAGATCGATGGAGCCGCGGCCTGCATGGCCGAACTGCGTCGCCGCTTCGGTGCCCGGGTGCAGCAGCTTCTCGAGGTCGAAGCGCGTAAGGCGATCGGGGTGGACAAGCGGGCCGTCGAACTTGCGGCCGCTACTGAAGCCGCGCTGATTGCGCCGAAACCGTCGCGGATCAATCTTAATGGTCCGAGCCGATCGTTCGAGGAAGAGATGGCAGCCCGGTCGTTCGACGACGATCCGCTTCGCGACCCATGGGACGAAGAACGCTTCGAGCGGGTCGATATAATGGACGATGATGAGCCGCGTCCCGTCTTCTTCCGCGTCGGCTATGCCAGGCGCCCTGGGGCGCATTGACCTGAACCGCTCGATGATCTGAACGCTGCAGCCAGACGCTTGCCGTCCGGCTGCAGGCGGTGACCACGATGGCTTTGCGCGCGTGGCTTTCCTGACCATTCCCATTCCCTGTTGGTGCCGGACCCTGATGCGGGTTCGGCCAAGGAGTTCCCATGTCTTCCGAAACCTATTCCGAGAGGCTGCCGCACATGCGTTGCGAAGCGGTTGCCCCGAATACCCTATCGACGACACTCGACTGCCACCGTCCCCACGATGCCTTGCTGCGCACCCGGAGTGCCCCCACCGATCAATCGCCCACGGATGATCCTGCCGTCGCGATCGGCCTCGCACTTGGTCACGTTCGAACCCAAGAAGGGCTGACCGGCATCGTGCCGCCTCGCGTGATGGCCCACCTGCTGGTCCATATCGAGCAGGGCGACCCAGCTTGCGGCGTGGTTATGGACTGGCTCGCCAAGCGTAACCGCAACACCGCCATGCAGCGCCAGCGCCGCAGGGTTCGCGAGCGTCCCCGGCCAGAGCCAGGCAGTCTCAGGAAACGCGCGTTGCGAGCGCGAGACCTGCCCGGATCAGCTTCGGCAATAATTGCCGAAACCGAGGAGGGAAAAAGCGATGAGTAAGATCGCGCGCTTGTTCGTTCACCGGCTCGAACAGCTTGCCCAGCGGGAGGCGAGGCGCAATGCGCTGCGGAACGGGTTGCTCGACGTGACGGCCATCGAAATCGGTGGTCACGTGGTGCGCCGCTATACGCCTAAGTTCGATACCTCGCGCCTCTCCGGTGATCGTGAGGCAGACGTGGCATGGGTGCAGCGGCACTTCGGCGGCTATCTGCAGCCGTCGCCTCAGCCGTTCGACGGCATCAAGGTCGAAAGCACACCTTCACCCTTGGCGCTGCAGTGGGCATCTCGGCGGAAGTCCGGTTCCAAAAATGAGCGCCTGTCTGATGCTGATCATGAAAAGCGCGCCTATGCCCTCAGCCTCATCGGTCAGGCAGGCAAAGGTCCGCTCGTCAGCAACATGATTGCGGCGATCGTCTTGGCCCGCACCATGGAGACAACACGGGTGACCCTGGCCTCGATGGTCCGCGCGGCAGCCATGCCTGCTCCGGTGATCGCCTTGCATGCGCCGATCATTGGCTTCGAACCCGCAATCCGACGGCTGATCGAAGTCCCCGGCTTTATTCCCGGCGGCGATCTGAAAGGTCTCGATGGTGAGTATGTTTATGACGACATGACCATCGCCGGCGACGAAGGCCCAGGAAGGACATACGTCCTCTTGCTCGGTCACCTCCTGCGTCGCGTGGCAGGCGGTAATCTGCAGCGTCGGCTGCTGAATGCGTTGCGGCGTGACTATCCCGTCGTTGCGATCTGCGAAGATGCGAAAGATATCCCGGACGAGATCACTATTTCGGCCGACATCAACCTGGCGGGCGGGAGGCTCGACTACCCGTTCCTCGTCCTAATGCTCGAAGCTATCTACGGCCCAAGCGGCAGGCTGCCACTCGATCGGTGGGCAAACGCCTATGATGTTCATTACCTCACGATCGATGATGTCGTGCTCGCGTTCAGGCCTGGGCGCAGTGCCTCCGAGGTCGTTGCGATCCTTGCGTCGCTCACCGAGCGCAATCGCATTGCGGCGCGCGATGGCGACAATGACGAGGATGAGAGCGACGGCTCCTCAACTAGCTCTAGGTCGTCGAAGCAAAAGCCGGGCAAGGCAAGCCATGAAAAGTCCGATTCGGGGCAAGACAGTAGTAGTGGCGGGTGGAGACGCGACAAGCCGTCCGGGGCGGAAGTCATCCAGCCGGAGCCTTGGGGCGAAGACGGGAGCCCGCCGAGCCTCGCGATCGAGACGCTCCCTGGATACGGCAAAGCCAAAACCTGGGCGCTTGATCTCAAAGCAGATCTTGATGACTATCGCGCCTCGATCCTGCCTTGGTCTGACATGAGCACGAAACTGCTTCTCTCGGGACCACCAGGGACTGGCAAGACGACATTTACACGGGCGCTTTGCAATAGCCTCCGAGTGCCGCTTGTCGTCAGTTCGGTGTCGACCTGGCTCCAGGGTGCGCATCTAAGCGACGTGCTCAATCGTATGACCCGGACTTTTGCCGAGGCGCGTGCCGCGGCACCTGCGATCCTATTCATCGACGAGATCGATGGCATCGGAAAACGCCAGCCGGCAGAGCGGGAATACGCGGACTACTGGAACGGTGTCGTCAACAAAGCGCTCGAACTCCTCGATGGTGCGGTGAAGGGCGAAGGCCTCATTGTCGTCGGCGCAACTAACAGGCCAGAGCAGATCGACGAGGCCTTGAAACGCTCCGGGCGGCTGGAAACCCACATCGAGATCCCCAGGCCTGATACCGCCACGCTGGCCGAAATCTTCCGGCATCATCTCGGCGAGGATCTGAAGGCTCTGGTCGCCGAGGGACAGGTGCCAAACGAGGGGAAACCCGGGATCGCCGAGCCGGCCCCGGATGCAGACAACAGCCTCAGCCGAGAAACGGCGCTGAATGGAGGAAGACAATGACGGATCAAGTCATGACCAATACCGCACCGATCGAGAGTAATGTTCAATCGGTTCTGAAGCGTCTGGGGACCCGCGCGATGGGGCTAACGGGGGCTGATGTCGAGCGGGTTGTTCGCGAGGCGCGTCAGGTCGCTCGCCGACAGAGGCGTCCTATGCGCTACCAGGATCTGGAAGACGGCATCCGCATGAACAGGCCTCAGCTTCCGCATGATCTACGCTGGCGCTTCGCTGTCCATGAGGCGGGCCATGCGATCGTCCATCATGCCCTGAAGCTCGGGCCGATCAAGGGGATCACGATCGATATGCCCGATGGGGGGTATAGTCTGTTGGCTTTCCAACGATCCGGCAGTGACACGCTGAGCTATCGCGAGGACCTGCTGGCGATGTTGTTGGCCGGGCGGGCGGCAGAGCAGATTGTCTTCTGCTCCGTCTCCGTCGGCTCGGCCGGATCAGAAGACAGTGATCTCGCGCGTGCGACCGGGCTTGCCCTGGCCCTTGAGCGCAGTCTTGGCTTTGGGGCAGTGCAGCCGCTCCTATACCGGGATGGCAAGGATCCGACCGTGGTGCTCGACGCGCAGCCGGATCTGGCCGCTCGTGTCCATGCTCGGCTTGAGAAAGCGTTGGCGAAGGCGATGGATCTGCTCACCGGAAGCCAGGATAAGCTTGATCGGCTGACGGCGGTTCTGTTTGAACAGCAGGCGCTGGATGGGGAGGCGGTGATCGACATCCTCGATGACCGGACCAGCGTTGCCATCCGATAAACGATGTCGATTTGAGCCAACTGACTTCGAGTTGTCGGCAAGGCATCTCGCGTTGCCGGTAATCTGAAACAAATTGCGCATGTTTGATTCCGACTTCGGGATTTCTGATTCAGAAGTCTGGCAGATCGATTCCGCAACGGCGTTCAACCTCAGGCAACCTGTCTCGCGCTGAAACAAAGCGCCCGCAACCCGAAACAAATTGCGCTTATTTGATTCCGAACTCTGGATTTCCGATTCAGCACTCGATGGTTTCGATTCAGCCAAAACAAGCTTGCGCCGCGCCGCTGGTCCCCTGACCATGATAGGGCCAGAAATCTATCAGGAGGGCTTATGACATTGAAAGCAGCGAGGCAGCGGCAGAAGGCACTGCGCGACGCAAACAGGCGGGCAAGGCGCCCAGAGCGAGATGACATTGCCCGTGTTGCCCTGTTCTGGCTGATCCGGCGCGCGATCGAGAAGGGGCAGGAAGCCGAGCTTGAGAAGTTCCAGGACAAGATCGTCTCGATGCTTGTCGACCAGGGCTTTGACGAGCGCGAATGCGATCTTGTTTTCGATGAGCTCGTAGCAAAGTACAGGGTCGATGACCGTCCGTTTCGGCGCAAGCTCCACCTTCTCCGTCCGGATGGCCCTTCTGAGGATGAGTGATAGCTGACTAGGATCAGCTTCGGTGCCTTCGTCTTTACCGCCGTTGCCGAGCAGTGAGCGCCGAACGGCGTTCATCTGATCCGGACGTTTTCCCCCCATTACTTCATAAAACGCCGTTTGATTCTGAATCGGAATTCTTGAACAAGGATGGGCCTAGTTGGCCCGCTCCCTCTGGTCGGGCTGAACGCCATCAATCGAGTCCAAGACAGTCTGCCTGAACGAGGAAATCATTTCCGTCTTGACCGCCCGGCTGCGCGCTTCTGTTTGGCGATCGCATCGAAATCCAGTCCTCGAAAGATCGAGTAGTCGATTTCAGGATCAAGCGGCAGCACCTTCAGCTTTCGTGCTTCCTTTTCAGTGGCAACGTCGAAACCATAGAGATCATGCTCGTCGCTCCCCGCGCTGTGTCCGGCCTGCACCCGCCGCTCGCGAGCATCTACGCCCGATTCACGCATGTCCTGGATGTTGCCGCTTCGAAGCGAGTGGAAAACCTCGCGTCGACCAGTGCTTTTTTCACCCTTCTTCGGCTTGATGCCCGCCTTCGTGAACAAACGCTGCATGTAAGATGAGCCGCTCTTGCTGGGGTCCGCCAGCTTCATGATGTTTGGAAATAGAAAGTTCGACCCCTGGCGGGTTGCCCATTCGATGAAGCCAATTTCATACAGGAAGTCGTGCAAGACGAAGTAGCGCTCGCTGTCCTGCGTCTTCACCGGGACAACTGTCCAGATGCCGTTGATTTGCGACAGGCGCGTGACCTGCCCGACCCAGACTTTAGGAAACTGTTCGCGGATGTCATTACCGCGCAAATGGATCAGCAGCCCCAGGCGTCGGGAAGTGAGGTGGCCAAGGAGCGGAAGCATGACGTCCTCCATCAACCCAGATTCAATACCAGCCCGGAACAGCGTGTTGATCTTTGATGTACCGATAGGGGTTGCCTTTCGCGGGCTGGCGGCCGTCTTCGGGATCTTGATTTCTACCCCGGCGAACGGATCGCGGAAGCCGCCTGCGGTGATCGAGGACCGGATCGCTGCCTTGATAACAGCCAGATAGCCTTCTTGAAGCGTCTTTTCGGCCAGGGGCCTCAGGTGAAGATCCTTGTTATTCTCGATGACCTGCCAGGGAGTAAGATCCGGATCGCGCTTGTTATTATCTGCAGGCCAGTACTGCATATGATTGACGAAGGCCTGGAGGTCAGCCGGAAGATAGGTGTCGACAGGATGATCGCCGATCAGCTCGATGAAAAGAGCGAGGCGACTCTCTGCCGTCGAAAGATCGCGGGCGATGTTGGCTCCGCCAGCAATACGTCGCGCGGCGATGTAGGTCGGGATTACGTCGCTGAGTTTTGGCTGGATTGATTTTGGCCGCCTGACGGTCCGCCGGTCCAATTCGAAGGCTGGAATCAGTTTGCCGTCGGCATCGCGCGGCATGTCACGCTCGTGCCAGGGAACTTCAGCGGCAGGTTGGCGATCAACCATGTCAGCCTGTGACATGACCGATACGTGGGCTGCCGACTGTGGTACGCCCGGGGTTAGCTGCGGGGCGGGATCCGAGAGCGCGGAGGACGCTGAGAGTTTCGCGACTGCGGACTGCTTTAGCATCTCCGCATGGCCTACGATGAGTTCGTTGAAGGGCTCGCCTTGAGCCTGCTTCTCCAATTCGCGGTTCAAGCTGACAAGGTCTCGGATGCCCGCGGCCTTCTGCAGTTCTTCAGCAGGGATCGGTGGATCCGAACGATCGATCAGCCGTAGATAGGCCTTCAACTCACCCTTCATCTCGATCACGGCTTCAAGGGCGCTGATCTCGCTGTCGTCGTCGTCCTGCATGCCTCTGCCGTGCCTCATCGAATTGAACATTAATCTGGCCCTTGCCGCCAGCAGGTCTGCCAGCAGCCTGGCGCGCCTGTGGGAACAGGCACCGAGGCTGAGCCGCAAGGGAGGGGTGGCACGCGTGCCGCCACTCATCTTGGGCAACTTAATCTGGAAGATGTAAACGGACCCTGATTTGGTGAGGTAGGGTCCGGGTCCCCTGCCCTTGGGCCTTGCCGACGACGTCTGATTCGACTGATCGGGCGATACCCCGACGTGTACCGGAAGGTGTACCGGACGCGATACCCGCATGATTTTCACTCCTCAAGGGCCGCTGGCGAGCAGAGCTTTTGTGAGGAAACCCAAGGGCTTGCAGGTAATTGGCGGAGAGTGAACACAACCTGGCGGAGAGGGTGGGATTCGAACCCACGGTGCCCTCGCAGGCACGCCGCATTTCGAGTGCGGTGCTTTCGACCACTCAGCCACCTCTCCGCTTTGCTGGTCGGCGCAAGTTGTGCGCGGGCTGTCTCTTAGCGGGCAAATGTCGGGCTTGCAAGGGCGAAAATCCAACGCTCGCGCGCTTTCATCTTGACAGTTTTCGACACGTCACGTATGCGAGCCGTGAATTAGACATGGGCGAACTGTGTCCTGATTTCTCCGCGCGGCGGAGATCCACCGGCAGGTGCTGCGATCGTTCAAGATTTCAGGCCTGCTTCAACATCGACTGACAAGAAGACGGCCGTCTGGTTGCCAGACAGAGCCGGAACGAACATGAAAGGATAACCAATGTTCGCAGTCATCAAGACCGGCGGTAAGCAGTACCGCGTGAGCGCCAACGACGTGCTGACCATCGAAAAGCTGGAAGCCGAAGCTGGTGCAACAATCGAATTCACTGAAGTTCTCATGGTCGGCGTTGGTGCCGATGCCAAGATCGGCCTGCCCTTCGTGGCCGGCGCATCGGTCAAGGCAGAAGTCGTCGAGCACAACCGTGGCAAGAAGGTGATCGCGTTCAAGAAGCGTCGTCGCCAGAATTCCAAGCGTTCGCGCGGCCATCGCCAGCACCATACCGTCGTTCGCATCACCGACATCGTCGCTGCGTAACGGCCAACGAGACAACAGGTTTAAAGGAGAACTCCAATGGCACACAAAAAAGCTGGCGGTTCGTCGCGTAACGGTCGCGATTCGAATTCCAAGCGCCTTGGCGTGAAGAAGTTTGGTGGCGAAGCCGTCATTCCAGGCAACATCATCGTACGTCAGCGCGGCACCCAGTGGCATCCGGACGCCAATGTCGGCATGGGCAAGGATCATACCGTATTTTCGCTCATTGAAGGCAATGTCGCTTACCGTACCAAGGCCAATGGCAAGGTGTACGTGTCGGTGATGCCGAAAGCGGCGGAAGCAGCGGAATAAAGCCGGTAACGCTCTAAACAGCCGGCGTCTCATCGACCCGGCTGGCCGTATCAGGTTCAGTCTAGAAAACAGGGGAGATGGGGCGCCATCTCCCCTTTTTCTTATGCCTTTTCAACCAGAAGGAGACTGAACCATGCAGATCGAACTATCGAGGGTCGACCAGTCCCGGTCACCCCAGGACCGGTTGAGGCCGGATCGGTTAGGGAGCGATTGCCCCGTCTTATTGTCGCAAAGGCTCGTTTTGCGCGCGCCTCACGAAGAAGACATCGACGCCCTTGCCCATCTCGCCAACAACGCCGCCGTTGCCACCATGGTATCGCGCATGCCGCACCCGTACACGGCGCGCGATGCGGCCGATTTCGTGCGACGCACGAATGCAGGCGAGATTGGCAAATGCGTCTATGCGATTACCAAAGGCGAAAACGGCGAATTCCTCGGCTGTTGCGCGCTGGAGCCGCACGACAACGACGCCGAGACGCTGGAACTGGGTTATTGGCTCGGCGAACCCTACTGGAACAAGGGCTTTGCCACCGAAGCGGCCCATGCGCTGATCGACATGGCGTTTCGCACCCGCGACATCGCCCATATCGACGCACGCTGCCGGGTCACCAATATCGCGTCACGCCGGGTGATCCAGAAGTGCGGTTTCCAGTTCCAGGGTTCAGGCATGATCGGCAGTCTCGCCATGCGCGGCATGGTGCCGGTCGAATGGTACCGGCTCGACCGCAAGACCTGGATGTCGCTGAAGAGCTGGGGGGAGATGCGGTGATGAACGCTCCCCTCATCGAGACCGCACCCTCGATGCCCGGTCCCTGCCCGGTCATCGAGACAAAGCGGCTAATACTTCGCCCGCATCGCATGAGCGACGCGGATGCGATCGTCGAATCGCTTGGCGACTACCAGGTCGTGCATATGCTGGCGCGCGTGCCGGTTCCCTATGACCGGCAGGACGCCACCGACTGGCTGAGCCGGGCGACCTCCGGCATTACGCCGGACTGGTCGCTCGCCATCACCGCCGGTGATGACGTCCATCTTGGCGTCGTCTCGATCGAACTGCGTCATGGCCTATGGCATCTCGGCTACTGGCTGAACCGGTTCTACTGGGGCAAGGGGCTGATGAGCGAGGCGGCGGGTGCGGCAGTCGAGCGCTTCTTCCGGCGCATGCCGGAGGTCGCGCTTCATTCCGGCGCCTTTGTCGACAATGCCGCGTCGCTGCACATCCAGGAGAAGCTCGGCTTCTCCATCCTGCGCTGCGGCGAGCTATATTCACGCGCCCGCAATGCGGTGGCCCCGCATATCGAGACGCGGCTGACGGAGGCGGACTTCCGCCGCCACTGAAAGACCAGCCTCGGGGCGGCGCACTGTCGCCCCGAGGCGCGCGCCAGGCACGATGGAAGGTCAGATTGGCGAAGCGCCGCCGCTGTGAGCCACCGTGCGGGCCGAAGAATATGACGATACTCTTTGACCTCCGGTTCAACCGGCTATATCGATGGCCGACTGAAAACGACAGATCCCGACACCCCGAACGATGGCAGAAGCATGAAATTTCTCGACGAGGCAAAGGTCTATATTCGCTCCGGTGACGGTGGCGCCGGCAGCGTCTCCTTCCGCCGCGAGAAGTTCATCGAATTCGGCGGTCCGGACGGCGGCGATGGCGGCCGGGGCGGCGATGTCTGGGTGGAGGCCGTCAATGGCCTCAACACCCTCATCGACTTCCGTTTCCAACAGCATTTCAAGGCCAAGACCGGCACGCACGGCATGGGTCGCAACCGCACCGGCGCCAACGGCGACGACGTGACGCTGAAGGTGCCTGTCGGCACGCAGATCTTCGAGGAAGACAACGAGACCCTGATCATCGACATGACGGTCGAGGGCCAGCGCTTCCGTATTGCCAAGGGCGGCAATGGCGGCTTCGGCAACGCGCATTTCAAGTCGGCGACCAACCAGGCGCCGAACTGGGCCAATCCCGGCCTCGAGGGCGAGGAAAAGACGGTCTGGCTACGGCTCAAGCTGATCGCCGATGCCGGGCTCGTAGGGCTTCCCAATGCCGGAAAATCGACCTTCCTTGCGGCCGTCACCCGCGCCCGGCCGAAGATCGCCAACTATCCCTTCACCACGCTGCACCCCAATCTCGGCGTCGCGACCGTAGACGAGCGCGAGTTCATCCTCGCCGACATTCCGGGCCTGATCGAAGGCGCCCATGAAGGGGTGGGCATCGGCGACCGCTTCCTCGGCCATGTCGAACGCACCCGCGTTCTCTTGCATCTGGTCTCCGCCCAGGAGGAGGATGTCGGCAAGGCGTACAAGACGGTCAAGCACGAGCTCGAAGCCTATGGCGGCGGCCTGGAGGACAAACCCGAGATCGTGGCCTTGTCGCAGATCGACGTTCTCGACGAGGCGGGCCTGAAAAAGAAGGCGCAGGAACTGAAGAAGGCGAGCGGAAAGACTCCGCTTCTCCTCTCCGCCATCACCGGCAAGGGCATGAAGGAGGCGCTGCGGCAATTGCGCGACGTCATCGTCGCCGAGAACGGCAATATCGCCCTGCCGGAGAAGCGCGACCGCAATCGCAAGCGCGACCAGGAAACGGAAGGCGATGAATAAATGTCGGCCGGAGCCAAATCGCTGACGCGCTACAAGCGCATCGTCATCAAGATCGGCTCGGCCCTGCTGGTCGATCGCGGTAGCGGCCTGAAGAAGGCCTGGCTCGACGCGATCTGCGACGACATCGCCGATCTGAGAGCCCGCGGCATAGAGGTGCTGGTCGTCTCGTCGGGCGCCATCGCCCTTGGCCGCACCGTGCTCAACCTGCCGTCGGGGGGGCTCAAGCTCGAAGAAAGCCAGGCGGCAGCGGCCGTCGGCCAGATCGCGCTGGCCCGCGATTGGTCGGAGAGCCTGTCTCGTTCGTCGATCGTCGCCGGCCAGATCCTGCTGACGCTCGGCGACACCGAGGAGCGCCGCCGTTACTTGAACGCCCGCGCCACGCTGCAGCAGCTCTTGAAGATCGGCGCCGTGCCGATCATCAACGAGAACGACACCGTCGCCACAACCGAGATCCGCTACGGCGACAATGACCGCCTCGCCGCCCGCGTCGCCACCATGGCCGGCGCCGACCTGCTGGTGCTGCTCTCCGACATCGACGGGCTCTATACGGCCCCGCCGCATCTCGACCCGAATGCACGCTTCCTCGACACGATCGCCGAAATCACTCCGGAGATCGAAGCCATGGCCGGCGGCGCCGCCTCCGAACTGTCGCGCGGCGGCATGCGCACCAAGATCGATGCCGGCAAGATCGCAACCGGCGCCGGCTGCGCCATGATCATCGCCTCGGGCAAGACCTATCATCCGTTGAAAGCCATTGAGGAAGGCGCCCGCCATTCGTGGTTCGCCCCCGCCAGGATCCCCGTCACCGCCCGCAAAACCTGGATCGCCGGCCAGCTTCAGGCCGCCGGCGAGTTGCACGTCGATGCCGGAGCGCAAGTCGCGCTGAAGGCGGGCAAGAGCCTGCTGCCAGCCGGTGTCCGCCAGGTCGTCGGCCAGTTCAGCCGCGGCGACACCGTCTCGGTGATCGGCGTGCAAGGCCGCGAGATCGCCCGCGGTCTCGCCGGCTACGATGCCGAGGAGGCGCGCCGCATCACCGGGCGTAAGTCCTCCGAGATCGAGGACATCCTCGGCTATGCCGGTCGCGCCGCCATGATCCATCGTGACGACCTGGTGATGACCGATCCGGCGCACAAGCATGACCCCGCGCAGGCCGACAACAGGGACGAAGCCCATGCTTGACAAGGCAAATGCCGATCTGCCCCCCGTCGATGCGCTGATGCTGGACATCGGCAGGCGCGCCCGCGCAGCCGCCCGACCCTTGGCAATCGCCTCGACCGAGGCCAAGAACAGCGCACTCATCGCCATGGCCGAGGCCGTCGTCGCGAACGAGCAGGCCATCCTGGCGGCCAATGCGATCGACCTGAAAAATGCCGAGGACAGCGGCCTTGCCGCGTCCTTTATCGACCGCCTGGCCCTCGATCCCGGTCGCATCGCCGCGATCGCCGAGGGGATCCGGGCGATTGCCGACCTGAGAGATCCGGTCGGCGAAGTGATCGCCGAATGGGATCGTCCCAATGGCCTGCATATCGAACGGGTGCGCACACCGCTCGGCGTCATCGGCGTGATCTACGAGAGCCGCCCCAACGTCACCGCCGATGCAGGCGCGCTTTGCCTCAAATCCGGCAATGCCGTGATCCTGCGCGGCGGCTCGGACTCGCTCAACTCTTCGCGGGCGATCCATGCCTGCCTGGTCAGGGGTGTTGAAGCCGCCGGCCTGCCGGCCGATGCCATCCAGCTGGTTCCCGTGCCCGACCGCGCCGCCGTCGGCGCCATGCTGACCGGTCTCGACGGCGCGATCGACGTCATCGTGCCGCGCGGTGGGAAAAGCCTCGTCGCCCGGGTTCAGTCGGAGGCTCGCGTTCCGGTCTTTGCCCATCTCGAAGGCCTTTGCCACGTCTATGTTGATGCCTCCGCCGATCTCGAAATGGCCAAGCGCATCGTCGTCAATTCGAAGATGCGCCGCACCGGCATCTGCGGCGCGGCCGAGACACTTCTGGTCGACAGCGCGGCGATCAGCACCCATCTCATGCCGATCCTGGAGGCGCTGACGGAGGCCGGCTGCGTTATCCACGCCTCGCCGACCGTGCTGAAGATCCATCCTGGCTTCAAGCCGGCAACGGAAGAGGATTGGCGCACCGAATATCTCGACGCCATCATCGCGGTTGCCATCGTTGACGGGATCTCCGGTGCGATCGATCACATAGCGCGCTATTCATCCCACCACACCGAGGCGGTGATCGCCGAGGATCCGGCCGTCGTCGAGCGTTTCTTCAACGAGATCGATTCGGCGATCCTCCTGCACAATGCCTCGACCCAGTTCGCCGATGGCGGCGAGTTCGGCATGGGCGCCGAGATCGGCATCGCCACCGGCAAGATGCACGCGCGCGGTCCCGTCGGGGTCGAACAACTGACGTCGTTCAAATACCGGGTGCGCGGCACCGGACAGGTGCGACCCTAAGGTGGCTGAGGACGCGATCGCCCATCGCCATCGTTTCATGCCGCATGTTGAGCCGGGCATGGTCGTCGGCCTGTTCGGCGGTTCGTTCAATCCGCCGCATCAGGGCCATGCGCTCGTCGCCGAGATCGCCCTTCGCCGCCTCGGACTCGACCAGTTGTGGTGGATCGTCACGCCCGGCAACCCGCTGAAAAGCAATAGCAGTCTTGCGCCGCTTTCCGAGCGGCTGAAAAATTGCGAGGCGCTTGCCGAGGACCCGCGCATCAAGGTGACGGCCTTCGAACAGACGATCGGCACAAGTTACACGGCGAAGACGCTCGACTACGTGAGGGCGCGCAACCGTGACGTCCATTTCATCTGGATCATGGGCGCGGACAATCTGGCAAGCTTCCACCGCTGGCAGCGCTGGCGACGCATCGCGATGACGTTCCCGATCGCTGTGATCGACCGACCCGGATCGACGCTGGCCTATCTCTCCTCCAAGATGGCGCGCACCTTCGACTATGCGCGCATCGACGAGGACGATGCCGGTGTCTTGTGGAAGAAGAAGGCGCCGGCCTGGACCTTCATCCACGGCCCCCGCTCGACGCTTTCTTCGACGGCCCTGCGCGAGGCGCAGGCCAGGTGAGGCATCCCCCGCCACAGCGGGTATGATTGCCGACCCTTGAAAGATCAACGTAACGGTGCCACCTTCTAGAAGCGATTTCCAATCGTGGGAATCACCTTCGTGCTGTTACGCAAAGAAAGGGAAAACTCTGACAACAGTACACTCCAAGGGAAAGGCGCACATCGTCCTCCCGAAAAGCCCGGAACGTGGCGCCGATGCCGCAGCCCGCGCGCTTGAGCTGGTCCTCGCGAGCCTCGAGGACTCCAAGGCAGAAGATATCGTCACCATCGACATTGCCGGAAAATCCGCGCTGGGCGACTACATGATTGTGGTCTCCGGCCGCTCGAACCGGCACGTGGCGGCGATCAGCGAGCACCTAATTTCCGACCTCAAGGACGAGGGCTTCGGTTCTCCGCGCGTCGAGGGACTGGAAGCCGGCGATTGGGTGCTGATCGATAGCGGTGACATCATCGTGCATGTGTTCCGTCCCGAAATCCGCGAGTTCTACAACATCGAAAAGATGTGGGCCGCTCCGGACATCGAGGAAGGCACCCTGCACTGACACCGACGGCCCGCTGCCGCTGACCACGGCAGAAGCGAAGCCAGACAAGCGGCAAGCGTCGCGCTTTTGCCGCGATGTGGCTTGCGCGGCCGGAGTGGAAGGATCGAGACATGCGCGTGGGCATCTATGCCGTGGGCCGGCTCAAAGCCGGGCCGGAGAAGGAACTCGCGTCGCGCTATCTCGACCGTTTTGCCAAGGCCGGGCCCGCCTGCGGGCTCGAATTCCTCCGCTCGGTCGAAATCGCCGAAAGCCGTGCCTCCAATGCCGCGACCCGCAAGCGGGAGGAAGCTACCGAGCTGACTAAAGCCATGCCGGAAGGCGCCCTCGTCATCATCCTCGACGAGCGCGGCAAGGCACTCGACAGCCAGGAATTCGCCGAACTGATCGCGGAACACCGCGACCGCGGCCAGCGCGACCTGGCCATCGTCATCGGCGGCGCTGACGGCGTGGACCCCGAACTGCGCGAAAAGACCAGGCTCGTCCTCAATCTCGGCCGCATGACCTGGCCGCATCAGCTGGTGCGCATCCTCCTCGCCGAACAGCTTTATCGCGCCGTGACCATCCTGTCCGGCCATCCCTATCATCGCGCCTGACAGGCGCTGGCGGGCACCCCGAATGGCCCCTTTGCGTGGGCGGGCAAATCAGCGTATTTTCCGCCGCGAACCGGGATAGCGCCTTGCGACACGACGACCGTCCATCCATCAGAGCCAGACCAGCCGAGCGTCGCCGCGCGACCGCACTTGCGTCAGCGCTTCTGTTGGGCGGCGCATTTTATGCTGCGCAATCGACCGCAATCGCACAATCGCCCTCGCCAGCGGTCACCGCCCCTCCTGCCCCGGTGATGGCAGACGATCCGGCTGCGGCCGATGACGCGGCCCTGGCGCTCCGCCAGAAGCGGGATGAAGTCGGCCGCGAATTGCAGGAACTCGCCCGCTCGATGCGTGTTTCCGACGAAAAGGCGGCTGAGCTGGAAGACAGCATCGCCGCGCTTGCCAAGACGTCCGAGAGCATCAAGCAGGCGCTGATCGAATCGGCGGCCCGCCGCAAGGATCTCGAGCGCAAGATCGCAGCGGGCGAGAAGAAGCTCGCCGAGCTCGGCGTCCAGGAAGACAGGATCCGTGCCTCCTTCAAGGATCGCCGCGCCATCCTCGCCGAGGTGCTGGCGGCGCTCCAGCGCATGGGCCGCAACCCGCCGCCGGCCCTGCTCATCAGTCCCGAGGATGCGCTCGCCTCGGTCCGCACCGCGATCCTGCTCGGCGCCGTCGTTCCCGGCGTCCGCCACGAGACGGAAAAGCTCGCGGCCGACCTCGCCGAACTGCTCCGTCTGCGCATGGAGGGGCAGAAGGAGACCGAGACGCTGGTCGCGACAATCGCCAGCCGGCAGCAGGAGGAGCGGCGCATGGATATGCTGCTGGTCGAGAACGACCGGCTGTCGCGGCAGAATTCGCTGGAACTTGCGACCGAGAAGCGCCGTGCCGAGGAACTCGCTGCCCGGGCCTCCAGCATGGAGGGTCTGATCGCCAGCCTCGAGACGGAAATCCGTTCGGTCCGCGAGGCAACGGAAAAGGCTCGGGCCGAAGAAGACCGGCTGCGCAGACTAAGCGACGAGCAAAGGCAAAGGGCCCGGGATCTGGCGGCCTCCTCACTGCCCGATAAAAACCGCATTGCCCCCGCATATGTTTTTTCCGATCTGAAGCACAAGCTGGAGCTGCCGGCGGCGGGAGAAATTCTCCGCCAGTTCGGAGATCCGGACGGCACAGGGCATGAAGCCAAGGGCATGGTCATCGCCTCGGCACCGGGGTCGCTGGTAACCGCCCCAGCTGACGGCTGGGTTGTCTACGCGGGAGAGTTCCGCAGCTACGGGCAGATGATCATTCTGAATACTGGCGACGGCTATCATATGGTATTGTCGGGCATGGACCGTGTCAGCACAGGTCAGGGAAAGTTCGTTCTTTCAGGCGAGCCCTTGGCGGTCATGGGGGAAAAAAGAGTGGCGAGCGCGACCGCTTTGGCGCTGGAAACGGATCGCCCGACCCTCTACATTGAATTTCGGAAAGATGGAAAGCCGGTCGATTCCCGTGAGTGGTGGACCGGAAGCGGCTCTGGAAAGGCACAGAATGATTCGTAGGGCTTCTCTTGTTATCGTCGGTGCGCTCATGGGCGCGACCGCTATGAGCGTTCTCTATTCCGCCGGGGTTCCGGCGCAAGCCGCAGGCACCTCCACATACAAGGAGTTGTCGATCTTCGGCGACGTCTTCGAGCGCGTGCGCGCGCAATATGTGACGCCACCGGACGAGGCAAAGCTGGTCGAGAATGCCATCAACGGCATGCTGACCTCGCTCGATCCGCACTCGACCTACATGAACGCCAAGGATGCGGCCGACATGCAGACCCAGACGCGCGGCGAATTCGGCGGCATCGGGATCGAAGTGACGATGGAAGACGACCTGGTCAAGGTCATCACCCCGATCGATGACACGCCCGGCGCCAAGGCCGGCATTCTCGCCGGTGACTTCATTTCCGAGATCAATGGCGAGTCGGTGCGCGGCCTCAAGCTTGAAGAAGCGGTCGACAAGATGCGCGGCGAGGTCAACACGCCGATCAAGCTGATGATCCTGCGCAAGGGCGCCGACAAGCCGATCGAACTGTCCATCGTCCGTGAAATCATCCCGATCCGCGCTGTAAAGTCGCGCGTCGAGGGTGATGTCGGCTATCTCCGCGTCATCTCCTTCACCGAAAAGACCTATGACGACCTGGAAGCTGCGATCGAAAAGATCAGAAAGGACGTGCCGGCAGACAAGCTGAAGGGCTTCGTTCTCGACCTGCGTTTGAACCCGGGCGGCCTCCTCGACCAGGCGATCTATGTCTCCGATGCCTTCCTCGAACGTGGCGAAGTGGTCTCCACCCGTTCGCGCGATCCGGAAGACACCCGCCGCTTCAATGCCAGCGCAGGCGATCTGACCGACGGCATGCCGCTCGTCGTGCTCATCAACGGCGGCTCGGCGTCCGCCTCGGAAATCGTCGCAGGCGCGCTGCAGGACCTGAAGCGGGCCACCGTGCTCGGTACCCGGTCCTTCGGCAAGGGCTCCGTCCAGACCATCATCCCGATGGGCGGAAAAGGCGCGCTGCGTCTCACCACGGCACTCTATTACACGCCGTCGGGCAATTCGATCCAGGGTACTGGCATCGAGCCGGACATCAAGGTCGAGCAGCCGCTGCCGGAAGAGCTTCAGGGCAAGGTCCGTGCTGAGGGTGAATCCGCGCTCAAGGGCCACATCAAGGGCCAGAACGAGAACGACGAAGGCTCCGGCTCGGTCGCCTATGTTCCGCCGGAAGCAAAGGACGACATACAGCTCAACTATGCGCTCGATCTCTTGCGCGGCGTGAAGACCGATCCCGCCTTCCCGCCCGATCCGGCCAAGGCCTTCGTGGCAAAATAACAAATGCGGGTGCCGGAGCAATCCGGCGCCCGCCTGCATTTGCGACCCGACGGGAACGGATTGAACCTTGAGCGCCGATCTCCATGCACCGCTCGGCCAGGACCGCCAGCCGGCGAAAGGACCGCGTCGCCGGCTTTCCTTTGCCACGGTTCTTGGCAGTCTGGCCCTCGTCTCCGTCGTCGGCCTCTCCACCTATTCCGCCGTCATGCCGCTGCCGTTGCGCCAGTTTTCCGAAACTGCGAACCACCGGGATGGCACCGGCGACCAGACCGCTGAATCGCCCACCGCAACGGCTCCCGCAGGCTCGGGAGAGATCCTTGCCACCAGCCGGCCGCTCGGCGGCGCGACGATCGAGCGCACCCTGACCGACGATGGCTCGGTCGTCACCAAATTCTCGCCCAAGCCGCGCGACGGAAGTGGCCCGGTCCTGATCAACAGCCAGACCGTGGGCCAGGACAGGCGCGTCGCGGCACTTCCGAACAATGACCTGCTCGAGGACACCCCGGAAGGCAGGCTGCCGATCGTGGGGCCCGATGGCCTCAGACCGGTCCAGCAATACGCGCGGCCCTGGTCGGGCGCGCGCGCCACCCGCGTCGCCATCGTCGTCGGCGGCATTGGGCTCAGCCAGACCGGCAGTCAGCGCGCCATCCGTGAGTTGCCAGAGCAAATCACGCTGGCCTTCGCCGCGACCGGCAACAGCCTCTCACGCTGGATGCAGGAGGCCCGCCGCAAGGGCCACGAGATCGTGCTGCAAGTGCCTTTCGAGCCCTTCGATTATCCAGCCAACAATCCAGGGCGCGGTACGTTGCTGACGACCGACCAGCCGGCCGAGGCGCTCAAGAAACTGCGTGAGGCCATGGGCCGCATCACCAATTATACCGGGATCATGAACTACATGGGCGCGAAATACATGTCGGACGCCGCAGCCTTCGAGCCGGTCATGCGCGACATCGGCGGCCGCGGCCTGCTCTTTCTCGACGACGGATCGACCGCACGGTCGCTGGCGGACAGCTTTGCAAAAGCGATCGGCATGCCCTATGCGCAAGGCAATCTCCTGCTCGACGGCCAGCCTGAAAAGGCGGCCGTACTGGCCAAGCTCGACGAGCTGGAACGCATCGCCCGCCGCAACGGGGAGGCCATCGGCATTGCCTCCGCCTTTGACGAGACGATTGCCGCGATCCGCCAATGGGCCGAGGAGGCGACCGGGCGAGGGATTGAGATCGTAGGCGTCTCAGCGCTTGCGGCCGATACCGGACAGTAAGAGGACATGATGGAAAAAACCGTTTCCGCAAAAATCCGCGCCGAGGACCTGCCCTACCGCCCCTGCGTCGGCATCATGGTGCTCAATCGGGCGGGTCTGGTCTGGGCCGGGCGGCGCATTCCGGAAGGAAATTCGGAATATGACGGTTCGCCCATGCTGTGGCAGATGCCGCAGGGCGGCATAGACGACGGCGAGGATCCGCTGCAGGCGGCGATTCGTGAACTCTACGAAGAGACCGGCATGAAAAGCGTTTCGCTGCTGGCAGAGGCGCGCCGCTGGATCAACTACGACCTGCCGGCCCAATTGATCGGCATCGGCTTGCGCGGCAAATATCGCGGCCAAACGCAGCGCTGGTTCGCCTTCCGCTTCGAGGGCGACGAAAGCGAGATCTCCATCGACCCGCCTCCTGGGGGCCACACCGCCGAATTTGATGCCTGGGCATGGAAGCCGATGCGCGAACTGCCCGACCTTATCGTCCCCTTCAAGCGCACCGTCTACGAACAAGTCGTCGCCGAGTTCAGCAGCTTCGCCGGCTGAACGCGACGACGCCTATGGATCGGTGCGGTGTGGTTAAGCGGCTTCCCCTGACCCCGATTGTGGACACGACCACCTCCACGCTTCGAGTGCGGTTCTGCGGGCGGAGACGATTGCCTATGAAAGAGCCGGGTCTGATCGGCGACCGACTGGTGGCCAGCAAGATCAATTGGCTATGGCGGTGTCGGTCAAGGCGGTGCTATGGCTCGCCAAACACACAGGTCTGGAAAGCATGACAGTCGAGCGATACGCGGATTATCTGAGGGAATTGCGGACCCTTTTTGCCGAACTGGACAAGCAGCCGGACAGGTTCCAGACCTTCCATGTGCACATCGAGCTGGCGGCGGCAGGCAAGCTGGTCGTCTATGAAAAGACGAAGCGGAAAGGTCAGACAGACAGCCTCTATTATGGCCGCTCCGGTCGGACCGGCACTGCGCGGCAGATCGCACAAGAGACGGCCTATGGCGCGATCGACCATTTCATGGCGCTCGGCCAGTTCGTCGCCTTCAATGGGAATCTCGAAAATCTCAAGGGCGAGGATGCCGCGCAAGTCCTGACCGTCGGCTCGCAGTACCCCTCTTGTGCTGTCAATTTCACCTATCGCAAGAAAGGCCAGCCCATGGCCAGAACCATGTTCATGATCCTCGTCGGTTTCAACGACGACGAGGATGCGGACAAATATGTTTCAACGCTGGGTGACCCGTCGATCCTGGTGGACGAACGGCCGCTTCGTTCGGACAAGGTCTACGAGTGGAAGTGAGAATAGTCCCTCTCAGTGGCCGCCGCGCGGTTTTGGAACCATCGGCGACTGGTGACGGAACCGGCCCTGTGGTCCGGAGCATCGCTCAGACTGTTTGAAAGACCACCCAGGGATCGTGCGCTGTTGTTGTTACCGGTTCCTTTGACAGGACATGCCCGCGTTCGGCACAAATGGCCCGCTTTGGCGCCAGTCGAGTGCATCCGGTACCGCCGCTGCGCATCCAGGCCCGGCGGCTCTATGCCACGTCGTTCTATCGGGCAAGAGGAAAGCCCGCCCCCGGTCGGACGGGCCCCTTTTCCTATTCGGCGGAATCCGCAGAGACGGCGTTCAGCAGGCCGTACTGCTGTTCACCGATCTGAGACAGCAGCTCGAGCTGGGTTTCGAGGAAGTCGATATGGCCTTCCTCATCCGCCAGGAGTTCTTCGAACAGCTTCATGCTGACATAGTCGCCGGCCTGGTGACAGATATCGCGCGATGCCTTGTAGGCGGTGCGGGCATCGTATTCGCCGGCGAGATCGGCTTCCAGCACTTCCTTGACGTTCTGGCCGATGCGCAGCGGCGCGACCGTCTGCAGGTTGGGATGGCCTTCGAGGAAGATAATGCGATCGATCAGCTTGTCGGCATGCTGCATCTCTTCGATCGATTCGGCCCGTTCCTTATTGGCGAGCTTGGCAAAGCCCCAGTCCTTTAGCAGGCGATAGTGCAGCCAGTACTGGTTGACGGCGCCGAGCTCCAGGAACAACGCCTCGTTGAGCCGTTCGATTACTTTTTGATCACCCTTCATGACGGGTCCTTCCCCTACGGTTTATGTCTGTAAAACTAAGCCCCTTCGCCTCTGCTGTCGAGACGGACGGCCATGCTTCCGGCCGATATCTGCTTTCGATTCAATCTAGTGCAGTCGGGACCGAAGGAAACGGGTCTCGGCTTCGCCGCCGACGAAAATCCGCGTCGGCTTCGTAAGATTTTTGTGCCTTGGAACCGTGCAACGATGCACATGACCGGCTTTCCGCAAAGGGGCAACAGCCGTGGATCGCGATCAGAATGACGGGCGAAAGGGTTCCGGCTTGGCACGATAGCGTCTCCGGCCGTCTCTCCTGCGGGCGGCGGCTGACAACGCAACGATGCGCTCATGCCACCTTGGCGGCACGCAGGCGACGCTCGAGGATTGCCGTCTTCTGCTCCTCGTGGAAGCGCTTCAGCCGCTCCATGAAGTCGATGACGTCGGCGCCGTCAGTCTGGCGAGCGGCATGGTATTCCTCGGTTGTGCGGATGATGATGTCGACGACATTGGGGAAGCAGCCGCAGCAACGGCCCCGCTTGCCCATGGCATGGTAGACCTTGGCCGGAACGATCAACTGCCAACAGTCTTCATCAAGGAGCTCGTTGATGACGTCCTTGATGTCCTTGTCGGTGATGTAATTGCAGCTGCAGACCAGCATGGCCCCTACGCTCTTCCAAACATGACTTTCAGTCTCTCCTTTCTGCTGAACAGGACGCTTCTTGTCAAGAAAATTTCCGCAGCACGCCATCTGTCCTTTGTCGAGCCGCACTCCGGTGCGGAAGGGACGCCATTTAATGAAAATTCCGCCCTTTCGGCATGGCCTGCCGGACATCGCCGAAGAGGTCCGGGACATCCCGGATCAGCCGCGCCAGCGAACCGGTCGACGTCTTGTCGTACCGATGTTCGTTGACAGGGCGCCGCACCTCGTCGGCATTGGCGAGCCCGGCGAAACCCCTAAGCTCCTCGCGAAGCACGCCGAGCCTTCCTGTGGCATCGACAAGATGTTCGGCAACCACATGGATCACCCCGTCCGCCTTCTGCAGCCGTCCGCGCACTCTGACCAGCCGGGCGCCCATGACGATGGTCCGGTATTGCTCGAAGGTCTTTGGCCAGACGATGATGTTGGCGACCCCTGTCTCGTCCTCGATCGTCATGAAGATCACCCCCTTGGCCGAGCCCGGCCGCTGGCGCACCAAAACCAGGCCCGCCACCTCGACGCGCCGTCCATTGGCCGTCTCCTCGAGCCCCGATGAAACGAGCACACCGCCCCGGGCAAGCTCCTCGCGCAGGAAGGAGAGCGGATGGGCCTTCAGCGACAAAGACAGCACGCGGTAGTCATGGATGACCTGCTCGCCCGCCGGCATCAGCGGCAGCGAGACTTCTGCCTCGACCTGCAGCTCGGCATCCGCAGCCCCGGAAAAGAGCGGCAGATGCTCGACGGCGGCCAGCTGATCAAGCGCCTGGGCAGCCCAAAGCGCCTCGCGGCGGCTGAGGCCCAGCGAGGCGAAGGCATCGGCATCCGCCAGACGTTCGATCGCCGCCCGCGACAGGCCCGTGCGTTTCCACAGGTCGCGGACCGAGGCATAGCCGCTGCCGCGGCGCGCCACGAGCAGGTCCACGTCCGCCTCCGACAGGCCCTTGACCTGCCGAAAACCGAGCCGCACCGCCTCGGTGCTGCGGATGACGCGGCGCATCGAGGCGTGCCGCGGTGCGACCCGCCGGACGTCGAAGCCGTCCGCCTCCAGAATGCTGTTCCAGGAAGAGGCATTGACATCGACCGGCCTCACCTCGACCCCGTGCTCGCGGGCGTCGCGCACCAGCTGGGCCGGCGCGTAGAATCCCATCGGCTGGGAATTGAGCAGAGCGGCGCAGAAGACGTCGGGATAGAAGGTCTTCATCCAGGCGGAGGCATAGACCAGCAGCGCGAAGGAGGCGGCATGGCTTTCCGGAAAGCCGTATTCGCCGAAACCCTCGATCTGGCTGAAACAACGCTCGGCGAATTCCAGCGTATAGTCCCGCTGCAGCATACCGTCGATGAAGCGTTGCCGGAAATTGGCCACCTGCCCCGTCCGGCGGAAGGTCGCCATGGCCCGGCGCAGCTGATCGGCCTCGGCCGGCTTGAAGCCGGCGGCGGTGATGGCGATCTGCATCGCCTGCTCCTGGAACAACGGAACCCCCAGCGTGCGTTTCAGCACCGCTTCCAGCTCGGGCTTCGGATAGGTGATCTCGCGGCCGGC
The DNA here is from genome assembly GCF_964021225.1 of Rhizobium arsenicireducens. Classification (NCBI taxonomy): domain Bacteria; kingdom Pseudomonadati; phylum Pseudomonadota; class Alphaproteobacteria; order Hyphomicrobiales; family Rhizobiaceae; genus Rhizobium; species Rhizobium arsenicireducens. The sequence goes on along the minus strand of NZ_CAXHYK020000001.1, from coordinate 3,645,401 downwards.
CTCCCTGTCCTTCCGGTTCTTCAGGTAGGGGTGCACCATATTGCCCTGGATCGGCCCGGGCCGGACGATCGCCACCTCGATCACCAGGTCGTAGAACACCCGCGGTTTCAGCCGCGGCAGCATGCTCATCTGCGCCCGGCTTTCGACCTGAAAGACGCCGAGCGTATCGGCCCGGCAGATCATGTCATAGACCTCTTCGCGCGGATCCTCGAAGAAGGCGGCAAGCGTCATGGGCGTGTCGTAATGGCTTTCAAGCAGCTTGATCGCCTTGGCAAGGCAGGTGAGCATGCCGAGCGCCAGGACATCGATCTTGAGGATCTTCAGCGTATCGAGATCGTCCTTGTTCCACTCGACCATGTAGCGCCCGTCCGCCGTGTTCATGATCGGCACGACCTCGTCGAGCCGGTCGCGGGTGATGACGAAGCCGCCGACATGCTGCGAGAGATGGCGCGGAAAACCCATCAGCGTCGAGGCATAGTCGAGCACGCGCCGGGTCGTCGGATCGGCAAGATCGAGGCCGGCGGCCCTGGCCTCGCGCGCTGACAGATCGGCCGTCGACCAACCCCAGATCGACCCGGAAAGCGCCGTCTGCACATCCTCCGACAGGCCGAACACCTTGGCCGTCTCGCGCCCCGCCGAACGGGCCCGGTAGTTGATGACCGCCGCCGTCAGCGCCGCGTGCTCGCGCCCATAGGTCCGGTAGATGAACTGGATCACCTCCTCGCGCCGCTCGTGCTCGAAGTCGACGTCGATGTCCGGCGGTTCGTCGCGTTCGGTCGAGATGAAGCGCTCGAACAGCAGGGTCGTCTTCTCCGGGTTCACCTCGGTGATGCCGAGGCAGTAACAGACGGCGGAATTGGCGGCCGAACCGCGCCCCTGGCAGAGAATGCCTTCCGAGCGGGCATAACCGATGATGCGGTGGACGGTGAGGAAATAGGGTTCGTAGCGCTTCTCGCCGATCAGGTTCAGCTCGTATTCGAGGAGGTTGGCGATCTTTTGCGGAATGCCGCCCGGGAAGCGCCCAGCCGCCCCCGCATAGGTCAGCCGGCGCAAGGCCCGGTCGGGCGTCTCGCCGCCGATCGCCTCGTCGGGATATTGATGGCTGAGTTCGTCGAGGGAGAAATTGAGCCGGCCGAAGAATTCGGCTGTCGCCGCGACCGCGTGCGGATAGGCCCGGAAAAGACGGACCATTTCCCGCGGCTCCTTCAGGTGCCGCTCGGCATGGGCATGAAGCCGGAAACCGGCCTCGGCCACTGTCACATGCGCGCGGATGGCGGTGACCACATCGGCCAGCGGCTTGCGTTCCGGCTCGTGATAGAAGGGATCATTGCTGACGATCAGCGGCAGCGAAAGCCGGCGTCCCATCTCCTCGATCCGGCTGAAGGCGAGGCGGTCGAGGCCGTCATAACGCGGCACGAGCGCGAGATGGAGCCGACCTTCGAAATAGGGCACCAGCCGCTCAAGGCGGGCGCGATAGTCTTCGGCCTCTTCATTCGTCGCGAAGGCGGGCACCATTGCCGCCGCCATCAAGTCCTCCGCCCATTCGACGAGATCGTCCTCGTAAAGCGTGCACACGCCCTTCAACGAACGCAGGTTTCCCGCGCTCAGCAGGCGGCAGAGATGGCCCCAGCCGCGCCGGTTCATCGGATAGGCGACAAGTTCCGGCGTTCCGTCGGCAAAGGCGAGCCGCGCGCCCGGGCGGAAGGCATAACCCTTGATCTTCGCCGCGGCATGCAGGCGCACCACCCCCGCCACCGTGTTGCGGTCGGCAAGCCCTATGCCGGAAAGGCCGATCCGGGCGGCGGTCGCCACCATCTCCTCCGGATGCGAAGCGCCCTCCAGGAAGGAGAAATTGCTGCGGCAGCCGATTTCGAAGAAAGCCGGTTCACTCATGCGAAAATTCCCTGCATGAACCAGCTCGGCCTGGCAGATCCCCGCTCGTAGAGACCTTGCCGGAAGAGCCAGAAACGATGGCCGGTGCTGACCTCGATGCGGAAATAGTCCCGCGGCAGCGCCTCTTCCCCGTCGATCCACCATTCGGGCGCCAGCCGCTCGGGCCCCTCGGCGCGCGCCACCCTGTGCCGGGCGCGGCGCCAGCGGAAACTGGCGGGCGGACCGTCCGGTACCTCGGCGGTGACCTCGACCGGCTCCGGATGGGCAAGAAGACGGATCGGCCGTTCGCTGCGCACAGGCAGGCTCACATCAGCCGCCGGCATCACGCCGTTGGCAAGCGGCATCAGGCTGGAAGCCCGCTCCGGCCAATGACTCTGGTGACTGACAGGAAGCACAAGACATCCATCGCCGAAACGGGCCGTCACCCGGTCGATGAAGTCGAGGGCGGCATCCCCCTCCTTTATCCGGGCGCCGAACGTGCCCTGCGTCTCGGCCAGCGCCTCGGTCCGCAGCACGTTGAGCCTCAGGGTCTCGAAACCGAAGCCGGCATCGAGATCATCATGCAAAACGCTGAGCCGCTCGGAAAACAGTGCCTGGATGCGCGCCCCGTCCTTGAGCGGAGACGCAGCACCGATCTCGATCCGGAAAACCCGGCCATCCACCCGAAAGAGCAGGAGTTCGAACAGCCGTCCGCCCTCGCCGCGCGCCTCGAGCCCCGATTTCAGGCATGCCGCCAGCCGGCCCGTCAAGTCCAGGATGACCTCCTCGTCGCGGATCGGCTCGGCCAGACGCCGCTCGACCGACAGCAGCGCGACCGGCCGGCGGGGCACGATCGGCTCCCCCTCCCGCCCCAGAGCCTGGTCGAGCCGCAGCAGGAGAGCCGGCCCGAAGCGCCGGGTCAGCGGTCCGCGGGGTGCTGCCAGGAGATCGCCCACCTGCTTGAGCCCGACCCGCGCCAGCGCCGCCGCCATCCTGGCATCGATCCTGAGCGAGCGCAGCGGAAGGGGAGAGAGAACATCCGCGATGTCTTCGTCGGCAACCACCTGACGGCTGGAAAAGCGAGCCGTCGCCCAGGACAGGCCCGGCGCCGACGAAATGGCGCCGCGCGCATCGAGCCCCAGCTGGAGAAGCCTGTGAAGAATATCCTCGATCATCGTCTTTTCGCCGCCGAACAGATGGGCGCAGCCGGTGATATCGAGCATCAGTCCGTCCGAGCCGTCGAGCGCCACCAGCGGCGTATAGCGGTCACACCAGTCGGCAATCGCGCCGAGAAAGCGCTGATCGGCCGACGGGTCGTCCTCGGCGACGTCAAGCGCCGGACAAATGGCACGCGCTTCCGCCAGGCCCTGGCCGACCTGCAAGCCGATCGCCTCGGCTGCCTCGTCGAGCGCGGTCAACCGCATGGCATTGGCAACCCGGCCGGCGCAGACGACCGGCGGATGGTCAGGACGCCCTGTCGAACGCCACGACAGTCCCCAGCGTCGGCGCGCCAGCCGATCGGTCGAGAGACGGGGAAACCAGAGCGCCAGGATGCGCCGGCCGGTGAGTGGGCCCTGTACCGGCATGAGCGGGAGTTGCGGGGTAAAACAGGCGGTCATCTTCATTCCACTCCAGGATCAGTTCGTGAGGGACCCCGATCCGGCTCTTTTCCGGAACGAGGCGAAAAACGGGTTTGCCGATGCTGCCGCCAAGCATCGATCCGTCGGTGAGGGTCCGCGCCGCCGCCGGCGCGGGTTCGACATGCAGGCGCAGCGAAGCGCTGCTCGCCTCTTCTTCTCCGCCCTGCCGCACAAGAAGCAGAAAACCGCCGGCATTTTTCGCCTTCAGGCTGAGACGCCGGCTTTCGGTCAGGCCGAAGCCGCGCGGATTGCCGGCAACCTCGAGCATCACCGCCGAGAAGGCGCCGCACGAGAGCGCCGCATCGGCAAGCCAGAGCGCGTCCTCCAGCCGCCGGGGCATGGCGTAAAGGAGTTCGCCCGGCCGCAATCCGTAGTCGGCAAGCCCCGCCGCATGGGGCAGACCGGCCTCGCGCGCGACGAAACGGTCTCCGATCCAGAGGATCCGCTTTTCCGGCCGGTAGGGCTGGCCGGACAGGCAGAGCCCCAGCCCGAAGCCGCTGACGGCACCCGCATTCCTCAGCTGCGCGCCCCGGACTTCGATCATCGCGCCTGCCGGAAAGCCTTCCGGCAGCAGATTTTCGAGACGGCAAGCCTCCGTTGCTGGCCCAAGATAGTCGCGATTCCGCTTGTCGTCGGTTTCGCCCGCGTCGGGCGCAAGCCCGTCCGGAGGGGGCCCTCCTTCGATTTTCGCTATGGCTTCGCGCAAGGCAATAAGCCTCTCCTGCGCCAGAGCGGTCGCGCCCATGACGTCTCTCCTGCTGGAATGTTCTCTATATGTTCCTATGGATTCCAGAGCTTGCCAAAAGAGTCAACCGGATTCAGTGTGAATTTATTCCTTGACAGAATTCCCACTCGAAAAGCCGGGGCAAAGGTCTTATATGAAAACGAAGTAAGGAGTACCGATGGCCCGTATCGACCAGACCGAAGATTGGCGCGAGCGCCATGCCCCGACGATCAGCACATTCGAATCGCTGGCGATCGAGGCCTATGGCCATCTGCCCGAGGAATTCCGTGCGCTGACGGGCAATCTGATCATCGAGATCGCCGATTTTCCGACTGACGAAGTTTTCGAGGACATGGCGCTGGAGACGCCGTTCGACCTGCTCGGCCTGTTCGAGGGCCGCGGCATTTCCGAGCGTTTCACCATGGAAACCGGCGAAATGCCGAACCGGATCATGCTCTATCGCCGGCCGATCCTCGACTACTGGGCCGAGAATGAAGAAACCCTGGGCGACATCATCACCCATGTGCTGATCCACGAGATCGGTCATCATTTCGGCCTGTCCGACGACGACATGGAGCGGATCGAAGAAAGCGCGGAAGACGCCGCCGCGGAATCGGACGGCGTCACCGCTTCATTGAAGGATTAGCCCCGAGTCGCGAGAAAGTGAGCAATACCGGCTTCCGCGCAGCTGAGATCCTGCGCCGGCGTGCCTGAGCTGATGCCGATGCCGCCGACCACCTCGCCGTCGATGATAACCGGCAGACCGCCACCGACCACCATCAGCCGACCGCCGATCGCCGAATGAATGCCGAAGGTCGGATTGCCCGGTTGGCTGGCAGCACCGTATTCGTGGGTCGCCTTCTTCGCCGCAGCAGCAGTAAACGCCTTGTCGATGGCAATCGTCGTGCTGGTCACCTTGCCGCCGTCCATCCGTTCGAAGGCGATCAGTTGGCCGCTCTCGTCGGTAACCGCGATGCACATCGGCACCCCGATCTCGCGCGCCTTGTCGCTGGCGCCGGCAATCAGAAGGCGGGCATCGGAAATATCGAGACGTCGAATGGTAAGCATGGGCATTCTCCTGCAATGCGTGGGGGGCCGGCGCCACCGCACTTCGACAGGACGCCTCGCGCTCGGACCATGATCGCAATCGCCCCTCAAGGACAATGTTGCCTGGCGGAAAAACATCTGTGCCGGAGAACCGGGGTCAGCGCTGGACCCTTGGGGCTTACTGCTCGCCGAGCTTCATGCTCGGGTCGTAGTCCTTGCCGTGCACGGTCTTCACCACAGCTTGTCCACAATGCATCTGGTTGGTCGCGGCATTGAAGGACAGGCTCGGCGCACCGTGCAGTTCCCAGCCCTTGTTGAGCGCATCGGTGACGCGATGACAAAAGGCCGCGTCGTCCGGTCCGGTGAGGAAACGATAGACTTTCATGATGCTCTGCCTTCTCTTTCTTCGATGAGCCGCACCTTGGCGAGCAGCCGTTCCGCCTGGTCGAGATGCAGCCGTTCGACCATGCGTCCGTCAAGATTGATGACGTTGAGGCCGGCCACGGCTGGATCGGCAAAGGCAGCGACGATCGTTCTTGCCTCGCAAAGCGCGTCCGCAGAAAAGCCGAAATGCTGGTTGGCACCATCGATCTGCGCCGGATGGATCAGCATCTTGCCGTCAAAGCCCATGGCACGGCCCTGCGCGCATTCCGCCTCGAAGGCGCTCAGCGCCTTGAATTCGTTCGACACGCTGTCGATCGCATCGAGCCCATAGGCGCGCGCCGCAAGGATCACCTGCATCAGGAACGGCACGAGATAGGTCCGTCCCGGCTCCGGAGCCACGCCGGTCTCCTTCCTGAGATCGTTCAGCCCGACGACGAAGCAGTCGAGCAGGCCGCCGGCGGTCCGCCCCGAACCGGCGATCGCCGCGGCGTTCAGCACGCCACGCGGCGTCTCGATCATCGCCCAGATCCTGAGACTTTCCGTCGCATCCGACTCAGCCAGAAGATCGGCGACGCGCTGTACGTCGTCCGGCCCATCGACCTTGGGCAATAGCACCGCATCCGGCCGACAGGCGACCACTGCCGCCATGTCCTCGACAAAGAATTCGCTGTCGAGTGCGTTCACCCGGATGATCGCCTCGCGGCCCTGAAGCGGCGTCTCGGCAAAGAAACGGCGCAGATTCTCCCGCGCTTCGGCCTTTTTCTCCGGTGCGACGGAATCCTCGAGATCGAAAATGACGGCGTCGCAGGCAAGCCCGTGCGCCTTTTCGAGTGCTCGGACATTGATCGCCGGCACGCTGAGCACGGAACGGCGCAGCCGCGCGGGGTGATGGGAGTTGATCGATTTCATGGCGAAAGTTCTGCCAATCTTTCGCCCGCCGTGCAAGGCGACATTTCAGGCAAAGCCCTTGCATTTCGAGGGGAGAAGGACCACCTTGGCATACGAGAAAGGATGTCCATCATGCACAATCTCCGTTCCATCGCCATTGCCGCCGCCGGCATCGTCGTGCTCGCCATCGCCGCCGTCTTTACCGTCTCGCTGACGCTGATCGCCGGCGCCGTGCTGACGCTGACGCTAGCCGCCCGCATGTTGACCCTGCGATCGAAGAAGGCGCCGGTCTACGCCAAGGCGAAGACTCAAGGCCAGGCCCGCGAGATTCGCGTGTGGAATGACGGTCGCGGCACCATTATCGATCTTTGAGTCGAACCGACGGAAAGCCCGGAAAAACTGATGCTTCGGCGTCCGGGCGTACCCGTTTGGCCAATATAGGCCTTCAAATCCGCGCTATTTCCCTCTAATGGCTGCTGGAGTTCTCCAATTGCATTCCGAAGGCAGGGTCTGATGGAAAAGTTCGTAAAGCTCACCGGCGTCGCGGCACCGCTTCCGGTCGTCAACGTCGACACCGACATGATCATCCCGAAGGATTATCTGAAGACCATCAAGCGCACCGGTCTGGGCACCGGCCTGTTCGCCGAAGCCCGCTACAAGGAAGACGGCTCGGAAAACCCTGATTTCGTCCTCAACAAACCGGCCTATCGCAATGCCCAGATCCTCGTCGCCGGTGACAATTTCGGCTGCGGCTCGTCGCGCGAGCATGCCCCCTGGGCGCTGCTGGACTTCGGCATCCGCTGCGTGATCTCCACGAGCTTCGCCGACATTTTCTACAACAACTGTTTCAAGAACGGCATCCTGCCGATCGTCGTCAGCCAGGAAGACCTGGACAAGCTGATGGACGACGCCAGCCGCGGCTCCAACGCCGTGCTTTCGGTCGACCTTGAATCGCAGGAAATCACCGGGCCGGACGGTGGAACGATCAAGTTCGACATCGACGCCTTCAAGCGCCATTGCCTGCTGAACGGCCTCGACGACATCGGCCTGACGCTGGAAAAGGCCTCGAGCATCGCGGCATTCGAAAAAGCCAACGCCCAGACGCATCCCTGGGCCTGACCGAACATTGACCGGCGCGACGACGGCTTGCTCGTCTTCGCGCCGCAAAACACCCGCTACGGCCGCCTCCCACCGTACCGTTCTGCCGCCGAGTGTCCTTGAAATGCGGGTTCTTGCCCGATAGAAGGCGGCAACTCTTTTCCAAAGCCAGGGAGGCTTTTCATGACACAGCGCAATCTCTTCCTTCTGCCCGGCGACGGCATCGGCCCGGAAGCCATGGGCGAGGTCCGCAAGATCATCGCCTACATGAATGCCGAGCAGGACGCCGGCTTTGAAACCGACGAAGGCTTGGTCGGCGGCTGCGCCTACGACGCCCATGGCGCGGCGATCTCCGAGGGCGACATGGCCAAGGCCATGAACGCCGATGCCGTGCTGTTCGGCGCCGTCGGCGGCCCCAAGTGGGACGACGTTCCCTATGAAGTCCGTCCCGAAGCCGGCCTGCTGCGCCTGCGCAAGGACCTCGAACTGTTCGCCAACCTGCGCCCGGCGATCTGCTATCCGGCGCTTGCCAATGCCTCGTCGCTCAAAGCCGAACTGGTCGAGGGCCTCGACATCCTGATCGTGCGCGAACTGACCGGCGGCGTCTATTTCGGCGAGCCGAAGACCATCACCGATCTCGGCAACGGCCAGAAGCGGGCGATCGACACCCAGGTCTACGACACCTACGAGATCGAGCGCATCGCCTCGGTCGCCTTCGAACTGGCGCGCACCCGCAAGAACCGTGTCTGCTCGATGGAAAAGCGCAACGTCATGAAGTCGGGCGTGTTGTGGAACCAGGTCGTCACCGAGACCCACAAGGCTAAATACCCCGACGTCCAACTCGAGCACATGCTGGCCGACGCCGGCGGCATGCAGCTGGTGCGCGCGCCCAAGCAGTTCGACGTCATCGTTACCGACAACCTGTTCGGCGACATGCTCTCCGACGTCGCCGCCATGCTGACCGGCTCGCTCGGCATGCTGCCCTCGGCCTCGCTCGGCGCACCCGATGCCAAGACCGGCAAGCGCAAGGCGCTCTACGAGCCGGTCCACGGCTCTGCCCCGGACATTGCCGGCAAGGGCATCGCCAACCCGATCGCCATGATCGCCTCCTTCGCCATGTGCCTGCGCTACTCCTTCAACATGGTCAGGGAAGCCGACAACCTCGAAAAGGCGATCGCCAATGTGCTCGACAAGGGCATCCGCACCGGCGACATCATGAGCGAAGGCGCGACAAAGGTCGGCACCGCCGAGATGGGCGACGCCATCCTTTCCGAGTTCAAGGCCCTCTCGGCCTGACAGGCTCTTGCATTTGAAAGCCGCGGCAACCATCTTGCCGCGGCTGCCTGCCGTTCGTAGAAGCCGCTCCAGGCCTTCTCCCTCGCCCGGCAGGCTGAATGAAGCGGAAGGCTGGACGTGAGCGGCATCGACAAGATCAGGACCTGGCTGAACAAGCGTCGTGACCTCAACCGGCACCCGCCCGCGCCGCATTACTGGCAGATCTTCGCCGTCGTCGCCGCCAATCTGGTCCTTTTGTCCTTCCTGATCCTCGACGAGCCGGTCGGCGCTTCGCGCCACCGGGATATCTTCACCCGTTCGCTCGGCAGGATGATCACCGAGTTCGGCAGTTCCGGCTGGATCCTGATCGCCTCTGCCATGCTCTTCGTCACCGGGCTAGCCTCCTATCGCCTTGCGGGCGGCGCGAAACAGCGTTTTCGCGCGCACCATACCGCCGGGATCGCTGCCTACGTCTTCCTCGCCATCGCGCTTTCGGGTTTGTCGGCCAATCTCCTCAAGCGGGTGATCGGCCGCCCACGCCCCCGCCAGTTCGAAGATTCCGGCGCGTTCGGCTTTTCGCCCTTCAGCGGCTCGGGGTTCGAGAGCTTCCCCTCCGGCCACGCAACCACCGTCGGCGCGATCTTCATGGTCCTGATCCTCCTTCTGCCGCGCTACCGGCTCGCCTTCATGCTCCTGGCGCTGTGGATGGGTTTCAGCCGCGTCATGGTCGGCGCCCATTATCCGAGCGACGTAATCGCGGGCCTCTCCTTCGGCGCCTGGTTCTCGCTGCTCCTGGCCAATATCTTCGCCCGCTACCGGCTGGTCTTCATGCCCGACGCCAAGGGCTGGCCTGTGCCGCGTCTCGCGCCGCTGCCCCACCATCCGCCTAGCTGAGCGGACAGCCTGACATCACAACTGCGTGAAAACGAGGCAGGGATGACCGTTCCCCTCTCGCTCGCAGAACCGAATTCCCATCTCCTGCGTAATACTGTTTTGAACGTGCCGCGGCGCGGGACCCTTGCCATCGGCAAAATACGTCCTACGCGCGATGGAACCCGACGGTCCTTGGCCCGTTCATGAATGAGTGCCGGGACGAAACGAACCCGTCCTGATCGTACCGCCCATGGAGACGACGATGAAAGCCATGTCCGCTGACAGACACATCATCCGATTTGCGATGGCCCAACCCTACCTTGAGCGCCAGGAAGAGCTGGATCTGGCGATCCGCTGGAGGGACAACAACGATCAGGATGCGCGCAACCGCATTGCACATGCCCATATGCGCCTGGTAATTGCCATGGCCTCCAAGTTTCGAGGCTTCGGCCTGCCCCTCAACGACTTGATCCAGGAGGGCTATATCGGCCTTTTGGAGGCGGCGGCCCGCTTCGAGCCGGCGCGTGAAGTCCGCTTCTCGACCTATGCCGGCTGGTGGATCCGCGCCTCGATGCAGGATTACATCCTGCGCAACTGGTCGATCGTGCGCGGCGGCACGAGCTCTTCGCAGAAAGCGCTGTTCTTCAACTTGCGCCGCCTGCGCGCCAAGCTCGCCCAGGGCGACAACCGCCTGAGCGACCAGGCCATCCACGAGGAAATCGCCACGGCGCTCGGCGTTAGCCTCGCCGACGTCCAGTCCATGGACGCTCGCCTCTCGGGTAACGACGCCTCGCTGCAGGCCCCGATCAAGGGACGCGATGGCGACGGCAGCGAACAGCTTGAGATGCTGGAGAGCAACGACTTGCCGCCCGACGAGCAGGTGCGCGGCATTATCGACGGCGAGCGCTGGCGCGGCTGGCTGAAGAACGCCTTGACCGAGCTCAACGACCGCGAGAACCGCATCATCAAGGCTCGTCGACTGACGGAAGAGGGCGCGACGCTGGAAGAACTGGGCGCCGAGCTCGGCATTTCCAAGGAGCGCGTCCGGCAGATCGAGACCCGGGCACTGGAGAAGCTCAAAGCCGCCCTCACCCACTACGGCCCTAAGGCGGAACAAATGCGCGAAATGGCCTTCTAGCAATCAGATAATCGGAAGCGACAGCGAAATGGCCGGTTTCGACCGGCCCTTTCGTTATTCCGAGATGATCTTGACCCTGGCGCCCGGCGTGACCGTAGACGTAGGGCTGAGCGCATTGATCAGCCGGAAAAGCTCGATCTTGCGGTCCGTCCCCATCATCCTTGCCGAAAGCGTGGCGATCGTATCGCCCGCCCCGACCGTCACGACGCGAACGCGGAGCGGCTTCAGCGTGGCCGCTTCTTCCGGCGTGATTCGCCGGAAGCTCGCCCGCAGCGTTTCCGCGGTCGGCGCCAGCACCGCACTTCCCTTCGGCACGGCCGTCAGGAAGCGAAAAATCTGCGGTCCGATCCGGATCACCGTGATATCGAAATCCCAGCGCTCGGCCGAGGCGCGCGCCGTGGCGGCCTCCAGTCCGTTGACCTGCACCGCGCGGATCGTTTCAGGCAGAAGCCCCGTCACCCAGCCGCTGGAGATATAATTCGCCAAGCTGCGGCGCTCTGCATCGGCCACCCCGTCAAAGCGGATCGCCACGTCGCCCGGACCGGTGGCGAGCACCGCCTCCACCTTGTTGTCGATCTGGAACCCGTCCGGAACCTCGAAACGGATGCCGAGGCTGCCGTGCAGGAACGTCTGTCCGCGGACATAGCCCTCCTCCGGGCTGTCGCCATAGAGCAGGCCTTCGATGCCCCTGAGATAATATTCGCGGCCCGATTCGCCGTGCGTCCCTTCCGGTCCGAAGGCGCGCGCGTGCCGCCTCGCCAGCTCGACGCGCTGCGGCGCATTCGGATGGCTGGACAGAAAGTCGAGGCTCTGGTCGGCGTCGGGATCGACCGAGGTGAATTGGCTGTAGCGCGCCATCGCATCGAGGAAGCGGGCCGCCGCATAGGGATCGTAGCGGGCTTCGCCAAGCGTGCGCACCCCGATCACGTCGGCCTGCAATTCCTGCTGGCGGGAGAAGGCCGCCAGGCGAAGCTTGCCGCGCGCCAGCGCCTGCTTGCCGGCAAGATCGCTCGACAGAACTTCGGCGACAACCCGGCTGGCGATCACTTCCGCCTCTTCGCGGCGCTGCCGCTCGATACCGTGGTTCGCCGTCACATGGGCCATCTCGTGGCTCAGCACCGCCGCCACTTCCGAGGCGTCATTGGCGAGCGCCAGCAGGCCGCGGGTGACGTAGAGATAGCCACCGGGTAGGGCGAATGCGTTGATCGCCGGGGAGTTGAGAATGGTGATGCGATAGGACTGATTCGGATTTTCCGAGACCGCCGTCAGCGCGCCGGTGATCCTGGCAACCAGCTTTTCCGTCTTTTCGTCGTGATATTCGCCGCCATAGCTTGCGACAATGCGCGGATGCTCGCGCGCACCCATCTGGGCGCGCGGATCGTCCTTCTGCACCTGATCAACGATCTGCGGATTATCGGAGGGACCGACACTCGGCACATAGGCCTGCTCGAACAGCGTCTGACAGGAGCTGAGCGCCAGCGATGCGGCAAGAAGCGCGATCACACCGCGCGCGCGACCGCAACTGCGGCGCGGTCGCAACCGATCGACCGGCAACTGGCCCTTACCGCTCATCATGTACGTCCTGCCCCGATACCAACGCGTTCCTGACCCCTTCTGCATCGCTCGAAGCATCCCCACAGCCGGATTTCGATCCGGGTAGCAACCTCTCGCCTCTGTGCGGTCCTTTTAGCATCATTCGTTAGATATGGATAAATTGCATGAGGAAAAAAGGGCGAAGCGAATAATCGCAAAGAAAGAACGAAATTGACCAACCGGGGCCTTCGTGGGCATGCCATCGCTGCACGTCTAAAATAAGGCAGTGCCATCCGCCCCCGCTTCATTCGCCGTGGGGATGGCCCAGGAATTCGGCAAGCGAGGCAATCCCCGTCGTGGCGAAAAATCCCTCCTTCGGCGCGCTGAGAACGATGTGTCCGCTTTCGAGGAACAGCACATCGCTCGCCAACCGCTCCACCTCCTGCCGATCGTGACTGACGATGACGATCGTATGGCCCGTCTCGCGGTGCAGCGCCATCAACAGGTCGGCCATGGCGGCCCGCAAGCCGGGATCGAGCGCCGCGAACGGCTCGTCGAGCAACATGACGGACTTGCGCCGCACCAGGGCCCGGGCAAATGCTGCCCGCTGCCGTTCACCGCCCGAAAGCGTCGCCGGCAGCCGTTTCTCGTATCCGCCGAGCCCGACCCGCGCCAGCGCCTGCGACACGGCCTGCCGATCCGCGGGCTTGAGTTTGAGCGCTGGATCGATGCCGAGGCCGACATTGGTGAAGAGGTCGAGATGGGCAAAGAGATTATTGTCCTGGAACACCAGCGAAACCGGCCGGGCGGCAGGCCCAAGCCCATTCATGTCCTCGCCCCCGATCAGCACACGGCCGCTGTCCGGCTGCTCGAAGCCGGCGATCAGGTTGAGCAGCGTCGACTTGCCCGAGCCCGATGGCCCGGCAATCGCGGTAATCGCCCCTTGCGCGATGGTGCAGTCGAAATGGAAATCGGCCGATCCAAGGTGGAGGGTGACACCGTCCAGAACGACGGCGCTTTGTCTCTCAGCCGGCATTGCGGCTCTCCTTTCGCGACAGGCCAGGTGTTCCCGCGAGCGCCAGCAAGAGGCAGACCAGACCGAGCCCAAGCGCCAGCCCGTCCGCATCCTGGCTGCGATAGGCGCCCATGCGGCTGTAGATCAGCCATGGCAGGGTAATGAGGTTTTCCGAGCCGAACAGCGCGACCGCGCCGAGATCGCCGAGCGACAACGCCATGGCAAAAGACAGCGCCGTCAGGATCGGCCGGCGCAGCACCGGCCAGTCGATCAGGCGGAAACGGGCAAAGCCCGCAATACCGAGACTGTCGGCGAGTCGGGCGCTACGCTGGCGATGCTCTTCAAAAGCCGGGGCAAGCACCCGCATGGCGAAGGGCAGCGCCATCAGCGCATTGATGCAGACGACGATCGCCGGGGCAAATCGCGCGACATCGCCCTGGGCGCGCAGCACCAGGAACCAGCCGGTACCGAGCACCGCCGTCGGAACCAGCAGCACGAGCGAGGATACGGCCCCAAGCCCGGCTGAGGCGAGCACCGCAATCGGCAAGGGACGACGGCCGGCACCGAGCGCTGCCCGTGCCCGGATCACCGCAATGCCAACCAGAACCGAAACGAGCGCCGCCGAAAGGCCGATGACAAGACTGGTCGTCGCGGCGCGCAGCACCGCCTGATCGGAAAAGAGCCTGGCAAGATCCGATTGCAGTCCGGCGACGAGGACCTGCCCGAGCGGTAGCCCAAGGAAGAGCGCCGCCGCGAGGATCAGAATGCCATCGCCGAGCCGGGCCGGCAGCGTCCTTGCATCGAACCGTCGTGCAGCACCACCGAGTGTCGTGCCGGGATCGGAAGGTGCGGGGAACAGCGCCATCGCCCCGAGGATCGCCGCCGTCACCACGATCTGCAGGAAAGCGAGCGACACGGCGCGGGCCGGGTCGAAATCGAGCCGCAGCGCCTGATAGATCGCCACTTCGATCGTCGTTGCCGCCGGACCGCCGCCGAGCACCAGGACGAGGGTGAAACTGGTGGCGCAGAGCATGAAGATCAGCCCGGCGATGCCGGGAATGATCCGCCACAGGACCGGCCATTCGATAAAACGGAAGACCGCGAAGCCCCCCATGCCGAGGCTGGCGCTCGTGCGCCAGTATTCGGCGGGAATCCGCTCAAGCCCGGACAGCATCAGCCGCGCAGCGAGCGGCATGTTGAAGAAGACATGCGCGAGCAGGATGCCGGAAAGCCCGTATATGCTGAACCGCTCCCCGACACCGAGCCCGGCCAGCGCGTCATTCACCAGACCTTGCCGGCCCCAGATGCCGATGATCCCGAGCGCGCCGATCAACACCGGCAGGCCCATGGGTACCGCCATCAGGCGGATCAGCCACTTGCGCCCAATAAACCGCGGCTGGCGGGCAAGCGCGCGCGCCACCGGGAGAGCCGCTCCCACCGAGAGCAAGGTCGACAGCAACGCCTGCTCGAGCGTGAACCACAGAACCCGGCGCACCACCGGATCTTCGGCAATGGACAATCCGGTCGTCTCGCCACCGACCGCCAGCAGCGAGGCGATCGCCGTACCGATGAAGACGGCGATCAGGGCGAAGACCAAAAGGCCACCGGCAATCGCCGGCAGCCTCTCGTCCATCCGTGATCGCCGCAACGGAACCATGCTCAGTTGAGCGTCATGGCGGCGAGCCATTCGTCGATCCAGGCCTTGCGGTTCTTCGCCACTTCATCCGGCGTCATCAGGAAGGTCTTTTCCGGCGAAACCAGCTTGCCGAAGGCCTCGGGCAGCGGCTCGGACGTCGCGGCCACCGGCATCATCCAGTTGTTGGTCGGGATCGTGTCCTGGAATCCGGGACTGACCATGAAGGCCATGAACTGCCGCGCGAGGTCCTTCTGCGGCGCCGTCTTCAGGATGCCGGCAACTTCGATCTGGATATAATGGCCTTCCTCGAAGGCCGCCGCCTGGTAACGTTCGGTCTCTTCCGCCACCATGTGATAGGCGGGCGACGTCGTATAGGAGAGCACCATCGGCGCCTCACCCTTGGTGAACAGGCCATAGGCCTCCGACCAGCCCGGCGTGACGGTCAGCACGCGGCCCTTGAGCTGCGCCCAGGCTTCGCCCGCCTTGTCGCCGTAGACCGACTTCACCCAGAGCAGCAGGCCGAGCCCCGGCGTCGAGGTTCGCGGGTCCTGGATGACGATCTTCTCCTTCACGTCGCCCTCGACCAGTTCCTTCAGGCTCTTCGGCGGCGCCTTCAGCGCCTCGGTGTCGTAGATGACGGCGAAATGGCCGTAGTCAAACGGCACGAAAACGTCGTCGGAGAAGCCTCCCGGAACCTTGACCGCCGAAACGTCGATGCCGTGCGGCTCGAACTGCCCGGTCGCCTTGGCCTCAGCCACCAGATTGGTGTCGAGACCGAGCACGAGATCGGCCTTGGTGCCCTCACCCTCCAGCTTCAGCCGGGTGAGAAGTGCCACGCCATCGGCGACACCAACGAAGTCGACCGTGCAGTCGCAGGTTTTCTCGAAGGCTTCCTTGACCTTGGGACCGGGACCCCATTCCGAAACGAAGCTCTCATAGGTGTAGATGGTCAGGGTCTTGTCGGCGGCCTGCGCGCTTGAAATCGACAAGGCGGCAAGCGCGAAGACTGCGGCAAGGCCGCGACCAGGAAAATGATGACAGATTGGCATGATACGCCCCTCCTCTGCATGTTGAAAATCCGGGATAGGGCGTTTGTCTACGCGTCTAATCCCTCCGCCGGTGTTAGCCGGATCAGGTTCCGCGGGTTGGCCTCGAGCCTCTCAGCCATCGGTCCGTCGCCGGACAGAAGGCACCCCGTTAGAGCAGGAAAAGCCATAGCGCCAAGGCGCCTTGCTGGCAAGCGCCCGTCGCTCGCCTGCGCCGTCATCCGAACTGTCATTCGGCCGCAAACCCTTTGCCAATATATTCGCCCCATACTTCAACTTCGGCCTTTCGGATTTTAGCAGCCGCGCATGGACAAGCGCTGCACGCATGATATCTGGTGGTGCGATACGGCGAGACAGAAACTGCATGTTCAATACGGTACCCGATACGCCTGCACCCGTGGTGCAGACTGCTGCCCAGGCGGACTTGAGTTTCCGTCGACAGCTCGCCATCTCCGGCGCCTCCTTCTGGGCCTCGCCGGTGCGCAACCGCATCCTGCTGCTCGCCGCCGCATTGCTGACGATCATTCTGCTGACCGCTTATGGCCAGATCCTGCTTAACCGCTGGAACGCGCCGTTCTACAATTCACTCGAGCGCCGCGATCTCGATGCCTTCATCGCCGAGCTGTGGAACTTCGGCAAGATCGCCGGCTTCCTGCTGCTCTTGAACGTCATCCAGACCTGGCTGAACCAGATGACGGCGCTCTACATGCGCGAGGGCCTTTCCCGCCAGGTGGTTGACGAATGGCTGGCCGACCGCCGCGCCTACGGCCTCTCGCTCTCCAGCCCGCTCGGCGTTAACCCGGACCAACGGCTTCACGAGGATTCCCGCAAGCTGGCCGAAATGACGACCTCCCTGTCCATCGGCCTGGTGCAGGCGACGATACTGTTGGTCAGCTTCATTGGAGTTCTCTGGCAGCTGTCGAGCGATTTCGTTTTCCACTACAAGGACATGAGCTTCGTCATTCCGGGCTACATGGTTTGGGGCGCGATCCTTTATGCAGGGCTTGCCTCGCTGTTCAGCCAGCTCGTCGGATGGAATCTCACCCGCCTCAACGCCACTCGCTATGCCAACGAAGCCGAATTGCGTTTCTCGCTGATGCGCGCCAACGAAAACCTCGAGGCGATCGCGCTGGCCGGCGGCGAAGAAACCGAGCGCCGCCACATCCACGAAAAGCTCGACGCAGTGCTGCGCTCCATCCGCGACCTGGCCAGGGCGCTCACCAATCTCACCTGGGTCACCGCCGGTTTTGGTTGGTTGGCCATCCTCGTGCCTATCCTCATCGCCGCGCCGGCCTATTTCGCCGGCACAATGACCTTCGGCGGCCTGATGATGGCGGCGGCGGCCTTCAACCAGGTCCATTCGGCGCTGCGCTGGTATGTCGACAATTTTGGCGCCATTGCCGACTGGAAAGCGGCACTTCTGCGCGTCTCTGCGTTGCGCGCCGCGCTGATCGACATGGACGACGGCCCGGCCGAAGGCCGGATCGTCATCTCACGCGGCGAACCCGGCCGGCTGACGCTCGAATCGGTGGCGATCGCCTCGCATGTGGATGGTGATTGCACGCTCGACGGCTTCCGGATCAAGGAAGCCAACCCGACTATCGTCGTCGGCGAGCGCGTGATGATCAACGGCGACCAGGGCGTCAACCGCAAACTGCTGTTCAACGCCATCGCCGGCCTCTGGCCCTATGGTGAAGGCCGCATCCTGTTGCCCAAGGAAGACGACATCCTGTTCGTGCCCCAGCTCGAATACCTGCCCGAGGGCAAGCTCAGGAGCGTTCTCGCCTATCCGCTCGCCTCGGCCGGTTTCACCGACGAGGCCATGATGGCTGCGCTTCAACGCGTCGGCCTATCTCGCATCGCCGGCAGGCTCAACGATCGCGCCCGCTGGGACCGGCTGCTCGACAAGGACGAGCAGATGGCGCTCTCCTTCGCGGGCCTCATCCTGCGCAAGCCGCGCTGGATCGTGCTCAACGATGTTCTGGAAGGACTGGAGGAGGATACCGTCTCCACGCTCTCAAGCGTTCTGGCCGAACTCACCGATTCGACGCTGATCTATATCGGCCGCTCCGGCGCCTTCTACGATGCGCTCACGCCGAGCCTGCTGCATCTGGAGCGAACACATTGCGTGCCGTCGGACGAGGTTGACCAGCCCAAGGGCTGAGCCCAGCGTCCCGACCGGAGGGGAAAGCTCACCCCTCCAGCGCCTCGCGCAGCATTTCCAGCTCCAGCCATTCCTCTTCCATGCGGATCAGGTCGGCGCGCAGCTTTTCCGTCTCGGCGGCAAGCTTGTTGAAGGTCGCCTGGTCCTTGGCGAAGAGGTTCGGATCGGCCATCTTCGCCTCACGGGCAGCGATCTCATTCTCCGTCTTCTCCATCTCCTTCGGCAGGTTTTCCAGCGCGAACTTCTGCTTGTAGGACAGCTTGCCCCTGGCCTTGCCGCCCGTGTCCGAGGATTTCGCCTCGGAGGTCTTCGCCTTCTCGGCCTTGTCAGCACGTCTGCGCTCGTCCTCGGCGCCCTTCTTCTGCGCCAGCATGTCGGAATAGCCGCCGGCATATTCGATCCAGCGGCCGTCCGGATTCTCGGGATCGGCCGGCGCGATCGTCGAGGTCACCGTGCGGTCGAGGAAGTCGCGGTCGTGGCTGACCAGGATGACCGTGCCGGAATAGCCGGCGACGATTTCCTGCAAAAGGTCGAGCGTCTCGATGTCGAGGTCGTTGGTCGGTTCGTCGAGGATCAGCAGGTTGGACGGCTTGGCCATGATCCGCGCCAGCATCAGCCGGGCGCGTTCGCCGCCGGAGAGGTTCTTGATCGGCGTGCGGGCCTGCTCCGGCTGGAACAGGAATTCCTTCATGTAGCCGGTCACGTGTTTCTGCTCGCCGTTGACCAGAAGGTTCTCGCCGCGCCCGTCGGTCAGGTAATGCGACAGCGTGTCCTCGAGGTTGAGGTCCTCGCGCTTCTGGTCGAGCACGGCGATCTCGAGATTGGTGCCAAGCTGGACCGTGCCGCTATCAGGTTCCAGCTGGCCGGTCAGCATCTTCAGCAACGTTGTCTTGCCGGCCCCGTTCGGACCGATCAGGCCGATGCAGTCGCCGCGATGCACGCGGATCGAAAACGGCGCAACGATCGTCCGGTCGCCATAAGCCTTGGTGATCCTGTCCGCCTCGATCACCAGTTTGCCGCTTTCGCGGCCCTCCGTGGCGCTTGCCTGGATTGTGCCCTGCGGCCCCTTGTGGCCGCGATATTCGGCCCGCAGGCTTTGCAGATTGCCGAGGCGGCGCATGTTGCGCTTGCGCCGTGCCGTCACGCCGTAGCGCAGCCAGTGTTCCTCGCGCTGGATCTCCTTGCCGAGCTTGTGTTGCTCGATCTCTTCCTCTTCCAGCACCTTGTCGCGCCATTCCTCGAAATGGCCGAAGCCGCGATTGAGCCGGCGCGACAAGCCGCGATCGAGCCAAACCGTGGCGGTCGAGACCTTCTCAAGGAAGCGACGGTCATGCGAAATGACCACCAGCGCGCTGCGGCTCTTGGCCAGTTCGCCTTCCAGCCATTCGATGGTCGGCAGGTCGAGATGGTTGGTCGGCTCGTCGAGCATCAGGATGTCCGGTTCGGGCGCCATGACGCGGGCCAGCGCCGCGCGGCGCGCCTCGCCGCCCGAAAGGCTCGCCGGATCTTCCTGGCCGGAAAGCCCCAGATGTTCGAGCAGATAGGTGACGCGATACGGATCGTCGCCCGGTCCAAGCCCCGCCTCGGCATAGGCCTGCACGGTCTTGTAGGCGCCGAAATCGGGCGCCTGCTCGAGATAGCGGATCGTCGCGGACGGATGACGGAACACCTCGCCCGACTGCGCCTCGACCATGCCGGCGGCGATCTTCATCAGCGTCGACTTGCCCGAGCCGTTGCGTCCGACCAGGCAGATGCGGTCGCCAGGCTCCACCTGAAGGCTGGCGCCGTTCAAAAGCGGCGCGCCGCCGAAGGATAGCAGGATATCATCGAGTTTGAGAATGGGAGGCGCCAAGGTCAAGCTCCGGAAAAATCGTAAGGACGGGCAAGGACGACCGCATCGCCGCTTTTCAGCGAGAAGCGCACGGGACCTTCCGCGACGTTGGAAATGGTGCGCGACGACCCGAAGGGCAGCGCGAAATCAGTGAGCGGATAGCGGGCATTGCCGATCGACAGCCCAGCAAGCGGGGAGAGGCCGAGCACCGAGAACAGCGAGCCCTTTGGCAGATCGAGCGTGAAGTCGTCGCCAAGCAGCGGAAAGGCTTCCTCCGTACCGGAACTCATCATCACTTCGATGCCGCCCTTGGCCAGCGCCATGCCCGACAGCAGATGCATCAGCGCATGATCCGAACGCTCCCCGCCGAGCGCGCCGGCCAGAACGAGACGCTTTGCCCCGCGCGACAGCGCCTCCTCGACGGCGATCGCACCATCGGTCGAGGCCTTCTGCGCCGGATAGGGCAGGCGAGGCACGCCGGGAAAATCCTCGGCCGCGAGATCCTCGGAACTGTCGAAATCGCCGACCCAAAGCTCCGGCGAAAGGCCGAGCGTGACCGCATGGCGCATGCCGCCGTCGGCCGCGATGGCGCGGCTTCCCGCGACCGCGGCTTTCAGCCGCTCGGTCGGGGTGAGCGCCCCGCCGAGCAGGATCGTGAAGGTCGTGTCCGTCATGGATGAGCCCATAGCGCATATGGGCCGAGAAGGGAAAGGCCGTTTCCTCTTCGCCCTCGCCGCCTGACCGGGCACCAGTGTGCCGATCAGGCCGGGCACGATGCCTGGTCACGTGGCGGTCGCTGGACGTCGACGGCGCCTCAGCGCTTGGCGGTGCCGTCCTTGGCGGTTTCGGCATTCTTCAGCTGGGTGGTGAAGCCGGACGTCTTCGGCGCATCGGCCTTGGTCTTGTCCTTCTTGGGTTTTCGGGCTTCGCGGTTCGAACGTACCTGACCTTTGGCCATGGGTGTCTTCCTTCGGTGAAGGATCGCGGGCCGCCTTTAGTGGCAGCGCTTGATCGGGAACGGGTGATCGTCGGTCTGCTATCGGTAGAAATCTTCGCTTCGGAGCAAATGTGGCGGATGGTGGCGAATGTCTGGCTGGATCTGCCGAGAAAATGCGCGCTGTGTTCCAGTACCCTTCTTGTCTGGAAATCAGCGTCCGAACAGGAACAAGCGTTGTGTATCGCTGGTTTCAGCCTGTCAGATTCCTGCATTTTTACAAGCCTTATCTGCCGCGCCGCCGTAGCCAGAACCGCCTCGCCATCTTGCACTGCACCCTTTGCGCCACTAGGTTCACCGCCAAAGACCAGCCAGGAAGATCCGCATGCAGTTCACCGGTACCGCCGACTACATCGCCGACAAGGACCTGATGGTCGCCGTCAATGCGGCCATCGCGCTCGAGCGGCCGCTACTCGTCAAAGGCGAACCCGGCACCGGCAAGACCGAGCTCGCCCGCCAGGTGGCGTCAGCGCTTGGCCTCGACATGATCGAATGGAGCATCAAGTCGACCACCAAGGCGCAGCAGGGCCTCTACGAATATGACGCGGTCTCGCGCCTGCGCGACAGCCAGCTCGGCGACGCGCGGGTCAACGACGTCGGCAACTACATCCGCCAGGGCAAGCTCTGGCAGGCCTTCGCCGCCGGCAGGAAGACCGTTCTCCTGATCGACGAGATCGACAAGGCCGACATCGAGTTCCCCAACGACCTTTTGCAGGAACTCGACCGCATGGAATTCCATGTCTACGAGACCGGCGAGACGGTGAAGGCTTCCGTTCGCCCGATCGTCATCATCACCTCGAACAACGAGAAGGAACTGCCGGACGCCTTCCTGCGCCGCTGCTTCTTCCACTACATCCGCTTCCCCGATGCCGACACGCTGACGCGCATCGTCGAGGTCCATTATCCCGGCATCAAGCAGACGCTGATTCGCAATGCCCTCACCCAGTTCTACGAGATCCGCGAGACGCCCGGCCTGCGCAAGAAGCCCTCGACCTCGGAAGCACTCGACTGGATTCGCCTTCTGGTCGCCGAAGACGTCGACCCGGCCGACCTGCGCGCCGATCCGAAACAGGCCCTGCCCAAGCTGCACGGCGCGCTTTTGAAGAACGAGCAGGACGTGCACCTGTTCGAGCGCCTGGCTTTCATGGCGCGGCGGGAGCGGTAGCAAACCTTGCTCGCGATCCCCGATCTGGCAGCCGCAGGCTTCGCCATTGATCTTTGACGACAGGAAAGCTATCTAGAGCAGGTCCCGTGGTGATTTGGCCGGCCGGCTTGCAGCCACGTTAAAGAAGTCGCTAAAGGGGCCGAGGAAAGTCGTCATTTTCCCCTGCACCGGTCGCGATTTCTCGCCGCCGGTTTTATTTTGCGGTTTTGCCCGCCGATGCTGGGAATGAGAAACGATGCCGATCAGGATACCCGATACGCTGCCCGCCTTTGAAACCCTCGTCCACGAGGGTGTGCGGGTGATGACCGAAACGGTGGCCGTCCGCCAGGATATCCGCCCGCTGCAGATCGGCCTGCTCAATCTCATGCCGAACAAGATCAAGACCGAGGTCCAGTTCGCCCGCCTGATCGGCGCCTCGCCGCTGCAGGTCGAGCTGACCCTCGTGCGCATCGGCGGCCACAAGGCCAAGAACACCTCGGAAGAACATCTCCTGTCCTTCTACCAGACCTGGGAAGAGGTGAAGGACCGCAAGTTCGACGGCTTCATCGTCACCGGCGCACCGGTCGAGAACCTGGCCTATGAGGACGTGACCTACTGGAACGAGATGCAGCAGATCCTCGACTGGACGGAAACCAACGTCCATTCGACGATGAATGTCTGCTGGGGCGCCATGGCCGCCATCTACCATTTCCACAAGGTGCCGAAGCACGCGCTGAAACAGAAGGCCTTCGGCGTCTATCGCCACCGCAACCTGTCGCCGGCCTCCGTCTATCTCAACGGCTTTTCCGACGACTTCCAGGTGCCGGTGTCGCGCTGGACGGAAGTGCGCCGCGAGGACATCGAGAAGCATCCGGACCTCGAGATCCTGATGGAATCCGACGAGATGGGCGTCTGCCTCGTGCATGAAAAGCGCGGCAACCGGCTCTACATGTTCAACCACGTCGAATATGATTCGACCTCGCTCGGCGACGAGTATTTCCGCGACGTGAATTCCGGGGTGCCGATCAAGATGCCGCACGACTATTTTCCGCACAACGATCCGACCCTGACCCCGCTCAACCGCTGGCGCAGCCATGCGCATCTCCTGTTCGGCAACTGGATCAACGAAATCTACCAGACGACGCCGTACGACTTGCAGGAGATCGGCCTCGATCGCCGTTGACGGCACACAGCGGCAAGGAGCGCTAGAAGACCGATGTTCATCCCCTTTTTCCTAAAGCTCAAGGAAGCGCGGATCCCGGTGACGCTCAGGGAATTCCTCGTGCTGCTTGAAGGCATGGAGAAGGGGCTTGCAGACTTCGACACCGAGGCCTTCTACTTCCTCGCCCGCACGACGCTGATCAAGGACGAGCGCCATATCGATCGCTTCGACCGGGTATTTTCCGAAATGTTCGGCGGGATGGAAGGCCTGTTCGGCGGGGTCGACGGCGTGGATCAGGTGCCGATCCCGCAAGACTGGCTGAAAAAGCTCGCCGAAAAGCACCTGTCGGAGGACGACAGGAAGCTTGTCGAGGCGCTCGGCGGCTTCGACAAGCTGATGGAAACGCTGCGCCAGCGTCTCGCCGAACAGAAGGAGCGCCACCAGGGCGGCTCGAAATGGATCGGCACGGCCGGCACCTCGCCCTTCGGCGCCTATGGCTACAATCCCGAAGGCGTGCGCATCGGCCAGCACGAAAGCCGCCACCGCCGCGCGGTGAGAGTCTGGGACAAGCGCGAGTTCAGGAACCTCGACGACACCGTCGAACTCGGCACCCGCAACATCAAGGTGGCGCTTCGCCGCCTGCGCCGCTTCATCCGCGAGGGGGCGGCGGACGAATTCGATCTTTCCGGCACCATCCGCGCCACCGCCGAACACGGTTATCTCGACGTGAAGACCCGGCCCGAACGGCGCAATGCCGTCAAGCTCTTGATGTTCTTCGACATCGGCGGCTCGATGGACGACCATGTGCGAACCGTGGAGGAACTGTTCTCCGCCGCCCGCTCGGAATTCCGCCACATGGACTATTTCTACTTCCACAATTGCCCCTATGAGCGGGTGTGGAAGGACAATCGTCGCCGCATGACGGAAGTCGTCGGCACCGACGACATCATCCGCACCTTCGGCCCGGACTACCGGCTGATCTTCGTCGGCGACGCCTCGATGGGCCCCTACGAGATCAGCCAGCCGGGCGGCTCGGTCGAGCACTGGAACACGGAGCCGGGCGCCGTGTGGATCGACCGGCTGACGGCTCACTTTCGTCGCAGCCTGTGGATCAACCCCTTGAAGCCGGACTATTGGGGCTACACCCAGTCGGTCGGCATGATACGCCAGCTGATGGGAAACAGGATGTACCCGCTGACGCTCGGCGGCCTTGAAGAGGCGGCGCGCGAACTGGCGAGATAGACGGCGAAAGACCGCAAACGGGGCGAACGGCATGACCGGTAGGGAAATCTTCGGCACGACCACGGCAGGCGAGACGGTCGAGCAGGTGACGCTGTCCGGCGGCGGGCTGACGGCACGCATCATCACCTTCGGCGCCGCGATCCAGGACCTGCGGCTCGCCGGCCATGACGCGCCCCTGGTGCTCGGCTTCGAGCGTTTCGAGGACTATGAGCAGCATTCCCCCTATTGCGGCGCCTCTCCCGGCCGCTGCGCCAACCGCATCGCCAAGGGCCGCTTCTCGATCGACGGCGCCGACTACCAGCTGGAGCTCAACGAACGCGGCACCACCCACCTGCATGGCGGCTCGACCGGCACGGCGCGGATGAACTGGGCAATCGTCGACCTGGGCCACGACCACGTGACGATGGAAGTCACCGATCCCGATGGCCGCGCCGGCTATCCCGGCAACTGCACCATCCGCGCGATCTACACCCTGAAGGACGAGGGCGTGCTTTCCGTCGTCTACGAGAGCGAAGCCGACCGCCCGACGCCCGTCAACCTCTGCCAGCACGCCTATTTCAACCTCGACGGCCGCAGCGACATCCTCGGCCACGACCTGATGATCGCCGCCGACCATTATCTGCCGGTCGACCGCGACCTGATCCCGACCGGCGAATTGCGGCCCGTCGCCGGAACGCCCTTTGATTTCCGCGAAATGGCCCCGATCGCCCGCGACGGGAAACAAGTGCCCTACGACCACAATTTCTGCCTGTCTCCCGCGCGCATGGCGAAACAGTCGGTGGCGCTCGCCCGTAGCATCAATTCCGGGGTGACGATGGAAGTGCGCACGACCGAACCCGGCGTGCAATTCTACGCCGGCGTCTATCTCGACGTGCCCGTCCCCGGCCTCGACGGCCGCGCCTACGGCCCCTTCGCCGGCTTCTGCCTGGAAACCCAGGTCTGGCCGGACGCGATCAACCACGCCGATTTCCCCAACGTCGTGCTGCGCCCCGGCGACGTTCTGCGCCAGGAGACGGACTACGTCTTTTCGAAGAGCTGAAAAAGGCGGCCTTCGGGCCGCACGCCACCAAACGCAAAGCGACCACCAAAGCGGTCTATCATTTCTTGTTTTCTGGAAGAAGAAAAACTGGAGCGGGTGAGGCGATTCGAACGCCCGACCCCAACCTTGGCAAGGTTGTGCTCTACCCCTGAGCTACACCCGCTCATAACCTCGATCCGGGGGTAGACAGTGGATCGGGTGCCGTCCGAATGTTGCGGCGACGGGCGCTATATGGCCCAACATTTTTGCAAATGCAACAGGGAAATGACGAATGTCTGGAGAAAAAAATGCAATCTTCTCCCCATGCGGTCAAACGCCTCCAAACGCGGGCTTTCGCGCATTTCCGCCGATTGCCAAGGCCGGTGCCCGGACGTATCACTCCACGGCAAGGGCATTTGCCCGTCCTCGCCAGGAACCCTGACCCGCACGTGAGCAGATCGATGACCACAGAGCCGAAGACCGCCGAAGACCTCTACCGTTTCCTCGATGACCTCGGAATTCGCCACGAGACGAAAGGTCACGAGCCGGTTTTCACGGTGGCCGAATCGGTGGCGCTGCGCGACGAAATCCCCGGCGGCCACACCAAGAACCTTTTCGTCAAGGACAAGAAGGACCAGTTCTTCCTGCTGACCGTCGAGGAGAACGCCGTCGTCGATCTGAAAACGGTGCACACGTTGATCGGCGCAGCCAGCAAGGTTTCCTTCGGCAAGCCGGAAAAGCTGATGGACTATCTCGGCGTCATCCCGGGCGCGGTCACCGTGTTCGGCGCGATCAACGACACCGGCCACAACGTCACCTTCGTGCTCGACCAGGACCTGATGGAGCACGACATCATCAACGGCCATCCGCTGTCGAACGACGCGACCACATCGATCGGACGCGACGATCTGCTGCGCTTTCTCGAGGCGACCGGCCACACGCCGCTTGTCTTGAAAGTCACGGCCTGACATACGATCTTAAGCGGCAAACACGCCCCACGAGGGCCGAAGATGCGGGAGACGATCCATGAGCGACAACAGCAATCCCTATGGCGGCTACAGTGGCCAGATGACGGCCCAGGCGCATTTCGGCGGAACAGCGGCCGTGCCAGCCGCCCCCGCCGCCCTCGTCAAGGACACCACGACCGCGGGCTTCACCAAGGACGTGCTGGAGGAATCCCGCAACCAGCCGGTCCTGGTCGATTTCTGGGCGCCCTGGTGCGGCCCCTGCAAGCAGCTCGCGCCGGTGATCGAAAAGGTGGTCAGTGAAGAGAAGGGCCGGGTAAAGCTGGTGAAGCTCAACATCGACGATCATCCGTCCATTCCCGGCCAGCTTGGCATCCAGTCGATCCCGGCCGTTGTCGCCTTTGTCGACGGCCGCCCGGTCGACGGCTTCATGGGCGCCGTTCCGGAAAGCCAGATCCGCGAGTTCATCGACAAGGTCGCCGGTCCCGCCGGCGCCGACCAGGCAGCCGAGATCGAAGCGGTTCTCGAAGAGGCTATCGCCCTGCTCGCAAGCGGCGACATCAATGGCGCGGCCCAGCTCTACGGCGCCGTCCTCCAGGCCGACCCGGAAAACGCCAAGGCCGCCGCCGGTATGGCCGAATGCATGCTCGCCGCCGACCAGCACGACCGCGCCCGCGAACTCGTCGCCGGCATGCCCGACGAACATCGCAAGGCACCCGAGGTCCAGGCCGTTTCCAAGAAGATCGAGCAGATGGACGAGGCCCGCAAGCTCGGCGATCCATCCGCCCTCGAACATGCGCTGGCGCTCAACCCGGACGACCACGAAGCCCGCCTGAAGCTCGCCAAGATCCTCAATGTGTCCGGCAAGCGCGAGGAAGCGGCCGAGCACCTGCTGCTGATCATGAAGCGCGACCGCACCTTCGACGACGACGGGGCCCGCCGTCAGTTGCTCGAATTCTTCGAGGCCTGGGGACCGAAGGATCCGGCAACGATCATGGCACGGCGCAAACTGTCGTCGATCCTGTTTTCGTGACGCTCCAGGCGTTTGCGCCCTTGAGTTTTCAGCGCCGCGAACCACATTATGAAGATGCGGCGGCCCGTCTCGGGCCGCGCGGAAATGGGGTGTCATGCAAGTCGGCAATGCCAGATATCTGACCGCAAACGACCTGCCGGAGACATTGCCGGTGTTTCCCATCGCCGGCGTGCTGCTCTTGCCCGGCGGCCAGCTGCCGCTCAATGTCTTCGAACCGCGCTATCTGGCCATGTTCGATGCGGCCATGGCGGGCAACCGGCTGATCGGCATGATCCAGCCGGCGCTTTCCGAAGGGCTGACCGGCGACATCCTGCCGGAGCGCCCGGCGCTCTGCCAGGTCGGCTGCATCGGCCGCATCACCTCGCTCACCGAAACCGGCGACGGCCGCTATGTCACCTCGCTCGGGGGCGTTTGTCGCTTCCGCCTGCTGGAGGAGGTGAACGGCAGCAAACCCTATCGCAGTTTCCGCATCGCTCCCTTCATCACCGACCTCAAGGGCGGGCCCGAGGAAGAGGCGAGTGTCGACCGTACGGGCCTGCTTGCCGCCTTCCGCGCCTATCTCGACGCCAACAAACTGGAAGCTGACTGGGAAAGCGTGGAACGCGCCAGCAATCTCACGCTGGTCAATTCCCTGTCGATGATGTCGCCCTTTGGCCCTGCTGAAAAGCAGGCCCTGCTTGAGGCGCCCGACCTCAAGACGCGCGCCGAAACCCTGATCGCCATCACCGAAATCGTCCTCGCCCGCTCCTTCGGCGACGCCGACACCCGGCTGCAATAGGATTGCGCACAGCCATGGACGAGCGGATGAGCAAGGTCGACGTGAAACTGCTCGAGCTGCTGGTCTGCCCGCTGACGCAAGGCCGGCTGACCTACGACCGCGATCGCAACGAACTGGTCTCGGAACGTGCCAGGCTCGCCTACCCGATCCGCGACGGCATTCCGATCATGCTGGTCTCGGAAGCGCGCAAGATCGAGGAATAGGCGCCCGGACCTGCCTGCCGTCTCGCCTTATCCGGTGCGGGCGACCGAGGCCCTGCTCAAATCGCCTCGCCGGCCAGAAGCTTCGGCGCCTGCCCCTGTCCCATGCCCGCAGCCTCGCGGATGAAATAGGATTTCAGCCCCGGCAGCCGGTCGACCAGCCCGAGTCCGACGTCGCGCAGCACGCGCAGCGGTGTGAAATCGTTGGAGAACATCCGGTTCAGCACATCGGTGGTGACGCCCATGCGGAACGTGTCGAAGCGACGCCAGGTCTGGTAGCGTTCGAGCACGTTGAGATCGCCGATGTCCAATCCCAACCGGTCGGCCTCGACGATGGTTTCTGCAAGCGCCGCCACGTCCTTGAAGCCGAGATTGAGGCCCTGGCCGGAGATCGGATGAATGCCGTGGGCGGCGTCGCCGGCCAGCGCGATGCGCGGCGCGACGAATTCGCGGGCCAGCGTCAGCCCGAGCGGAAAAGCGCGCCGGTCGCCGGTCGCGCGGATCCAGCCCAGCTTGTGGCCGAAGCGGCGTTCCAGCTCTTCCTCGAAGACCAGATCATCGGCGGCGACCAGCCGGTCGGCATCCGCCGTGCGCTCGGTCCATACCAGTGACGAACGATTGCCCTTGAGCGGCAGGATGGCGAAGGGACCGGACGGCAGGAAATGCTCTTCCGCCGCGCCCTCGTGCGGCCGTTCGTGCTCGACCGTCGTGACGATGCCGGACTGGCCATAGTCCCAGGTGACGGTCTTGATCCCTGCCATGTCGCGCAGCTTCGAGCGCACCCCGTCGCAGGCGACGACCAGGCGGGCCGCAACGACCGAGCCATCCGACAGCGCCAACTCCGCTGCAGGTCCCGTATTCTTGAAGCCCACCGCGCGCACGCCGTGGCGAATGGCAATACCGGCCTTTTCGCAGGCCTCGCGCAACGCGCCGACCATTGCGACATTCGGGATCATATGAGCAAACGGCCGCCCTTCCTCCACTGCACCGTCAAAGGTGAGGAAAACCGGACGGACCGGATCGGCGGTCTTCGAATCGGTGACGATCATCCTGGTGATCGGCTGGGCCTCCGGCGCGATGCGGTCCCAGATGCCGAACACCTCCAGCATCTTGGTCGCCGCGGCGATGATCGCCGAAGCGCGCGGATCCTTCTTCCACACACCTTCGGGCGCAGCCTCGATCACTTCGACGCTCAGATGCGGCGCGGCCTGCTTGACCGCGACAGCGGCCGAAAGGCCGACATAGCCACCGCCGACGATCAGCAAATCCAGCATGGCGAATATCCTTTGCCCTTGTGCATTTTCTTGCTCCTATATAGATCAGCCTTGAACTAGTTCCTATAAGCGGGGCCGCGCTATTATGCCGAATTCGAGCGAAAAACCCACTGCCATGGACCAGCTGATCGAGACGCTGGATCTCGAAAAGCTCGAAGAAGATCTGTTCCGCGGCAAGAGTCCGCAGAACGGCTGGCAGCGCGTGTTCGGCGGCCAGGTCATTGCTCAGGCGCTGATGGCGGCCCAGCGGTGCGTCGCCGGCGACCGGCACGTCCATTCGCTGCACGCCTATTTCGTTCGCCCCGGCGACCCCACTGTGCCGATCATCTTCCAGGTCGAGCGGACCCGCGACGGCTCGAGCTTCACCACCCGACGCGTCGTCGCCGTCCAGCACGGCAAGACCATCTTCGCCATGTCCTGTTCCTTCCAGATCGAGGAGCCCGGCTACGACCACCAGATGGCGATGCCTTCCGTGGCCGACCCGAAGCAGCTGATCGGCGAGAAGGAATTCCGCGAGCTCTTCCTTGCCCAGGCGCCCGAATCGGTAAAGGGCTATTGGAGCCGCGAACGCCCGATCGAGATCCGCCCGGTATCGCTCACCCATTACATCTCGAACGAGAAGCTCGACCCCAATGCGCATATCTGGGTCCGCACCACCGGTCCCGTCCCGGAGGATCACCACTATCGAACGGCGATCCTTGCCTATTTGTCCGACATGACCCTGCTCGATACCTCGCTCTATCCGCACGGCACGTCGATCTTTGACCCGCAGATCCAGCCCGCCAGCCTTGACCACGCCATGTGGTTCCATCGCCCGTCAAAGCTTGACGACTGGCTGCTTTACACCCAGGACAGCCCGAGTGCATCCGGTGCCCGCGGCATGACCCGCGGCAGCATCTATGACCGTGATGGCAAGCTCATCGCCTCTGTCGCGCAGGAAGGCCTGATCCGCAAAAGGGCAAACGCCTAAGTTTCAGGCAATTGCAAATTTGTGCTCAAAATTTAAGCGCATATCTGTCATTCAAATGCCCGTTTATTAGCGGCCTTCCGCATACCATAAACATTTCAATAACTTATTTGCCAACTTCAAACTGGCACATACTTTGAATGTCATGGCTCAGTCGCCCGGCTCTCTCTTGCCGGCGGCAGGAGAGTCGGCTTGGAGCCGAGGACAAGCAAAGGATGGGAACCAGATGAAGATTGTGATGGCCATCATCAAGCCATTCAAGCTGGATGAGGTGCGCGAAGCTCTCACCGCTGTTGGCATTCAGGGCCTGACCGTGACCGAAGTGAAGGGTTACGGGCGCCAGAAGGGGCACACTGAAATTTACCGCGGCACGGAATACGCCGTAAGCTTTCTGCCGAAATTGAAGATCGAAATCGCCGTTGCCTCCGAACTCGCGGACAAGGCCGTCGAAGCGATCGCCTCTGCCGCAAAGACCGGGCAGATCGGCGACGGAAAGATCTTCGTCTACTCGATCGACCAGGCCGTGCGCATCCGCACCGGCGAAACCAATTCTGAAGCTTTGTAAGAACGGCTGTTAGGGGAGTTGTTTCTGATGTCATTTTCCAAGTTTTCTTCCGCTTTCGGGGCCCTGGGCGTGGCCACGGCCGGCGTTCTTGCGCCGGTCATCGCCTTTGCCCAGGAAGCGGCCCAGGAAGCGGCCCCGGCCGCTGCCGAAGCGGCCGCCGCCGTAGCTGCCGCTCCGGTTCCGGACAAGGGCGACACCGCCTTCATGTTTCTCTGCACGCTTCTCGTGCTTTTCATGCTGATGCCTGGCCTCGGCCTGTTCTACGGCGGCCTGGTGCGCGCCAAGAACATGCTGTCGGTGCTGATGCAGTGCACGATGGTCGGCGCCGCCATGATGCTCGTCTGGGTCATCTACGGCTATTCCTTCGCTTTCGGCGGCTCGGAAAACGCCTTCTTCGGCGGCACGGCCAAGCTGTTCCTCTCGGGCATCACCATGGATTCGACCGCCGCAACCTTCTCCGACGCGGTCATTCCGGAATTCGTCTTCATGCTGTTCCAGATGACGTTTGCGGCACTCACCCCGGCACTGATCGTCGGCGCGTTTGCCGAGCGCATCAAGTTCTCGGCCGCCGTTCTGTTCTGCGTCCTGTGGGCCACCTTCGTATACTTCCCCGTCGCCCACATGGTCTGGGATGCCAACGGCCTACTGTTCGGCTGGGGCGCGCTTGACTTCGCCGGCGGCACCGTCGTCCACATCAATGCCGGCGTCGCAGGTCTGATCGGCTCGATCATGATCGGCAAGCGCATCGGCTACGGCAAGGACATGATGGCACCGCACTCCATGACGCTCACCCTCGTCGGTGCCGCCATGCTGTGGCTCGGCTGGTTCGGCTTCAACGCCGGCTCGAACCTCGAGGCTTCCGGCGGCGCCATGCTGGCTACCGTCAATACCTTCATCGCCACCGCTGCGGCCATCGTCTCCTGGGCGGTCGTCGAAACCTTCACCCGCGGCAAGGCCTCGATGCTCGGCGCGGCTTCCGGCATGATCGCCGGCCTCGTCGCCATCACGCCTGCCGCCGGCATTGCCGGTCCGATGGGCGCGATCATCATGGGCCTGCTCGTCTCGCCGCTGTGCTACTTCTTCGTCGCTGTCGTCAAGAACAAGTTCGGCTATGACGACACGGCCGACGTCTTCGGTATTCACGGTATTGGCGGCCTGTTCGGCGCTCTGGCCACCGGCATCTTCGCTTCCGCCGCGCTCGGCGGCATCGGTTATGCCGACGGCGTCACCATGGGGGCGCAGTTCATCACGCAGGTCAAGGCCGTGCTCGTCACCATCGTCTGGTGCGGCGTCGGCTCGTTCGTTCTCTACAAGGTCGTCGACCTGGTCATCGGCCTGCGCGTTCCGGTCGAAGCCGAGCGCGAAGGGCTCGATCTCGCCTCGCACGGCGAAGCAGCCTACCATTCCTAAGTTGATACACCGCGCCGGTTCGCCGGCGCGGCACCTCCTCCCGTCACGGCCGATTGCAGGCCGTGCCTGGCCCGGGGCCCGTCTCCGGGCCTTTTTCTTGTGCCTCGAAGCCGGCTCGAACCGGCATGGTTAATGCCCCATTAACCGTCCATCCTGTACTGTCGATCATGAATGGCCGCGCCGTCGCGCCGGGCACTCATTGCGGCAGGATGCAGTCATACGGATGGGCAGTAAGATGAACAGAGGCACTTCGGCCACGATCGACGAACAGTCCGGCCGCTTCGCATTCAGCGCCTTCGTGCTTCGAAAGCTCCTCACGCTGGCAGGTTTCGCGCTCTTCCTCGCCCTCGTGTTGGCGGTCGCTTCGCTGGCCAGCTGGAACGTCGCCGACCCCAGCCTTTCCTATGCCACCGCCAACGAACCGACCAACATCCTCGGCTATGGCGGCGCCGTCTTCGCCGACATCATGATGCAGTTCTTCGGACTTTCGAGCCTTCTGGCCCTGCTTCCCGTGCTCGCCTGGTCTCTGGCGTTGATCACCGGGCGTCCGCTTTCGCGTATTCCCGCGCGCCTCGGCGCCTGGGCGGTCGGCTCGATCGTCGCCTCCGCCGTGGTCGGCTGCTTCCCGCCGCCCGCCACCTGGCCGATTCCGAACGGCATCGGCGGCGTGTTCGGCGACATGATCCTGCGCTTTCCGGGTCTCTTCATCGGCGCCTATCCGACCGGCACCTTCTCCATGGTCCTCGGCGCGATCATCGCTGTTCCGGCCGCTTGGCTGCTACTCTTCGCCGCCGGCCTGATCGGCCGCGAGAGCGCCGACGACAGCCTCCCCGAGGCCGCACCGGCCGAGCGGAAAAAGGTGGCGCCACCCGTCATGGAGGATGAGGACGAGGACGACCGCGAAGGACCGATCGCGCTTGCCCTCGGCGTCATCGCCCACAATTGGTATACGATCCGCGCCCGCACCCGCCGCCTGCTCGGCCTCAAGCCGAAGGAGCGCACGCCTCGCTTCGAGCAGCCCTATGACTTCAACGAGGACGAGTTCGGCACACTGAACGAGCCGGTCCGCCCCAAGGCTCCCACACCGCTTGAGCGGCGCGAACCGACGCTCGATCCTGCGCCGCTTGCCTCCGGCCGAATTGCCCCGCCCTCGCGCGACATCGTCTCTCCCCCGCCGATCAGCGGTGACCTGGATGGTGACTTCGACGACGCGTCCTTCGATATCGATGGCCTACCGCGCCCGGCCGGCATCCTGCCCGACGACGGCTGGACGCCGAAACCGGCCGCACGCGCGGCCGCTGGCGACCAGGTCTCGCCCCGCGTCGTCGCGCCGGCAGCGCGACCGAAGCCCGGCGCGCGCGTCGAGCGCGACGCCCAGGGCTCGCTGCTGAGGCCGGATGGCTTCCAGCTGCCCTCCGTCCATCTGCTCGCCGAACCGAAGGCCGTCGCCCGCGACGCCACCCTTTCCGCCGATGC
The DNA here is from genome assembly GCF_964021225.1 of Rhizobium arsenicireducens. Classification (NCBI taxonomy): domain Bacteria; kingdom Pseudomonadati; phylum Pseudomonadota; class Alphaproteobacteria; order Hyphomicrobiales; family Rhizobiaceae; genus Rhizobium; species Rhizobium arsenicireducens. Next base: position 3,611,009 of record NZ_CAXHYK020000001.1, on the reverse strand, counting down.
ACTTGAGCAGAACGCCCGCATGCTCGAAGGCGTGCTGGAGGATTTCGGCGTCAAGGGCGAGATCATCCAGGTCCGGCCCGGCCCGGTCGTCACCCTCTACGAACTTGAACCGGCGCCCGGCATCAAGTCGTCGCGCGTCATCGGCCTGGCCGACGACATCGCCCGCTCGATGAGCGCCATCGCCGCCCGCGTCGCCGTCGTTCCAGGCCGCAATGCGATCGGCATCGAGCTGCCAAACCAGAGGCGCGAAACCGTCTACTTGCGCGAATTGATCGGCAGCCAGGACTTCGACAGCAACAAGGCCAAGCTCGCCATCGCGCTTGGAAAGACCATCGGCGGAGAACCGGTGGTGGTCGATCTCGCCAAGATGCCCCACCTTCTGGTCGCCGGTACCACCGGTTCCGGCAAGTCGGTCGCCATCAACACCTTCATCCTGTCGCTGGTCTACCGGCTGACGCCGGAAAAATGCCGGCTGATCATGATCGACCCGAAGATGCTCGAACTGTCCGTCTATGACGGCATTCCGCATCTGCTCTCGCCGGTGGTCACCGACCCGAAGAAGGCCGTCGTGGCGCTGAAATGGGCAGTGCGCGAGATGGAAGAGCGCTACAAGAAGATGTCGAAGATCGGCGTGCGCAACATCGACGGCTTCAACAGCCGCGTCGAGCAGGCGATCGCCAAGGGCGAGATCCTGACCCGCACCGTGCAGACCGGCTTCGACCGCCAGACAGGCGAGGCGATTTACGAGACCGAGGAATTCGACCTCCAGCCGATCCCCTATATCGTCGTCATCATCGATGAAATGGCCGACCTCATGATGGTCGCCGGAAAGGACATCGAAGGCGCGGTCCAGCGCCTGGCGCAGATGGCGCGCGCCGCCGGCATCCACGTCATCATGGCGACCCAGCGCCCTTCGGTCGATGTCATCACCGGCACGATCAAGGCCAACTTCCCGACCCGCATCTCCTTCCAGGTGACATCCAAGATCGACAGCCGCACGATCCTGGGCGAGCAGGGCGGTGAACAGCTGCTCGGCATGGGCGACATGCTCTACATGGCCGGCGGCGGGCGCATCCAGCGCGTCCACGGGCCCTTCGTCTCCGACACCGAAGTCGAGGAGATCGTCGCCTACCTGAAAACCCAAGGTTCGCCGCAATATCTCGAGGCGGTCACCGTTGATGACGAGGACGAGGAGGACGGCAGTGGCCCGGCCGGAACCTCCAACCTCGCCGATTCGGACGACCCCTACGACCAGGCCGTCGCCATCGTCCTGCGTGACGGCAAGGCCTCCACCTCTTATGTCCAGCGGCGCCTCGGCATCGGCTACAACCGCGCCGCCTCGCTGATCGAGCGGATGGAGAAGGAAGGCATCATCAGCGCGGCCAACCATGCCGGCAAGCGCGAGATCCTGGTGCCGACCGAGGCGGACATCATCGAGCGATGAACCAAGCGGCGCGGCGGACCTTGCCCTGCGCCGCCTGGCCGCACCACCTTTCACCCGATCGGTCATGAAGACGCCGTCTTCTTCGGCGATTGAGGCATGATATGAAGGAGTTCCGGATGACTGAACACAATTTCGAACACATGGCAGGCCTTCCGGCGTCCGCCACGCGCCGCCAGTTTGTTGCAGGCGCTACGGCCTGCTTTGCCCTTGCCGGCTTGCCGCTATCCGCGCTTGCAGCCGCCAACCCGGTCGCGGCGCAGAAGATCGCCGACCATTTCTCCTCGGTGAAGACCATGATGGGCGAATTCGTCCAGTTCGGCCCGCGCGGCGAACAGACCGGCGGCAAGTTCTTTATCCAGCGCCCCGGCAAGCTGCGCTTCAACTATGACAAGCCCTCGCCCATGCGCGTTATCGCCGACGGCAAGAACGTCGTCATCGGCAATATGAAGCTGAGAACCTGGGATCTCTACCCCTTGTCGAAAACCCCGCTCAGCCTGCTTCTGTCCGAAAGGATCGACCTCGGCCACCAGATGGTTCGCGACGTCAAGGAAGAAGCGGACCTCACCACCATCGTGCTCGGCGACAAGACGATCTTCGGCGATTCGACCATTACCCTGATGTTCGACCCGAAGACCTTCGATCTGCGTCAGTGGACAATCACCGACGTCCAGGCAAAAGACACGTCGGTCATGATCTTCAACGTACAGAACGGCATCAACCTCGACCCGAGCGTCTTCGAGATCCCCTACCGCGAGGTTCATACGCAAAAACGCTAGGGACCGATCCCCTGTGGAGAAGAGGGCAGCGCTTGTGCTCAAGCGTCGCCTTTTGCTGTTCACGCCGCCTGAAATTGCCTAGATCTGCGCAGCGCTGAACGCTGGAGCAGTCCGAGATGACCCTTTCGATCACCACCTGGAACATCAATTCGGTCCGGCTGCGCCTGCCGCTGGTCGAGGACTTTCTCAAGACCGCCAATCCGGACGTCCTGTGCCTCCAGGAAATCAAGTGCCAGAACGACGAGTTCCCGGCCGATGCGCTGAAGGCGCTTGGCTATGGCAACATCATCATCCACGGCCAGAAGGGCTATCACGGCGTGGCAATCGCCTCGCGCTTCCCGCTGACCGAGGACCATCGCCAGAACTATTGCGGCGTCGGCGACGCGCGGCATATCTCGGCGATCTTCGAATGGGGCGGGCGGCGCATCCGCATTCATAACTTCTATGTGCCCGCCGGCGGCGACGAACCGGATCGCACCATCAACCCGAAATTCGGCCACAAGCTCGATTTCATCCGCGAAATGCGCGACCTCAAGGCCGGGGCCGAACCCGGCGTCTCGGCCATCCTGGTGGGCGATCTCAACATCGCGCCGCTCGAAAACGATGTCTGGTCGCACAAGAAGATGCTGAAGATCATCAGCCATACGCCGGTCGAGACCGAGGGCCTTCTGGAGGTCATGCGCGAAGGCGGCTGGGTCGACCTGATGCGCCATCACGTGCCCGCCGACCAGAAGCTCTATACGTGGTGGAGCTATCGCGCCAAGGACTGGTCCGGCGCCGACAAGGGCCGGAGGCTCGACCATGTCTGGTCCTCACCCGATCTCACCGACCACCTTCGCGCGATCGAGATCCTGCGCGAGGCGCGAGGCTGGGAGCGCCCGTCCGATCATGTGCCGGTCACAGCCCGCTTTTCTCTCTGACAGGCGAACCGCAAGAGATCCTATTCGAACCGCCCGGCCATGGCGGTCGCGCCGTCGACCAGGCTGGCGATCGCCGCGCGGATGCGCGATTCGACCACCACTGCCATGTCCGGATACTCCTCCAGCAGCCGGTGAAACAGCGCGCGGGTGATGCGGATCACGTCGGCATCCTCAACGGCGATCGCCGTGAACTTGCGCTCGACCATGGAGACCAGCGCCAGCTCTGAAAGCATGACGCCCGGACCCGCCAACCCTTCAATCTTCGTCTTGCCGCCACGCGCAAGCGTCGAAAGCTCGAACTCACCCTTTGCCACGACATAGGCGCATTCCGCCGGCGATTTCTCGCGGAACAGTGCCTGTCCCTTGGCGACGGTCCGATGCTCGGCGCCGAAGGCGATCAGCCGCAACTGGTCAGGCGCAAGGCCCGCAAACAAGGGCACCTTGGCCAGAAGCTCGATGTCGTCGGCAAGCGCCATGGGAAACTCCGCTGATCAGGGAACGATCTTGTAGCCGCCGTTTTCGGTGACCAGGATCTCGGCATTGGAGGGATCGCGCTCGATCTTCTGGCGCAGGCGATAGACATGGGTTTCCAGCGTGTGCGTCGTCACCCCGGAATTATAGCCCCAGACCTCCTCGAGCAATACATCGCGGGTCACGACCTTCTGCCCGGCCCGGTAGAGATAGCGGATGATCGCCGCTTCCTTCTCCGTCAGCCGGACTTTCTTGCCGTCTTCGGTGGTCAGCAGCTTCTGGCTCGGCTTGAAGAGATAGGGGCCGACGCCGAAGGTCGCATCCTCGCTCTGCTCGTGCTGCCGCAGCTGTGCACGGATGCGGGCAAGCAGCACCGCGAAGCGGAACGGTTTGGTGACATAGTCGTTGGCCCCGGCTTCCAGCCCGAGAATGGTGTCGGAATCGGTGTCATGGCCGGTCAGCATGATCACCGGCGCCTTGAAGCCGCCCTTGCGCAGCAGTTTCACCGCCTCGCGCCCATCCATGTCGGGCAGCCCGACGTCCATGATCAACAAGTCCACCTGGCCGCTACGCGCCGCCTGTATGCCCTTGGCGGCGGTGTCCGCCTCGGCCAGGGTGAATTCCTCGTATAGCGACAGTTGCTCGACCAGCGTCTCGCGCAGGTCATTGTCGTCATCCACCAGCAGAATGGTCCGCACTGTCATGAGATCTTCCTGTTTTCGTTCGTGCCGCTCGTCTTGGCGCGCCGGTTCGAAGTGCTATGAATACACCGAACTTCACAGGCAAAGCAAAATCTCGTGACCCACTTGCGAAAAACAACGGACAAATCCCACAGGAAGCCCGGACATATCGTCGTCCGAAGGGCGCCGGGCAAAGCGACGCAGGCGATCCTCCAATACGGACCGCTACGCCTGCGTGCCGCGCTTGGCCGCTCCGGCATCATCAGCAGCAAGCGCGAGGGCGACGGCGCCACGCCGCGCGCCACGATGCGGCTGATCTCAGGCTACCGACGCGGCGACCGTATGGGCTTTCTTCCGACCCGGCTTTCGATGCAACGCATCCGCAAGGACATGCTGTGGTGCGACGCGCCGAACCACCCCGCCTATAACCGCCCTGTCTCCGCCCCCTTTGCCGCCAGCCACGAGACATTGATGCGCGTCGACCGGCTCTACGACGTCTGCATCGTCCTGGACTGGAATGTCACCTGCCGTCGGCGCGGCTGCGGTTCGGCGATCTTCTTCCACGTCGCCCGGCCCGGCTACCCGCCGACCGAAGGCTGCGTGGCGCTCTCCCCCGCCGACATGCGCCGGCTCCTGCCCTACCTCGACGACCGGACCGTGCTGACAGTGCTTTGAGCGTCCGCTCATCCAAGCGCGCGCGGCGTGATGAAGCGGTCGAGACGCCCCATGCCTCTGCCGACGTCCGACCATTGCGCCACCGGAAAGTCGATCACCGCCAATGCCCCGGTCGGATACTTTGCCGCTACGCTCTCCCGCGACGCCGCATCGCCGCCGCCCGAAAGCGCCAGGGCCAGATCCTGCATGCCTGGATTGTGGGCGAGGATCAGCACCGTCCTCGAGGTCGGTTCGACCGCCTGCAGGACGTTGAGGATTTGCCCGGTGCTGGCGGCATAGAGTTCGGCGACAATGCGCATTTCCGGCTGGCGGGGCAGTCGCTCACGCACCAGCGCCCAGGTTTCCTGCGTGCGACGCGCCGACGAGACGAGGGCAAGATCCGGGATCAGCTTCGCCTCGGCAAGATAATCGCCGATCAGCAAGGCCGCGGCGCGGCCGCGCCCGTTGAGCGGACGCTCCTCGTCGGCAACGCCCTCCGGCCAGGCCGACTTGGCGTGCCTGAGCAGAAGAAGGCGCACCCCCCGGACTTCGCCGGTATCCTGCTGTTTCAACGCCATTGCGGCCACCTCCCGAAGGATGATTTACATGAAACACACTTATGTGCCCGACGGTTGAGCCCGTACACTGCCCCGCCACTCTAGAGGCTGACGAAGACGGCGCCAACAGCGACAATGACGCAGGCGGCCAGCCGGCGAAGGGTCAGCTGCTCGCCGAGGAACAGCGCGCCGATCAGGACGGCAAACACCACGCTTGTCTCGCGCACCGCCGTCACCAGCCCGGCCGGTGCGAAGGAATAGGCGACCACCACCAGACCGTAGGCGGCCAGTGCCACCACCCCGCCGCCGAACGCCTTCCAGGTAACCGGCGAGCGGACGTCGATGACGAGGCCCCGCCGGATCACCGTATAGGTCACCGCCAGCATCAACCCGTAGAGGAAGATCACCCACATGGCATAGGCCAGCGGCTGGCCGACCGTATGAACACCGCGTGCATCCACCGTCGAATAGCAGGCAATGATCAAGCCGGTCGCAAGCGCAAAGAGCAGGGAGGAATTGGCCGCCCGCTGCTTGCCGAGCGACAGGCTCATGATGCCGGCTGCCACCAGCACGACGCCGAGCGTCTGGAAGGGTCCGAGGATCTCGCCGAAGAACAGGAAGCCGCCGAGCGTCACCAGCAGCGGCACCGTGCCGCGCACGATCGGATAGACCTGCCCCAGTTCGCCATGGCGGTAGGCGGCGACGAGGAACAGGCTGTAGCCCACCTGCAGCAGGGACGAGAGCAGGATGTAGAACCAGGCCGCCGGCCCCGGCAGCGGGAAATAGAGAATGAACGGCGCGGCAATCAAGGTGCCGGCAAAACTCATCACCGTGACCGACCACAGCCGGTCGGCGCCGTTGCGCAGGAAGGCGTTCCAGCTGGCATGAAGGATGGCAGCGACCAGCGCCAGCCCGACGGCTATCGTGCTCAACGCGGCACCGCCTGCGGTCGGAAAAGGTGGCGCCTGAGCAAAGCGAACTCGAAAAGGGAATACATCAGGCGCCGGGCTTTTTATGACAGTTTTGTGACGGCCGGACGATAGCTAGTTTGCAGCGCTTTGCAATCGCCCCTGATCGCAAAAAGGCCGCCCACATTGCCACGGGCGGCCTCGATCGGACGCGGAAAAGAAATCCGCCTCTACCTTACTTCCATTCGCGAATGTCAACGAAGTGACCGGCAACCGCTGCCGCGGCCGCCATGGCCGGCGAGACCAGATGGGTGCGGCCCTTGTAGCCCTGGCGACCCTCGAAATTGCGGTTCGAGGTCGAGGCGCAGCGCTCGCCCGGCTTCAGCCGGTCGTCGTTCATGGCCAGGCACATCGAGCAACCCGGCTCACGCCATTCCATGCCGGCATCCTTGAAGATCTTGTCGAGGCCTTCGGTTTCCGCCTGTTCCTTGACCAGGCCCGAACCCGGCACGACCATGGCCGAAACGGTCGGCGCGACATGGCGGCCTTCGAGCACCTTGGCGGCGGCGCGCAGGTCCTCGATGCGGCCATTGGTGCAGGAGCCGATGAACACCCGGTCGATGGCGATGTCGGTCATCTTGGTGCCCGGCTTCAGGCCCATGTAGTCGAGCGCCCGCCACTTGGAGACGCGCTTGTTCTCGTCGGCGATCTCGTCCGGGTTCGGCACGACGCCCTCGATCGACACGACATCCTCCGGCGAGGAACCCCAGGAGACGATCGGCGGCAGGTTGGCGGCGTCGAGCACGACGACCTTGTCGAAATGCGCGCCCTCGTCGGTATGAAGCGTCTTCCAGTAGGCGACCGCCTGGTCCCAGGCCTCGCCCTTCGGCGCGCGCGGCTTGTCCCTGATGTAGGCGAAGGTCTTTTCGTCCGGCGCGATCAGGCCGGCGCGGGCGCCGCCCTCGATCGTCATGTTGCACACCGTCATGCGGCCTTCCATGGACAGCGCCCGGATCGCCTCGCCGGCAAACTCGATGACGTGGCCGGTGCCGCCGGCGGTGCCGATCTCGCCGATGATGGCAAGGATGATGTCCTTGGCGGTGACGCCGTCCGGCAGCTGGCCGTCGACGCGCACCAGCATGTTCTTTGCCTTCGACTGGATCAGCGTCTGGGTGGCGAGCACGTGCTCGACTTCCGACGTGCCGATACCGTGCGCCAAAGCACCAAAGGCGCCATGCGTCGATGTATGGCTGTCACCGCAGACGATGGTCATGCCGGGAAGCGTGAAGCCCTGCTCGGGGCCGACGATGTGCACGATGCCCTGGCGCTTGTCGTTCTCGGAATAGTATTCCACGCCGAACTCGGCGGCGTTATGCGCCAGCGCCTCGACCTGGATGCGGCTTTCCTCGTTCTTGATGCCGGTATGGCGATCGGGCGTGGTCGGCACGTTGTGGTCGACCACGGCGAGCGTCTTCTGCGGGGCATGCACCGTGCGGTGCGCCATGCGCAGGCCTTCGAACGCCTGGGGGCTCGTCACTTCGTGAACGAGATGCCGGTCGATATAGAGAAGACAGGTGCCGTCTTCCTGGCGGTCGACCAGATGGTCGTCGAAAATCTTGTCGTAGAGGGTCCGGGGTGCGCTCATGGCTGAAGATCCGTCTGAGTGTGAAAAGGGAATGCGGGCAGGACACCGTACGGGCGGCGCCGATGACGAACGCTTAGCCTAGAAGGCTGGTGAGCGCCCCGGAGACGCGCGCGAAAAAGCGTGCCGGCAGACGCTTGTGGTCCTGCAGCACGTAGATATCAGGCGCGAGACATCCGAATTTCGATCCCATGGCTGGGCTCTTAGCAGTTTTGCCCTCGCCCGGCAATGATTTTGGCAAGGTGCGAAACCGAGGACGCGCCGGATTCTTGCGAAGGCGGACGCCTCGCGGCCCTTGCTGCGACGTCGCAGGCGATTGCTTTAAGCCGGACGCGTTTGGAAATTCGTTTCCGGCCGATAGGCTGCATGGGGCACGACGACGGGCCGGCCGTTGCGGCAGGACAGGACCTCCGCTTCGATGCCGTAGACCGCGCGCAGCGCCTGCGGCGTGACGATTTCCTCGAACGTACCCATGCCCTCCAGCCTTCCGGCATGGAGGAGAACAACGCTGTCGCTGTGGCGGGCGGCAAGGTTGAGATCGTGGATGGCGATCAGCACGAGCGCCCCGGTGCGGGCGACATAGTCTGTGAGCAGGTCGAACACCCGCATCTGGTGGCGGATGTCCAGCGCGCTGGTCGCCTCGTCGAGCAGCAAGAGCTTCGGTTGGCGCAGCAACCGCTGCGCCAGCAGCACGAGTTGCTGCTGCCCGCCGGAAAGCGACTGGATCGCCCGCCCGGCGAGGTCGGCTATGCCAAAGCTCCGCAGCATTTCGGTCGCCGAGCACAGGAGATCGTCGCCGACGCGCCAGCCGAGCCGCTCGTGGTGCCCGAGCAGCACCACGTCGAGAACCGAGAAGCTCGGCCCGCACCTGGCATTGTTGCGGCATGAAGCCGATCTCGCCGATGTCGACGCGCCGGCCACCCCAGTCGATTACGCCATCGTAGGGCGCAAGGCCCGCGATCGCGTTGAGCAGCGTCGACTTGCCGGCGCCGTTCGGACCGACCAGCCCGACGATCTGGCCCGGATCGAGCGACGCGCTGATATCGTCAAGAATGCGGGTCCCGCCACGCTGTACGAAGACATTGGCAAGGGTAAGCCGGTCCGTCATGCCGTCCCCTTGCCGCCGCGTCGGGCAATCACCGCAAACAGCATGGGCACCCCGGCAACCGCGGTAATGATGCCGACCGGGATGACGGCGGCGGGCGAGATGAACTTGCCGAACACCGAGGCGCCGACCAGGATGATCGCGCCCATCACCGCCGAAAGCGGCAGCGCGTAGCGGTGATCCTCGCCGACCAGCGTGCGCGCCACATGCGGTGCGATCAGCCCAACGAAGCCGATGGTCCCGACGAAGCAGACGGCCGCTGCCGTCAGCACAGCAACGATCAGGAAGGCCTCGCGGCGAACCCGCTCGACCGACAGGCCGAGGCTTCGAGCATTGGCGTCACCGAGCCTGAGCGTCGTCAGCGCCCAGGAACTGCGCAGGACCAGCGGAAGGCAGAGAACGAGAATCGAGCCCGTCACCGCAACGCTGGTCCAGCTCGCCTTGAGCAGGCTGCCGAACAGCCAGAAGACGATCTGCTGCAACACCTCTGGCGAGGCGAGGAATTGCAGCAGCGACTGCAGCGACTGGAAGAAGAACAGCACGGCGATCCCGCCGAGAACGAGGATTTCGGGGCTGGCCCCGCGCAGGCGGGCGATGAAATAGACCAGCCCGCAGGCGACCAGCGTCATGGCGAAGGCCATGGCCGGGATGACGATGAAGGGCGGCAGCGGGACCAGCGACCCGAACATGATGCCGAGTGCCGCGCCGAAACCGGCAGCGGCGGAAAAACCGAGCGTGAACGGGCTTGCCAGCGGATTGGCGAGGATCGTCTGCATCTGCAGGCCGGCAAGACCGAGGCAGGCGCCGACCAGCATGCCCATCACGGTCTGCGGCATCCGCAATTGCCACAGGATCGTCGCCGCCATCCTGTCCTCGCCGTTCGGTCCGGCCCACAGCCCATTCCAGACGTCCAGGAGCGGCAGGCCGGACGGGCCGGTCGTCAGGTCGAGCAGCATCAAGCCGAGAAGGAAGGCCGTGGCGGCCAGCAAGGCCACCACCCGGCGCGAGGATGCGCGACGATAGCCGTCGCGCAGGCCTTCCATCTCGCTGACAATCACGGTCATTGCACCGGCGCCTCATAGGGCAGCACGAACACGCCCTCGGCCTTGATCGGCAGCCAGGCGTCATAATAGCGCTCGATATTCCGCGCCGGATGAACGTCCTTGAACACCTCCGGATAGAGCTGCTTGGCGATGTACTGCGCATAGACATAGTCCGAAAGCGTGCGGGCACCGCCGTGATAGATCGCATGCACCCCGCCATTCTGCACGGCCGGAAGCTCCGACCAGCCTGGACGGCTAAGATAGCCGGCCATGCGCTCGCGCGTCACTTTCGGATCGGCGCCGAAGCCGACCTGCACGGAAAGCGGCTTGTTCACCCATTCCGAACCGGCCAGGAAGATCAGGTCGGGCTTCTGCGCGAGTACGTATTCCGGGCTGAGCGGTCCCCAGTTTCCGACCTGCCCCTTGGCGATATTGGCACCGCCGAGCTTGTCGATCAGCGCCCCCCACATGCTGTCGCCATAGGAATTGCCGACCTCGGCTGCGCCCTTCTGCGCCAGTTCGACATAGACCTTCCGGGTTGTCGGACCGGCGCCCTTGATGCGCGCGTCGATGTCAGCCATGGCGGCCTTGTAGTTGTCGGCGAGCCTGGTGGCGCGATCCTCGGCCCCCATCACCTTGCCGAGCACTTCGGTGGAGAGCACGTGCTTCTCGACCGTCTGGGCATTGTAGTCGAGCGTGACCACCGGAATGCCGGCGGCCTCGATCTGCTTCACCCCTTCGCCGAGCGCGTCATAGGACCAGGCGGCGAGAATGACGAGATCCGGCTTGGTCGCGATCACCTTTTCAACGGAGAAGGTGCCGTCCTCGGTATTGCCGACATCCGGGATCGAGGCAAGCTTCGGCAGCGCCTTCTCGTAGGCCGCGAACTGGTTGGGCCGCCAGTCCTTCCAGGTCGAGAGTGAAAGCGCCACGACCTTGTCGAGCGCATCCGGACCGGCAACGGCCAGGAAATCCTCGTAGTAGAAGCCCAGCACCACCCGCTCGGCGGGCCTTTCCAGCGTCACCTCGCGACCCTTGACGTCGGTCACCGTGATTTCGGCGAGGGCCTGAGTGGCGGATGCAATGATCCCTGCGGCAAAGGCAATCAGAAGTCTTCTCATCGATATTCTCTTTCTTGTCTGGCAAATTCCATCCGTGAAGCCGGCGCCCCGACGGAACCGTCTTCAAGCATTTGCGAGCGTGGCCGTTCCGGCGGCGATCTGCGCCATCGCCTCCGGCTTCAACAGGGTGACGATTTCCGGCTGGCGAAAATCGATGAGCCCTGCGCGCTTCAGCCGGGTGAAGCAGCGGCTGACGGTTTCCACCGTCAGGCCGAGCCAGTCGGCCAGGTCGCCACGCGTCGGATAAAGGGTAAAGCAGATCGATCCGCGCTTTCCGCCCTTCGCCGGCCGGACGAACTGGCCTGCCAGATCGAGAATGGCGGACGCGACGCGCTCGGCAGCGTTCTTGCGGCCCAGCAGGGTCGCAAGCGCCTGCCCGCGCAGCACCATTTCATGAAGAGCAGCCTGGAGATCTACCGGTTCGGCCTTGCCGACCGGTTCGAGCACCACATAGCTCAGCGTTTCGGCCGAGCAGCGGTTACGCTCGCCGGTCCCGATGCCCAGCAGGCGACCCGGTCCGACCATGTCGATGATCTGCCGGCGCCCGTCCGGGAGCGTCTGGGAAACGGCGACGCAACCCTCGATCACGCGATACTGGGGACCGCGGGCGAAGCCCTCGAGAAAGACCGTGCTGCGGGGCGGCATCTGCAGGGTGGTGACGGTCTGACGCAGGCTCGGTCGGGGTGAGAGCAGTTGCGGCGGCAAAGCGTGGCCATCCGCAGCCTTGGGAAGTACATGTAGCATTGCGATATCCGGCTTTCCGGCCGGATCGCATCATCGATGCGTGTTACCGGCCTAGATGAATGATTCCGGACACAAGCGATATTCCGCTTGCGAAACCGGGCTCAGGCAAGGGCCGGACGGGGTGGCGCACGGGGCGCGGCATTGGGGGGAAAGAGCTGGCGATAAAAGGCTTCCACGCGCGGCGGAAGCAGGACCTCTGCGGCAGCGGAAAGACGCTCGCCGGTCAGGTCTGCGGGCGCGGGCAGGAGGATCGAGGCGGAAATCACGCAGGCGTCGCAAGGAACGCGCGTCAACTGCCCTTCGCTGCCTCGCCCGTCGCCTGGCAGGCAGAGTTCCGGCAAGGTGCCGTCGGGCAAGGTCAGTGCGGCCATCTCCTCGACGGAAAGCGAGGGCGCGGCAAGCACTGGGGTCCGATGGCCAAAGCCGACGGCAAGCAGCGCCACCACGCACAAGGCGCGGACCACGAACTGCCAACTCCAGCTTCGATGTTGCATCGATTTACCCCGATCGGGCAAAAACTAACAGCCTGCCGGAAATCGCGCAAGCGTCAAACCGGCGCCACCATGTCGCAGCCGCCGAGACAGGGCATAGCCGAAAACGAAAAAGGCGACCCGAAGGCCGCCTTGTCCCTATCCCGCAATCGGGAAGTTTTATTCTGCAGTGCCTTCGGCGGGTGCAGCTTCGGCTGCAGCTGCAGCTTCTGCTGCTGCCTTGGCTTCAGCGGCTTCGGCGGCTGCCTTTTCGGCGGCCAGAGCCTGTGCTGCTGCGACCTTTTCAGCTTCCAGACGTGCCTTTTCTTCTGCAACGGCGGCGCGCTCGGCGTCATTCAGCTTGCGGGCGCGGGTGCCGGTGTTCTCGACGATACGAGCCGACTTGCCGCGACGATCGCGCAGGTAGTAGAGCTTGGCGCGACGGACCTTACCGCGGCGAACGATTTCGACGCTTTCGACCAGCGGCGAGTAGATCGGGAATACGCGCTCGACGCCTTCGCCGTAGGAGATCTTGCGAACGGTGAAGCTCTCGTTGATGCCGCCGCCAGAACGGGCGATGCAGACGCCTTCATAGGCCTGCAAGCGGGTACGGGCGCCTTCCGTGACGCGCACGTTGACGCGCACGGTGTCACCGGCCTCGAACTTCGGCAGCGCAGCGCCGCGCTTGGCTTCGATCTTGGCAGCCTGTTCGGCTTCCAGTTGCTGAATGATGTTCATGTCTAACCTCTATTTCTTCTGAAACAGCCAGAGCGCTCATCGATCCTTCGGTCAAAGCCTCCGGATTTTGCCCTTGTCGGGCGTGAGCGGATACGCATGCTCTTTGTTTGTGGCAGACGGGCTTGGCCCATTTCCGACGCGGCCAATACACCAAAGCCTGGTGTTTGTCATCCCTCGTCGCGCATTTTTCTCTGATCGGCGCCATTGCGATCGGGGCCTCGAGCGAATAACCGTTCTCGACCAAGAAGGAAATCTTCAAGATGTCGATCGCCACAATTCTATTGCTGTTCGTCGCCGGCTTTCTCTCGGGCATCGTCAATGCGATCGCCGGCGGGGGTACGTTTCTGACCTTCGGCGCCATGACGCTGGCCGGCCTGCCGCCGATTGCCGCGAACGCCACCTCGTCGATCACCCAGTTTCCGGGCTATATCACCTCGACGCTCGCCTATCGCAGCGAGTTCGCCACTCTGTGGAAGAGCGCCCTGTTCCTTGGGCTCGTCTCGGCGGTTGGCGCGCTCGGCGGCTCGCTGTTCCTGATCTCGCTGTCCAATCCGGCCTTCCGCGCCATGGTGCCCTGGCTGCTGATCGCCGCCACCGCCGTCTTCGCGGCCGGACCGAAGCTCCGCCCCCGCCATAAGGGTGAAACCCATCCGGCCACGCCGCTGGGGCTCGGCCTTCAAGCCGTGACTTCCTTCTACGGAGGCTTCTTCGGCGCCGGCATGGGCATCATGATGCTCGCCTCGCTGGAACTCGCCAGCGGCGGCAGCTACCACCGCCTCAATGCCTTGAAGAACTTCCTGTCGATCGTCATCGCTGCGGTCGCGATCATCGTCTTTTCCACCGCGGGCGCCGTGTCCTGGAGCCATGCCGCGGTGATGATCCCGGCCGTGGCGCTTGGCGGCTATGCCGGCGTGGCCATCGCCCGCCGGGTACCCCAGGCCCTCTTGCGCTGGCTCGTTGTGGCGGCCGGCCTTGGCCTTGCCGTCTACTATTTCGTCACGGGGTGAGGAATGGTCGGCGCAACCGACGAAACGATCCAGTGAATCATTTCGAATGACGAACGCCCTGAGCCAAAGCGAAGGGCCGGGCAAGGTGCCGGCAGGCGCTCGCGGTGAATTACTTCAGCAGGTCCGGCCGCCGCTCGGCGGTCAGCTTCAGCGCCTCCTCATGGCGCCAGGCCTCGATCGCCGCGTGATTGCCTGAAGTGAGCACGGCCGGGATCTCGCGATCCTCGAAAACCTGCGGACGGGTATAGTGCGGATGCTCCAAAAGCCCGCCCTCGAAGCTCTCGTGCACGCCCGAAAGCTGGTTGCCCATCACGCCGGGCAGGATGCGCACCACCGCATCGAGCAGGGTGAGCGCCGCCGGCTCGCCGCCCGAGAGAATATAGTCGCCGATGGAAATTTCCTCGAGTTGGCGCGCATCGATCACCCGCTGGTCCACGCCTTCGAAGCGGCCGCAGACGATGACCACGCCCTCGCCTTCGGCAAGCGCGCGCACCCGCTGCTGGGTGAGCGGCCGGCCGCGCGGGCTCATCAGCAGCCGCGGGCGTCCGTCATCACCGATCGAGTCGATGGCGCGGGCCAACACGTCGGGCTTGAGCACCATGCCAGCCCCGCCGCCCGAGGGCGTGTCGTCGACGCTTCTATGCTTGTCGAGCGCGAAATCACGGATCTGCACCGCCTCGAGCGACCAGTCGCCGCGCTCCAGCGCCCGTCCGGCCAGCGCCTGGCCGAGATGGCCGGGAAACATGTCGGGATAAAGCGTCAGCACCGAAGCCTTGAAAGCCATGGGAGAGGTCACTCGCCCTTGTCCGGACGGCCCTTGCCGGTGCCATAGGGCTTGTCCTCGTCAAGGTCCTTGAGGCCAGCGGCGATCGGATCAATCAGCATCTTGCTGGCTTCGAGGTCGATCTCCAGCACGGCAGCCTCGGAGAAGGGAATGAGCACGGGACGCTTGCCCGGCCCTTTCAGCTCCAGCAGGTCGCCGGCGCCGAAATCATAGACCCCGGTAACGGCGCCATAGTGCTGGCCATCGCCATCGTACACCTCGAGGCCCTCGAGATCGGCATAGTAGAATTCATCCTCGTCGAGCTCTTCGTCGGGAAAGGCCTCGCGCTCGACATAGAGTTCCAGACCATTGAGGGCTTCGGCCGCATTGCGGTCGTTGATGCCGCGGAACCGCACGACCACGACGTTCTTCGCCTCGCGGATGTCGAGGATCTCGAACACCCGCCCGTCCATGCTGCGCAGATTGCCGTATTCGCCAAGCGCCAGCGGATCAGCGGTGAAAGCCTTTACCCGGACCTCGCCACGCAGGCCCTGCGCCGCGCCGACCACGGCCATCAATACGGGGTTTTCGAGTTTGGTCATGCTTCAGTCTTTTCCGGTGGGGAAGGTTTATCCTCGCCCTTTTACGGCGAAGCGGGACAAATGAAAACGGAAAACGGGCGGCAGGAGAACCCGCCGCCCGTCGATCTTTGGAAATGCGGCAAGCCTTATTCTGCTTCGGCAGTGGCTTCAGCAGCGGCGGCAGCGATTTCAGCGGCCTTCATTTCCTTTTCCTTGATGCGCTCCACGGCCTTCTTGCCCGGCTTTGCCTTCTCCGGGTTGCTGCGGACGTCGCGGGTGGCGATGCCGGCTTCGGCGAGGAAGCGCAGGACGCGGTCGGTCGGCTGGGCGCCCTTGACGAGCCATTCCTGGATGCGCTCGGCGTTCAGCTCGACGCGCTTTTCATTGTCCTTGCCGAGCATCGGGTTCCACGAACCGACCTTCTCCAGGAAACGGCCGTCGCGCGGCGAACGGGCGTCGGCAACGACGATCTGGTAGTAGGGGCGCTTCTTGGAACCACCGCGGGCGAGACGAATCTTGAGGGACATGAGTTTACTCCTTGGTTTTTGTTAGGGCCGCCTTCCGGCGGTCCGGGTTCTGATCGGGCCGCCCTTCAGGCGGTCCGGGTTGGTCGGGATCGCCGTCAGGCGGTCTTTTCGGTAACGCCGCCGTGCTCGGCGGCAATGGCTTCATGATGCCGGATCACTTCCTTGATGATGAAATTCAGGAACGTCTCGGCGAAATCCGGGTCCAGATGAGCGTCCTTGGCGAGCCGCCGCAGGCGTTCGATCTGGTATTCTTCGCGCGCCGGGTCAGCCGCCGGCAGATCGTACTTGGCTTTGAGAACGCCGACCGCCTTGGTGCAGCGGAAGCGTTCGGCCAGCATGTGGACCAGCGCCGCGTCGATATTGTCGATCGACTGGCGATAGCCGGAAAGCTGTTCCTTGACGGATGGTTCGCTCATCACAGCTTCCTCACTTCTTCTTCGGCAGGCCGGGCAGGCCGCCGAGGCCAGGGAGCTTTGCGCCACCGAGTCCCGGAAGACCGCCGCCCAATCCGGGCAGGCCGCCCATGCCGCCAAGCCCCGGCGGCGGCTTGAGGCCGGCGGCTTCGGCCTGCTTGGCCAGCGCCTCGAGCTGCTTCGGGTCGAGGCTGGACAGGTCCGGCATGCCACCCATGCCACCCATGCCACCAAGACCCATCTTGCCGGCCAGGCCGCCCATCATCTGCTTCATCATGCCGCCGCCCTTCTTGCCGCCCATGGCCTTCATCATGTCGGCCATCTGGCGATGCATCTTGAGCAGCTTGTTGATTTCGGCGGCGTCCGTGCCGGAGCCGGCTGCAATGCGCTTCTTGCGGGAATGCTTCAGAATATCGGGATTGGTCCGCTCGGCCTTGGTCATCGACTGGATGATGGCGATCTGGCGGCCGAACAACTTGTCGTTCAGGCCCGCGGCGGCCATCTTGTCCTTCATGCCGCCCATGCCGGGCATCAGGCCCATGATGCCGCCCATGCCGCCCATCTTCTGCATCTGGCGCAGCTGGTCGGCGAGGTCATCGAGGTCGAACTTGCCCTTGGCCATCTTGGCGGCCATGGCGGCCGCCTTTTCGGTGTCGATATTCTCCGCCGCCCTTTCGACCAGCGAAACGATGTCGCCCATGCCGAGGATGCGGTCGGCGATGCGGCGCGGATGGAACTCCTCGAGTTCGCTCATCTTCTCGCCGACGCCGATCAGCTTGATCGGCTTGCCGGTGACGGCGCGCATCGAAAGCGCCGCACCACCGCGGCCGTCGCCGTCCATGCGGGTCAAGACCAGGCCGGTGATGCCGACGCGTTCGTCGAAATTGCGGGCGAGGTTGACGGCGTCCTGACCAGTCAGACTGTCGGCGACCAGCAGGATTTCATGCGGCTTCGCGTTCTTCTTGATGTCGGCCATCTCGACCATCAAGGGCTCGTCGATATGGGTGCGGCCGGCGGTGTCGAGAATGACGACGTCATGGCCGCCGAGCTTGGCGGCCTGCACGGCGCGGCTGGCGATATCGGTCGGCGACTGGCCGGCGATGATCGGCAACACGTCGATGCCGGTCTGCACCCCCAACTGGCGTAGCTGCTCCTGGGCGGCCGGACGACGCGTGTCGAGCGAGGCCATCAGGACCTTCTTCTTCTCGCGGTCGGTCAACCGCTTGGCGATCTTGCCGGTGGTCGTGGTCTTGCCCGAGCCCTGCAGGCCGACCATCATGATGACGACCGGGGCCGGCGCATTGAGATCAATGGAAACACCCTCGGAGCCGAGCATTTCGACCAGCTCGTCATGGACGATCTTGACGACCATCTGCCCCGGCTTGATCGACTTCAAAACGGCGGCGCCGACGGCTTTCTCGCGGACCCGATCGGTAAAGTTGCGCACGACCTCGAGCGCCACGTCGGCTTCCAGCAACGCGCGACGCACCTCGCGCAGCGCGGCGGAAACATCGGCTTCCGACAAGGCGCCACGGCCGGTCAGTCCATTCAGGATGGAACCAAGGCGGTCCTGGAGGTTTTCAAACATCGGCTCTTCCTTATCGTTTCGGATCCCCGAAACGTCGGTCTTTCCCGCGCTGAAAACAAGACGCAAAGCCAAAATGCACCCGAGGGCGCATCGCGCTGTCGGGTGTTGACCTCCGGGATCTCTTTATACCTTGACGGGTCCCGGTCGGCGGCTCGGAGTGCTTGTCTCTTCGCAGATTTGGGGCGATTAACAGCAAAGGGCCGGAAAAGTCAAGGCTGACTGGCAAAAGCGCCGTTTTGGCCGGCCGGCACCTTCCCAAGCGCCCACCGGCTCCCCAGATTCACTTGTCCTTCAACGATCACGGTCGTCCATGTCAGCCAAACCCGCCAATCCTTACTATACCGGCCCCGTTTCCGACCATTTCGACGGCACGCGCTTCTTCAACCCGGAGGGCGTCGAGCCCGGCGGCATGCGCGACCTTCTCAAATGGCGCACCAACGGCAAGCGCGCCCGCTGGCCGAAACGCGTGTCGCATGGCCCCGGCCCGACAGCCCCGCGGGCAAGGGTCGATGGCGCCGACCTGCGCGTCACGATGATCGGCCACGCCACGCTGTTGATCCAGGTGGCCGGCCTCAACATCCTGACCGACCCGGTCTGGTCGAAGCGCGCCAGCCCCTTCTCCTTTGCCGGACCGAAGCGCGTGGCCGAGCCCGGCATCGCCTTCGAAAACCTGCCGCCGATCGACATCGTGCTCGTCACCCACAATCACTACGACCATCTCGACCTTGCCACGCTCGCCCGGCTCACCGAGGAGCACGGACCACACATCGTCACCCCGCTCGGCAACGACACGATCATCCATCGCGCCCTGCCCGACGCCAAGATCTCCGACATGGACTGGGGCGACCGGCTACAATATTGGGACGGCCTTTCCATCCATGCCGAACCCTGCCACCACTGGTCGGCGCGGGGGTTAAGGGACCGGCGCATGGCGCTCTGGGCGGCCTTCGTGCTGTCGACCCCGGCGGGCAAGATCTATCACATCGGCGACACCGGCTTTCACGACGGCATCAACTACCGCGCCGCGGCGGAAAAGCACGGCGCCTTTCGCCTCGCCAACCTGCCGATCGGCGCCTACGAGCCGCGCTGGTTCATGAAGGGCCAGCATCAGAACCCGGCGGAAGCCGTCGAAGGTTTCCGTCTCTGCAACGCCGCCCACGCCGTCGGCCATCATTTCGGCGCCTTCCAGCTCACCGATGAGGCGATCGAGGCCCCGGTCGAGGACCTGTCACAGGCGCTTTCCACCGCCGCGATCTCCCCCGCCCGCTTCCGCGCTTTACGCCCCGGCGAGATTTTCGACGTTCCGGCGGTGTAAACACCCCGCCCCTGGCACGATCCGGCGTGAAACGCGCGACCTCCGACCTTTCCCCTTTGTGGGAGAGGTTATAAGATCGAGGGCTTAGCCGAAGGCTGAACCTCAGATTTTGTTGGTGAGGGGCGCAAGGCGGACGTCATCCACGATCCGCCCTCGCCCTTCGAGGGCCGCTTGCGCTCCCACCTCAGGGTGAGGGCTACCGTGGTGCGCCTTGGCTGGAGGAGTCCCATCAGCGACTCACGGCGAGGCCCGCCGCCGTGCACCTCATGCTGAGGTGCCCTCGCACACCGAGGGCCTCGAAGCATCCCGCACCGAACTCCACCAGACGGGGAAGAACTCGACCGATTCCGCAAGAGAATCAAAGCCACACCGACAATTTCATCCCCGCCCGCTCGCCCCGATCTAAACTGACCTCGTTCCGTCGCGGATACACCACAAGGCGTTGTGGCGAGGCGGGGCCGGCGCGGGGTTTGGGGGAGAGACGCAAGATCCCACACTCCGGGTCCGCGGAAAATGGTCTCCCCCTGGCGACGTGGGGGCAAGGGTGAAGGCTTTGGACGGCCCAAACCCTTGCCGGCCCTGACAGCGCGCCGGGAGCGCCTGTGTGGCGTGGCATGGTGGTAAGACCGGGTTGTCGAGGGTGTGCGGGCGTCCGCCGGTGAAAGCCGGGCCTGCCTGAAAAGTCCCCGGCAAGGGCCGGCGCCGCAGAGAGATCGAAGTCGCGGGCAAAAACCGCCGAACGGGGCGCCGAAAGGTGCCATTTGTTTTTTACCTTACGAGGCAGCCTGAGGCGCCCCGTCCGCTCAAGTTGACCTTGAGCACAAGGAAATGAGAGCGAAACCGGAGGGCGAAGGCCCGGCCGGCGTTTCTGTAACGCGTAAGATCGGATGGCAGGGAACCGGGGAGAAACGGGGAGATGCGGAATCGGGTGGGGATGGGGCGGGACAGCCTGGGAATGCGGGGAAGTTGGCGGGGCGTCGTGGGGTGACGTGGGAAATGGCCGCGCAAGAACAGGTGGCAGGCGCGGCCTTTAGACATCAGTCAGCGTTTACTTATCATCGCGCTCAAATCGAGCGGCCGAACCAGACGACGCGGCCGGAGACGCGGACGAATTCGGCCTCCGAGGCCGGCACGTCCTCGTGGGGGTAAATGGCGTTGTCGCTGATCAGGCGGAGCGCGCCGCTCATCAGGATGTGGATGCGCTTGATCAGCAGGCGGTTGCCGACGACCAGGACATAGATCGCATTGTCGATGATGTCGTCGATCGAGGTGTTGACGAGGGCGATGTCGCCGTCGCGGATGGTCGGCTCCATGCTGTCGCCGCGAATGTTGAGGAGCCGCACGGCGGCCGGGTTGATACCCTTGCGGCGCAGCCAACGCGTTTGAAACGCTACGAAATCCAAAGCCTGCTCATTGTCGACCAGCGCGCCGTTGCCGGCTGATGCCTCAACGTCGAGCCGCTCGATCATGGTCAGGTCTGCGGTCCCTACAGCCGGTTCGTTTCCGGTGAGCCAGTCGAGCGACATGCCGGCACTCATCGCAATAGCTGCGATACCCCCGAAGTTGGGCTTGGCCTTCCCATCGCGCCACCGAGCAACTTGTTCGTCCGAGACACCGGCGATCTCGCCAGCCCGAACCAAGCTACCGATTCGTTCAAGCATCAGCTTGAAGCGATCTCTAGTCGCGTCGTCCCAATAAAAATCGGAACCGGGAACAACAGACCCGCTTTTTGTCGACAATCTCGGCATTGATAAGCCCTTGAAAATTAAGATGAACGTCGTGAAAACTCTTCATATCGGCACAATCTCATGTGGGAACCGCTTATTAGCGTTGAGTACCGATAAAAAGATGCTACACTAGTTCCTGCAACAGGTTGAACACCGACACACACAAACCGGTCGCTCCAACGACCGATTTACGGAGCCATCATGAACACCACACCCAAGTGGGATCGCCACCAGATCAACGCCGAGATCCGGCGTCGCGGGATGACCCTTACCGGGATCGCCCGCGATGCCGGCCTGTACGACAGCGCCTGCAGGGCGGGTATCATCGGCGCAAGCCGGGCCGGCGCCGAGGCAATTGCCAAGGCACTGGACGTTCCCTTCCGCGAGCTGTTTCCCGACAGCTACACGCGCGGTCGTCATGACGAGGGGAAAGATAGCAGCAACGAGCGTTGCAACGAAAGGGCAAAAGCACGCCGCGGCGTTGACAATAGCCGGAGCGTCGCATGAGCGCCGTGTCCACAAAGTCCACGCTGCTGGACAGCCTGGCGCCGATGCGCGCGATCGAACCAATCGCAATTGCCGCGATCGATATCCCAGCCCACCATCGCAAGCATAGCCGCGCCGACGTCGCGGCCATGGCCGAGAGTATCGCCGTTCATGGCCAGCAGCAGCCGATCGAGATCGAGCGTCGCCAAGATGCCATCGGTTGCTATCGACTGATCTTCGGATCACTGCGCGTTCATGGCACTGCGTTTCTCGGTCGTGAGGCAATCAACGCAATCGTCCGCGAGCCTAACGAGTTCGCCAGTGACGGCGCGCGCCGCCTCAGATCCTTCACCGAAAACATGGCCCGCGTTCGTCTCGGCGCGCTCGATCGAGCGGTTGCCATCGCCGATTGGTGCGAAATCTACCGGGCGACACAACCGCGTCTGAAGCCCGGCCGCAAGCCCTCGACCTCTGTCGATAGTCTAAGCGTTAGACTCAATTCGGATGACGCCGAACTAATGGCGGCCAGCGAGAGTTTCACAGCCTCCTTCTCCGAGGCGGCACAGGCATTCCTCGGCATTTCCCGGGCCGGCGTGTTTCGCGCGATCAAGATCGCATCGATCTCTTCGCTGCAGCGGGAACGGATGGCGCTCACCTGGATCGCGGACAGCGAGGGCGAACTCTACCGCCTGGCCACCGTCAAGCCGGTGGATCGGCAGGTGTCGATCATCGACCTGATCCTCGGCGAGAAGGCGGGAAGCGTCGAGGAGGCGATTGCGCTGCTCGACGGCACGACCCGCAACCGTCCGGCCAAATGGGAGGTCGTGCACCAGCGCTTCTCGCGGCTTCCGGCCGGCGAGCAGGATCATTTCCTCGACCTCAACGAGGCCGCCGTCACGCGCTGGCAGACCCAGCGAGGCGCCCGGTAATGGCACGCCGCGACACCATGACCGCCGACCTGTTTTCCTGGGAGCCGCCGCAGGTGGCTGCCAGCTACGGCGAGGAGGTTGCCGGTCGCGGCGCGCTCGACAATCGCATCGCCCGGTCGATCGGCCGGGCGCTGAAGGACGCCAGGGAGAACGGCCGGACGCGGGCACAGGTTACCCTGCGGATGAGCGAGTTCCTCGGCCGGACGATCTCCGAAGACATGCTGAACAAATGGTCGAGCGAGGCCTCCGGGCAGCACCGGATTTCGCTCGACGCCTTCATCGCGCTGATCGAGGCGACCGGCGCGCACGAGCTGCTCGGGCTTGTGACCAACGGGTTCGGGTTCGTGGCGGTGCCGGAGCGCTACCGCGACCTGATCGAACTGCACCTGATCGAAGAACATGAGCGGGAAATCGCCAGCCGGCGACAGGCGCTCGAAGCAAGAGTGAGAGCAAAACGATGAACGTGACCAACTTCAAAGAGAAGCCGTATTTCGACAGCCTGCCGCGCTACACGCTGCCGGCCCTGCAGGCCGCCTTCGACAAGGCGCTCAACAAGGGGTTCAGCTCGCTTGCCATCTATAATGGTCTCTGCCGCGACCTCGACGAGGTCGGTCACGAGAAGCCGACACAGCAGGTGTTTAACGCCTGGCTGGACGGCGTTCAGAAAGGCCACATTGCTCGGCCCGGCGGCGCCAGGATTGTCGCGGCAGAGGCGGAGACGGTCGTCACTGGCGTGGACTTGGCGACCGGCCCGGATCTGAGCGTGACAACAGTCGTGACCGTCGAGGGTGGAAAGCCATTCTTTACGCCCGTGTTCCCGGCCGAGGAGGCCGGCACGCTGGTCGAACGGATGATCGCGGAGGCCAAGGCCGATCTATCACGCGATCTCGAAGGGCGGGCCAAGCGCCTGGTCGCCGAGCGGCTGCGGCTGCTGGCTGCCTCGATCGAGGGAGATGCACGATGAGCGGCGACCTCACCCTGATCGAAACCGGTGGCGCTATTTTCGCGCTCTGGCTCGGCGCGACGCTCGTCAGCGTGATCGCCTACCAGCGGCCGACCATGCCGACACCGATTGCCGTCTCGACACTGATGTTCGGGTCGTTTGCCCTCACGCTGGTCGCCGCGCTGGTGATCATCGCAGCCGCCATAGGTGCAGCATGAACAAGACCGAGCGCATGTTCCTCGACACCTGCCGACAGTCTGCCGAGGCATACCCAGAATACATCCAGCACAATCCAGCGCCGGAGCTGGTGATACCGGGCGCAGCTCGGGTCAGCCGCGAAATCCTGGCCAAAGGGCGGGAGATTTTTTCAGAGGCCAACGCGCGTTCGAAGGTCGAGGCGTGTTTCTGACATGGCCACGACACCATCCATTCCCGGAGTTTTCGCATGAAAGAGTGGCTCACAGCCGACGAAATTGCGGACGAGGCTTTGCCGCACCTGCCGAACACTAAGCGCGGCGTCAACAAGTTCGTCGATGCCAATGCTTGGAACACCCATCCCACCTATGCCCGCAAGCGGCAGGCTCGAGGCGGCGGAATGGAGTATCATTTCCGGCTGCTGCCGACGCTGGCGCAGGTTGCCTATGTGCAGAAGCACATGACGGTCGGTGCGCTGCCCATGCCGCAGACATTCGACCCGCAAGCGCCGCTCGTCCAAGGCCGGCCGGGGGTCGAACGGGATGCGCGGCTCGCGGTGCTCGCCGCCTTCGAACTGTTCGAGCGGGGCTTGCGCCTCAACCGGCAAGGCTGCCTGGCGGTCTTTTGCGACAAGTACGAAATGGGCTCGATCAAGGTCGAGGACTGGGTCAAGCAGACCATCCCGACCGTGTCGCGCCGCAGCCTGATGCGGTGGATGAGCATCAAGCGGCTCGGCCGCACCGAGGCGCTCGCCGTCGACCGGTCCAAGGCACGGGCCGGGACCGGCGTGCTGGACACGGCGAACGGCGGCAAGGTCAAGGCCTTCATCCTCTCGCTGATCGCCCATGCGCCGCAGCTGTCGGCCGCCCAGGTCAAGGATCAGGTTGAAGATGAGTTCGGGCCTCAGTTGAAGGTGGTTTCAAAGGGCGTTGAATGGTCTGTCAACCTGCCGCCGCCGCGCACCTTCCAGCACTTCCTGAAGGGTCTGAAGGAACGCCACACCGTCGAGCTGACCAAGCTGACCAATCCCGACAAGTTCCGCTCGACCATGGCACTCTCCGGAACCGGAACGCTGCGCCATATTACCGAGCCCAATGCGCTCTGGCAGATCGACGCCTCGCCGGTCGATGCGCTGTGCGTCGATGGCCGTCACGCGATCTATGCCTGCATCGATATCGCGACGCGGCGCACCATCTGGTACGTGTCGCGCACACCGCGCGCCTCGGCCGTGGCGCTGCTGATCCGCAAGGCCATTCTCGCCTGGGGCGCGCCCGACACGATCAAGACGGACAATGGCTCCGATTTCGTCGCCCAGGATACCAAGCGGCTGTTTGCCTCGACCGGCATCACGATGGAGCTGTCGGACGCCTATAGCCCGCAGCAAAAGGGCCATGTCGAGCGGGTCATCAAGACCTTCCAGCATCAGTTCGCCAGCCTGCTGCCGGGCTATGTCGGGCACTCCGTTGCCGAGCGCAAGACGATCGAGGACCGCAAGAGCTTTGCCGACCGGCTGGGACAGGACACGGCCGAAGCCTTCGGCGTGTCGCTCACGGGCGCAGAGCTGCAGCTGGCGATCGACCAGTGGACCGAGACCATGTATGCGCATGCGCCGCATGGCGGATTGAAGGGCATGACGCCATTCCAGGCCGCAGCCGCATCAACCGCACCGATCCGGACGATCGACGAGCGGGCGCTCGATGTGCTGCTGATGCCGGTCGCCGGTTCCAACGGCCGGCGCCGAGCGACCAAGTTCGGCCTGCGTATCGACCACTATCACTACATCGCCGCATCCATCCTGCCCGGTACCGACGTGTTCGTGCGCCGCGATCCGAACGACATGGGCCGCGTGCATGCCTTTTCTCCCGACCAGGGAAGCTATCTCGGCGAGGCCATCTGCCCGGAGCTTTCCGGCGTGCATCCGGAAACCTGGCTGAAGGCACAGAAGGAATTGCGCTCGGAAATCATCGCCGAGAAGACGGCCGAGATCCGCAAGGGCATCCGCGAGATCATGAAGGGGCCGGCATTGCACGAGCGGGCCTTGAGGAATGCCGCGCGCAAGGTGCCGAACGTCATCGCCCTGCCGAAGCGCGAGGAGCGCCACGAGACGCCGGAGATCCGCGCAGCACTCCAGGTTGGAAAGACGCCGGAGCCGGCAAGTTTCAGCGGCGCGCAAAAGGATCTGCACGAGACGATCGTCGCCGAGCTGACCGCACCCGCGGGGAATGTCACTCCGCTTCGCAACGGGCCGACGCCGGCGCAGCGCTTTCGCTCGGCGCTGGCGATCGAGGCGCGGATCCAGGCGCACGAGCCGGTCGAAAGCGAAGAGACGCTGTGGCTGCTCTCCTACCGGGACAGCGCCGAATACAAGGTCCAGCGCACCATGTTCGAAGAGTTCGGCGATCAGGCGCCGGGATTGCATTCCTGAACAGCGTGAAGCCCGCCGGCTGTCACCGGGCGGGCTTCGAAGAGCATCAACTGCATCTGAAGGAAATACAGGCATGAACCAGATTGTCAACACAGCCCCAGGATACGGCACCGTCGCGCCGCTGAAGAACGTCGCGGCGGCTTATGCCGTGGCGCAGAAGATCATCGACCGGCCTGCCGGCGTCGACGGGCTCGGGCTGTTCTACGGCCCGTCAGGCTACGGCAAGTCGAAGGCCAGCACCTATATCCAGAACAAGACGAACGCGATCTATCTCGAAGTCTTCGACTTCTGGACGAAGCGCACCTTCTGCGAAATCCTGCTGTCGGAACTCGGCATCGATCGTCCGCGCGGCACGATTGCCACGATGATGATGCAGTCGCTGCGCCTCCTGCAGGACGATCCCAACCGGCTGATGATCA
The DNA here is from genome assembly GCF_964021225.1 of Rhizobium arsenicireducens. Taxonomy (NCBI): domain Bacteria; kingdom Pseudomonadati; phylum Pseudomonadota; class Alphaproteobacteria; order Hyphomicrobiales; family Rhizobiaceae; genus Rhizobium; species Rhizobium arsenicireducens. Next base: position 3,584,418 of record NZ_CAXHYK020000001.1, on the reverse strand, counting down.
TCGACGAGGCCGACAAACTGGTCGACAAGGGGATGATCGAGCTGGTGCGCGACATCTACAAGGGCGCGCGCATCCCGGTCCTGCTGGTGGGAGAAGAGCAGCTGCCGCAGAAGCTCGCCCGTTACGAGCGGTGCGAGAACCGCGTCACGGCCTATGGCATGGCCAATCCTTCGGATCTCGACGACGCCCGGGCGCTCGCCAAGATCTACCATCCCAAGCTGATGTTCGGTGACGATCTTCTGGCCGAGGTCGTGCGGCAGACCCGTGGCGTGGCCTCGCGCATCGTCACGTCGCTGGCCGAGATCGGCCAGTTCGCCCGCGCTGGCGGGATCAGCCAGATCGGCCTCAATGACTATACCGGCAGCTATTTCACCGGGCAGGCCCCGCGGAGGGCACGCTGATGGCGCGGTTCGTCACGCTTACGGTCGCCACCGCCCGGCCGCTGCGCTTCGGCGCGGAATACTGGTGGTCGTGCATTCTCGACCTCACCCGCGAGGGCGCGAGCTTTTCCTATGCCGACCTCGACGGGCTCTCCGATCCCTATCACGACCGCTATCTCGGCCGCTTCCTGCGCAAGCTCGAGGATGCCGGCTTCATCGCCAAGGTCGTAGACGGGAGCCGCGTCTACACGTTGACCAAGCGGCAGAGCCAGGTGCCGGTGATCGGTGTGGACCGCAAGGAAAGCCTGGTCGGCCGCCGCCTGCAGAACATGTGGAACGTCATGCGCCGCCGCCGCTCCGGCTTCACCGTCGACGAGCTGGCGCTCGATGCCTCGGTCGATGACCTGGTCGTCGCGCGCAACACCGCCAAGCAATACTGCCTGCTGCTGGCGCGGGCCGGCATGCTGGCCGTCCAGGCAGCGGGCAAACGTGGCGAGGGCCGCAATATCTACGTGCTGCGCGGGTCGGCCAATAGCGGCCCGAAGGCGCCGCGCAAGATGAGGGCGACCATGGTCTATGATCCCAATCGCGAGATCATCGTCGGCGACGTCGTGGCCGAGGAGGATCGGACATGAGCCAGAAGCCCAACGATCCCGTCGCACGCGCAGCCGCTGCCTGGGGCGATGCCATTCCCGACTGGGTGGTGGTGCTGGCCGAGGCCTGCCGCATGGCGGGAAGCCAGAGCGCGGTTGCCCGCCGTCTCGAATATTCGGCGACGACGATCAGCCAGATCCTATCGAAGACATACCTGGGCGATGTCGGCCGGGTCGAGCAGATGGTGCGCGGTGCGCTGATGGCCGAGACGGTCGTCTGCCCCATGCTCGGCGATGTCGCCCGCAATGTCTGCCTCGACTGGCAGGGAAAGCCCTACAGCCCGACCTCGTCGCACCGCGTGGCCATGTTCCGCGCCTGCCGGTCGGCATGCCCCAACAGCCGAATTTCCAGCGACCACGGAGGTTAGACATGCTCTCGGATGCCCTCAAAGAAATGCGCGAACGCGTGCGGATCGGCGGTCTGCCGCAGGATACCGCAGGCCTTCTGCTGACGCTCGAAGCCTTCGAGCTCGAAGCCCGCAACCTTGAAAACCGGATCGAGATCGCCACCGGCCGACCGCATGTCGCGCTCTATGGCCGTCTCATGTCCTCTGCCGCCATCGACACCATGGGAGGAAACGCATGACAAAGCTGCAGTTCGACTATCTCTCCAGCCATCTCGAAACGGCGCACCGGCGCATGCTCGAGAACCGCCACGGCGGGATGGTGCTCACCGGCGAGGACCTGGAAGAGACGATCCAGAATTTCGGGGAGTTCGTCCGGATGGCGAAGTACATGGAATCGGAACTCTCGCGCCGCGAGTGGAACCATCGTGCCCAGGACGACCTGCGCAGACTGGTTAACGAACCGTCGGCGATCGTGCTCGACGCCATGCGCAACCCCGACAGCAACGTGGTCGGCTTTCCCGGCCGCTCTCGCGGTCAAGGCGGGCCGAGTGGGGGCGACGGGGCATGACCTGCGCTCTCGCGCCCATCTCCTGCGGCCTGATCCTCGACGTCGTCGGCATTGCCTACGGCGTCCGGGCCCGGGACCTGTGCAGCCGGGGAAACAGCCGGGCACTGGTTGCGGCGCGACGCATGGCATGGACGCTGGCCCGCCACCTGACCGGCCGGCCGCATAAGCAGCTCGGCCGCGTCATGGGCGGGTTTCATCACACGACGCTCATCGAAGGCGTGCGGGATACGGAGGTCCTAATCGAACGGGCCGCCAAGACGGCAGCCGACTATGCCGTCATTCGGGCCGCCATCGAGATCCTCGCTGAAGAGCAGGCGGACGGCGTCGACGACGCCGCCGAAATCGTCATCCACGGCTGGCGGCAGATCCAGCCGGCCACGAAGGCCGCGCTGGAAGCCAGCTTCGTCGCCGCATTGAACAATCTTCAAACCCTCTTTGAAAGGCACTGACATGGAAGCCGTAATTATCGAACCTACCCGCACCGATGGCGTCAGGGTCATCGACGGTCGCGAATGGATGGAAGACGCCCAGGGCTATCTTGTGCCGCTGGCGAAGATCAAGCCGGAGGACAAGCTGCAGGACGAGACGGTGCGCAAGATCATCGGCTTCGCCAAGGATCTGTCGGCGCAGATCGCCCGGTTCAAGAGCCATACGCTCGCCGATCTCGGTTCCTTCGATGCCCTTCTGGAGCAAGAATACGGCCAGAAGATCGGCGGCAAGAAGGGCAACACGACCTACCAGACGGTCGACGGGCGGATGCGCGTTGTCGTCCAGTTCGCCGACCAAATCACTTTCGGTCCTCAGATCCACGTCGCCAAGAGGCTGATCGACGAGTGCCTGACCGAATGGTCGGCGGAAGCGCGGCCGGAGATCCAGGCGATCGTCGCGCGCGCCTTCAACACCGACAAGGAAGGCCAGATCAACAAGTCGGAGATATTCATGTTGCTTCGACTCTACATCGAGGACGAACGTTGGCAGCGGGCCATGGACGCGATCCGCGACAGCATCCGGGTGACCGGTTCCAAGGGCTATATCCGCTTCTACGAGCGTGAGAACCCGGAAGACGATCTGGTCGCCATCACCATCGACATCGCTAAGGCGTGAGGATGGGATGATGAAGGACAAGAAGAAGCCCAAGCCAAAGACGGTCACCGTGACCATGAAGATCAACAGGGACGGATCGATGACCATCCGGTCCACTGGTGGTTACGACCTTCGCAAACTCGGCCTACCGATCAAAGAACAGGTGCGAGATGAGTGATCACCCATCCCGCCGTGAGCAGATCCTTTATCTGCTGACCCAGGAGTTTCGCGACGACGGCCACACCGTCATCACCGAGGAAGGCGACGTCTACGCGGCCGTGCTCGTCCAGCGCGGTCCCGTCACCATCCCGGCCGCGAAGTTCAATCTCAGCACCCTGGCCAACCAGATCGACAGGAGCTTGCCATGACTGATCGCGTTTGCCGCGAATGCGGCATCACCCAAACTCAAATCACCGCCGGCGTGACTGACATCAACGGCGATCCCATGTGCTTTGCGGACGACGACTTGTGCTCGTGGTGCCAAGAGCACATTCAGCGGCAGCTGGAGGTTGATGCCGCTCGTTACCGATTCCTGCGCAACCGCCAAACCCGCCAAGTCGATTTCGCCGCCGGCGGCCTCTTCGCCGGGCGTATTCCGGAGAACCTTATTATCGGCGGCGAGGATCTCGATCGCGCTATCGATACCGAATTGGGTGTGGACATCTCGCATGAAGAGCCACTGGAACGTCGACTCGCTGCCTGCCTTTCCGAGTGTATCGACACACCGTTGATGACAGGGTCTCTGGGTGGAGATGCCCGTATTCCGAGCCAGATCCGCCTCGGTTTCTTTCGACCCGATATTGCCGACCGCGCAGCAGAACTTCTTGAGGAGGCAGGTGTATGACCTCCTCCATCGCAGCCATCCACGTCGCCAAGAAGCAGCTCGGTCTGGACGACGATACCTACCGGGCCAAGCTCGCCAACATCACCGGCAAGTCGTCGGTGAAGGACATGACCGAGCCGGAGCGCCAGAAGGTGCTGACGGTCCTGCGCAATGACGGCTTCCGCCCGGCCGAGAGCAAGCCGGCCGCCGGCAAGCTTACCGGTCCCTTTGCAAAGAAGTTGCAGGCCTTGTGGATCGCCGGCCATAATCTCGGTGTCGTGACCGATCGGCGCGACACGGCCCTGGTCGCCTTCGTCAAGCGCCAGACCGGCCTCGATGCCGTTCGCTTCCTGCACTACGCCGACGATGCCCGCGCCGCGATCGACGGCCTCAAGGGATGGCTGCGGCGCGAGGCCGGCGTCTCCTTCGGCAATACGAATGGGCAGGAATGGTTAGCCAGCGACGGCGCCAAGATCGCCTGGGCGCAATGGAAGATCCTCAACCCCGGCGTCGATCTGATCAACCGCAAGGGGTTCGACGCCGAGGTGTTCAGGCTAATCGATCAGCCGAACTATTGGCTGGCGGCTCTGACCGGCCGGCAATGGCAGGTGGTGATGAACGCCCTCGGCGAGCGGGTGCGTGCCGCGAAGAAGGGCGGTGCGTGATGACGATCATCGAAGTCACCGACCATGCCGTGCTGCGCTACCTGGAGCGGCGGCACGGGCTCGATGTCGAGTTCTTCCGCCAGCATATCCGCCAGCTTGTGCTGCGCGGTGCCGAGGCGGGCGCCAGCGGCGTCATCATCGAGAATGTGAAGTTCGTCCTGCTGCATGGAAGCGTCGTCACGTGCCTGGAAAAGGGCATGCGGTCCCGCGACCTCAGATCCAGTCGGAGCGACTGACATGGCCGGCTCGCTCCCGCTCTTCGACCAGGTCGAACTGGAGCGTCTCAGGGCGGAGCGGGAGAAGCTGCAGCGGGATCTCGCGCGTGGGGGCATGGATGCCCATAGCCGCATCCGCAAGGAACAGAGACTGGCGCTGGCAACGGCGCGGCAGATCCAGATCGAGCGCAGGCTCGGGATCGGAAAGAGAAGATGACCGAAGAAGAACTGCAGGATATGCCGACCAACATCGCCCCCTTCGTCGAGGCCCTCGGCGTGGATGATGCCATGCGGCTGTTTCTTTCGGTCGGCGGGTCGGACATCTATCTGCCGGCCAAGTCTTCGCCGCGCTCGATCGCGGCCCGCACGGTCGGGCCGGACCGGATTGACAAGCTTTCCAAGGTCATGGGATATGGCTATATCAAGGTTCCGCTCGCCCGCCGCTGGGTGGCCGAGCAGATGAAGGCGCAAGGGGCGACCACGGCGGAAATCGCCCGCACCATCCGCGCCGACGTGGCGACCGTTCGCCGCTGGTTTCCGTCCGAAACCGCCAAGCAACTCACCCTTTTCTGATTACCCGCGCGGGTGCGCGGGTGATAGTCGGCCGCGAAGCCTGACATTTTGAGCCTATCGCGGCGTGCCCAAATGAGGCGCGCCGCTCCTTCAAAGGAAGAGGCTCAAACATGAGGACCGTCAGCAGGCAAGGCCGCGCCTTTCTCTATGCCCACGAGGGTGTGGTGTTGCGCGCCTATCGCGACGCAGTTGGCGTTTTGACCATCGGCGCCGGGCTGACCAGCGCCTCCGGTGTCATTACCGTCAAGCCCGGCATGACGATCACGGCCGCCGAGAACGACCGGCTGGTGGATCTTGCGCTCAGCCGCAACTATGTGCCGCGCGTCGTCCAGGCACTCGGCGGCGATGCTGCCCAGCGCGCGATCGATGGCGGAACCTCCTTCGACTACAATACCGGCGCAATCCTGAAAGCCTCCTGGGTCGAGGCGTTCCTCGCCGGCAATTCGGCCGAGACGAAAAAGCGCCTCGCACTCTGGAACAAGGGCGGCGGAAAGGTGCTTCCGGGCCTGACGCGCCGGCGCGCCGAGGAGGCCGATGTCATCCTTTACGGGAAATATCCGTCGGCCGTGAAGGCCGATGCGGTTCCCGACAGCCGGTTCGCCGCATTCGTGATCGCGGTTACGCCGGCCGATGTCGCGGCAATCCGCGATGGGTTTGCCTCGATCGGCTACGATCCCGGAACCGAGACCGGCAAGGTCTTGCGCGCCAGCGTCGAGGCCTTCCAGAAAGCTTACGACCTCAGCATCGATGGCCGGATCGGGCGCGCCACGCTCTCGACCCTGCAGCGCGAGCTTGACGCTCGCGCGAGGGCGAAGACGGGTGCTGCGACGACAGGGGTGGCGACGCCAGCGGCAGCCGGCGCCGGAGAGGCCGCGCCTTCCGTCATCGATCCATCCACCGTGCCGGAGGGCGCCGCGCTGTGGCTTGCCGGCGGCGTGCTGGCCATCGGCATGCTTTACGGTCTCTGGCTCGCCTGGCGCTACCGCGACATCGTCGCCGTGCGTCTCGCCGGCCGCTTCCCCAAACTCGCAAGCCTATTGAGGAGCTTCTGACATGGCCCCCATTCTCGCCATCATCCTTGCCGCCGCCGCCAAGGCCGGGGCGCCCGTCGTCAAGGCGATCGTTCAGAAGCATGCCGGCCCGCTCGCCGGCACGCTTGCCGGCAGCGTCATCGACCAGGTCGCGGCCAAGGTCGGCGTGCCGGCCGAGGATCTGGCGCAGGCCGACCCGACGGCCATTGAAAGCGCGGTGCGCACCGTCGAGGCGGAAACGCCGGAGATGATCGCGCTGTGGCAGGCCGGGCTATCCGGGCAGTTCGCGCTGCTGCAATCCGAGCAGGCGGAAGGCTTCTGGCAGAGCGCCTGGCGCTGGGGCTGGATGTATCTGCTGGCCTTCCTCTGGCTCTGTGCCTTCCTGTTCTTCCCGCTCGCCCGCTCGCTCGGCTTCCTGATCGATCCGATCGACGCGGCGCAGCTCTTGACGCTGACCGGCTGGTTCATCTCGCTCTACATGGGCGGCCATACCGTCAAGGAGATCGGCAAACAGGCGGTCGAGGCCGTCAGGACCTGGCGGAGGGACGCATGAACTTCGCCAGCAATGCGGCCTTCGACCTGGCCGAACAGCGGATCGAGGAGGAGCGCGAGGCGGCCATCGCCAAATCGCGCGCAGCACTCAAGGCGTCCGGTACCGCAGACTGCGTCGACTGCGGCTCGACGATCTCGATCGCGCGCCGCCGCGTCTACCCGTCGGCGACGCGCTGCCTCGAATGCCAGGAGTTCGTCGAGAAGGAGGCGCGCTGCCGATGACGCCCGCAGAGATCTCGCAATACCTCGGCCTGGCGCTGGCGATCATCGCCCTGCTCGGCCATGCCAAGGGCTATTTCTCCAGCGGCGAGAAGACCCTGACAACTCAGGTCAACCAGTTCAAAACGGATATGACACCCCGCGTGGAAAAGGCCGAGACGAAGCTGATCGAGTACGACCGGCGCATCCAGGCATTGGAAGGCGACTTCAAGCACCTGCCGTCGAAGGACGATATCCACGGCCTGATGCTGTCCGTCGAAGTGATCCGGGGCGAGCTGGGCAAGATGAGCGAGACCCATGACGGCGTAAAGCGCGCGGTGAGCCGGATCGAGGGATACCTGCTGGATGAAAGGCCGAAACCATGACCCCCTATAACATCTTCATCGCCGAGAAGGGCCGGCTGGTCATCCTGCAGGCTCTGGCCCGCGAGTTCAACGGCCATCTGCGCGAGGACCTGATCCAGAAGGCGGTCGATATCTACCTGCTGTCGCGCTCGATCGAATGGGTCCGAACCCAGCTGCGCAAGCTGGAGGAACTCGGCGCGATCGACATCACCGAGGACAATGGCAAGCTGATCGCGGGGATCACGCGCACCGGCCGCGACCATGTCGAGCGCCGCTCGCCGGTGGCCGGTATCGCCTGGCCGGAAGACGAGGCCTGACATGACCGACGAAGCAGGGCGCGGCCGGCTGACCAGGATCGAGACCTTGCCCGAGGAGGCCGAGGCCGATCTCGCCTGGCTGAACGAAGAGCTGCGCGAGATGAAGCGCCCGCAGGTGGCGATCCTGGACGAGTTTAATTCCAGGCTCGCCGATCACGGCATCGGCCCGATCTCCAAGGGCGGCTTCTCGCGTTATTCGGTGAAGAAGGCCCGCCAGTGGCGCGAATATGATGAACGGCTGAGACTGTCGAAGGCGCTCTGCGAAAGCATGGGACCGGACGGCGCCGACACCATGGCGATCGCGGTGGCCGAACGGATCAAGATGGCGGCCGACGAGCTGCTCAGCCGCGGCGACCTGACGCCGAAGGAAATCGGGGCGCTGGCCAATGCCAACAGGGCGGCCGTGACGGCACAGCGCCATGCGACGGAACTGCGCCGGTCGCTGGAGAGCGAACAGAAGCGCAAGCTGGAAGCCACGCTGGAAGCGGTCGAGGACGGGATTGCCAGGGACAAGGGGGCAAAGCTCGACGCGCCCGCCGTGCTCAAGATCATCCGCGACGCCTATGGGATCGGATCATGAAGCCGCTGCTGCACGCATATCAGCGGCGCTGGATCAACGACCGCAAACGGTTCAAGATCGGCATGTTCGCACGCCAGACGGGCAAGACCTTCACGACGACGCTGGAAATCACCGATCGATGCTTCGCGGCCGCCACCGAGGGCCGGCGCGAGCCATGGGTGATCCTGTCGCGCGGGGAGCGCCAGGCCGTCGAGGCGATGAACGAGGGCATCAAGCCGCATGCCAAGGCCTATGGCCTGTCCTTCGAGGCGGCCGAGTTCGATTGGAAGGACGAAAGCACCGGCGCCGTTCACAAGGCGCTGGAGGTGACGTTTCCGCATGGTTCGAAGGTCACGGCGCTGCCGGCCAATCCGGACACGGCGCGCGGCTTTTCCCGCAACGTCTTTCTCGACGAGTTCGCCTTCCACAAGGATAGCAAGGCGATATGGGGCGCGCTCTTCCCGGTCATCTCCAAGGGCTGGGATATCCGTGTCACCTCGACACCGAACGGCAAGGGCAACAAGTTCTACGAGCTGATGACGGCAAACGACGACACCTGGTCGCGCCATACCGTCGATATCTACCAGGCGGTGGCCGACGGGCTCGACCGCAATATCGACGAGCTGCGCGCCGGTCTGGCCGACGACGATCTCTGGTCCCAGGAATTCGAACTGAAGTGGCTCGACGAGGCCAGCGCCTGGTTGAGCTACGAACTGATCGGCTCTTGCGAGGACGAACAGGCTGGCGTCCCGGAAAACTACCAGGGCGGGCCGTGCTATGTCGGCCGCGATATCGGCCGCCGTCAGGACCTTCATGTCATCTGGGTGTGGGAACTGGTCGGCGACGTGCTGTGGGAACGCGAGCGGATCGAGCAGAAGCGCGCGACCTTTGCCGCCATGGACATGGCCTTTGACGACGTGATGACCCGCTACCGCGTGGCGCGCGCCTGCATCGACCAGACCGGCATGGGCGAAAAGGTCGTCGAGGATGCGCAGATCCGCTATCCCGGCCGGATCGAGGGCGTGCTGTTCACCTCGTCGTCCAAGCTGATCATGGCAACCCAGGGCAAGGAACGTTTCGAGGACAGGAGCGTCAGGATCAAGGCCGGCGATGTTCCGCTGCGCTCCGACCTGCACAAGCTGCGCAAGATCTCCGGCCCGACCGGCGTGCCGCGCTTCGTCGCCGAGCGCGACGACGATCACGCCGACCGCACCTGGGCGGCCTTCCTCGGCATCAATGCGGCGGCGGGCATGGGCGGCGCCCGCTGGACGCCGATGATGCCGGTGCCCGAGGCGGCCGGGCAGCCCTCCGGTCCCGACATGGACATCGACAAGAACTGGATACCGGCAGATGTTTAAGGCGTTCAAAAAGGCACTCTCTGCGATGCTGCACAGTCCTCAAGCGCCAGTCGCCATGCAGCGTATGCTGACGCGCACGCGGTTCGACTATCGCAAGGCGATCGGCGATGGGCTCGATTCGTCGGTGGTGACGGCGCCGATCCAGTGGATACAGCGGGCGGCGCCGGAAGCGAACCTCACGGTCAAGCGCAAGGATCGCGCCGGCCAGGTGACCCAGCTCGACGATCATCCCATGCTGGCGCTGATCGCCCGACCGAATGCCTTCTATGGCGATCTGACACTCTGGACAGCGACGGTGATGAGCTATTGCCTCGCCGGCAATGCCTACTGGATCAAGCTTCGCAACGGCATCGGCCGGCCGGGCGAACTCTGGTATGTTCCTCACTGGCTGATGGAGCCGAAGGGGTCGCAGGACGGAACAGAGTTCCTGACGCACTATCTCTATTCGCCGGGCGGCGGCCATGAGCCGCTCCGCCTCGATCCGGCCGACGTCGTGCATTTTCGCCAGGGCATGGACCCGCGCAATCCGCGCCTCGGCCTGTCGCCGATCGACGGCGTCATTCGCGAGATCTTCATGGATCTCGAAAGCTCGAACTTCGTCGCCTCGCTGCTGCGCAACATGGGCGTGCCGGGCGTGGTGATCAGCCCGAAGAACGGCGGCGTGGTTTCGGCCGAGGATGTCGAGGCGACCAAGGCGTGGTTCTCCCAGGCCTTCAGCGGCGACCGGCGCGGCGGGCCGCTGGTCATGGGCGCACCGACCGATGTTTCCCCTTATGGCTTCAACCCGCAACAGATGAACATGAGCGAGGCGCGCGACATTGCCGAAGAACGGATCTGCGCATGCCTCGGCATTCCGGCAGCCGTCGTCGGCTTTGGCTCCGGGCTGCAGTCGACCAAGGTCGGCGCGACGATGGAAGAAATGGTGAAGCTCGCCTGGCGAAACGGCGTGCTGCCGATCATGCGCGTGCTTGCCGACGAACTCGACCGCTCGCTGCTGCCGGATTTCGGCAACACGGCGGGGCTCAAAAGCGGTTGGGACGTGTCCGACGTGCTGGCGCTGCAGGACGATCTCGACAAGAAGGCCAGCCGCTGGAATACGATGGTGGGCGGCGGATGGGCCCAGGTCTACGAGGGCCGCGAGGACATGGGGCTGGAAGTCGACGACAGCCATCGCATCTATCTGAGGCCGGCCATGTCGCTGGAAGTGCCGGCAGGCGCGCCGCCGCGCCTTCCCGATCCGACGCCGCAGCCGCAGACAGGACAGCAGCCAGTACCGCCGAAGGGGGAGAAGGCTCGGGCCGGCATTGCTGCCCGCCGTTCGGGTGCCGCCTATCTGCGCGCGCTGCAAGGCCAGGAGGCGCCGCTTTCGAAAGCCTTTGAACAGACCCTCAAACGCTTCTTCAAGACGTTCGGAAAGGACGCGAGGGCCGTAGCAGCGCCGCTGCTTCAGGCGGAGGATGTCGGCCCGAAGGCGGCGGACGCCGGCGAGGCGAAAGCCGACGACCTGATCGTTTCCCAGATCCTCGACCGGCTGGGCATCGCTGCCCATCGCACGACGTTCCAGCGGCTTTATGAGGCGCACTTTGTCGAGACGGCGAAGGCGGTGAGCGAGGCTGCCGAGCTTTTGGGGATCTCCGGCAGCCTGCCGGACCCGGTGGCGCGGGCGATCGCCGCGGCTGGCGGGCGGCGGTCCGGCCTGGTCGATCTGACTGCACAGGCGCGCGAGGGACTGTTCGACGCGCTGGCCGAGGGACGTGCCGCCGGCGAAGGGGCGGCGCAGCTGGCCGAGCGGATCGGCGTCCATATCGAAAGCGGGCCCTGGGGATCGAGCGAGATCCGCGCCCGCACCATTGCCCGGACCGAAACGAAATATGCCCAGAACGTCTCGACGATCGAGCGGGCGAAGGCGGCCGCCGTCGAGCGCTTCATCGTCTTTGACGGGCGGCTCGGGCCTGACCGGTCGGACCCGGACCATATCGCCCGCGACGGCTCGATCGTTTCGGCCGACGAGGCGAGCCAGATGGCGTCCGACGAGCATCCCAATGGAACACTTTCGTTTGCCCCTTACTTCGGCGACGACGACTAGGAGAAGACCCCTATGAAACACGAGACCAAGAGCCTGACCATCGAGAAGATGGAAAGCAACGGCCAGGGGCTGGCGCGGATCGCCGTGCTCTCGGCGATCGACCATGACGGCGACACCTATCTGCCGGGCGCCTTCTCCTGGAAGGAAGGGGCCGAACAATGGGCGTCGATCCTGCCGGCCCACCAGCGATCGGCCATGCCGCTCGGCAAGGCCAGGATCTACGAGGACGGCGACGCGGCGTTCGCCGAGCTGCATCTCAACCTCGATACGCCCGCCGGCAAGGACTGGTATTCGACGCTGAAGTTCGACCTTTCCAACGGCCGGGCCGTGCAGGAATGGTCCTACGGTTTCGGCGTCCTCGACAGCCAGATCGAGGAGCGGTCCGGCGACCGGGTGCGGGTGCTGAAGAGGCTCGACGTGCACGAGGTCTCGCCGGTGCTGCGCGGCGCCGGCGTCGGCACGGCCACGCTGTCGATGAAGGGACGCGGCAGTTTCTCCGACCAGCTCGACGCGCTGCTGGAAGAGATCGACGACGTGATTGCCAGGGCCGGATCGGTCAAGGCCTTGCGGGAGGCCGAGGGCCGCGATATGAGCAAGGCACGGCTTGAGCAGCTCGCCGGCCTCAAGGCCAGGCTGGATGCGCTGCTCGCCGGTGGCGATCCGACCGGCGCCGATGAAGCAGACGCCAAGGCCGAGGAAAAGGCCAGGGCCGAGCTGGAGGCGATCATGATCGCCCGGCTGACGAACGCGGCAAGGCGCAGGGTCGAGGGCGACGCCCAAGGTGGTTGATTGGCCGCCGGAAGCCCGATCGGCAGAGAGCGCCACAGGGCGCTGTCACCGGGTTCTGACGGGCGGTGACGCCGCCCATGCCCGTAAAAGCGCCCCACGGCGTTTAAACAGGCTTTAAAAACCGGACGCAGCCTTCAAGGCGGACCGGTTTCGCAGATCATCCACTTTACAGCCCTGATCCCCGATCGCCCGCGCACCCGCGCGGGTGTTTGCGTTTCTCTCCCTCCCTTAGTCTCCATCGTGCAATGCCCGCGCCGACGTGGGCTTTTCTTCTAGAAGGCCGCGCGCGGACGTGGGGCCGATGGCACATCAAACCGGAGGCGGCATCATGCCCACCATCAAAGACGTCCGCGAGAAGCTCGCGGCAAAACAGGACGAACTCGGCAAGGTCTTTAGCGAGGCCAAGACCGACGACGGACAGTATGATTTCAACAAGGTCACCTGCCTCGGCACCGGCGTGAAGGGCTCGGTGGCCGTGGCCGAGCAGGTCAAGGCCATGAACGCCGAACTCGACGCGCTGGCGAAAGAGGCGGAAACGCTGGAAAGCGCCGAAAAGGCGGCACGGGATCATGCCGACCGCGAGCGCGTTCGCTCGCGCCTGCCGATGCCCGGCGCCAAGGGCGACGAACGGCGGACCATCATTAAGTCGCTGGGCGAACTGTTTTCGGCGGAAAAGTCCTATGAGGAATGGGTCGGCCGCGGCAAGCCGCAGGGCATCGACTTCGCTTACGACATCTATCCGTCCGACGTGCTGGCCAAGGGCATGCTGGTCGAGACCCTGCTGACGAAGGCGCTGATGTCGACCTCGGCCGGCTATGCGCCGGAAAGCCTGCGGCTGCCCGGCTTCGTCGAGGCGGTCACCCGGCCGCTGCAGCTGATCGACATCATTCCGATGAGCCAGACCGGCAGCGACACGGTCAAGTACATGGAGGAGACGACCCGCACCCATGCGGCGGCGGAAACGGCAGAAGGCGGCGCCTATGCCGAGAGCACGTTCGTCTTTACCGAAAAGTCGTCCGACGTGCGCAAGATCACCGACAGCCTGCCGGTGACCGACGAGCAGATGGACGACGTGCCGATGATGACCGGCTATGTCAACGGCCGGTTGACCTTCGGCATCCGCCAGCGGCTCGACACCCAGGCCTATGTCGGCAATGGCACGGCGCCGAACCTGCGCGGCATCGTCAATGTCGCCGGCATCCAGACCCAGGCCAAGGGCACCGATCCGGTTCCCGACGCCTTCTTCAAGGCGATGACCAAGATCCGCACGACCGGCCGAGCGATCCCGACGCATCACGTGATGCACGCGACCGACTGGCAGAACATCCGCCTGCTGCGCACCACGGACGGCGTCTATATCTGGGGCTCGCCGAGCGAGAGCGGCCCGGAACGCATGTGGGGTCTGCCGGTCGTTCAGAACGAGGCACGCGCCGCAGGCGCCGGCCTGGTCGGCTCCTTCCAGCCGGCATGGATTTCCGCCTTCGAACGCAAGGGCGTCACCCTCCAGGTCGGCTATGTGGGCACGCAGTTCACCGAAGGCAAGCGCACCGTGCGCGGCGATATGCGCGTCGCCCTGGTCGTCACCCGCCCCGCCGCCTTCTGCGACGTGACGGGCCTCTGATCCTCACCCCAAGGGCAAGAGCCGGCCCCGCCGCAGGTCATGCGTATGGCGGGGCCGGAGTTCACAAGGCTGATCATCCAGGGAGACGACTATGCCAACCATCACAGGATTTTCGAAGCCCGTCGGGTGCGCGCTCATTCCGGGCGGGCCGATCGGCGAGCATCGGGTGCCCGGAAACCTAAAGCCCGGCGATACGCTGCTCTCGGTCGAGCACATCACCGACGGCACGCCGCCGACGCGGGTCGATCGGACGGCCGAATTTTCCATCCACGCCACCAAGGCCGGGACCGTCGTCAACACCACCACGGTCACCACGGGCGGGTTCCTGCACGTGCTGTGGTCCAAGGTCGAATAAGGGAGAAGAAGGATATGGAAAAGGTTGATAGCGCGAGCGATGCCCGCACGACCAACAATGCGGTGCGCCCCCAGTATCGCGTCCTTTCGGATGCCGAGAAGGCGATGATGGTCTCGATCAAGGACAAGGGGCAGGAGCTGCTTGACCTGATCGGGCAATGCGGCGGCAGTCGCGAGCTTTCGATCGCCCGCACCAAAACCGAAGAAGCGGTCATGTGGGCCGTCAAACATATCACCGCTTAGCGCGACAGGAGCAATCCCATGCCGGAATTCCAAAAGGCGCAGGAGCGCATCTATCTGACGGCCGACAAGACGATGGCGGTTGCGGCCGGCGACAGCAAGGCCGCCTTCCTCTATGCCACGCCCGGCGACGAGATCCCGCAGAGCGCGGCTGACGTGCTCGGCATCGTCGACGGCAAGGTGAAGGGCAAGGCGAAGGCCGAGACGCCGCAGTCGAAACCCGCCACAGTCAAGGCCGGACGCGAGGTGAAGGCCAAGAGCGATGCCAAGACCGGGGCCAAGACGGGAGCCTCGGCGAAGGAGATGAAGGCGCCGGCCGAGGACAAGGAAGACAAGGGCGGCGAGGACAAGGGCGCCGACGACAAGGGCGCCGATGAGAAGTCTGGCGAGCCCGACGGGACCAAGCCGACCGAAGGCGCGGGCAGCTAAGCCATGGCGCTGATCGACCGGGTCAAGGAGCGCACGGGCACCGATCTGTCCGACACCGAGCTTGCCGCGATGATCGCGGCGATCACGGCCGAGATCGAGGCGCGCCTCGGCCCGGCCGGCGAACGCACGGTCGAGCTGGGCGATCCGGCCGATCCCGATTCACGCTACCGGACCACGCTTCGGATCTCGCCGCCGCTCGACGTGGCGCTTACCGTAACTGTGGTGGAACTCGATCCGGGCAATTCCGGCCTGGTCGGGGCCGAGGTCACGCTGACGGCGGCCGACTATCGCGTGATGCACGGCGGACGGACCTTGCAGCGCCTGACCGGCGGGCCGAACGGACGGCAGTTCTTCGCGCCCATGGTCAAGGTCACCTATACGCCCAAGGGCGATGCCGGCGACCAGGCGGCGCGCGAGGAGGCGGTGATCAAGCTGATGCAGCTCGATCTTTCCTATCGCGGCGGGCTCAAATCGGAGCGGGCCGGCGACTATCAGTTCACGCTGGCCGGCGACGTGGGCGCCGAGCGGCAGAAGATCATCGAAGGGCTCGCCGCTCGGCACGGCCTGGTCATGGCGTAAGGGGGCGACGGGCATGGGCGATCGTTATCGTTATCGAGACCGGATCGGAACGAAGCAGGAGTGGCTGATCGTCGGCATCCTGTTTCTGGGTGTCCTCTTGCCGGCGATCGGCATATCCGGCTTCGCCTATCTGGTCGTCCAGTTTCTCTCCTGGGCGACGGGGATCTCGCCCGTTCGTGTGCTGGTGATCATCGCCGTCATTCTGTTTGTCTGGGGGCTATTGCGCTACGCGCGGCGGGGTCGGCGATGATCTCCGGGCGGCTCACCATGCGCGCAGTGGTCGAGCGCAACCAGGCAACCGGCAAGGACAATTGGGGAAACCCCTTGCCGCCGGTCTTCGCGGCGCTCGGCACCTATCCGTGCTTCGCCTGGTCGAATGTCAGCCGCGAGGTCGTCGACGGCGACAAGATAGCGGCGATCGAGGATATGCGGGCGATGTTTGCACTGTCGGCCGACATCACCGAGGACGACGAGATCGCCTCGATCAGCGACCGCAAGGGCGGGGTTCTCATCCCCGGCCGACTGAAGGTCGAAGGACCGGTCCAGCGTAAGCACAATCATCTCGAAGCGGCTTTGAAGAGGATCGGGTGATGCAGATTGGCATGATCGAGAACGCCACGCGGGTCGTCGGAAAGTCACAAGGATATGGCGGGCTTCCGATCAGGGACGAGGTCGTCGAGTCCACTGTCGGTGGCGAAGTCCGTTGCATGGTGACCGCCTGGCTGCCGACGCCGGGCGAGCTTGCAGCGCTGAATGCCGGTGCCGCGATTCATGTCCGTATTCTTGGCACGATACCGCCACCGATGCTGGTCGAGGTCGGTGCCGCGCCGTCTACATTCTAGTTTCAAACCTGCCTTGAAGGGACAGATCATGACGAAGCACGTGAGAATCGAAAATGCCGACACCGCGAACTTCGGTGTCGCCGTCGAAGTGTGGGACAAGGGAATTGATGGTGCGCCGGACGCCCTTGCCTTCACCGAAAAACTCAATTTTCCGACGGCAATGACCTCGGCGGCGGTCTATCTGACCTCGACGCGTTACCTTGTGGTCAGGGAAATTCCAGCGGGCTCCTGACAGAGCTGCTGGGCGAGAGCGGATCGCGTCAGTAGGGCTCCCTGCGGGTGACGCGACGGGTGGCGACCGGCCCAAACAGCCACATTAAATTATGTGTTCAAAGTGATGCTTCATGGCCGGAAAGTCGAAATCGCTGAAATGGTTCGGCAAGGCGGTGAAGGGCCGGATGCGTGACGCGCAGATCCTCGGCGTCAACCAGACCATGGCGGCCTGCGTGGCCGACGCAAAGCGAAATCACTCCTGGCAAAACCGGACCGGCATCCTGGAGGGCGGCATCGACATCGCCATTTATGCCGCGCCGTCTTCCGAGGGCGGCATCAAGGGCACCTGGGGGGTGCGCGACGTGGTCTATGCGCGCATTCACGAGCAGGGCGGCGTGATCCGACCCAAGAAGGGCAAGGCGCTCGCCATTCCAGACCCGAACAGGCCCGGCGGCATTCTCCTGGTGAAGTCGGTGACGATCCCGAAGCGGCCCTACCTTCGGCCCGCAGCCGACACGCAATATCCGAAGCTCGCCAACCGCATTGCAAAGGCTTTTCAGCGCTCTTCAAAGCCGCGTTGAAGACGGCTTGACAGAGGGCCCACGCCCCGCGATGCTTTGCGCCATTCCCCGCAGTTTTCAACCTTTCGCCTTTACCCGCGCAGCCGCGCGGGTGTTTCGCTTGCCGGCCTTTTCCTAGTCTCGCTTAAACGATCCGGCATGGCGCCGGACATTTTGCGAGGCCCATGCCGGATGGCGGAAGCGGATATCATCGGAGCGATCGTCGCGGTGCTGAAGGCCGATGCCGACGTCGTCGCGGAAGTGGGCCAGAACGTGTTCGGCGGCGAGCTGCCGAAGGATGTCGCTTCGACCGGGCCGATCCGGTGCGTGCTGGTGCAGCCCTCCGGCGGCGTCTCGCTTGCCGCCGGCACCTTTTCCGAGACCGACACCCAGCGCTTCGACCTCCATGCCTATGGTCAAACCTTGATCGAGGCCAACGGGCTTCGCAGTCTTTGCCGTCGCGCCTTGACGGGCGTGCGCCGCCAGCTCGCCGCCGGTTGTCTGATTCACTGGATAGAGCCCGCCGGCGGGTTTGCCACCGGGCGCGACCCCGACACGGCCTGGCCCTTCGCTTTCCAGTCTTTCCAAGTCCTGCACGCGCTCAAGGAGGTATGACCCATGCCCGCGCCTTTCGAAATCATCGCGGCTCCCTTCACGGCCTATTACGCGCCGCTCGGCACCGCCTTTCCGCTGGTCAATGCTGCGCCTGGCGCCGGATGGGTCAAGATCGGCACGTCGGGCGACGAGAGTATGGACGAGGAAGGTGTGACCGTTCAGCACTCCCAGGAGGTCAACAAGATCCGCTCGCTCGGATCGACCGTGCCGATCAAGGCCTTCCGCACCGCCGAGGACCTGATCATTTCGTTCACGCTCTGGGACGTCAGCCAGGAATTCTATCGCCTCGGCCTCAACAGCAATGAGGTGGCCACGGTTGCCGCCGGCTCGGGAACCGCTGGCACGAAGACCCTGCAGTTCTACCAGGGCGAACAGGTGGCGACGATGGCGCTGCTCCTGCGCGCGGAGGTCAGCCCCTATGGCGACGGCATGAACATGCAATACGAGGTCGCCTATTGCTACATGTCCGGCAACCCGGAGCCGCAGTACCGCAAGGGCGAACCGGCGGGCTATGCACTGGAATTCACCGCACTTCGTGATCCGAACGCCGCGACCAAGGCACTCTCCTTCGGCCGCCTGGTGGCGCAGCACCAGCTGCCGCTGGCCTGAGGCAGGCCCGCGATGTCCATCCACGACGCCGACGAGGCGGACAGGAAAGCCCGAACGCTCGATCGGCTGGCCCGGCACCACAAGCGGCAGGCGCGCAACCACCGCGAGGCCGCGCGCAAGGCCCGCGAAGATCTGGAGGCGCTCAAGCGCGACTGCGCTCGCCTCGGCATCGAACTCAAATTTCAACCCGGCGAAGGAGTGATCCATGGCCAAGGCACCCATTCTCGACCTTGATACGCTGTTCGACCGGCCGGCGGTCAGGATCGACGGTAAGACCTACGAGATGTGGTCTCCGGACGAACTGTCCGTATTCGACAGCCAGTATTTCACCCGGGCGGGCCGCGAGATCGAGGAGCTGGCCAAGGGCGACGACGTCGACGCCCTGTCGGCGCTGATCGGCAAGGTCTGCCGGCGCTGCCTGGTCGAGATCCCCGACGACGTATTCGGCAAGCTCTCGCCCCCGCAGAAGACGGCGATCGTCGAGGCTTTTTCCGGGCTCCTGCTGCGACGCCGCCTGAGCGTGGCAGGAGCAATCGCCGCGGCCGTGGTCGAAAGCCGGAAGCCGGAGACGTCATCGACTGGGGCGATCTCCTCCCAAGGCTCCAGCGATTCTTCGGGGGCGATCCCGACTGGTGGCTTCGCCGCGCCCCAGCTGCACTCCTGAGGGCCTACATCACCATGTTGCCCAGGCTCGACGCGGAAGAAACCCTGACAAAGATCCACGCCGGCATGTTGTCGTCCGGCCTGATCCGTAAGCCGGACCTTCGTCGCGCACTGACGAAGCTCGAAAAGACGGCAGGCGGGGCTAAGCGCTCGTCGGTCAAAGCGACGCCGAACATGCTGGCCTCGGCCGGGATTGCCGTGGTGATCGTTGAGGCGCCGGCGCCGGAGGTATCCGATGGCTGAAAAACTCGGCGAGGCGCTGCTCGACCTCAATACGAACGATGCCAAGTTCAACTCCTCCGTCGACAAGGCCGAGCGCAAGGCGCAGCGCCTTGGTCTGAGCTTCGACATGACGGCGGCCAAGGCCCTGAAGATGGGGAAGAACCTCGCGCTTGCCGCAGGGGCGGCAACCGCTGCGGTCGGGGCGCTGGTCAAGGTGGCGATTGACCAGGCCGACACGATGAGCAAGGCGGCGCAGCGCTCAGGCGTGACGACCGAGGCGCTGTCGCGGCTTGCCTGGGCAGGCGAGCTTTCCGATGTTGCGCTCGAATCGCTGACCGGAAGCATGTACCGCCTCGCAAACGGCATGGCGGCGGCGGCCTCCGGCAAGGACAAGGATCTCGCGGCGATCTTTTCCGGGCTCGGCATCGCCATTACCGACACGGAAGGCCGGCTACGTTCGGCCGATCTGGTCATGCTGGATCTGGCACAGGTGTTCGCCTCGCTGGAGAACGGCGCCGACAAGACGGCGCTGGCCGTCAAGCTGTTCGGTCGCTCCGGCGCGGAACTGATCCCGCTCCTCAACAACGGGAAACAGGGCCTGGCCGATGTGGCGGCGGAAGCGGATCGGCTGGGCATTACGATCAGCACCGACATGGGGCGCAGCGCCGAGGCCTTCAACGACAACCTGACCCGCGTGCAGGCGGCGATGCGCGGGATCGTGGTGAAGATCGCCAAGGAGGCGTTGCCGGCACTCGAAAGGCTGTCGGAAAAGCTGGCCGACCCGGAGTTCGTCGAGAACGCGCAAGCCACAGCTGCCCAGGTGGTCGAGGCGCTCGGCACGATCGCCACCGCGATCGGCGGGATCATCAGCCTCATTCAAGGCGCGGCCGACGCCTGGAAGAGCTTTTCCGGCGCGATGGAATGGATGTCGAGCCATGACGTATTCGGCAACGACGTGGCACCAAATCCGCTCAAGACCGCCATCGACAATGCGCGAAAGCAGCGCGATCAGACGATCTCGCCCGAGAACTTCAACGAGCGATTCAACGGCACGGCTAGCGAAAAGACAGGCCGGCTGCCGGCGGCGGCACCGGCGACAGCGCCCACGGTCAACGTGCCGAACATCGCCGACCTGCTCGGCGGCGCCGCCGGGGGCAAGAAGAGTGCCGGTACCAGCGAGATCGAGCGGCAGAAGAAAGCCGTCGAGGACCTGATCGAACGGCTCGAGGAAGAGCTTGCGATCACGCGCGAGAGCGATCCGGTGCAGCAGGAGATGATCCGGCTGCGCTCGACACTGGCCGGCGCCACAGACGAGCAGAAGGCCAAGGTCGAGGAGCTGATCGCGGCCAACATGAAAGAGAGCGAGGCGCTGGCCGGCCTGCAGGAGGCCATGCAGACCTTCGGCGACATGGCGGTCGATGCGCTGGATGGCCTGATCGACGGCAGTAAGTCGCTGGACGACGTGCTGGGCGACCTTGCCAAGTCGCTGATGAAGATGGTGCTGCAGGCGGCACTGCTCGGCCAGGGACCGCTTGGCAATATCTTCGGCATGGGTGCCACCGGCGGCGGTACCGGCGGGCTTCTGGGGCAGCTGTTTTCCGGCTTCTTCGCCACCGGCGGGCTTATTCCCTCCGGCACCTTCGGGATCGTCGGCGAACGCGGGCCGGAGCCGGTGATCGGCACGTCGAGCGGCGCGATGGTGCTGCCCAATTCGGCGATGAAGCGCATGGACGATCGCGGCGGCGGCTTCAATTTCCAGCAAACCATTGTGCCACCGTCGGGTTTCGAAACCCGCACGCGTGAAGAGGACGCGGCGGGCGGCAAGCGGCAGGAAGTGTGGTTCGAAGAGGCCGTCGCCGGCGCGATCGGCAAGCCCGGCCGCGCACAGTCGGCCGTGCGCAATACCGGAAGGCTGGTGAGACGATGACGCTGCCGAGCTTCCCGACAGAACTCCTGAAGCCCGTGGCCGATGGCTGGCGCCAGCAGCGCGGCGAGAGCCGGCGCAGGGCCGGCGGCGACCAGGGTCCGCCGCGCACGCGGCGCGGGATCTCCAAGGCTGCCGATGCGGTTCAGATGAGCTTCATCTGCGACCACGACCAGCGGGCGCGCTTCGAGCGCTTCTACGACGAGGACACGGGCGAAGGCGCGCTGCCCTTCCTGATCCCGGATTTCGCGACCGATGGCGACTGGCTGATGACGGCGGATGGCGCGCTTTTGACCGACGACGAGGACAATCCGCTCACCATCGCCTCGACGCTGGTTTGCATGTTCGGCGAGCAGCTGCCGGGCTATGCGCCGATCGGTGCGCATTGGCAGGTCTCCTTCATCCTGACGGTGTTGCCATGAGGGGGATCAGATGAGCCGGAAGATTTCCCTCAATGCCTATCTCGCGCTGGATGCCGACGGCTCTCAGGAAGTCGAGGTCGTGCTCCTGCAGATCACGCATCCGGAAACCGAACAGGTCATCCGCCTTTCGACCGATCCGACCGAGCGGATCAGCTATCAGCCGCTGCGCTACGGCACGCGCTCGACCTGGCTTGGTGCCGACCCGGCAAAGGACGACGAGGCCTTCTTCTTCATTCTCGTCTCGGTGCTGTTGCCGGACGACCAGGAGACGGCACCGCCGGCGGCCAGGCTGGTGATCGAGGGCGTCGACAACGAATTGACCGAGGTGCTGCGCTCGACGCTCGCCCGCGCCAACGTGTCGATGGCCGTGGTGCTGGCATCCAGCCCGGACGTCACCGAACAGGAGTGGCACGGCTTCCGGCTGGTCGGCGCCGAAAAGGGCGGCGAAGGGATCACGCTGACGATCTCGCGCAATCCGCTCACCGAAGAACCATGGCCAGCCGGCCGCATGACGCGCGAACGTTTTCCGGGGCTGCATCCATGATGGCGGACAAGAACAGACACTGGAGCGAGCGTTTCATCGGCCTTGCCTATGCCGATCTCGGCCGCACGCCGGAAGGGGTCGATTGCTGGGGTCTCGTGCGCCTGGTGCTGGCTAGCCAAGGCATCGACGTTCCGTCCTATGCCGGCGGCTATGCCTCGACCGAGGAACGCGCAGAGATCGCCGGCCTGATCGAAGGGGCAAAGCCGAGCTGGATCCGGTCGTTGGTGCCTCAGGAACTGGACCTCGTCACGTTTCGGCGTGGCAGGCTGGAGAGCCATGTGGGCGTCGTCGTCGAGCCCGGACGGATGTTGCATGTGACTGAGGGCATGCCGTCCTGCATCGAGAGCTACCGGGACGAATACTGGAGCGCCAGACTGACGGGCTTCTGGCGGCATGCGGGATCGAGGAGCGGCTCATGAACAAGATGCCCGTTTCCATCGTGCCGTCGATCGGGCCGGATTTCGGCCGTATCGAACTGACCTTTCCCGACGGGCTCACCGTGGCCGAGATCGTCGAGCTTGCGCTTGCCGCCGCTTCGGAAGCGGCGATCGAGCGCGCCCGTGTCTGGCTGATCAACGATCGCGGGGAAATGCTGCTATCCGACCGCACCGCCTGGCGCCGGATCAGGCCGCGGGCCGGGACACGAATTGTGATCCAACTCGTTGCCGGCAAGATCGACCTGAAAAACATCCTGACGATTGCCATTACGATCGCAGCCGTGGCCATCGGGCAGGTCTGGGTCGGCCCGGCGATCGCGGCGGCGACCGGATCGGCGCTGCTCGGCTCGATCGGTGCGGCTGTCACGGCGGGTGTGATTGCCATGGCCGGCAGCTTTCTCATCAACAAGCTGTTCCCGGGGCCCGGAGCCCTGCAGGCGGAAAAGCCGCTCTATCAGATCTCCGGATGGCAAAACACGGTGACACCCGACGGCGTGGTGCCATCGGTGCTTGGCAAGGTGCGCGTCGCGCCGGTGTTCGCATCACCCGTCTACAGCGAGATCGTCGGTGACCTCCAGTATATCCGGGCGCTGTTCACCTTCGGCTATGGGCCGGTGCAACTCTCGCAGCTGAAGATCAAGGACACGCCGATCGAGAGCTATGACGAGATCGATTTCGAGGTGCGCAATGGCTACTCCACCGACAGCCGGGTGACGATCTATCCGACGCAGGTGATCGAGGAATCGCTCGGCGTGGAACTGAGGCGCGACAGGCTTCGCGACGAAAGCGGCAGTATCGGTGGCGAGGGGCCGATCACGCCGACGACACGCTTTACCGCCGGGGACGCGAACCAGGCGAACGTGATCTTCCATTTCCCGGCTGGCCTGATCAGCTTCAACGACGAGGGCAAGGCGCGCAAAAGGTCCGTCACCGTGCGGCTCAGGCAGCGGCCGGCGGCGGGCGGTGCGTGGCAGACGGTCAAGGAAATCGTCTTCTCGGCCAAGAAGAAGGAAGGCTTCTTCCGCCAGTTCAAATGGACCTTGCCGAGCCGCGGGCGTTGGGAAATCGAGGTTGCGCGCATTACCAGCGAGTCGACGAGTTCAAGCGTGTCCGACCGTGTCACCTGTCTGGCGCTGCAGAGCTTCCGGCCGGAATATCCGCTCAACTTCAGCCATCCGCTCTGCCTCGTTGCCGTGCGGGTCAAGGCGACCTACCAGCTCAATTCGACGCTCGACACGTTCAACGCGATCGCCGAGCGGCTGCTGCCGGACTGGGATCATGTGACGGGCACATGGATCACCAGGCCGACGCGCAATCCGGCGGCGCATTTCCGGCACATCCTGCAGGGGCCGGAGAACACCTATGCCGAACCCGATTCGGCTATCGACCTCGACGGGCTTCAGGCCTGGCATGACTTCTGCCGTTTGAAGGGCCTTAAATACGACCGTGATCGCAGCTTTGAAAGCTCGACATGGGGCGCGCTGACCGAGATCGCGGCGGCCGGCCGCGCCGCACCGCGCTACGACGGCACGAAATGGAGCGTGGTGATCGACCGGCCGCAGGACCTGGTCGTCGCCCATGTGAATTCGCGCAACAGCCGGGACTTCACCTGGTCGCGCAATTATATCGATCCGCCCGACGCCTTCCGTGTTCAGTTCCTCGACGAGACGGCCGACTACCAGGCGCGCGAGCGCATCGTGCGCTGGCCGGGCTATACCGGCGACATCAACACCACCGAGCAGCTCGAGCTGCCGGGCAAGACCGATCCGGCCGAGATCTGGCGGGAGACGCGGCGCCGGCAATATGAGGTCATCCATCGGCCCGACGTGTTCACCGCCGTGCAGGACGCGGCCGTTCGCACCGCGACGCGCGGCGACCACGTCAAGGGCTCCTACGAGACGCTGATTTCCACCATGGCGGCGCTGAAGGTCAGCGCGGTGCGCGGGCTCTATGTGACGCTCGACGGCCAGGTCGAAATGGCGGCGGGTGCCACCTATGCCATCCGCTTCATGCGGCAGGTCGGGACCGGCGACGACGCGACATTCGAGAGCGTGCTGCGCGGCGTGCAGACGGCGCCGGGCGTGACGGACAGCGTGCTGCTCAAGGGAGACGGCTACGTCCCCGACAAAGGCACGATCGTGCAGTTCGGGCTTTCCGGCGAGGAGAGCATGGACCTGGTCGTCGCCGGCGTGCAGGCGGGCGAGCAGATGACCACGGTGCTTTCCATGCTGGCGTCGGCGCCGATCATCGACACTTTGACCGACGCGGAAGTGCCGCCGGCCTGGAATGGTCGCGCCGGCAGCGATGCCGGGACCGTTATCGCCGTGCCCGCCATTCCCGTGGTCGTCGGCACCGAACCCTATTTCGACGAGGACGGGCTTGCCGACGGTCTGATCGTCCTTCTGAGCCCTGGCGAAGGCAGCACGGCGGAAGTTGCGACCTTCAGCCTGCGGCACAGGCTTGCCGGGACGACGACCTGGTCTGTGACGACGGCTGATGCCGGCGAAGGCGGTATCACGCTGACCGGATACGGCACGGGCGCCTCGATCGAGATGCAGCGGCTGGCGACCAGCACGGCCGGCTATTCGAGCCCATGGTCCGACACCTTCACGGTGGACAGCGCCGTGGATGGCGGCGATCCGCCGGCGCCGGTGACCAGCGGCTCGGTTGCGGGCGGCACGGGAGATGCGAGCTTCACCGTCTCGACGCCGGCCGACGCCAGCATCGCCGAGCTGCGGCTGTCCTATGGCCTCAACGCCGATGGCACCGGCGCGGTGGAGATCATCACCTTCGCCGCCGGGCCGCTCGGCAGCTACAGCCGCACCGAGACGGTGCCCGCCGGTACCTTCTATTTCTTCGTCGAAACACTGAATTCGTACGGCACGCCAAGCGTTGGATTTTCGCTCGGCCAGGCCACTGTCTTGTAGGGAGTAAAACTCATGGATACGCCGACCAGAACCACCAATCTTCCCGCCGTTTCCGCGATCGACGAGGTGCTCGGCAACGTCACCCAAGATGGCGTTCAGCGCACGCGGCGGCAGTCAGTCGAGAATCTTGCGCGCCAATTGTCGGGGACCGCGCCGCTGCGCTACCTCTCCGGCGTTGCGCCGATCTTCGAGACCGAGGCCGAACTGCTCGCCGCGTCGATCACCGACAAGGTTGCGGCCTGGGTGATCAATGATCCGGACGTTTCCAAGGTTGGGATCTGGGGGTGGAACGGGAGCGCCTGGGTGTGGGCACTGCCGCTGCCTTACGAGATTGTGCCAGGGGTGGATGCTGGCGCGGGGACGGCCAATGCGATCCAGATCACGACGCGGGTGCCCGTGACGGACGGAATGATGGTGGTGTTTCCGCTGTTTCGGGCGACGACCGGACCGACGGTCACGGTTTCGGTCAACGGGGGGGCTGCGCTGACGCTCATGACGCCGCGCGATACGGATGCTTCGGCGCTGGCTGCCGGACAGGAAGTCTGGTTCCGGGTGCGCGCGTCCGACAGCACGGCGCGGATGGTCAACGACAACGACATCGCCACGCTGATCGCGCAGGCGGAAGCCGTGCTTGCGGATTTTCAGACGCAGTATCTCGGCCAGTTTGCGGCCAACCCGGCGACGGATATCAACGGCAATGTGATCATCGAGGGTGCGTTCTATTGGAACACGGTTTCCAAGGTATTCCGCTATTGGGACGGGGACAGTTGGGAGACGTTCCCCAATGCGACGGTGGCGGATGGGGCGGTGACGAACGCCAAATTGGCTGATGGTGCTGTCACCTATCCAAAGCTCTACAGCGACTTGCAGGGCGTCATTGACCCGCTGCGGGGCTTCAACGCCAACGGCTCTACTGCGGACGACACCAAGTTTGCAATGCTGGAAACGACGATCACCGGCCATCGCATTGACGGACGCGGGCGGCGATATCGCATCACCGGGGACATTCCGGCCGGCAACGACTACGTCAACGGATACTGGACGGTCACAAACTATGAAGGCGACCTGACGGTTAATATCCCGTTCGACATGGCAACTTTGCCTGTCTCTCGCAAGGTGCTTTTTGCCGCGCCTGGTCAGGCGTCTTGGTCAGAGGACAGCGGGTGGTATGAGGACGGCGTGCGCGGCGTCACATATTCATCTGTTCGCCACCAGACGGGCAATAGATTTGTTGGGTATACTCAACGCGGCACTGGTCAACATTGGCAAGCGGCAATGCCGGATTTCGGACGGGATCTGACTGATGCACCAAATGCTTTTTACCCGAACGGCGAGTGCAGCATTCGCGGCGTAGAGTTCAAACTTGTGCGCCGACAAGCTGCGGGCGGATCTTATCCGACAGATCATCGCATCTACGCTCGGAACCGCGCGCGCTGGATCGAGAAGACAGACGTTGTCACGCCACGCGACACTTTGGCCTATTTCCGTGTCTTCAAGGCTGATGTTGATTTTGAGGTCCTTGAGGGTACCAAGATTACTGTCATCACAGCGGCGGCAGTTGGTGGTGTGACAATCAATACGGAGGTAACATGCACAGCGAATAACTCACTTTTCATGGAGTTTTTGCTGCCGTCCGGCACGTTCACGGGAACCACAAAGGGCGGTGGGTTTACCATTTTCAAAATACCGCAAAGCCATTGGGTACAGCGCAAGTTTGCTGCGGGCGCTACGTTCGGTGAGCAATTGATCGTCAATGGGGGCGATGATGCTTTGCTGACGTATCAACCCGCCGTTTGCCTTTCGATGGCTGTCATTAAGTCTGATCTTTCTGGCGCGGCCTACATAAGCGCTGGAGGTGGATACGGGCTTTACGTTGTCAAGGTGGCAAACCTGTGCGCCGGGGTCAATGAGGCGACGGTTGAGTTCGCCAAGAAACAGGCGTCGTGGGCTGGTTACGGGGAGCCGTGTTTTCGCATCTCTCCGGTTGACGAAAACGTGGTTTACGTTGGTTTGCGGAGAGACGACGGCAATTCACCGGCCCTTGCCGTAACGACGGACGCCTTTGCGACGGTGCCGACGCCTCGCGTCATTACCGCGTCTGGTGGGTGGGGCAGCGACAACAACATTGTTCCGGTGCCGATCCTGGGCGACGATGGTGAAGAACATATCTTTGTCGTGACCGCAGGCAACCGTGGCGGCAACAATCCGGTCAACGGCTGGTCATCGATCCCTGTCTACCTGCTGCACACCACTAAGACGGTACTGGCAGGCGGCAGTGGCGCGGTGGATGCCCATCTTATCGGGTCGGAAAATCATTTCGACATGTGGAATGATGTCGGCCCGTCTGGCCGATCAAGTGTGGGCGTTGGTACTGCAATCGCGCTTCCCGGTGGCAGGCTTGAGGGGATTATCGGCAGCTCAACGCCCATGGACCATTGGGATCGACCGCAGGGCGTCATCGTCAGCTACATGATCGACGTTAGCCGTTGGGTCGGCGGCGCTCGACCATCCGTTGACCAGACAGTTGAGCTTTTCGACAAGAGCTATTGCGAGTGGACTGGTCTTTCCGCAGATGTGACGGTCGGAAATGTCTTCGCGCCGGTTAACTATGGCGTCGAGACGCATGGGGACATGCTAACCACAGGCGGCGTTTTTGTCGCCGATAGGACTGGTTGGCATAAGGTAACTATCAGCAGCATGCTCTCAGGTAATGGGCTGGAGCAAACCGCCGTGCTATGGGACGAAGACACGGGGGCAGCGCCGGCATACCCGGCATTCTCCGGCGACCTATCTTCGACATTTGCCCTGTTCCGCGCCAAGCTGCCTGTTGGAACCGACATGTCTGTCACGGGGTCAGCTACGGTCTACTTGCGCGCGGGTCAGCGCATCACCGTCCGGGCCGGCGCAAACACGACGTTCAAGACCACAACCATCCAGAACTTGCTTCGTTGGGAGAACGTTGGTTAGCGCAACCCGATGATACGAAGGAGGCGTTCCGGCAAGCTCGGCTCGTCTTCCTTGGCAATGAGCGGAATAGGGTCATCCGGGTACATCGCATTGTGTTTCCGGATGCCCCTGTTCGTTGAATAATCGATGCCCGTTTTCCGACCATAGAGATACCACTCGAAGAAAACAAAGGCGCCGAGCGAGGCGGCGATAACGATCGCGCCGCCCACCTCACGGCCGGTCAAGATCAAAACGATGCCGAGCAGGCCGGTGAAGATGGCGGCGTCAACGGGGGTGATGAAGCGGAGCATGGCCTATTCCCTACGGTAGCTGGTGGTATTTCTAAGTCCCTCGTGCATCTGATGCAACTCTGCTAATGAACTTCGCGCTTGCAGCATTCAAAGACGTGGCCTATCGAGGACGCCCCCGGTTACAAGGAGTGAAGCGATGCAGCTCTTGATGTTCTGCGAGAATGCGAACCAGGTCCACCTCTGTCACAACCTCGTTTCGTCGGAGTTTTTCCCGTCGTACGTCGACCCGGAAATCCTTCTTCTTGACTGGGACAAGGAAACCATTGAGTGGGTCGTTGGAGCTGTTGCCGACATCGGTTGGGAGGTGTCCGTTACCAATGTTTTTGATGCGGTCAACTCCGGTTTTCGCAAAGCTGTAACGACAGCCAGCACGCCCAAAGACAGAAAGTCCGGCCTGGTCGATTTGGGCTTCGAATATCTCAAAAGGTATTTCGGCCGCTCCGATGTTCTCCTGATCCAGTTCAATGACGCGAGCGTGCGGGGCAGTTCGATCGCAGCCGTTTGTCGCAACACCGGATTGCGGCGCCTGCTTATACAGGATGGGTTCCTGAATTTTGTCAGCAAAACGTCAAATCTGCGGGCCACCGACCAGAACTATGGTTGGGGAGGGTCACAGCCAGAATTGGTGGCCGTTTGGGGCCAGGCAATGAAGGACGCGCTTGTCGGGAGGCATAGCAGCAATCCCTCGTCCATCCGTGTGACAGGTCCGACCAAGCAAGAAATTGTGGTTCCTGCGGTAGCTGATCACAAACCTGTCGAAGGCGAAATCCTCAAGGTGTTATGGGCTGATCAGGCGATCATTGATCAGAAGAAGGCGACAGAAAAGGATTGGCTGGCGGAGTTCGCGGATATTGCCGAGCAACTCTCGGACTTTCACACCACCTTGCGTTTGCATCCTTCCACCAAAGAAAAGAGTCGCCTCGCTCTAAAAAAGCGTCTTGGAGTGGCTGTTAAGGTGATGACAACGGGTAGCCCAAAGATAGGCCAGGATGAGCTAAGGGCATACGACGTGGTCGTTACATATTATTCCACAGTGTTCCTGGACTGCCTCGCGAATAATATTCCCTGCGTCATCTATAAGACGAGAACGCTGGATATCGAACTCCCGCAGATCGACCATCCGCTGCTGACCTATTGCTCTACGGCAGAAGGCCTGCGAGACGCTGTCCTCAGTGCCGCTCAGACTGATGTGAATGGGGAGGCACCGCCCGACATTTTCAACTATGTGGCGCCGGATGATGGCGCCGCTTTGGTGTCAAGAATTGTCGCGGAAGCCCTACCTCCCAGAGGAGAGGAAAAGGCCGGAATTCAGCCGATCGTGCGTGACATTGAAATTTACTCGGGCCTACGCAGACTGTTGGGCAAACGTGTTCTCGTAATCGGCGGATCGTTCGGAAACCATATCGGAGTCGGTAAACCTATCAAAGTGTTCGTTGAATATTTGCGTGGTCTGGACGTCGAAATTGAGTTTCATCTGGCAACGAACGGCGGCCGCGAGAATTTGCTCAGGAAGGTGTCTGAGGCGTCTCTCGTCGTCATCAACTCCTTCGACGTGGTGCGAATACTGAGAGAGTTGGATCTTCGCGATCTAACAAGCATCTGCGAAATGCGATCGGTTCCCATTGTCTTCTACTGCCACGAGACACAGTTCGTCTACAGCCGTCTTTTGGCGGAAGCGGGGGGGGGAATTGATGCTTTTATCAAGCACACGCTGCCGCGCTCGCATGTGTTCGCTGTCAGTGACAGACAGGCCGACTGGCTCGGCTCACTCGGCTGCAAGAGCGTCCGGACGGTCTATAACAGCGTAGGCTCAAAATTCGTGCCGTCGGAAAAGGGAGAACATGAAGATGGTTCTGCTGTCGTTCTGATGGTGGGGACGCAACAACGGCGGAAGGGCGTGGACCTGTTTTCTCACGTTGCCGATCTTGCAAGAGAACGCGGCCTGAACTGGAGATTCGTCTGGCTTGGGGCACACACGAAGGCTGCCGAAGGCTGCTACAAATCGAACGCCGTCGAGTGGGTCGGTCACGTCAGCGCTGAGGAAGTGTCGCATTGGCTGGCAAAAACCAGTGTGTTCTTTCTGAGTTCAATAGATGACCCTCTTCCACTCGGCGTGGGCGAGGCCTTGATGTGCGGGATACCGAGCGTTGTCTATTCAGCTACGGGTTTCGCTGACTTCATCACACTGCACAAAGCCGGCGAGGTCTTCAATGTCTACGAACCGCATGTCGCGTTGGACAAGCTACGCGTTGTGATAGGTGACGTTGATGGCTACTCGGTTGCCCCTGAACTTGTTCGCGACATCATTGGCGTTGAGGCATTCGGAAAGCGCATGCTCGTTTCACTTGGTGAAATCATGGCCGGCTCAGCGCCGGAATATGCTTATGCCCGACACATCTCTGGACCTACTGGGCCCAAATGGGCTATCCTCTACTACCTTGAGGAAAACTTGCCAGCCTCGTTGGTGAAGCGCGGTGAGAGAGTGCTGAAGAGGCTAGGGGTGATCTAACCCCTCTACAGTCTATGTTGACTAGAATCGAGCCAGCGTGCCATCAGACGACCTCATTCGAGGGGGGGGATAGATGGCGACCTTTACAGACGTATCAAAGGAGCAAGCTCGAGCGTTTGGCATCAACTGCGCGCATCTGGGTGGCGTAGGAGGTAGACTGAGCGTCGAGGTGCCGGTGTCAATTAACGCGGCGGCATTCGCGGGCGAGTGCTCGTTGGGGTTCATGTCCTATATTGGAAATGGCTCCAGGATAACGGCCGCTGAGATCGGACGCTTCTGCGCCATTGCGCCTAATGTTGAGATCGGACCAGCGGAGCATCCGACCGACTGGTTTAGCATCCACCCTTTTCAGTACGACGGCACCAAACAATTCGGACACACCGAACATTATGCGGCAATTTCAGGGGGGCAGAGCTTTAAGGGGAATGGCGCAAAAACTAAGATAGGAAGCGATGTTTGGATCGGAGATGGGGCCTTCATCAAGCGGGGTGTGACGATTGGAGATGGGGCCATCATTGCAGCTCGCACGGTCGTGACTAAAGATATCCCCCCATATTCAATAGTGGCTGGGGTGCCTGGGAGAGTCATCCGCTTGAGGTTTGAGGAGAAGCTCATCGAGCGTTTTCTCCGCGTTCAATGGTGGAACTTCGACCTGTCTCCTCTGAAGCACAAAATTGATTTCCAAGATGCTGAGGCTGCCTTGGGTGCAGTTGAGGCTGCAATCGCGCGGGGGGCGATATCACCATTGAAGTTGAAGCTGTTCGAGGTCCATGGTGGAAAGACGCCGAAAGTTATCGAACTTTAATAAGGCGCATCACTGCACTAGCTGAGCTCCCCCACCGCCTAAAGGCGGTGGTCATCGACCGTGTTTTAGTGGGGTGAAAGCTGGTTTTAACTTGTTGCCACTCGTTATTGCGCACTACGCCATTTTAATTTGCGCGCTACAGTTTCCGGCTGGGCAAGGGGACGACTTGGGCCGAAGCAGACGGATACCCCTGTCGGCTAGCGTCGGCATACACTCAAAACGGGGATTACCAGTGTCCGCGGCAACCGAAACGACAAAGGCCGCGCACTGGTAATTTCCGCCGGTTTCCGCCATATAAGCCCGAAGACGTCGAGGAATGCTCAAATGGCAGAAATGGTTGAATTCGCGAAGATGAACGGGCTTGGCAACAAGATCCTCGTCGTCGACATGCGCGGTCGCAAGGATAAGGTGACGCCGCAAGCCGCGATCGCGCTGGCCTCCCGGCCCGAAACCAGCTTCGACCAGATCATGGCCATCCACGATCCGAAAATCGACGGCACCGACGCCTGGATCGACATCATCAATTGCGACGGCACGCTCGCGCAGGCCTGCGGCAACGGCACACGCTGCGTCGTGCAGGCGCTGTCTGCGGAAACCGGCCGCAAGACCTTCACCTTCCACACGCTGGGCGGCATCCTGAACGCCATCGAGCACGAGGACGGCCTGATCTCGGTCGACATGGGCCGGCCGGTCTTTGAATGGAGCCGCATTCCGCTTGCGGAAGAGTTCCACGATACCAGCCGCATCGAGCTGCAGATCGGCCCGATCGACGCGCCTGTCCTGCATTCGCCCTCGGTCGCCTCGATGGGCAATCCGCACGCGATCTTCTGGGTCGACCGCGACCCGATGAGCTTCGATCTGGAGCGCTTCGGCCCGCTGCTCGAAAACCACCCGATGTTCCCGGAAAAGGCCAATATCACGCTGGCCCAGGTGACCGGCAAGGACCGCCTGCGCACCCGCACCTGGGAGCGCGGCGCGGGTCTCACGCTTGCCTGCGGTTCGGCCGCCTGCGCAGCCGGCGTTTCAGCCGCCCGCACCGGGCGCACCGGACGCAAGGTGACGATCGATGTGGCTTCGAGCCCAAGCAGAGAACCGTTGATCATCGAATGGCGGGAAAACGACGGCCGCGTCGTCATGACCGGCCCCGCCGAATGGGAATGGTCCGGCCATGTCGACCCGGAAACCGGCGCGTTCGAGCGCGACAACACCGAGGCGGGAGCCTCGATCTCGTGAGCGGCATTAACGTCATCACCTTCGGCTGCCGGCTCAATACCTACGAGTCGGAAGTGATGAAGGCCGAGGCGGCGAAGGCCGGGCTCGACCAGGCCATTCTCGTCAATACCTGCGCCGTGACGGGCGAGGCCGTGCGCCAGGCCCGCCAGGCAATCCGCCGCGCAAGGCGCGAGAACCCGAAGGCCCGCATCATCGTCACCGGCTGCGCCGCCCAGACCGATGCGGCAGGCTTTGCCGCCATGCCGGAAGTCGACGCCGTGCTCGGCAATGAGGAGAAGCTGAAGGCCGAGAACTATCGGCGCCTTCCCGATTTCGGCGTCGCCGCAGACGAAAAGTTGCGCGTCAACGACATCATGAGCGTGACCGAGACCGCCCCGCAGCTGGTCGGCCATATCGACGGCCATGTGCGCGCCTTCCTTCAGGTGCAAAACGGCTGCGACCACCGCTGCACCTTCTGCGTCATACCCTTCGGCCGCGGCAATTCCCGCTCCGTGCCGATGGGTGCGGTCGTCGAGCAGGCCCGCCGGCTGGTCGAAAACGGCTACCGCGAAGTGGTGCTGACCGGCGTCGACGCCACCAGCTACGGCGCCGACCTGCCCGGCCAGCCGACGCTCGGGCTGCTCGCCAAGACCCTGCTGAAACAGGTTCCCGAAATCGCCCGGCTGCGCCTCTCCTCGATCGACGGCATCGAGGCCGACCGGCACCTCTTCGACCTGATCGCAGACGAGCCGCGTTTCATGCCGCATCTGCACCTGTCCCTGCAGCACGGCGACGACATGATCCTGAAGCGCATGAAGCGGCGCCATTCCCGCGCCGATGCGCTGGCCTTCGCCGAACAAGTCCGGCGCCTGCGCCCGCAGATCAGTCTCGGCGCCGACATGATCGCCGGCTTCCCGACCGAGACCGAGGCCATGGCGGAGAATTCCGCAAGTCTCGCAGACGAGATCGGTATCGCCCAGCTGCACGTCTTCCCCTACAGCCCGCGCCCCGGCACGCCGGCCGCCCGCATGCCGCAGCTCGACCGCCGCCTCGTCAAGGAGCGCGCCGCACGGCTGCGCCAGACGGCGGAGCGGCTGCAGGCGCGCCATCTCGCTTCCATGGTCGGCTCGCGCCAGACCGTGCTTGTCGAAATGACCGGGATGGCCCATACGGAAAACTTCACCCTCGTCGCCGCACCGGACCTGATCCCCCGCAGCCTCATTGCGGTGACGATCACCGGCCACAACGGCCGGCATCTCGACATGCAACCGGCGACCGCCTCGGCCGCCTGACAGAACGGACAACAGCTTCATGGCGCTCGGCTTCATCAAGAAAGTCTTCACCTTCGGCAAGGACAAGCCGATGGGCGAAAAGCCGGCAGAGGCGGAGGATTTCGCCAGCCTCGTCGATGCGGCCGATGAGGTCGAGGCCGGCGAGACGATCGAGGCACTGCCCGAAGCGACCGATCCGATCGCGCCAGAAGTCATCGACACCGCGGGCGGCCCGGCAGCGGATGAATTGGAGGCCGAGGTGATCGCAGAGGTCGCAGCCACGCCGGCGAAGCCCGCAGAACAAGAAACACCGGAAGAGAATTTTCATCCGCAGCCGGAACAACCGGCCGACGTCACCCATGGCGTGCTGGAGCAGGACGAGAATGATGCGGTGACTCTGCCCAAGGGCTTCGCCACCGCCGCATCCATGCCCGAGCCCGAGCCGGAAGTGCCCGCCGTGAAGCTCTCCTGGTTCCAGCGCTTGCGTCAGGGGCTTGCCCGCACCTCCTCACAGCTCACCGGTCAGATCGCCGCGCTGTTCACCAAGCGCAAGCTCGATGAGGAGACGCTCGAGGAGCTGGAAGACCTGCTGATTCAGGCCGATCTTGGCGTCGAGACCGCCCTGCGGATCACCGACACGCTGTCGTCCGAGCGCTATGGCAAGGACGTGACCGGCGAGGACGTTTCGCGCATCATGGCGGCCGAGATCACCAAGGTGCTGAAGCCGGTGGCCAAACCGCTGGCACTCGACCTATCCCACAAGCCCCATGTCATTCTGGTGGTCGGCGTCAACGGTACGGGCAAGACAACGACGATTGGCAAACTGGCTGCCAAGCTATCCGGCTCGGGCCTGAAGGTCATGATGGCCGCCGGTGACACCTTCCGTGCCGCGGCAATCGAGCAGCTGAAAATCTGGGCTGACCGCACCGGCTCGACCTTCATCGGCACCAAGCTGGGTGCCGATGCCGCCAGCCTTGCCTACGAGGCCTTCGAGAAGGCGCGGGCCGAAAAGTCAGACGTGCTGATCATCGACACCGCCGGCCGACTGCAGAACAAGACGGAACTGATGGCGGAGCTGGAAAAGATCGTCCGCGTGCTCGGCAAGCTCGATCCGGATGCGCCGCATACCGTGTTGCAGACGCTCGACGCGACCACCGGCCAGAACGCCCTCAATCAGGTCGAGATTTTCCGCAATGTCGCCGGCGTCAACGGGCTGATCATGACCAAGCTCGACGGCACGGCGCGCGGCGGCATCCTCGTCGCCATCGCCGCCAAGCACAAGCTGCCGGTCTATTTCATCGGGGTAGGCGAAGGCATCGACGATCTCGAGCCCTTCGAGGCCGAGGATTTCGCCGCTGCGATTGCCGGTCTTCACCATTGAGCCATAAGCCGGACAGCACACCGGAATTGAAAGAAAAGACAATGAGCAATTTCGAAAGCGACATCAAGCCGACGCGCGAGGAACGCCATCACCCCGTGCTGAAGATGGTACTGGAAATCGGGCCGCTCATGGTCTTCTTCTTCGGCAATCTGCGTGGCGAATGGCTGGCAAAAACCTTCCCGGCGCTCACCGCTGTCGGCGGGCCGCTCTTAATCGCCACCGCGCTCTTCATGGTGGCGACCGTCCTCTCGCTCATCGTTTCCAAGATCGTCTTCAAGCATCTGCCGGTCATGCCCTTCGTCTCGGGCGTCGTCGTCATGGTTTTCGGCTCGCTGTCGATCTGGTTGCAGGACGAGACCTTCATCAAGATGAAGCCGACGATCGTCAACACGCTGTTCGGCTTGGTCCTGCTCGGTGGCCTGTTCTTCGGCAAATCCTTGCTCGGCTACGTGTTCAATGCCGCCTTCCAGCTCGACGCCGAAGGCTGGAAGAAGCTGACACTGCGCTGGGGTCTGTTCTTCCTGTTCCTTGCCGTGCTCAATGAAGTGATCTGGCGCAACTTCTCCGATGCCGTCTGGGTCAATTTCAAGGTCTGGGGCACCATGCCGATCACCATCCTGTTCACCCTCTCCCAGATGCCGCTGATCATGCGCCACTCGCTTGAGGCGCAGAAGGAAACGGCAAACGGGGGTGAGGCCGAATGAGCGACGGTCCCGTGACGCTTGCCGACGACGACCGCGCCACGCGCGTCTGGCTCGCTGCTGCGGCCACCTTCCTCATCGTGCAGATCATCACGCTCGCTCTGATGGGCCGCATTCCGATCTGCGAATGCGGCTATGTCCGGCTGTTCGAACCCGGCGTCAACACCGCCGGCAATTCGCAGCACATTTCCGACTGGTACACGCCGTCGCACATCATCCACGGCTTCCTGTTCTATTGGCTGGCGACCCTCGTGCTGCGCCGCGCCTCGTTCGGCGCCAAGCTCACGCTCGCCGTCGTCGTCGAAGTGGCCTGGGAACTGCTGGAGAACTCGCCGATCATCATCGACCGCTACCGCACCGCCACCATGGCGATCGGCTATCAGGGCGACAGCATCCTCAATTCGGCGATGGATACGGTGGCCATGGTTCTCGGCTTCCTCTTCGCCGCCCGCGCGCCGGTCTGGCTGACGATAATGCTCGCCATCGGCTTCGAGGTCGCAACCGCCATCGTCATCCGCGACAACCTTACGCTCAACGTGCTGATGCTCGTCTGGCCGGTCGATGCGATCAAGGCATGGCAGTCAGCGCTCTGAGGATTACGCCTCAGGAGCCTGCGAGCGCCTTTTCGATCGCCGGATAAAGACCGTTCTCGAGCGATTGCGGATCGAAGGGGCCGACTTTCTTGTAGAGGATCGTGCCGTCGGCGGCGACGAGATAGCTTTCCGGTATGCCGTAGACACCCCAGTCGATCGCCGCCTGGCCATTCGGGTCGACGCCGATCGCGGTGTAGGGATTGCCCAGTTCACCGAGGAAACGCAGTGCGTTGTCGTTTTTGTCCTTGTAGTTGATGCCGACGACATCGAGCCGCGGATCCTTCGCCAGCTCCTTCAGGATCGGATGCTCCTGCCGGCACGGCACGCACCAGGAGGCAAAGACATTGACCAGGGTCAGCTTGCCGGCAATCGCCTCCGAGGTGAGCGGCGGAGTGTTCGAGCCGTCGAGCCCCGGCATGGCAAGAGCCGGCGCCTTGGTACCGATCAGCGCCGAGGGGATGGCCGACACGTCCTTGCCGTTGACCTCCTGGTCGTAGAGCATCTTGCCCGCCGTCACGGCAAACACCGCGAAAACTGCCAGCGGTATGATCGCAAGCATGTAGCGACCGATGCCCCGACGGGCGCCATCCTTGGTTTCGATCTCGCTCATTCGGAAGCCCCGGATGCGGCCGTCGCCGAACGTCGGCGGATACCGGCCGCCTCGAGCGCCTTCAACTCAGCCTGGCGCGCCCGGCCGTCGAGCCAGACCCACGCGATCAGGGCAAGAACGATCAGCGCGCTGACGCCATAGGAGAGATAGATATAGAAAGCGTGGCTCACGGCGAAACCTCCCGGCCGGCCATCCGGGCCGCCATGCGACGCTGCGTGGCGATCCGCCGTCGCCAGATCTCGTTACGCATCGCCATCAGATGAAGCGTGAAGAACAGGAAGGTGAAAGCAAAGGCCATCACGAGCAGCGGCCAGAGGAATTCCGGATCGATGGTCGGGCCGTCCATGCGAATGACGCTGGCCGGTTGATGCAGCGTGTTCCACCATTCGACCGAGAACTTGATGATCGGGATGTTGACGAAACCAACGAGGATCAGCACGGCACTGAGGCGAGCCGCCTTGGAGGCGTCGTCCATGGCGCGGTTGAGAGCGATCAGGCCGAGATACATCAGGAAGAGGACGAAGACCGAGGTCAGCCGCGCGTCCCAGACCCACCAGGTGCCCCACATCGGCTTGCCCCAGAGCGAGCCGGTGATCAGCGAGATCAGGGTGAAGGCCGCGCCGAGCGGAGCGGCCGCCTTGTGGCTGACATCGGCCAAAGGATGGCGCCAGACCAGCGTGCCGATCGCCGAGATCGCCATGACGGAGTAGCACATCATCGCCAGCCAGGCGGCCGGCACGTGCACATACATGATCCGCACGGTATCGCCTTGCTGGTAGTCGCCCTCGGTGGTGAAGCTCATGTAGAGCCCCACGGCGAAGAGCAGCGCGGTGATGGTCGAAAGCCACGGCAGGATGCGGCCGGACAGCGCCAGAAACCGGGTCGGATTGGCGAGTTCGCTGAACTTTGAAAGGGCGAGATTCATAGTGTTCATGGAATGCTTCTAACCTGAGAGGCGTTGAACTGCAATTGATCCCGGTCAATCCGCGGCGCTGCGCAGGGCCAGCGCCGCGGCCAGCGGGCCGATCACGGCGAAGAACAGCGTGATGGCGATTAGAAACAGGAAAGGCGGCATGAAAGGGGCGGGATCCTCAACCGCAGCATAGGACGCACTCACCCCGAAGATCAGCACCGGAATGGCGAGCGGTAGCACCAGGATCGAGACCAGCAGCCCGCCGCGCGGCAGGGCGACCGCGACCGCAGCCCCCGCCGCACCGATGAACGTGATCGCCGGCGAGCCGACGAAGAGTGTCAGCATGACGGCGCCGATTGCCACCTCATTCATGTTCATGAACAGGCCGAGCAGCGGCGAGGCGATGACCAGCGGCAGGCTGGTCGCTACCCAGTGCGCCAGGCACTTGACGAAGACGGTCAGCACCAGCGGCGTTTCCTGCATCAGGATGAGGTCCAGCGACCCATCGTCGCGCTCGGCCTGGAACAGCCGGTCGAGGCCGAGAAGGGCGGCCAGAAGCGCGCCGATCCAGACGATGGCCGGGCCGATGCGCGAAAGCAGGTTAAGGTCGGGGCCAACGCCGAAGGGGATGACTGCGACCACTGTCATGAAGAACAGGACCCCGATCAACGCTCCACCGCCGGCGCGCACGGAGAGTTTGAGGTCGCGGAGGAAGAGGGCGATCATGCCATTTCCTCCATCTCGGGATACTCGAACCCTTTCATCACCCAAGTCTTCGCATCCTTCAAACCCAGCGGCTGGTGGGTTGCGGCGATGGCGATGCCGCCCTGGGCAAGATGCTCGTGCACGAGGCCGGCAAACATCTGGTCGGCTTTAGCGTCGAGCGCCGCCGTCGGTTCGTCCAGGATCCAGATCGGGCGATGGGCAACGAGGAGCTTGGCCATGGCGAACCGGCGCTGCTGGCCGGCCGAGAGATAACCGAAGGGCAGATGGGTTATTCCGCCAAGCCCGACCGTCTCCGCCGCCGCCTCGATCGAGCGGCTTGCACCACCTTGGGTATCGCCGAGGAAATCCCGCCAGAAGGCCAGGTTCTCCACGACGGTCAGTTCCTGCTTCATGCCGTTGCGATGACCGAGATAATGGCTGGCCTCGCGCGCCGGACGGGTCTCGCGCCCATCCCGAAACACAGTCTCGACGCGACCCGTTTCAGGTCTCAGCAGGCCAGCGACGACACGCAGGAGCGTCGATTTTCCGGAGCCATTCCGGCCCGTCAGGACCATGGCTTCTCCAGCCGACAATTGGAAGGAAACACCAACGAAAATAAGGTCTTCACCGCGCCGGGCAGCCAGATTTTCGGCAATCAGCCGCATGGTTTCAAACCTTCTGGCGACATAGTTTTCGCCCCTCTAAAAAATTGTCCGAATTCGCCATTCGTTGGTCTGGCACCTTTCTTAGAAATTATCTATAAGACCTGCAACCACGCCAGCGGCCGGCGTGAAGTTCATCCTTGTGCCGAACTTGATGATTGCAAAAGCGATTTTCACGGGCGGACAGCGGAAATGGTCGTACCCGCATCCTGATGTGCATGAAGTGCATAGGCGTCCGCACGACAAGTGTAGGCTATCAGCATAAGCGGGGTTTCTATCCGTGTCCAAATCCATCGACAGCTTCAATTGTCGCTCGACGCTTGCCGTCAACGGCAAAGACTATGTCTACTACAGCCTTCCCAAGGCCGAGGCCAACGGCCTGACGGGCGTTTCGAAGCTTCCCTATTCGATGAAGGTTCTGCTCGAGAACCTGTTGCGCAACGAAGACGGCCGCTCGGTCACCAGGAAGGACATCGAGGCGATTGCCGCCTGGCTCGTCGACAAGGGCACGGCTGAAGCCGAAATTGCCTACCGACCGGCCCGCGTGCTGATGCAGGACTTCACCGGCGTTCCCGCCGTCGTCGACCTGGCCGCCATGCGCGACGCCATGGTGTCGCTCGGCGGCGATCCGGAAAAGATCAACCCGCTGGTTCCCGTCGATCTCGTCATCGACCACTCGGTCATCGTGGATGAATTCGGCACGCCGACCGCCTTTGCCCGCAACGTTGAACTCGAATACGAGCGCAACGGTGAGCGCTACCGCTTCCTTAAATGGGGCCAGCAGGCGTTCAAGAACTTCCGCGTCGTTCCGCCTGGCACCGGCATCTGTCACCAGGTGAACCTCGAATATCTCGGCCAGACGGTCTGGACCAAGGAAGAGGACGGCGAGACGGTCGCCTATCCCGACACCTGCGTCGGCACCGACAGCCACACCACCATGATCAACGGTCTGGGCGTTCTCGGCTGGGGCGTGGGCGGTATCGAAGCCGAAGCCGCCATGCTCGGCCAGCCGGTCTCCATGCTGTTGCCGGAAGTCATCGGCTTCAAGCTGACCGGCAAGGTCAAGGAGGGCGTCACCGCGACCGACCTCGTGCTCACCGTCGTGCAGATGCTGCGCAAGAAGGGCGTCGTGTCGAAGTTCGTCGAATTCTTCGGCCCCGGCCTCGATTCGATGACGCTCGCCGACCGTGCCACCATCGGCAACATGGGCCCGGAATACGGCGCGACCTGCGGCTTCTTCCCGGTCGACGGCGAAACCATCAACTACCTGACGATGTCCGGCCGCACCAAGGACCGCATCGCCCTGGTCGAAGCCTATTCCAAGGCTCAGGGCATGTGGCGCGACAACGATGGTTCCGACCTCGTCTTCACCGACACGCTCGAACTCGACCTCGGCGACGTCGTGCCGTCGATGGCCGGTCCGAAGCGTCCCGAAGGCCGCCTTCCGCTCGAAACGATCGCTTCCAACTTCGCGGTCGCGCTTGAGAACGACTACAAGAAGCCGGGCCAGCTGACGAACCGCTATGCGGTCGAAGGCACCGACTACGACATCGGCCATGGCGACGTGGCGATTGCCGCGATCACCTCCTGCACCAACACGTCGAACCCGAGCGTCCTGATCGCTGCCGGCCTTCTGGCCCGCAACGCCGTCGCCAAAGGCCTGAAGTCCAAGCCCTGGGTGAAGACCTCGCTCGCACCGGGGTCGCAGGTCGTGGGCGAATATCTTGCCAAGTCGGGCCTCCAGGCATCGCTGGACGCCCTGGGCTTCAACCTCGTCGGCTTCGGCTGCACGACCTGCATCGGCAATTCCGGTCCGCTGCCGGCGCCGATCTCGAAGACGATCAACGACAAGGGCCTGATCACGGCGGGCGTTCTGTCGGGCAACCGCAACTTCGAAGGCCGCATCTCGCCGGACGTCCAGGCCAACTACCTGGCTTCCCCGCCGCTCGTCGTGGCTTACGCGCTCGCCGGCACCGTCCAGAAGGACCTGACCACCGAGCCGCTCGGCGAAGACCAGAACGGCAACCCGGTCTTCCTCAAGGACATCTGGCCGACGTCGCACGAGATCCAGGAATTCATCCTGAAGTACGTCACCCGCGAACTCTACGAATCGAAGTACGCGGACGTGTTCAAGGGCGACGCCAACTGGCAGGCCGTTCAGATCCCGGCAGGCCAGACCTATGCCTGGGACGACAAGTCGACCTATGTGCAGAACCCGCCCTACTTCGTCGGCATGGGCAAGACCGGCGCCGGCCTCAAAAATATCGCCAACGCCCGCGTTCTCGGCTTGTTCGGCGACAAGATCACCACCGACCACATTTCGCCGGCCGGTTCGATCAAGGCCGCCTCGCCGGCTGGTGCCTACCTCATGGAGAATGGCGTCGGCGTTGCCGACTTCAACCAGTACGGCACGCGTCGTGGCAACCATGAGGTCATGATGCGCGGCACGTTCGCCAATATCCGCATCCGCAACCACATGCTCGGCCCGAACGGCAAGGAAGGTGGCTACACCATCCACTATCCGTCCAAGGAAGAGATGTCGATCTACGACGCCGCCATGCAGTACAAGGCGGAGGGCGTCCCGCTCGTCATCTTCGCCGGCGTGGAATACGGAAACGGTTCGTCGCGTGACTGGGCCGCCAAGGGCACCAATCTGCTCGGCGTTCGCGCCGTGGTCGCCCAATCCTTCGAGCGCATCCACCGCTCGAACTTGGTCGGCATGGGCGTCGTCCCGTTCTGCTTCGAGGAAGGCACCACCTGGGCCTCGCTCAACCTCAAGGGCGACGAGACCGTGACGATCGAAGGCCTCGACGGCGAGATCAAGCCGCGCGAGAAGAAGATCGCCAAGATCACCTATGCCGATGGTTCGGTGAAGGAGATCCCGCTGATCTGCCGCATCGATACGCTTGACGAAGTCACCTACGTCAACAACGGCGGCATCCTGCAGACCGTCCTGCGCGATCTGGCCGCTTAAGCCGAGACGCAAACAAACAAGGGCCGCCGGGCGACAAACCCGGCGGTTTTTTTGTGTGGCTGGCGGTCCGCTGTTGACGCTTGCCTCACCCCATCGTGACTTTGACCTGCATCGATGACGGGTTATTGCTGGAACGACAAAGAAAGCGACCTGACGAATGTGTCTCATGGCGCTTTCGGGGAAGCGTTGAACGGGTTTTGCTCCATGATCTTCAGGATCGCCTCCGGTCTGGCTCTCTTCTGCACCATCGTCGTCGCTTCCGCCACGCGCGCCGACGAGGTAACCGTGCCGAAGGGCGTGGTCGAAGCTCTTCACCTCCCAGGGCTGCAGTTCATGCCCCCCGGCCGACGCAGCGCTGCAAACATTGGCTCGCAAGGGCGGCGTCGTGGCACTCTCCTATCACGTTGACTACTGGAACTATCTCGGCTGGGCCGACACGCTGGCCACGCCGGAAAACACCGCGCGGCAATACGCCTATGCCCGCAGCCTCGGTCGCAACGGTGTCTATACACCGCAGGCCGTGGTCAACGGACGGGACCACCTGAAGGGAACGGACGCGGAGACGATCGAAGGGAAGCTCGACGGCATGCGGGCGCGCGGTAAGGGTCTGACCGTGCCAATCCATGCCGGTCGCAAGGGCGACGAACTGGAAATCAATATCGGCGTCGGCAACGGCAAGGCCGACGTAGTGATCGTCTATTTTCGCCGCAAACAGACCGTCGAGGTGCTGAAGGGCGAGAACATGGGAAAGACGATCGACTACTGGAACAGCGTCATAGACGTCCAGACCGTGGGCGTGTGGGACGGTTCCGCTCTCGATCTCGTGCTGCCGGCAAAGATGATAGATTCGGACATGGCCGACGGCTGCGCGATCTTGCTGCAATCGAGCGGACCCCAAGGCGAGCCCGCGGCCATATTCGGCGCGACGATGCTGACGGCGGAAACGAAATCCTGAGAACTAGGCGGGTCCGGCCTGGAAGCATTGGGGGGCTGGGGGTAAGGGGTCAATGCGCCAGACCGGACCCTCTTGGCGTGCTTGACGCCAACCAAGAGCGATCAATTTCTCCCCCAAATTGGGCGCTGTTTTGTCCAAATTGCGGCGCCTAGCCGAAATCACCGGTTGCATATCTAACCGATTTATCCCGCACGCTTTTCTTTCTCCGATGTTAACTTGAGCATTGTCCGGTTCACTCTCTGTTCTTGCCAAATCGGGCAATGTCGGGCAAACCAGACTTCTGAATGAGCAAGGATGTCGTCGGCGGATGAACGCAAACCACCTCGAGACGCTGAACGACCGGCAGCGAAGCGCTGTCGAGCATGGCATCGGACCCGAGGCCACCAAGGGCGACGGCCCTCT
The DNA here is from genome assembly GCF_964021225.1 of Rhizobium arsenicireducens. NCBI lineage: Bacteria > Pseudomonadati > Pseudomonadota > Alphaproteobacteria > Hyphomicrobiales > Rhizobiaceae > Rhizobium > Rhizobium arsenicireducens. The sequence goes on along the minus strand of NZ_CAXHYK020000001.1, from coordinate 3,539,705 downwards.
TCTGATCATCGCCGGCGCCGGCTCGGGCAAGACCAATACGCTTGCCCACCGGGTCGCGCATCTGATCCTCAACGGCGCCGATCCGCGCCGCATCCTGCTGATGACCTTTTCCCGCCGCGCCGCAAGCGAGATGAGCCGCCGTGTCGAGCGGATCTGCCGCAAGGTACTGGGCAATGATGCTGCGGTCTTGACGGATGCCCTTACCTGGGCCGGCACCTTTCACGGCATCGGCGCCCGCATCCTGCGCGACTATGCCTATGAAATCGGCCTCGATCCCGGCTTCACCATCCACGACCGGGAAGATTCCGCCGATCTGATGAACCTGATGCGGCACGATCTCGGTCTGTCGAAGATGGAAAGCCGCTTTCCCGCCAAGGGCACCTGTCTCGCCATCTATTCCCGCACGGTGAACTCCGAAACGCCCCTCTCCGAAGTGTTGAAAGGCGCCTATCCCTGGTGCGGAACCTGGGAGAAGGAGCTTAAGGCGCTGTTTGCCGCCTATGTCGAGGCCAAGCAGGCGCAGAACGTGCTCGATTACGACGACCTGCTGCTCTACTGGGCGCAGACGGTGAGCGAGCCGGAACTTGCGGCCGAAATCGGTGGCAGGTTCGACCATGTCCTGGTCGACGAATACCAGGACACCAACCGGCTGCAATCCTCCATCCTGACCGCGATGAAGCCGGGCGGACGCGGGCTGACCGTGGTCGGCGACGACGCCCAGTCGATCTATTCCTTCCGCGCCGCGACGATCCGCAACATTCTCGACTTTCCGGCAAGCTTCGACCCGCCGGCCGACATCATAACGCTCGACCGCAACTACCGCTCGACCCAGCCGATCCTGGCCGCCGCCAACGGGGTGATCGACCTTACCCGCGAGCGCTTCACCAAGAACCTGTGGACCGAGCGCCAGTCCGAGGACCGGCCGCGGCTGGTCAGCGTGCGCGACGAGGCCGAGCAGGCCAACTACATCGTCGAGCAGATCCTGGAGAACCGCGAGCGCGGCCTGACGCTGAAGGACCAAGCCGTGCTGTTTCGCACGTCCAGCCATTCCGGCCCGCTGGAAATCGAACTCACCCGGCGCAACATTCCCTTCGTCAAGTTCGGCGGATTGAAATTCCTCGACGCGGCGCATGTGAAGGATCTTCTGGCGGCACTGCGCTTTGCCCAGAACCCGCGCGACAAGGTTGCCGGCTTCCGGCTGATGCAGCTCCTGCCGGGGGTGGGTCCGCAGACCGCCTCGAAGATCCTCGACGCGATTGCCGCCGATCCGCATCCGCTGGCAGCGCTCGCCGAAATCCCACCGCCACCGCGCACCGGCGAGGACTGGGGCCGCTTTGTCGACATGCTCACGCAAATGGGCAAGGGCCAGGCGGGCTGGCCAGGCGAGATCGAGATCGCCAGGCTGTGGTACGAGCCGCATCTCGACCGCATCCACGAGGATTCCGAGACGCGCAAGGCGGACCTCGTGCAGCTCGGCCAGATCGCCTCGGGCTACGGCTCGCGCGAGCACTTCCTCACCGAACTGACGCTCGATCCGCCGGACGCGACCAGCGACCAGGCGGGCGTGCCGTTGCTAGACGAGGACTATCTGATCCTCTCGACCATCCATTCGGCCAAGGGCCAGGAATGGAAGTCCGTCTTCGTGCTGAACTGCGTCGACGGCTGCATCCCCTCGGACCTTGCAGTCGGTACCACGGCGGAGATCGAGGAAGAACGGCGGCTGCTCTACGTGGCGATGACGCGGGCCAAGGACAGCCTACACTTGACCGTACCGCAGCGCTTCTTCACCCACGGGCAGAACGCGCAAGGGGACCGGCATGTCTATGCGGCGCGCACGCGCTTCATTCCAGCGACCCTGCTGCAATTCTTCGAATCGGCCGCCTGGCCGGTGGCGCAGCCGACCGCTCCAGGCACGCGCGACGCGCGTCAGATCCGGCTTGATGTCGGCGCGCGCATGCGCGGCATGTGGAGTTGAATAGTTTGACGTCTACCAGCTGATGCCGGCCGGGGCCTTCGGCGGATGGACACCTGTGGGAGGCCGTCAGGCCGATACGGCGGCATCATAGGCGGCGATCGTGCGCTTCGCCTTTTCCGCCACCGTTGCCGCACTGTCACCCGGCTTGTAAAGGCTGGAGCCGAGGCCGAAACAGCTGACGCCAACCTTGAGATAGGCGGCGAAATCGGCGTCCGACACGCCGCCGACCGCGCCGATCGGCAGGCCCTTGGGCAGGATGGCGCTGATGGCGCTGATGCCGGCCGGCCCGAGCGCGCTGGCGGGGAAGAACTTGAGGGCAGCGGCACCCGACCGGGTGGCCAGCAGTGCCTCGGTCGCCGTGAAGACGCCGGGCATGGTGACCATGCCGTGCTCGACGGCGCGGCGGATGACAGCCGGCTCGACATTGGGCGTCACCAGCAGATTGCCGCCGACACTCTTCAGCCGGTCGACCTGCGGGACCTCCAGCACCGTCCCGGCGCCGATCAGGCAGGACGCGGGCGCGAGGCGCCGCGCCTTCTCGATCGAGGCAAACGGCTCCGGCGAGTTGAGCGGTACCTCGATCGCCTCGAATCCGGCTTCGACCAGAACCTCGACCACGCCCTCGATCTCCTCGGGCCGGATGCCCCGCAGGATGGCAACCAGATTGCGCTTGAGGGACGGCCAGGCGATGGCGGGGCTGGTCATGGCAGGATCTCCGCGAAACGATGGGGAAAGAGGACGCGCGCAGCGGAAAACAGGCCCTTGCGGACCAGTTCCCCGCCATCGAGCGATACCGTTTCGACGCCGGCAAGCGTAAGAGCGGCGGCATAAAGCTCTGTCAGCGCACCGCTGCCAATCAGCTGCACGCATTGGCCTTCGCCAAGCCTTGGCCGCATGGCGGCAATTTCCGCGCCGAGCAGCAGGCCGGACAGGCGCGAAGCCGCGCTGGCCTCGTCGGCGCCGGCAAGCAGACCCCGGGCGCGGATCGAGAACAGGCGCGTGGTGAGGCTGAAATCAGGATCGAGCGCCTCCTCGACCGCCTGGCCAAAAGCCGGGTGGCCGGCGGAGGCCCGCCCCTCGCCAATCGATAGATGCAATATCGATTGCCGGCTAATGAGCTGGAAGAGTTCGCCGGTCATCGCCGTGGTGAAACGGCTGATTCGGCCTTCCTGCAGGGACACCCATTTCGAGTGGGTTCCTGGCAGGCAGAAAAGCGCGTCGCAGAGCCCGGACGCGACGGCGCCGAGAAGCTGTGTCTCCTCGCCACGCATCACGTCTTCGGCGCCGGCGCCGCGCTGGCAAACGCCGGGCAGGATACGCACGTCGCGATCGATGCCGGGTGCGGATACGGCCTGAATATGGAGATCCGTCAGGCCGGCCGGCGTCTCGGCATAGGGCGCCTCGATCCAGCCGGCGCGGGCGCCCGCCATGCCAGCGACGACCACCGGCAAATCGGGAGCGCCGCCGAGCGCGGCGAGATGGGTCTCCAGCACGCCGGCGAAACGGTCCGGTGTCAGCGTCCCCATGCCTTCCGGCGATTGCCGTTCCCCGAGCACGCCCGCCGCGGCATCGACCAGCCAGACGCGCAGATTGCTCGTTCCCCAGTCGACCAGTGCCGCCGCGGCCTGCGTGCTCATCTTGTTACGTCCCTTAGTGCAGGTCTTCCGGCAGCAGGGCGACCGGGATGTCCTGGTAGCAGACCGGCCGCAAGAAACGGCGGATCGCCATCGTGCCGACCGAGGTGGCGCCGAAATTGGTCGAGGCCGGATAAGGACCGCCATGCACCATGGCATCGGCGACTTCGACACCGGTCGGGAAACCGTTGGCGAGCAGGCGGCCGGCCTTGCGCTCGAGGATCGGCAGGAGCTTGGCGCCGAGCGCCTCGTCACCGGCTTCGAGATGGAGCGAGGCCGTCAACTGGCCTTCGAGGCTGCGGGCGACGGCCAGCATCTCGTCGGTGTCGGTCACTGTGACGATCATCCCGAGCGGGCCGAACACTTCCTCGCCGAGCGCATGATTGGCGAGCCATTCCTTGCCTGTCGTAGCGAAGAGATAGGGCGTCGCATTGCGCAGGTCGCAGGTCGAGGTGAGCACGGACCGCACGCCTTCGACGGAAGCAATCTTCGTCGCGCCCTTGCGATAGGCATCGGCAATACCCTCGGTCAGCATGGTCTGCGGGGCGACCGCCGAGAGCGCCTGTTCGGCGGCTTTGGTGAAGGCATCGGCCGTTTCGCCTTCGATCACGACGACAATGCCCGGATTGGTGCAGAACTGGCCGGCACCCATGGTGAGCGAACCGACCCAGCCCTTGGCGATCGCTTCGCCGCGTGCAGCCATGGCCTGCGGCAGCAGGAACATCGGATTGACCGAACCGAGTTCGCCGAAGAAGGGAATGGGCTCTGGACGCTGGGCGCAGAGGTCGAACAGGGCACGGCCGCCGCCGAGCGAACCGGTAAAGCCGATCGCCTTGATCAGCGGATGCTGGACCAGCGCGGTGCCGACCTCGCGGTTTCCGCCCTGGACGAGCGAGAACACACCGGGATGGACGCCGCAACGCTTGATGGCGGCATCAATGGCGGCAGCGACGATCTCCGCCGTACCGGGATGGGCCTCGTGACCCTTGACCACGACGGGGCAACCGGCGGCCAGCGCCGATGCCGTGTCGCCGCCGGCCGTGGAGAAGGCGAGCGGGAAGTTGGAGGCGCCGAACACGCCGACCGGGCCGATCGGCCGCTGCATCATCTTGAGGTCCGGGCGAGGCAGGGGCTGGCGATCCGGCAGCGCTGCATCATGGCGGCGGTCGAGATAATCGCCCTTGAGGATATGCGCTGCGAACAGCCGCAGCTGGCCAACGGTGCGGCCACGCTCGCCGACGAGGCGCGCCTTGGGAAGGCCGGTCTCGCCGGAGCCGATTTCGGTAATGTCGTCACCGCGCGCGTCGATCTCCTCGGCGATGGCCTCGAGAAAGGCGGCGCGCTCGGCCCGGCTGGAATAGCCATAGCTCTCGAAGGCCTCTTCCGCGGCGCGCACGGCCTCGTCCACCAGGGCGGCCGAACCGAAGGAGAAATTCCGCACCGGACCTTCTGCAGGCGAGGAGGTGAAGGTCTCGCTGCCCGCCACCCAGCGGCCGGCGATCAGGTGCTTCCCGGTAAATTCATAAGCCATGGCAATTATCCCTTTAATCGATCAGTCTTCGAAGGCCTCGACCTCGAGGCGCTCTCCGCACAGGAAGGCGTCCGCCACCAATCGCAGCGGCTGGAAATCAACGTCGCTCTCGCGCGCCCGGATGAGCGCGGCGAAGCGCTCGTAGATACCGGCATATTCCCGGTCGGGTCCAGCCGAGTTTTCAATCCCATCGATAAACAGTTCGGCACCACCCTTGGAGAGGCGCAATGTCCCCTGGCCGGTCTCGACCGTGATATCCCAAGTCTGCGGGCCTTCCTGACGCCAGTCGAACGCAGCGGCAATCGGCGCACCGCCGAGCGTGCGCATGGCGATGTCGGCGGCGATCGGCTGTTTGCGATTGGCCGGGAAGGACAGGCTGGCCTTTTCAACAAGAACCCGGCCGGGTACGATCTCGGTCAGGATCGACAGCGCATTGATGCCGGGATCGAAGACGCCGAAGCCGCCCGGCTCCCAGATCCAGGCCTGGCCGGGATGCCAGCGACGGACGTCTTCCTTCCAGACGATGGATATGGAGCGGATTGCCTTGTCGGCAAGCCAGGCCTTGGCCGGCGCGACGCCGAGGGCAAAGCGCGAATGCCAGGTGGAAAAGAGGGTGACGCCGGCCTTTCGGGCGAGATCCGCCAGCGCTTCCGCCTCGCCGAGCGTGGTTGCCGGTGGCTTCTCCATCAGCACGTCATGGCCGGCGGCAATCGCCTTGCGGGCCATGTCGAAGCGCACCTCGGGCGGTGTGCAGAGCGAAACCGCGCGGATGCCCGAGCGCGTGGCGAGGAAAGCATCGAAATCCGTGTGGTTCTCGATACCTTCGACCTTGCCGTGACGGCTCACCGCCGCCTTCAGATCGAAATCGCTCCCCGCGGCGATCGACGGGATATGCTGGTCGCGGGCAATCTTGCCGATGCCGACGAGGGCGATCGAAATGCGGTCTTGCATGGCCGTTTCCCTAGTGTGAATCCTTGCCGACAGCCGAGCCGCGACACCCCTTGAGGAAGTCGAAATCGGCGCCGGTATCGGCACCCTCGACATGCTCGTGGAACATGCGGGCATAACCGCTGGCCGGCGGTTCGGCGGCCGGGCGCCAGGCGGCGAGACGGCGTTGCAGTTCCTCATCGGGAATGTCGAGATGGATGCGGCGATTGGCAACGTCGATCTCGATCATGTCGCCGTTCTTGACCACCGCGAGCGGACCGCCCACGGCAGCTTCGGGCGATGTGTGCAGCAGAACCGTGCCATAGGCCGTGCCGGACATGCGCGCATCAGAAATGCGCACCATGTCGGTAATGCCCTTGCGCAGCACCTTGGGCGGCAGGCCCATATTGCCGACCTCGGCCATGCCCGGATAACCCTTGGGCCCGCAATATTTCATGACCATGACGCAGTTCTCGTCAATGTCGAGGGCCTCGTCGTTGATCTTCGCCTTGTAGTCATCGATGTCCTCGAACACCACGGCGCGGCCGCGGTGCTGCATCAGATGCGGCGAGGCGGCCGACGGCTTCAGCACGCAGCCCTTCGGCGCCAGATTGCCCTTGAGCACGGCAATGCCGCCCTGCTGGGTGAGCGCGCGCTCGACCGGACGGATGACGTCGTCGTTCCAGTTGCGGACGTCCTTGACCTCGTCCCAGATCGTTCCGCCGGAGACGGTGAGCGCATCCTTGGTCAGCTTGCCGGCTTCGCCGAGCATCTTCAGCACCACCGGCAGGCCGCCGGCGTAGAAGAACTCTTCCATCAGGTACTCGCCCGACGGCATGAGGTTGACGATCGTCGGCACGTCGCGGCCACAGCGGTCCCAGTCCGACAGCGACAGATCGATGCCGACGCGGCCGGCAATGGCCAGCAGGTGCACGACGGCATTGGTCGAGCCGCCGATCGCGCCATTGGTGCGGATGGCATTTTCGAACGCTGCCTTGGTCAGGATGTCGGAAGGCTTCAGGTCGTCCTTGACCATCTGCACGATGCGGCGGCCGGTCAGCTGCGCCATCACCCGGCGGCGGCTGTCGACGGCCGGGATCGCGGCATTGCCCGACAGCGTCATGCCGAGCGATTCGACCATGGAGGCCATGGTCGAGGCCGTGCCCATGGTGTTGCAGGTGCCGGTCGAGCGCGACATCGAGGCCTCGGCCTCGAGGAATTCCTCCTGCGTCATCTCGCCGGCCTTCACGGCTTCCGAGAACTTCCACAGATGGGTGCCCGAACCGACCCGTTCGCCGCGGAAATAGCCGTTCAGCATCGGCCCGCCGGACACCATGATCGCCGGCAGGTCGACGGAAGCCGCCCCCATCAGCAGCGACGGCGTGGTCTTGTCACAGCCCACCAGCAGCACGACGCCGTCGATCGGTTGGCCGCGGATCGCTTCCTCGACCGCAAGCGCGGCGAGGTTGCGATACATCATCGCTGTCGGGCGATAGGTGTTTTCCGATGCCGAAAAGACCGGCACCTCGACCGGGAAGCCGCCGGCCTCCCACACACCCGCCTTCACCTTTTCGGCGAGTTCGCGCAGGTGTCCGTTGCACGGGGTCAGATCCGACCAGGTGTTCATGATGCCGATCACGGGACGACCGTCGAACAGGTCGTGCGGGTGACCCTGGTTCTTCAGCCATCCGCGATGGTAGATGTTGTCGCGTGTATTGCCGCCGAACCATTCCTGGGATCGCAGCTTGCGGGGCCAAATTGCCGGTTTGAAAGCGCTCATGGCTGTTCTCTGTCTCTTTGCTGGTGGCGTGGCGCCGCGCGCGGCACCCGTGTTCAGAGCATGGTTACGTCAGGATTTCCGGCGGCGGCACGCGCCAGCGGATTCTTGAGCGGCAGGCCGAACGCACCCGCCTGGACCTCGAACACATCGCCGTCCTCGGCCTTGATGCCGTCGGCGAACGACAGTGTCGCCGTGCCGAACATGTGCACATGCAGGTCGCCCGGCTGACGGAAGAGGTCGTACTTGAAGTGGTGGTATTCGAGATTGGCAATCGTGTGGGACATGTTGTCCTCACCCGAGAGGAACGGCTTTTCCCAGATCACCTTGTTGTCGCGCAGAATGCGCGAGGTGCCCTCGATATGCGCCGGCAACGGCCCGACGAGAAGTTCCGGGCCGAACGACGCCGGGCGCAGCTTGGAATGGGCGAGGTAGAGATAATTGATCTTCTCGGTGACGTGGTCGGAGAATTCGTTGGCAATCGAGAAGCCGAGGCGGAACGGCGTGCCGTCCTTGCCAATCAGGTAGAAGCCGGCGATTTCCGGCTCTTCGCCGCCGTCGAGCGCAAACGAGGGCGACACGAGGGGCTCGCCGGTGGCGACCGCATTGACGCCCGTGCCCTTGTAGAACCACTCGGGCTGGACGCCGGTTTCGCCGGCCTTGGGCTTGCCGCCCTCGAGGCCCATGCGAAACATCTTCATCGAATCGCTCATGCCGACGGTATCGGCATGCATGCTGTCGCGGGTCGATGCCGAACCGGTGTGGGTGAGCCCCGTGCCGGTCAGGAACATGTGGGCCGCATCGGGATGGCGGACCGGACAGTCGAGCTTGCCGGTGGCGGCCAGCTGCGCCAGGTCGACCACTTCACCCTCACCGCGACCGGCAATGCAGGCGGCAAGCGACATGCCGGCCTCCACCGCGTTCTTCGCGAGTTCATAGGTGGAAGAAAAGCCGGGAACCAGGCGTGCCTGCTGCCCTTGGCGGCAAATCACGCCACCGTCCTTCAACTGCGAGAGATGCATAATCTTACCTCAGACTGCTTTGTTCTTGTTGTAGACGTCGAAGAATACGGCCGCCAGAAGCACCAGCCCCTTGATCAGCTGCTGGTAGTCGATGCCGATACCCATGATCGACATTCCGTTGTTCATCACGCCCATGATGAAGGCGCCGATGACCGCCCCGATGATACGGCCGACACCGCCCGAGGCCGAGGCGCCGCCGATGAAGCAGGCGGCGATGACGTCGAGTTCGAAGCCGACGCCGGCCTTCGGCGTCGCCGAATTGAGGCGGGCGGCGATGATCATGCCGGCAAGGGCGGCAAGCACGCCCATGTTGACGAAGGTGTAGAAGGTCAGCCGCTCGGTATTGATGCCGGAGAGCTTGGCCGCCTTCTCGTTGCCGCCCATGGCATAGATGCGTCGGCCGATCGTCGAACGGGTGGTAACGAAGGTGTAGAAGGCGATGAGGACGCCCATTACGACCAGCACGTTCGGCAGGCCGCGATAGGTCGACAGCTGGAAGCCGAGGAATACCGCGACCACGCTGATGACGGTCATCTGGCCGGCGAAGAAAACGAAGGGTTCGTTGGGTGTTCCATGCTGCTCGTTGAGCCGGCGATTCCTTAGGCCCGAATAGATCGCCCAGCCAACCAGCGCGAGAACGGTTATCAGTGCGACATAATTCTTGACCGTGCTTGTCGCCGGATCGGTGAACGACAGGAAGTCCGGGATAAAACCGGTCGACAGAAGCTGGAATTCCTTCGGGAACGGGCCGATCGGCCGGCCGCCCAGCACCACATAGGTCAGCCCGCGAAAGACCAGCATGCCGGCGAGCGTGACGATGAAGGAGGGGATCTTCTGGTAGGCGACCCAATAGCCCTGAGCGGCACCCATGGCGGCGCCGATCAACAGACAAAGCGGCACGACGAGAGAGAAGTGCCAGCCCCATTTGACCAGCATGATCGCCGATATGCCGCCGATGAAGGCGACGATCGAGCCGACGGACAGGTCGATATGCCCGGCAACGATGATCAGCAGCATGCCGAGCGCCATGATGATGATGAACGAGTTCTGCAGCACCAGATTGGTGATGTTCACCGGCTTGAACAGGACGCCGCCGGTCAGGAACTGGAACAGCAGCATGATGACGACCAGCGCGAGCAAGAGCCCGTATTCGCGGATGTTCTTGCGCAAATAGTCGCCGACGGAGACTTTCGGGGTTTCTGTGCGGGTATCGATTGCCATTAGTGTTTCTCCCCCGAGCGCATGATGGCACGCATGATGGATTCCTGGCTCGCCTCTCCCTTCGGGAACTCGGCGACGATCCGGCCTTCGTTCATCACGTAGATCCGGTCACAGGTTCCCAGCAGTTCAGGCATTTCCGACGAGATCATCAGAATGCCCTTACCTTCAGCGGCAAGCTGGTTGATGATGGTGTAGATTTCAAATTTCGCCCCGACGTCGATGCCGCGCGTCGGCTCGTCGAGAATGAGGACCTTCGGATCGGTGAACAGCCATTTCGACAGCACGACCTTCTGCTGGTTGCCACCGGAGAGATTGACGGTTTCCTGGTAGATCGAGTGGGACCGGATGCGCAGCTTGGACCGGTAGTCCGAAGCGACCCTGGCTTCCCTGCGCTCGTCGATAAAGCCGTTCTGCGACACGCCTTCGAGATTGGCGAGCGTGGTATTGTGCATGATGTTATTGTTGAGCACGAGGCCAAGATGCTTGCGGTCCTCGGTCACGTAGGCAAGACCGGCACCAATCGCCTTCGGGATCGTGCTGACATCGACCGGCTTACCGTGCATGAGGACCTGGCCGGTGATCCTGTGGCCCCAGGACTTGCCGAACAGGCTCATCGCCGTTTCGGTCCGCCCAGCACCCATGAGCCCGGCAATGCCGACCACCTCGCCGGCGCGCACGGTGAAATTCACCTCGTGCAGGAACTGCCGATCGCGATGGTTCTGGTGGAACACGTTCCAGTTCTTCACCTCGAGCAGCGTCTCGCCGATCTTCGGCTCACGCGGCGGGTAGCGGTCTTCCATGGCGCGGCCGACCATGCCGCTGATGATACGGTCCTCGGTGATTTCCTGGGTGTGACAGTCGAGCGTTTCGACCGTACCGCCATCACGCAGGATGGTGATCTGATCGGCCACCGTGCGGATTTCATTGAGCTTGTGGGAAATGATGATCGAGGTCATTCCCTGCCTGCGGAATTCGATCAGCAGCTTGAGCAGGGCGTCTGAATCGGTCTCGTTGAGCGAGGCGGTCGGTTCATCGAGGATGAGCAGACGGACCTTCTTGGAAAGCGCCTTGGCGATTTCGACGAGCTGCTGCTTGCCGACGCCGATGTCGGTGATGAGCGTCGAGGGTGAATCCTTGAGGCCCACCTTGGCCAGCAATTCCTGGGTGCGCGAGAAGGTCGCCTGCCAATTGATCACGCCATTGGTGGCAATCTCGTTGCCAAGGAAGATGTTCTCGGCAATTGACAGGAGCGGGACCAGTGCCAGTTCCTGGTGAATGATGATGATGCCGAGTTCTTCGCTGTCCGAGATCGTCGAGAAGCGGCGCGCTTCTCCGTCGAAATGAATCTCGCCGTCATAGGTGCCGGCGGGATAGACGCCGGAAAGTACTTTCATGAGGGTCGACTTGCCGGCACCATTTTCGCCGACCAGCGCGTGGATCTCACCTTCGCGCACCTTGAAGCTGACATTGTCCAAGGCCTTTACGCCGGGAAACGTCTTGGTGATGCCGCGCATCTCGAGAATGATGTTGTCCATGGGCAGAATTCCGGCGCGACGCGGCGACGTTATCGTCAAGCCAACGACGCAAGCTCCCTAAATGCTATATGAAATGGGCCCGCGACGAATCGCGGACCCAGCTCAATCAGCGCGTCAGTTGTCGATCTGCTCGGCGGTGTAATAACCGGAGGAAACCATGACGTCCTTGACGTTGGCCTTATCCACGGCAACCGGCTTGAGCAGGTAGGAGGGAACGACCTTGACGCCGTTGTCGTAGGTCTTGGTATCGTTCACTTCCGGCTCTTTGCCTTCCATGACGGCATCGACCATCGAGACAGCAACCTTGGCGAGTTCGCGGGTGTCCTTGAACACGGTCGAGTACTGCTCGTCGGCGAGGATCGACTTGACCGACGGAAGCTCCGCGTCCTGACCGGTGACGACCGGCATGGTCATATCGCCCGAGCCGTAGCCGACGCCCTTGAGAGCTGAAAGGATGCCGATCGACAGGCCGTCATAGGGCGACAGAGCGCCATGGACCTTGTCTTCGGTATAGTTCGAGGACAGGAGGTTCTCCATGCGAGCCTGCGCGACGGTGCCATCCCAGCGCAGCGTGCCGACCTGCTCCATGCCCTGCTGGCCAGACTTCACAACGATTTCGCCGCTGTCGATCATCGGCTGCAGGACCGACATGGCCCCATCATAGAAGAAGAAGGCGTTGTTGTCGTCCGGCGAACCGCCGAACAGCTCGACATTCCACGGCTTGGTGTCAGCGAACTTGGCCTTCAGGCCTTCGACCAGACTGGTTGCCTGCAGGACGCCGACCTGGAAATTGTCGAAGGTGGCATAATAGTCGACATTGCCACTGTCGCGGATCAGGCGGTCATAGGCGATGACCTTGACGCCCGCATCAGCGGCCTTCTGCAGGATGTCCGACAGTGTAGTGCCGTCGATCGCGCCGATGACGAGGACTTTGGCACCCTTGGTCACCATGTTCTCGATCTGGGCAAGCTGGTTCGGGATATCGTCATCGGCAAACTGCAGGTCGGGCTGATAGCCGGCTTCCTTGAACAGTTTTTCCATGGTCTCGCCATCCGAGATCCAGCGCGTCGACGTCTTGGTCGGCATCGAAATGCCAACAACGCCCTTCGTTTCCGCAATTGCCTGCGACGCGAACACCGAAATGCCCAGCGCGACAGACGCAATAAGAGTGGTAATTTTCTTCACGGAATTCCTCCCTGGCTGATCGTCCGGCCCCAGCTCCGTCTGGCAACCGTACAGTGCAAGAACCGGCGGCAACACGAGGCCCGCCTGATCCGAGCCGAGTCATAGCCCTTCGGATATACCGTTCAAATGATTAGTTTGACATTCTGCATACCGTAATTGATATGTTCTTCATGCCCGAGAAACTGGCCAACCGTCTGCTACCCAAGCATTTCAGCCTGATCCGCGCCATTGCCGACTACGGTCAGCTGAGCCTGGCGGCCAATGCACTTTCGATTACCCAGCCTGCCGCATCGCGAATGTTGGCCGAAATCGAGCGCCATGTCGGCGCATCGATCTTCGCACGCACCCCCAAGGGCATGGAGCCTACCGCGATCGGCTGCGCGCTGGCGCGGCGAGCCGAGAATCTTCTGGAGGAGATCCGCGAAGCCGCCCGCGAGGTCGATGCGATCCGACGCGGGCTGACCGGCACAGTCCGCGTCGGAGCAGTCACCGGCGGTGCGGTCGCTTTTGTCGTGCCGGCGATCCAGGCCTTGAAGACGGAAGCCGGGACAGCCGATATCCACGTCGAGGTCGCGCCGAGCGGGCCGCTCATCGCCGACCTGCTTTCCGGCCAGCTTGACTTCGTTCTGGGGCGCATCCCTGCCGGTGTCGATGCAAGGCAATTCAACATCACTGGCGTGCTCGAGGAGGAAGTGGATCTTCTCGTGCACCAAAGCCATCCATTGGCCAATGCCGAGGATCTGACGATGGCCGACCTTGTTCATTTCCCCTGGGTGATGCAGGCGCCAGGGGCCCCGGTACGCCAGGCGCTGGAGGCCGTGTTCGTGGCTCAGGGTGCGCCGATCCCTTCCAACATCGTCAACACCACGTCATTGCTGGTGATGATCGCCATGCTGGCCGCCTCGAATGCCATCGCTCCGATGTCGCGTGAGGTCTCCGACCTGCTCTGCCGGCAGACGAAGGGTTCCGGCCTCCTGCAGCTCGACGTTCGGCAATCGATCGCGGTTGCTCCATACCACCTGATCAGCCTCGGCGGCAAAAGGATGAGCCCGATCGCAACGCGCATGCGCGAACTGGTGATCCGCGAGTTCGACATCCGGCGGCGCGGTTGAAGGGCAGGATGTTCCGCGCCGTCAAGGCCCATCGCGAGCTTCCCTTAACTTCGCCTTTGACCGCAACTCTCCTAGAGGGCGCGGTCGAATGCCGGACGCAGGCGGCACGGTCATCGGCGGACCCGCGTGCCGAGACTTGCAATTTCGATCCCGTGAGGCAGACTGTCGTCCATCCGTCACAAAGGCGAGGTTGTAAAACATTGAAGAGCGATCAGTCGGAAACAGGATCCGAGGAAATCGGGAATCAGGGGCAGAATGCAGCGTCTGTCGTCGATATCCGCGACTATCGCCAGACCCTCGATCCTCTTCCCGTCACCTTCCACCGTCGCGAACTGGACGCCATATTGTGGATCTACGGCAAGATGGTGGGTGAAGGCGTTTGGCGCGATTATGCAATCGACCACCTCAAGGACAGGGCAGTTTTTTCGGTGTTCAAGCGCTCGGGAGAATATCCTCTCTACCGGATCGAGAAGAACCCCAAATTCGCCGCCAAGCAAGGTGCTTTCTCCGTCGTCGCTGCGGATGGGCGTATCCTCAAGCGCGGACATGAATTGAAACAGGTGCTGAAGGTGTTCGACAAGGCATTGAAGCTCGTCGAATAGGCTTCAACCGGCAAACAGCGTGCCCGGATAACGCGACGCGTCCGGGGGGGTCGTGTCTCCCTCGCCCAGCGCGAGCTGCATGAAAACCGTATCGAGCCATTGGCCGAGCTTGAAGCCGCTGCCATTGAGCGTTCCCACCATTCGGAACCCGCAGGACCGGTGAACGGCAATGGACGCGAGGCTCGCACCGCCGATAACGGCGACCATTTGGCGAAAGCCGAGATCGGTCGAACGCCGGACGAGTTCCTCGAGTAACATTTTGCCGATCCCCTTCCCCCGCGCCTCCGGCGCTAGGTAGATCGAATCCTCGACGAGCCAGCGATAGGCGGGCCGCGTGCGAAACGCCGAGGCATAGGCATAGCCCAGCACCGCGCCGATCTCGTTTATCGCAACGATATAGGGGTAGCCCTGACTCGTGATTAACTCGAATCGCTTCTCCATCTCGGTTTCGTCCGGCGGGGCAAGCTCATAGCTCGCAGTGCCCGAAAGGACCGCATCGGAATAGATCCGCGTGATCGCGGCAAGGTCTGCCGCACAGGCGGTTCGCAGTGTAATTGTCATGGGAATACCAGCAGCGCGAGTTGTATAGATCCAGTCTTCCATAGCGGCATCGGCTCTTCAAGCGGCTCATCGCCAGATCAGCGTCGATCCTCGGGCGTGCGCACAAGACATTCACTGCACGGGAGCCGCGACGGCTTGTCCGCACGAAATCCGAGCAACGGAAGGAGTTTCCGCCAGCATCCGGCCCCGGCTTTTGCTTGACTTTCGCGCAAAACCTTTTAATAGCTCGGCCGGAATAGGGATTCGCTCATGTATTCTTTCTGCTCGCACATCGCAGACGGATCGGGCCCGGCGCACGGCGCCGGGATGGATATGCGTTTTTCCGTTTCATTCACGACCAAGGCCAAAACGACGACCAAAACCGTCTGACGTCTCTGGCCCCCGCTCTCTCCCCGGCACGGCCGGGGACAAGGAAGGCGCGCTTGAAGCGCGGCTCCCCCCTCACCATCCGAGGAGAGACAGAAAGAGAGCATATAAATGGGTTTCAAGATCGCTATCGTAGGCGCCACCGGCAATGTCGGGCGCGAAATGCTCAATATCCTTTCCGAGCGCGGCTTTCCGGCCAACGAGGTGGTGGCGCTCGCTTCCGCCCGCTCCCAGGGCACGGAAGTCTCCTTTGGTGACAAGGTTCTGAAGGTCCAGAACCTTGAGAACTACGATTTCTCCGACACCGACATTTGCCTGATGTCGGCCGGCGGCACGATCTCGCAGAAGTGGTCGCCGAAGATCGGCGCCCAGGGATGCGTGGTGATCGACAACTCTTCGGCCTGGCGCTACGACGCCGACGTTCCGCTGATCGTTCCGGAAGTGAACCCGGATGCCATCGTCGACTTCAGGAAGCGCAACATCATCGCCAATCCGAACTGCTCGACCGCCCAGCTCGTCGTGGCGCTGAAGCCGCTGCATGACTTCGCCAAGATCAAGCGCATCGTCGTCTCCACCTACCAGTCGGTGTCCGGCGCCGGCAAGGAAGGCATGGACGAGCTCTTCACCCAGACCCGCGCCGTCTTCGTCGCCGATCCGATCGAGGCGAAGAAGTTCACCAAGCGCATCGCCTTCAACGTCATCCCGCACATCGACGCGTTCATGGAAGACGGCTACACGAAGGAAGAGTGGAAGGTTCTCGCCGAGACCAAGAAGATGCTTGATCCGAAGATCAGGGTAACCTGCACCGCCGTGCGCGTGCCCGTCTTCATCGGTCACTCGGAGTCGGTCAACGTCGAATTCGAAAACGAGATCACCGCCGATCAGGCCCGCGAGATCCTGCGCGAGGCGCCCGGCTGCCTCGTCATCGACAAGCACGAGAATGGCGGCTACATCACACCGCTCGAATGCGCCGGCGAGGATGCGACCTTCATCTCCCGCATCCGCGAAGACGCGACCGTCGAGAACGGCCTGAACCTGTGGATCGTCTCCGACAACCTGCGCAAGGGTGCGGCTCTGAACGCTGTACAGATCGCCGAACTGCTGATCAATCGCGGTCTGATCAAGCCGAAAAAGGCCGCGGCCTGATCCATCCATCTATCGGCCCCGGCGCTTCTGAGCGCGGGGCCGGCGAAGCTCATGATTTCGTGATCGGCAGATACGCGAAACTAGCGTCGAAACAGCTGAACCCGGCGTGACATAGTCAGTGCGCGCTGGCATGTTGCAACCAAGTCAAATCGCAAGAATACGAGGCAATAAATGCGACTGTCCAAGTTCCTGTCGGCGGCGTTTCTCACAGCGGCCATGGTTTCGTCGGCCGGCGGTGCGGCCTATGCCGCGCAATGCGGCAATTCGGCCACCGGTTTCGATGCATGGAAACGGGATTTCAGGAACGAAGCGGCCGCGAGAGGCGTGAGCCCGAGAGTGCTGGACAAGGTCCTGGCCAGTGTTTCCTATAGTAACGCGACAATCCGCGCCGACCGCGGGCAAAGGAGCTTCAAGCTCTCCTTCGACCAGTTCATGCAAAAGCGCGGCGGAGCCACCATCATCTCTCGTGGCAAAAGCATGAAGAAGGGCAACGCTGCACTGTTCGCCAAGATCGAACAGCGCTACGGCGTGCCGGCTGGGCCGCTGATCGCAATCTGGGGCATGGAGAGCGGCTTCGGCTCCTTCATGGGCAAGGAGCACATTCTCTCTGCCGTGGCGACGCTCGCCTATGACTGCCGTCGCTCTGACTTCTTTACCGATCAGTTCTACGCCGCACTGCAACTCGTCGGCAATGGCTCGTTGGCCGTCAACGCGCGGGGCGCTGCCCATGGTGAGATTGGCCAGACGCAGTTCCTGCCGCGTAGCGTGGTAAGATATGGCGTGGACGGGGATGGCGACGGAAGGGTCGATCTGGTGGGCTCGCGAGCCGACGCCCTTGCCTCGACGGCCAACTTCCTGCGCGGCCACGGCTGGCAGCCGGGCGCCGGCTACCAGCCCGGCCAGCCCAATTATCGCGCGATTCAGCAGTGGAACGCCGCCACCGTCTACCAGCAGGCGATTGCCCATATCGGCGCACAGATCGACGGCCAATAGGACCGTAGACTTTCAGGCGCGCCTTTTGGCGCGTCTCTCAGTCACCCGTCGAGACGGACGAAATCCCGGCTTTCCGGATCCATGATCCAGAGTTCGCCATTGGCGATGTCGAACCAGGCTCCGTGGATCTGCAGCTTGCCACGCTCCTCAAGGATCTTCACGCAGGGAAAGGTCCGCAGATTGGCGATCGAGTTGCGGATCGAGATGCGCTCCAGTGCAGTCTGGCGCTCGGTATCCGTCATCACCGAATTGCCCTGGATCTGCTCGGCAGAAGTCCTGACCAAGCCCATCCACTTGCCGATGAAATCGCCCGGCGAAAGCGGTTCCCCTTTTGGATCGAGCGCGGCGCGGATGCCGCCACATCGGCCATGGCCCATGACGATGATGTCACGCACCCGCAAGGCCTGGACAGCGAATTCCAGGGCTGCCGAGGTAGAGTGATATTGGCCATCCGGCTCGTAGGGGGGGACCATGTTCGCGACGTTGCGCACGACGAACAATTCGCCTGGACCGGCATCGAAGATCGTCTCCGGCGCGGCGCGGCTGTCGCAACACGCGACCACCAGAGTGTGGGGCTTCTGGCCCTGGTCGGCCAAGATGCGATATCGCTCCCGCTCGCCGGCATAGCGCCCGCTCATGAAGTTACGATAACCGTTGAGGAGGGTGGATGGGAAGCGCTTCATGCTTCCCGATTAGCGTGCCGCGGCCTTGATAGCAACAGTTTCACGCAAGCTTCGAACGCAAACCCGAAATGCGAATAGCGCTCAGCTCCGCTTCGGGCGCTGGGCCGGATGAACGAGGCGGCGCATCTGGATGAGCGCCATCGGCGTGGCAAGGCTCGACGCATCGCTTTCGAGTGTCAGTTCATCTCCCCCGCGCTTGGCAGTGCGGGCCAGCACTTCGAAGACGCTTGCCGTCGTCAGCTGCAAGGCCCTCTCGTCAGAGACGCCTGCGAGGAGCCGTGCCAGGAAGAGAGCCGAGGTGAGGTCACCGAGGCCGTTAGGGGGATTGTCGATCAACCTGTGTTCAGCGAGCAGGGCGTGTTTTCCGCTGAGATAAAGGTTGCCGGTGCCTCCCGCCATCATTGGGACAGCCGAAGTGACCAGCATGCGCGACGGACCGAGCGACAGGGCGGCTTCAATGATCTCGGCATTGCTCGACAATGTGCCGCCCACCAGCCATTCCAGCTCGGAGCGGTTGGGCGTGGCGACAGAAGCAAGCGGGATCAGCGCGTCGCGGATCGCTACGGCCGTCTCCTCGCGGATATAGAGACCGCCGACGTCACCCATCACCGGATCGCAGACATAGAGAAGGTCAGGATTGCGCTCGCGCAGTGCCTCGATCAAACGGGCGACCGAACGCGGCTGGGCAGCATTGCCGAAATAGCCGGTCAACACGGCCTTCACCTCGGACAGCCAGGGCGCGCGAATGAGGTCGTCGATCGCATGATCAAATTCATCTTCGGCAAAGGTGAGCCGGGTCGATGGACCATGACCGGGGTGCCAGGGCAGCACGATGGTCGGGAGAGCCCAGACGGGAAAACCGAGGCTCTCGAGCGCGAAGACCGCAGCCCTGTTGCCGACAGAGCCGCGAACGACGTGGCTCGAAATGACGATCACCGCGCCGGGTGCATATTCTGTCATGGTTGAAATCCATATTGTGGCGTCGTTGATCGGGCATAAGGGCCGCGGCTGTCAATCTGTGCATCCTAGTTATCGCGCAACGAACCGCCGCAAATTTCCATCGGAATTGGAAAAGCATACATGTCTTGGCAAGAGATTTTATTGTACAAGCGTGCAACATGCGGATGGCATTGAGGGAGTGAACAATGGTCGCGAGCAGGAAATCCCGGAGAGAGCAGCAGTTCGAGAGCGCACGGCGCATAGCGGTGGCCAACGGCGAGGTATTCGTCGACCCTGGAATTCTCTTTGGTCGCGCCAGCAATGACGATCTCGATCTCTATACCCCGGAAATGCTGGCCTTCTCCGCTGTGCGTGCGGCCGGCGATCTGGCAGCCTGGGACGGCAAAGCACCGCGCATCACAATTGAGACGACACCAGAGGTGACGCCTGGCGGCATGCCCGTCAGCATCCTCTCGATCGTCGATCGCAACAAGGCGTTCCTCTATGATTCGGTGATGGGCGAAGTGACAAGCCTTCACCGCGACATTGCCATGGCGGTTCACCCGATCTTGACACTGGCGCCAGGCGGGGAGATCAGCCTGTCCATGCCGGAACACGAGGCAGAAGGGGCAACCCGGATCAGCTACATGCAGATCCATCTCGCGCCGCTTAACCCTGAACAGTCGCGAGCGCTTGAGGAAAATCTTCTCACTGTGCTCGCCAGTGTCAAACTCGCCTTCAACGACTGGAAGCCGATGCTCGCCTTGCTCGACACGGCGATACAGGAACTTTCAACCACCATCGCCGGACGCCGCAAGGCCGATCGTGACGAAGCCCTCGCCTTCCTGGACTGGCTGCGCAAGGACAATTTCACCTTCCTCGGCATGCGCGAATACACCTATTCCGGCGAAGGCGCCGACGCCAAGGTCGAGCGCAGCCATGGCCAGGGGCTCGGGATCCTCTCCGATCCGGACGTGCTCGTCCTGCGCCAGGGGAAACATGCGGTGACCACGACGCCAGAAATCCTCGCCTTCCTGCAGGGCCCGGACTTCCTTATCGTAACCAAGGCCAATGTGAAATCAGTAGTCCACCGGCGCGCCTACATGGATTATGTCGGCATCAAGCGCTTCGGGCCTGACGGCAAGGTAACCGGCGAGCTTCGCATCGTCGGCCTGTTTACGGCGACCGCCTATACCCGCTCGGTCAACCAGATCCCGCTCTTGCGTGCCAAGGTTGAAAAGGTGATCAGCCATTTCGGCTTCGACCCGCAGAGCCATTCTGGCCGTATCCTGGAAAACACGCTGGAATCCTATCCGCGTGACGATCTGTTCCAGATCGACACTGACCTTTTGGCCAAATTCTCAGAGCAGATCAATGATCTCGCGGAGCGCCCCCGCGTGCGCGTGCTGCCGCGCATCGACCAGTTCGACCGCTTCGTGTCTCTGATCGTCTATGTACCGCGGGAGGACTATAATTCATCGATCCGTGAGAAGATCGGCGCCTATTTCAAGACGGTCTACGATGGCCATGTCTCAGCCTATTATCCGGCTTTCCCCGAGGGCGGCGTGGCGCGCGTGCACATCATCATCGGCCGGTCCGAGGGAAAGACCCCACGCATCGCCCAGGCCCGGCTGGAACAGGCCGTGCGGGAGATCACGGCACGCTGGCTCGACCGGTTTACCACGCTCGCCGGAGACGATGCGCCTCAGCTCGCGGTCACCCAGGCCTTCCAGGAGGCCTTCAGCCCTGAAGACGCAGTGGCAGACCTGCGCCATATCCAGGCTTGCCGTGAGGGTGCGCCAATTTCTATCGCCTTCCATGAAGTCGACGGCGAGCAAGGGGTTCTCCTCTATCTGAAGATCTTCCATGCCGGCGCCCACCTGCCGCTGTCCCGCCGCGTCCCGCTCCTCGAAAACCTGGGCTTCCACGTCATCAGCGAGCGAACCTTCGACATCGGTCTGGACGAAGGGACAGGCAATGAAGACCTTGTCGTGCTGCATGACATGGAACTCCAGGTACAGGGCGACCGCGGCTTCGACATTGCATCGCAAGGACCCCTGCTTGAGGAAGCCTTCGTTCTCGCCTTTACCGGCACGCTCGACAACGATGCCTTCAACCGGCTGGTACTGACAGCCGGGCTCACCGGCCGTCAGGCGAATGTTCTACGCGCCTATGCCGCGCACCTGCGCCAATGCGGTTTCGTCTACTCGCAGCGCCACATCGCCGACACGCTCAACAAGCATCCGGCTATCGCTGCAACGATCCTCTCTCTGTTCGAACTCACGTTCGACCCGAAACTTGGTGACAAGGCGCGCCAGCGCAAGCTGGCGGAATGCCGCGAAACGCTCGAAACGGCGCTGGCGTCGGTGCCGAGCCTCGACGAGGACCGCATTCTGCGCCGCTACATCAACTCCATCGAAGCGACGCTCCGCACCAATTATTTCCAGCAGGCCTACGCCGTGGGGAACCGCCCCATGCTGGCCTTCAAGTTCGACCCGCAGCGTCTCGAGGGCTTGCCGGAACCTCGGCCTTTTCGCGAAATCTTCGTCTACGGTGTCGAGGTCGAGGGTGTTCACCTGCGCTTCGGCAAGGTGGCACGTGGCGGTCTTCGCTGGTCGGATCGCGCCCAGGACTATCGCACCGAAGTGCTGGGCCTCGTCAAGGCACAGCAGGTGAAGAATGCCGTCATCGTGCCGGTCGGCGCCAAGGGTGGCTTCTTTCCCAAGCAACTGCCGATCGGCGCCAGCCGCGATGCCTGGATTGCCGCCGGCACCGAGGCCTACAAGACCTACATAACGACGATGCTGTCGATCACCGACAACATCGTCGGCGGCAATATCGTATCCCCCGCCGATACGGTACGCCGCGATGAGGACGATCCCTACTTCGTCGTCGCCGCCGACAAGGGTACGGCAACCTTCTCCGACACGGCGAACGGTCTGGCCCAAGCGGCCGGTTTCTGGCTCGACGATGCCTTCGCCTCCGGCGGTTCGGCCGGCTACGACCACAAGAAGATGGGCATCACGGCGCGCGGCGCCTGGGAGGCGGTCAAGCGTCACTTCCGCGAAATGGACATCGACATCCAGACGACGCCATTTTCCGTGGCCGGCGTCGGCGACATGTCGGGCGACGTTTTCGGCAACGGCATGCTCCTGTCGGAGAAGATCAGGCTGGTCGCCGCCTTCGACCACCGCGACATCTTCATCGATCCCGATCCGGACACGGCCGTAACCTTTGCCGAGCGCAAACGCATGTTCGCACTGCCACGTTCAAGCTGGCAGGACTTTGACAAGACGCTGCTGTCAAAGGGCGGCATGATTATCTCCCGCACGGAAAAATCCGTGACGCTGACGCCCGAGGCGGCTGCCGCGATCGGCCTCGACAAGGCAGTGGCGACGCCCTCGGACATCATGAGCGCAATTCTGAAGGCACCGGTGGACCTGCTTTGGTTCGGCGGCATCGGCACCTATATCAAGGCAACCGAGGAGACCGATGCGGAGGTTGGCGACCGGGCCAACGACGGGATCCGGGTGACGGGCGCGGACGTGCGCGCCAAGGTGATCGGCGAGGGCGCCAATCTCGGCGTCACCCAGAAGGGCCGCATCGCCTATGCCCTCGCCGGCGGACGTCTGAACTCGGATGCGATCGACAATTCGGCCGGAGTCAACTCCTCCGACGTCGAGGTCAACATCAAGATCGCCCTTTCCTCGGCACTCGCCGACGAGCGGTTGACCCGAAACAAGCGCGACAAGCTGCTCGCCGAAATGACCAACGAAGTGGGCGAACTGGTTCTTCGCAACAATTACCTGCAGACGCTGGCGATCTCGCTGACGGAGCGAAAAGGCGCTGCCAATCGCGAAGAACTCGGCCGCCTGATGAACTATCTCGAAGAACTCGGCCGTTTGAACCGCAAGGTGGAAACCTTGCCGGACAATCCGACACTTGCCGAGCGCTACGCGTCCGGCAAGCCGCTGACCCGCCCGGAGATCGGCGTTCTGTTGTCCTACGCCAAGATCGTGCTGTTCGACCAACTGGTCGCATCCGATCTGCCGGACGATCCCTATTGCGAGAGCGCGCTCACCAACTACTTCCCGGCCCGCATGCGCAAGACCTATGCGGCAGACATAGCCGGACACCGGCTGCATCGCGAAATCATCTCAACCGTGCTGGCGAACCACGTGATCAACCGCGGCGGCCCAGGATTTATCGCCGCCATTGGCGATGCCACGGGCGCGCTACCGCCGGAGATCGTCAAGGCCGCGCTGATCACCCGCGACGGACTGCAACTGCCGGTGATTTGGGAAAAGATCGACGCCCTCGACGCCAGAATCCCCGGCGAAACCCAGAACAGGCTTCATGCGCTCGCCGCACGCGTCTATACGGGGGTTACCCGCGTTCTGGTCGAGACCGGCATGACGAGCGGCGACCTTTCCGATGCATTGACGCGGCTGAAGATCGCGGTCAAATCCGCCAAGCAGACCTTCGATGCGACGCTTCCGGCCAACCTGCGGGCCATGCTGGAAAACGAGGTCACGGAACTGCTGGAGGCGGGCGCTCCCGCCGAGTTGGCCGAAGAGGTCGTTGGTCTACTCACCCTCCTGCTCGTGCCGGAGGTGATGCAGATCGCCGCGCGCACGCAGGCCCCGCTATCGCGGGTCATCGAAGGCTTCTTCGCCATCTCCGATGTCTTCCGCGTCGACCGGATCCTTGTTGCCGGCAGCCGGATCGTCAGCAGCGATCACTATGAAAGCCTGGCACTGGCCCGCAGCCTCGATCAGATCGCCGCGGCACGGCGCAACATCGTCGTCTCTGCCTTCACCCACCATGGCGGAGCAAAACAGCCCGTCGCGGCGTGGATTGCGGCTGCTCGTCAACGGGTCGAGCATGTCGGGCGCGAGCTCGCAGCGCTAAGCGAGACGAACGAGGCCAGCCTGGCAAAGATCACCGTCGCCGCTGGCTTGTTAAGCGATCTTGCGAACGACTGGTCAAGATGACAGTCTTCGCCTCGGGGTATCGAGGAAGGGACTTCGCGTGACCGACATGGCAGATGCAATGGGTCGCCGCCGCGGTGAAGGGATTTACAGCCGCGGCGTGGTGGGCTGGATGCTGTTCGACTGGGCAGCCCAGCCCTTTTTCACGGTGATTACCACTTTCATTTTTGGACCTTATTTCGTCTCTCGGATGACCAGCGATCCGATCGCCGCCCAGGCGACCTGGAGCAACATGGCGACGATCTCGTCGATCATCATCGCCGTGCTATCGCCAATCCTCGGATCGATCGCTGACGAATCCGGCTCACGAAAGCCCTGGATCGCCTTTTTCGCGATGATCAAGATCGCCGCCCTCTGCCTCCTTTGGACGGCCACGCCCGGCTCTTCGGTCGCTTTTATCGTCCTTCTCATGGTCCTTGCCACGACATCCGCCGAATTCTCGATCGTCTTCAACGATTCGATGATGACACGGCTTATCGGCCAGAAGGATGTGGGGCGCGTTTCCAACATAGCCTGGGGCATGGGTTATCTCGGCGGCATGATCGTGCTGATCAGCGTCGTCCTGTTCATTGCGGCAAACCCGGACACCGGCAGGACCATTCTAGGCGCAATACCATTGTTCGGACTCGATCCGGCGACAGGCGAGGACGCGCGGATTACCGGGCCGATCTCGGCGCTGTGGTACCTCGTCTTCATCCTGCCCATGTTCTTCTTCACGCCGGATGCGAACCGCGGCAAGCCGCTCGCCAAAGCGGTGCGCTCCGGGCTCGCCGAACTCGGAAGCACGCTCAAGGAAATGAAGGGAAGGGCCGGTATCTTCCGTTTCCTGATCGCGCGGATGCTCTACCAGGACGGTGTCAATGGCCTGCTCATCCTCGGCGGCATCTTCGCCGCGGCGATGTTCGGCTGGCATACGATGGAAATCGGCATCTATGGCATCATCCTCAATGTCATCGCCATCTTCGGCTGCGTGGCGGCGAGCTCGCTTGACCGGTGGCTTGGATCGAAATTCGTCGTCGTGCTGGCGCTCTTGCTCCTCCTGACTGCGACCTTCGGGATGATCTCGACGGGACCGGACTTCACCTTGTTCGGGCTGATCGGCCTGCCGATCGAAACGACCGATGGCCTGTTTTCGACGCCGGCAGAAAAGGCCTATATTCTCTATGGCCTTTTGATCGGCATCTCCTTCGGGCCTGTGCAGGCCTCCTCGCGCTCCTATCTGGCCCGCAGCGTCAGCCCAGCGGAAGCAGGCCGCTATTTTGGCATCTACGCGCTCTCCGGCCGCGCCACGAGCTTCATGGCGACGCTTTCCTTCTCGCTGCTCACTTATTGGACGGGATCGGCGCGCATCGGCATGGCGAGCCTGATCGTCTTCCTGTTGGGCGGCCTGCTCATTCTGCTGAAGACGCCCTATCCCGCCGCCCATCCGGCAAAGCCGCTGGAAGCATGAAAAAGGCCCGGTTTGCCGGGCCTTCTTCCTGTCCATCGCGACGATCCGCGATCAGTGGCGGAAATGGCGAATGCCGGTGAAGACCATCGCGACATTGTGTTCGTCGGCAGCAGCGATGACTTCGGCATCCCGCATCGAGCCACCGGGCTGGATGACGGCGGTGGCACCGGCGGCGATTGCCGCGAGCAGACCGTCGGCGAAGGGATAGAAGGCTTCCGAGGCAACCGCAGAGCCCCTGGTCAGCGGCTCTGCCAAGCCGAGCGCCTTGGCCGCATCCTCGGCCTTGAGCGCCGCGATGCGGGCGGAATCGACGCGGCTCATCTGGCCAGCTCCGATACCAGCCGTCTGACCGTCCTTCGCATAAATCACCGCGTTCGACTTGACGTGCTTGGCGATCTTGAAAGCGAACTTCATGTCTTCGAGCTCGGTCGGGGTGGGCGCGCGCTTGGTGACCACCTTGAGCTCAAGGTCCTCGACCATGACATTGTCTCGCGACTGGACGAGCAGTCCGCCCGAAACAGTCTTGGCCACGATGCCGCGGGCGCGCGGATCCGGAAGCGCTCCGGTGGTCAGAAGCCGCAGGTTCGGCTTGGCGGCAATGATCGCCTTGGCCTCGTCGGTGACCGACGGTGCAATAATCACTTCGGTGAACAGCTTGACGATCTCCTCCGCCGTCTCAGCGTCCAACATCTGGTTGAGCGCGATGATTCCGCCAAAGGCAGAGGTGGAATCGCAGGCGAGCGCCCGTTTGTAGGCCTCCACCAAGCTCGGACCGGTTGCCACCCCGCAAGGATTGGCATGTTTGATGATGGCGCAGGCCGGGGCCTTTTCGGCCGGGAACTCGGCGACGAGTTCGAAGGCCGCGTCGGTATCGTTGATATTGTTGTAGGAAAGCTGCTTACCCTGCAGCAGGGTCGCGGTGGCAACTCCCGGGCGCTGGTCGCCGGTGACATAGAACCCGGCGCTCTGGTGCGGGTTTTCGCCGTAGCGCATGGCTTCCCTGAGGGAACCGCCAATGGCGCGATACTGCGGCATGTCAATCGACAGGGCCTCTGCGAACCAGTTGGAGATCACCGAGTCATAGGCGGCGGTGCGGGCAAAAGCCTTGGCGGCGAACTGCTGGCGCAGCGCATAGGTCGTCTGGCAATCGTCGGCCTTGAGAGCGTCCAACAGGGCCGGGTAGTCCGACGGATCAGTCAGCACGGTGACGTAGGCATGATTCTTGGCCGAGGCACGTATCATTGCCGGGCCGCCGATATCGATGTTCTCGACGGTCGTCGGATAATCGCCGCCGGCGGCGCGGACTTCCTCGAAGGGATAGAGATTGATGACGGCAAGATCGATGCTCTCGATGCCATGCTGGCGCATTGCGGCGACATGGTCCTCGTCGTCACGGATTGCCAGCAGGCCACCATGCACGTTCGGATGCAGCGTCTTGACACGGCCATCCATGATCTCCGGGAAACCCGTGACTTCGGAGACGTCGGTGACCGGCAGACCGGCCGCGGCGATCGCCTTGTGCGTGCCGCCGGTCGACAGAAGCTTTACGCCCATGGCATTCAGCGCCTGCGCCAGTTCCGCAATGCCGCTCTTGTCGGAAACCGAAAGCAAGGCGGTGCGGATTCTGACGCGGTCGGGAACGGGGATTTTCTTGGATACGACGGCCATGGTTCTGCTCCGATCTGAACTGCCGCGCCGCATGAAGAAGGGAGATCGCGAGCGCGATGCCGCCGCCTAGCACAGCTTCCCCGCGGATGGAACCATTCTATGCGTGATGGGCGAGAAACCAGCGTATTTCCGGGCCTTGAAAGGCCACCTCCAGCTGTTGCGACGGACGAACACCCGAGGCATCGGCAAAAAAGATATCCTCGCCGATCGCAAGTTCTCCTGCCGGGATCGAAAATGTCCAGCTCTCGCCGTCCTGCGCCAGCATGCGGACCTTGCGCTCGTCGATACGCTCGAGCGTGATTGCCGGATGAATATGAAAGCGGGCAACCGCCGGCTCTGGCGGGGCTACGGTCGAGGGCGTGCCATCAGGCTCCAAGAACCGGTCCCGTCCAGCAATCTTGTTGCCCGTCTCGTTGAGGCGGATCTCGCGCTCGTGAAGCAGACCGAACTTCGTCAGATAGCCGTCATGGCTGGCGCAGAGGCGGTCGCTCCCGTCAGGCCCGGTCTGACGCGAAACATCAACCTTCGACACGCCGGCCACCATCACCGGCCCAAGAAAATCGGACTGAGAAAATCGCGCCGAGGAAGCCGTGCCGATGCAAACGGTGGAATGGGCAGCCGTGGTGCGCGCCAGCTGCCTGAGCTTTTCGCCGGCAAACCGCGGCGAACCACTGTTGATGATGAAGCGATGCCGACCCGAGGACAGTTCGAACGACAAGCTGCCAGCATGGGCGGTTCGCGAAAGGTCGGCGGAAATCGGCAGGCCGGTGTCCGCCAGAAGTACCGTACCGCCAGAAGCCATCCGTTGATATTGCGAATGGGGCAACGCCTTGAACGGCTGGCCAGCGGTTTCGTCGTACCGCAGCACCGACATCAGGTCGTTGGCGAGCGTGGAACTTGCCCCGTTGAACAGGCCGAGGTCTCCGCTCTGATGCCGGAAAAAGCGGATTGCCGGATACATCCGGTCGATCGCCGGGATCAGCTTCACCGGCACATCATGGCCGAGATTGATATAGGTCTGTCTGAGTGGCAAAAGGTCGAACAACAGGTCGACCGCCGCCTGCGGATTGCGCGACACATGTCCACCGTCCGGCAGGATTTGCCGATCGATCTCCCGGTTGAGCTCACGTGCCGCCCGTCTGATCGTCGAGGGCCGCGCTTCCATCGAGATCGAGGCCATGGCAAGCGCGATGCGCAGCCTGAGGCGCGGAAGACCTGCCGGCGCGTATCGCGCACGCCGACGCAAATAGCGAACCTGGAAGGAAAGACTGGACAGGAAGCGCCGGTAAAAGCCGCTGTCGGCATCCTGAAGCACTACGGTCGAATGGGAAAGCCAGGCAATGATTCGCTGAGCCATCACATCGGCTTCCCAGGCGATGCCGTCGACGCGCGATCCGTGCAGTTCGATCCAGTCGTCGACGATCGCCCGAGCATTGGCGCAGGCCTCAGCGCTCTTATCAGACCGGATGTGCCGCAGCCACGAAAAGGCATGGAGCCGCACGGCGAAATGATGGGAGGGCAATTCCAGCAGAAAAGGCGACTGGTTGCCGGCATCGAGGACCCGCCCGGCAAGGGGAAAGCGTCCCTGGTAGATTTCTTCCGCGACAAAAGGATCGATAGCACGCAGATCGGTCGGGGCAACAATCAGCCGTCCCGGCGCAGCACCTGGCAGACCGATCGACAGCGCCCGTGGTGGCGCAAGAACGCAGAGAACCCGCCGGCACGCTTCCGCGAGATAGAGATAGACCAGCCTTTGGCGTTGCGTCAGTCGCATCGTATTCCCAAGCCGTGGCGCTGGATCCACTCCAGCGCCGAGGCCGCGAATGGCCATCCCGCCCTGATCCGCTCCATCATCCGCCTCGGTGTTCGGATCTCGTCCGTCGACCGACCGCCGCAGCACGTGCTCAATGAGCCGGCGCCCGCGCATTCCTTCAAAGTCTAACAATTCTAGTGAAATTTCCGTTAAATTTTAGCGATGACGCAAGCATAAAATCCGTCGAGACCACCCTCTTTCGGCAGCATGGCCGGGGTCGTGCGGAATTCGCCGCGCGGCGTGATCGCCTCTTCGAGATCTGGCCAGTCTGCGGGTTCTATCTCGATGCGCCGGCAAGTGGGGCAGTCAGCCAGTACGCGGGCGACCATATCCTCGCCCTCGAGCGGATCAAGCGAACAGTTGGAGAAGACCACGATGCCGCCCGGACCGACGAGCGTCAAGGCATGGCGCAGTAGTCTTTCCTGCAGTTCCGCTAGCTTGACAATGTCGGCCGGCCCCTTGGTCCAGGGCACATCTGGATGGCGCCGCATGGTTCCCGTCGAAGAACAGGGCGCATCGAGCAGGACCGCGTCAAAGAGCTGCTCCGGCCGAAAATCGAGGAGGCTGGCCAGCACGCAGTCGGCCTGCATGCCGAGACGCGCCAGATTGCCCTCGAGCCTTTTCAGACGAGACTGGGACTGCTCGACGGCGGTCACTTCGGCGCCCATGGCTATCAGCTGCGCGGTCTTGCCGCCGGGTGCTGCGCAAAGATCGGCGACGCGCTTGCCGCGAATGTCGCCGAACAGCCGGGCCGGCATGGCCGCGGCAGCATCCTGCACCCACCAGGCACCGTCATCGAAACCCTCAAGCGTTGGAATGGCACCACGGAACTTCTCCAATCGCACGCTGCCGGTCGGAAGGACCTTGCCGTTCAGCTTGTCGGCCCAGAGGGCCGCATCATGCTTGACCGTCAGATCGATTGCCGCCGGCTGCAACTGTGCTTCGGCGATGGCCAGCGCCGCATCGCGACCGTATATCGCGGTCAGCCGCTCGAGGAACCAGGCGGGCAGGCAGGGTAGCTTTGCGACATTCGCAAGGAGCGCCTCCTTCTCGCGGCCGATTCGCCGAAGCAGCGCATTCACCAGCTTGGCGAAACGACGGTTGCGCGGATCGCGATTGGCCTGCTCAACGGCGAGATCGACTGCCGAATGATCCGGAACGTCAAGATAGAGCATCTGGGCGGCCGCGATAATCAGCAGGTGCTTGAGTGAGCGGGCGCCTTCCGGCAGCGGCGTATCGAGCAGGATGTTGAGGATCGCCTCGATGCGGGGAAGGTGTCGCAGCGCGCTGTGCAGCATGGCCCGCACCAAAGCCCGGTCGGCTTCGGAGAGGTCGCGTATCGCGGGATTACCGTGTTCGGCATCCAGCATGCCGTCGAGCGAAGTCTTCTTGTCGATCACCGCGCCGAGGATTTTGGTCGCCGCGATCCGGGCGTCGAGCCCGGCCTTGGGGGCATGTTCAAGCCGTCGTGCAGAACCCGGTCGGCGTCCTGGATTGGAATTCTTCGATTTTCCGCGCGATTTCTCGTCGTTCAAGACCATGGACCTTTGGGTGGTTCGGAGCCGCCGCGGCCCCATCCGGTGTTCGGAACGGAACGCGCTTTACGGGGCGCATTAGCAGTGCGCTCCGGCCGCGTCGATCCCCCAATGCCTGTTTCCCGCATCTCGAGCAGAGCCGCAATCCGGTTTTCCGTGTCCGGATGCGTGGAAAACAGGTTGTCCATGCGCTGTCCAGAGAGCGGATTGATGATGAACATATGCGCCGTCGCCGGATTGCGTTCGGCGTCGTCGTTTTCGATATGCGAGGCATCACCGGCGATCTTCTCCAGAGCAGAGGCAAGAGAACGCGGGCTGCCGCAGATTTCCGCACCGCGACGGTCGGCGGCATATTCCCTGGTCCGGCTGATCGCCATCTGTACCAGCATGGCTGCGAGCGGTGCGACGATCATGGCTATCAGCACGCCGACGAAACCGAGCGGATTGTTGCGGTCATCCCGGCTGCCGCCGAACAGGAAGGCGAAATTCGCCAGCATGGAGATCGCACCGGCCAGTGTCGCCGTCACCGTCATGGTCAGGGTGTCACGGTTTTCGACATGGGCCAGTTCATGGGCCATTACACCAGCGACCTCCTCGGGCGTCAGGCGCCGAAGGAGGCCGGTCGAGGCAGCGACTGCCGCGTTCTGCGGGTTGCGGCCGGTAGCGAAGGCATTCGGCTGCGGATTGTCGAAGACATACACGCGGGGCATTGGAAGACCGGCATTTGCCGCCAGATCACGGACCATTCGATAGAACTCGGGAGCGGTGCGTTCATCGACCTCCTGGGCATGGTATGCGGACAGCACCATGCGGTCGGAATTCCAGTAGGAAAAGAAGTTCATGCCCGCAGCGACGACGAAGGCGATCAGCATGCCCGTCTGGCCGCCGATCAGGTATCCGACCCCCATGAACAAGGCTGTCATGAAGGCGAGCAGCATGGCGGTACGCATCATATTCATCGCTTCTCTCCGTCGGCAGGAACAATTCACGGCTTGGTTAGCGCGCCGGACTGCACTAGATGTAAATTGCCCAAGCCAAGTTTCAATGATCGCCGGAATGAATCAGACATGAGCGCAAATGCCGACAATGACAATCTGCGGGCCGCAACGGAACAGCCAGGCGTCGAACAACCGCCGCGCAAGCCGCTGACCGAGGCGGCGAAGCGCGCCTTGGCCGAGGCGGAGGAACGCCGGAAGACCGAACAGAAGACCGACCCCGCGCCAGAAATAGGCGGACGCGGCGGCGCTGATCCGGCGCGCTTCGGTGACTGGGAGATCAAGGGCAGGGCCATCGACTTCTGACCAGAATAAAAGCCTATTGATTGGCACGCATGATAGGAATATGTTCCCTTCATGCGCAATCGTCTTTTCTCCGCCACGAACTGCATTCTACTGGCCCTGCTGAGCACGATCGTGTTCGGTGGAAACGCCGAGGCGGCCGAGAAGATCGCCGGTCCGGTCGCAGCCGAACTCATCCGCGTGGTCGACGGGGACACGGTTCTGGTGAGTGCCATGCCCTGGCCCAATCATCATGTGACAACCTATGTGCGGCTACGCGGTATCGACGCGCCGGAACTGAAATCGCGCTGCGCGGCAGTCCGCAGTGCCGCGCAACAGGCGCAATCGACCCTTACCGACCTGTTGAAGGCCTCGCCGGTCGTTGCGCTCACTGACATATCCGGTGACAAATATTACGGGCGCGTCGTCGCGGCGATCCTTCTCGCCGACGGCAGCAATCCGGCAACCGCCTTGCTCTCCGCCGGTCTCGTTGATCCCTACCGGGGCGGACGAAAGAAGGTGGCCGCTTGCCCTTGAACGGCTTCGCGTGCAAGTGCGGGCTGTGAACGAAGAGTGGACAGTCGCAATTTCATCGTCGATGGAGATAACTGTCAAACGCGCCCTTCCCACGCTTCTGATTTCACTGAACTTGCTGCTGCCCCAGGCGAGAGCTGAAGGCTACATGTCGGCAGATCGGGATACTCCCTATACCCTGGCCGCAGGGCGTACCTGCAAGCAGGTGACGAACTGCCGGGAGGCGGTGGAGCTGTGGTGCAGCGGTTACCGACGCGCCGATGCGGACAGTGACGGCATTCCATGCGAAAATATCTGCCATTCGCGCGAGCAGGTTGATGAGATTCGCCGGGCGATCGGCTGCTGACGGAGAAACGAAAAAGGCCCCTCCGGGCGGAGAGGCCTTGATCAAAGGTTAAAAGAGCGATCAGGCGATCTTGTTCTGTCGGTTGGCGATCAGGTCATCGACAACGCCCGGATCGGCCAGCGTCGAGGTGTCGCCGAGCGCGCCGAAATCGTCCTCCGCGATCTTGCGCAGGATGCGGCGCATGATCTTTCCCGAGCGGGTCTTCGGCAAGCCTGGCGCGAACTGGATCTTGTCGGGCGTTGCAATCGGCCCGATTTCGGTGCGCACATGCTTCACCAGCTCCTGGCGCAAGGCATCGTCACCATCATGCTCGGACATCAGCGTGACATAGCAATAAATGCCCTGACCCTTGACCGGATGCGGATAGCCGACGACCGCAGCTTCGGAAACGAAGTGGTGCGAGACCAGTGCCGATTCCACTTCGGCCGTACCGAGGCGGTGGCCGGAGACGTTCAGAACGTCGTCGACGCGCCCGGTGATCCAGTAATAGCCGTCCTCGTCGCGGCGGCAGCCATCGCCGGTGAAATACTTCCCCTTGTAGGTAGAGAAATAGGTTTCGGCGAAGCGATGATGATCGCCATAGATCGAGCGCGCCTGGCCCGGCCAGCTGTCGGTGATGCAGAGATTGCCGTCGGCCGCGCCCTCGAGCACATTGCCCTCGTTGTCGACAAGCTGCGGCTTGACGCCGAAGAACGGCAGCGTGGCCGAACCCGGCTTCAGCTCAGTCGCGCCCGGCAGCGGCGAAATGAGGATGCCGCCGGTTTCAGTCTGCCACCAGGTATCGACGATCGGCGACTTCTGCTCACCGACGACGTTGTAATACCATTCCCAGGCTTCCGGATTGATCGGCTCGCCCACCGAACCGAGCAGGCGCAGCGACGAACGCGACGAACGCTTGACGAACTGGTCGCCTGCACCCATCAGCGCACGGATCGCGGTCGGCGCGGTGTAGAAGACATTGACCTTGTGCTTGTCGATGACTTCCCAGAACCGACCCTGGTCCGGGAAATTCGGCACGCCCTCGAACATCAGCGTGGTCGCGCAATTGGCGAGCGGTCCGTAGACAATGTAGGAGTGACCGGTCACCCAACCCACGTCGGCCGTGCACCAGTAAATCTCCCCATCCTTGTAATCGAAGACATATTCGTGCGTCATCGAGGCATAGACGAGGTAGCCGCCGGTGGTGTGAACCACACCCTTCGGCTTGCCGGTCGAACCGGAGGTATAAAGGATGAACAGCGGATCTTCCGCCTTCATCTTGACCGGTGGGCAGTCCGGCTTAGCCTTGGCGGTTTCCTCGTGATACCAGAGGTCGCGGCCCGGCGCCCAGCCAGTCTTGCCGCCGGTTCGACGGACAACAAGAACCTTGTTGACGATCACATACTGCTTGGCGGCGATGTCGATGGCAGTATCAGTGTTTTCCTTCAACGGAACCGGCTTGCCGCCACGCAAACCCTCGTCGCAGGTAATGACGAAGGTCGATTCGCAGTCGACGATACGACCGGCGAGCGCCTCTGGCGAGAAACCACCGAACACCACCGAATGAATAGCGCCGATGCGGGCGCAGGCGAGCATCGCATAGGCGGCTTCCGGGATCATCGGCATGTAGATGGTGACGCGGTCACCCTTCTTGACGCCCTGCTCCTTCATTACATTCGCCAGGCGGCAAACATTGTCATAAAGCTGGTTGTAGGTGATCTTCTTGTCGATATAGGGGTTGTCACCTTCCCAGATGATCGCTGTGCGCTCGCCATGAGTTTTCAGGTGGCGATCGATGCAATTATAGGAAACGTTGGTGAGGCCATCCTCATACCACTTGATCGACACCTTGCCCTTGAAATTGGTGTTCTTCACCTTGGTATAGGGCTTGAACCAGTCGATCCGCTTGCCATGCTTGTCCCAGAACTTATCCGGGTCTTCGATGCTCTCTTCATACCATTTCAGGTATTTATCATTGTCGATCAGGGCCCGGCTCTTCGCCGATTTCAGCACTGGATATTTCTTGGCTGACATGAACACCTCCTCATGTTGACGCGCCAACTATTCGATGGTCCCAGGCACTCCCCCTAAGACCTCTGTGCGCCATTCATAGCAGCTAGAGACGCTACAGCAATTAGACAAAGGTCATTCGCAAGCAGATGAATTGCATTCCACGACTTTTGGAGCTATATAGCCGTTGAATTCCGGAAATTGTGGTTGAGACCCACGGCCCGCGGCACCCGGCGCGGACGCAGAGAAGGATTGTTTCCATGGCTCAGACATTGCTCATGCCGAAAGCGACGGCCGTATGGCTTGTCGACAACACCGCGCTGTCATTCGACCAGATCGCGCAGTTCTGCAAGCTTCACGCGCTTGAGGTGAAGGCAATCGCAGACGGCGAAGCAGCGCAGGGCATCAAGGGTCTCGATCCGATCGCCACCGGGCAATTGTCACGCGACGAGATTGCCAGGGCGGAGAAGGATCCCAATCACAAGCTGAAGCTCTCCGAACCGAAGGTTCGCGTTCCCGATTCCAAGCGCCGTGGTCCGCGCTACACGCCGGTCTCAAAACGTCAGGACCGACCGAACGCCATTCTCTGGCTCGTGCGCAACCATCCGGAACTGAAGGATGCGCAGATCTCGCGCCTCGTTGGCACCACCAAGTCGACGATCGAGCAGATTCGTGACCGCACCCACTGGAACTCGACAAACCTGACGCCGATGGACCCGGTCACGCTCGGCCTCTGCAGCCAGATCGATCTCGACATGGAAGTCGAAAAGGCATCCAAGGGCCGTCCTCTGCCGACCGCTGCCGAACTCGGCGCAACCCTCCAGTCGGCCAGCGAAACCGAGCACCTCGATCTCGGCTACCGCGAAGAGAAGGAAAAGGAAATCGACGCGAATGCTGTCTTCGCCAAGCTTCAGTCGCTGAAGTCGGACAATGTTGAAGACGAGGACGACCACCGCTTCTGATTTCCGCATCGCATGAAACGGAAAAGCCCCGGTCAGTTCACCACTGACCGGGGCTTTTGTATGAGGGGCGACTACTTCGCCATGCCGTGCTGTTTCAGCACTTCGGTGATCTCGTCGAGGATTGCCGGATCATCGATGGTCGCCGGCATTTTCCATGGCATACCGTCGGCGATCTTCTGCATCGTGCCGCGCAGGATCTTGCCGGAACGTGTCTTCGGCAGGCGCTCGACCTTCATCACGTTCTTGAAAGCGGCGACCGGGCCGATCTCGTCGCGAACCAACTGGACGATTTCACGCTCGATCACCTTGAAATCACGGTTCACATTGTGCTTCAGCACCAGGAAGCCGCAAGGGATCTGGCCCTTCAGTTCGTCGGCGATGCCGATGACGGCGCATTCGGCGACATCCGGATGCATCGCGCAGACTTCTTCCATCGCACCCGTCGACAGGCGATGGCCAGCGCAGTTGATGATGTCGTCGGTGCGCGCCATCACGTAGATATAGCCATCCTCATCGACAATACCGGCATCGGCCGTCTTGTAGTATCCGGGGAACTCCTCGAGGCAGGCCGAACGGAAGCGGTCGTCGGCGTTCCAGAAGGTGACCAGGCAGCCGGGCGGCAGCGGCAGCTTGGCGACAATGTTGCCGAGTGTGCCGTTCGGAACCGGATGGCCCGCATCGTCAAGCACGTCGATCGCATAGCCTGGCATGGCCACCGCCGGGGAACCGTACTTGACCGGAAGCAGGCCGAGACCGGCCGGGTTCGCGGCAACCGGCCAGCCGGTCTCGGTCTGCCACCAATGGTCGATCACCGGAACATTGAGAACCTTCTCGGCCCATTTGATCGTTTCCGTATCGGCACGCTCGCCCGCAAGGAAGAGGGCGCGCAGGCCGGAAATGTCGTATTTGCGGACAAACTCACCGTCCGGATCGTCGCGGCGGATTGCGCGGAAAGCCGTCGGAGCGGTGAACAGCGTCTTGACGCCATGATCGGCCACGACGCGCCAGAAAGTGCCGGCATCCGGCGTTCCGACCGGCTTACCCTCGAACAATATCGTGGTGTTGCCACAAAGCAGTGGCGCATAGACGATATAGGAATGGCCAACGACCCATCCGATGTCGGACGCGGCCCAGAACACTTCGCCCGGCTTAACACCGTAAATGTTCTCCATGGTCCAGGCCAGCGCCACCATATGACCGCCATTGTCGCGAACGACACCCTTCGGCTGGCCGGTTGTTCCGGACGTATAGAGGATGTAGAGCGGATCCGTAGCCGCGACGGGCTCGCATGCGACCTCGGTTCCGTTGACCTTCTCGACTTCCACCGCCTTGGCGAGGTCGACGTCGCCATGCTCATAGCGCAGCGGCGCGTGCAGTTGGTCGCGCTGCAGGACGAAAGAGTATTCCGGCTTTCCCTGCGCCATGTCGATGGCGTGGTCGAGCAGGGGCTTGTAGGGAACGACGCGGCCCGGCTCCAGACCGCAGCTTGCGCTGATGATCGCCTTGGCGTCGCAGTCATCGATCCGGGTCGCGAGTTCATGAGCGGCGAAGCCGCCGAACACCACAGAGTGGATCGCGCCGATGCGGGCGCAGGCCAGCATGGAGAAGACCGCTTCCGGGATCATTGGCATATAGATGATGACACGATCGCCTTTACCGATGCCGTGGTTCT
This sequence comes from Rhizobium arsenicireducens, assembly GCF_964021225.1. Taxonomy (NCBI): domain Bacteria; kingdom Pseudomonadati; phylum Pseudomonadota; class Alphaproteobacteria; order Hyphomicrobiales; family Rhizobiaceae; genus Rhizobium; species Rhizobium arsenicireducens. Next base: position 3,502,259 of record NZ_CAXHYK020000001.1, on the reverse strand, counting down.
TCAGGACTGCGGCAATCGCTTTGACCTCGACCAATACATCGTCATAGGTGAAACTCTGCTTCGCACCCGTCATCGGGCTGTCGTAGATGATAGCATTCTGCGGGCCGAGGCCGGCCGCAACATGGCGATCAAGACAGTTGTGACAGGTATTGGTCTCGGCGCCCACGAACCAGCGGCCGTAGACACCAGCCTCTCCATCGAACACTTTATCGGCGGGCCTGAACCAGTCGAGCTTTTCCGCCTGGACCTTCCAGAATGCCTCGGGGTCACCCATCCATGATTGATAGGTTTCCAGATACTTGCTCTGCATGAAATCCTCCCGATGCGGCGCGAGACCATTTTGTATTTTGCCGCAATACTAAGGAGCAGGCCCGCCTCTGGAAAGTAGACGAAAGCGGTATGTCTCCGAACGCGGAAGCGGACCCGCTGCGGGACGTGCCGTCAACGCGTTCCGAAGATCGCGGAACCGACCCTCACGCTGGTCGCTCCGAAGCCGATCGCCGTCTCGAAATCTCCGGACATCCCCATCGATAGCTTGTCGAGACCATTTTCGGCAGCGAGCCTGGCAAGCAACGCGAAATGCGGTCCGGGATATTCATCGGCCGGCGGAATGCACATCAGCCCTTCGACCGCCAAGCCAATCTCACCGCGGCACAGTGTGAGGAAAGCTGCGACATCGTCCGGGGCAATGCCCGCCTTCTGCGGTTCAAGGCCGGTATTCACCTGCACATAGAAGCGCGGCATACGGCCCTGACGTTTTGCCTCGTCAGCCAGGGCCCGGGCGATCTTCTCACGATCGACAGTCTCGATCACGTCGAACAGGGCTACAGCATCGGCCGCCTTGTTGGATTGCAGCGGTCCGATCAGGTGTAGTTGAATACCAGTCGTTTCCTGCTTTAGCGCCGGCCACTTGGACTGCGCCTCCTGGACGCGGTTCTCGCCGAATATTCGCTGTCCCGCAGCAATGGTGGGACGTATGTGATCCGCATCGAAGGTTTTTGACACCGCAACCAACTGTACGGAATCCGGCTCACGATCGGCTTCCTGGGCCGCCTTCTTCACCCTGGCCCGCACATCGGCCAGTCTCTCTTCAATCGTCATAGCTATATCCGTCCATAATGCACCAGGGCGACCATCATCGCCCAGGCCGCCGCCGCAACGCAAGCGCAGCTGGCCGAGTAGTTTGTCATAGATTCTGACAGTGCCCCGCATATCGCCGCAATTGCCTCGAAAACTTGACGCTTGGCCGGTTTCGTGGTGAAGGTCGGCACATCCTTCCTAGCTATTCCGGAAATGCGAAATATGGCCACCGAACGTTACAATCCGCGCGATGCCGAGCCCCGCTGGCAAGCGAAATGGTCCGAAGCCGGCGTCTTCGTCACGGACAACGACGACAAGCGCGAAAAGTACTACGTCCTCGAGATGTTCCCCTATCCTTCGGGGCGAATTCATATGGGTCATGTCCGCAATTATGCGATGGGCGACGTCGTTGCGCGCTACAAGCGTGCCCGCGGTTACAACGTATTGCATCCGATGGGTTGGGATGCCTTCGGCATGCCGGCCGAAAACGCGGCCATGCAGAACAAGGTCCACCCGAAGGACTGGACCTACCAGAATATTGCCACCATGCGCGGCCAGTTAAAGTCCATGGGCCTGTCCCTCGACTGGTCGCGCGAGTTCGCGACCTGTGACGTTGAATATTACCATCGCCAGCAATACCTGTTCCTCGACATGATGGAGAAGGGGCTGGTCTACCGCAAGCAGTCGAAGGTCAATTGGGACCCGGTCGACCACACGGTCCTTGCCAACGAGCAGGTCATAGAGGGCCGCGGCTGGCGCTCCGGCGCGCTTGTCGAGCAGCGCGAACTGACCCAGTGGTTCTTCAAGATCACCGATTTCAGCCAGGACCTGCTCAACTCGCTGGATACACTCGACCAGTGGCCGGAAAAAGTGCGCCTGATGCAGAAGAACTGGATCGGCCGCTCGGAAGGCCTGACGCTACGTTGGGAGATCACCGGCGCGGCCCCTGCTGGCCATTCCGAAGTCACCGTCTACACGACGCGCCCCGACACTTTGTTTGGCGCCTCTTTCCTGGCCATCGCCGCCGATCATCCGCTGGCCAAGGCAGTCGCGGAGAACAATGCTGAAATCGCAGCCTTCTGTGACGAATGCCGTCGCGCGGGCACGTCGCTTGCTGCGCTTGAGACAGCCGAAAAGAAAGGAATGGATACGGGCATCAAGGTTCGTCATCCCTTCGACCCCGACTGGGAATTGCCGGTCTATGTCGCCAATTTCGTCCTCATGGATTACGGCACCGGCGCGATATTCGGCTGCCCGTCGGGCGACCAGCGCGACCTCGATTTTGCCCGTAAATATAACCTACCGGTCGTGCCGGTGGTCATGCCCAAGGACGGTGATGCCGCCACCTTCTCGGTAGATAAGACCGCCTATGACGGCGAAGGAATCATGATCAATTCTGGGTTCCTCAACGGTCTGGATACGGAGGAAGCCTTCAAGCTGGTGGCAGAAAAACTGTCCTCCACAACGCTCGGCAATGCGCCGCAGGGCGAACGCAAGGTCCAGTTCCGCCTGCGTGACTGGGGTATTTCCCGCCAGCGCTATTGGGGCTGCCCGATCCCGGTCATCCATTGCGAGGCCTGCGGTGTCGTTCCCGTGCCGAAGAAGGACCTGCCGGTCAAGCTGCCGGACGATGTGACCTTCGACGTGCCCGGCAATCCGCTTGATCGCCATGCGACATGGCGCCATGTCACTTGCCCGCAATGCGGCAAGGATGCCCGTCGGGAGACGGACACCATGGATACCTTCGTCGATTCGAGCTGGTATTTCGCCCGGTTTACCGCGCCGCGCGAGGATCTGCCGACGGTTCCGGCGATCGCCGACCACTGGCTGCCCGTCGACCAGTACATCGGCGGCATCGAGCACGCGATCCTGCACCTGCTCTACTCGCGCTTCTTCACCCGCGCCATGCGCGAGACAGGCCATGTGAACCTGAGCGAGCCCTTCAAGGGTCTGTTCACCCAAGGCATGGTCGTGCACGAGACCTACAAGCTGGGCGCGGGCGCGCAGAGCCAGTGGGTGGCGCCGGCCGAAATTCGTATTGATGAAGTCGATGGCGCGCGGCGCGCCATCTTGCTCGAAACCGGCGAGGAAGTAACGATCGGCTCGATCGAGAAGATGTCGAAGTCGAAGAAGAACGTCGTCGACCCGGACGACATCATCGCCTCCTACGGTGCCGATACGGCCCGCTTCTTCGTGCTGTCCGACTCTCCACCCGATCGCGACGTTATCTGGTCGGAATCGGGCGTCGAGGGTGCCCATCGTTTCGTTCAGCGTGTCTGGCGCCTGATTTCGGAGGCTGCTGAAGCGATGTCTACTGTGGTGGCGAATCCGGCTAAGGAGGGGCCAGCCCTGGCCGTGTCCCAAGCAGCGCATCGGACACTTGCCGCCGTTCAGGGCGACTACGACAAGCTGGCCTTCAACAAGGCGGTGGCGCGCATCTATGAACTGGTCAACGCGCTCGCCGGACCGCTGACGGACGCCGCCAACGGCAAGGCGGATGCGACCATGATCGCCGCCGTCAAGAATGCCGCTGAGATCCTGATCCAGCTGATTAGCCCGATGACGCCGCATCTTGCGGAAGAGTGCTGGAAAGTGATCGGACGCGAAGATCTTATTGCCACCGCCGCCTGGCCTGCCTACGATCCGGACTTGATCCAACTGGATGAGATCGTGCTTCCGGTACAGATCAACGGCAAGAAACGCGCGGAATTGACAATCAGCCGCGACGCGGACCAAGATACCGTCAAGAATGCGGTTCTTGCACTCGACACCGTGAAATCAGCCCTGAACGGGCAGGCTCCAAAGAAGATCATCGTCGTTCCGTTGAGGATTGTGAACATTGTCGTCTGACCCCGTCCGCGTTCCGGTTCGCCGGACCAGCCTTCTGCTCAGCATCGGCCTTTCAATGCTTCTGGCGTCTTGCCAGGTGCGTCCGCTTTATGACGACACCGCAGCGACCCGGGAAAATCTCGGTACGATCGCCTATTCGGATGCCGACGATCGTGTCGAGCTGGAAGTCCGCAACCAGCTCATCTTCATGACCCGGGGAGGAACCGGCGAGCCGGTCGCCCCGCAATACAGGGTCGACCTCAAGGTCGAATCCGTGGTTACAGGCGTTTTGCTCGAACGGTCATCCGACACAGCCAAGGCAGGCCGTGTCACCGTTTCGGCGGATTACACGTTGGAACGCATCATGGATAACACCGTGCTCAAGGCCGGGCGTCGGCAGGTTGTTTCGCTGGTTGATTTCCCGGCTCAGCAGTTCGCCAAGCTCAGAGCTGTTCGCGATGCCGAGAACCGCGCAGCTCGAGAGCTTGCGGAACTCATCCGGGCCGATCTCGCCATGGTTCTCGGGCGCTAAGGGCGCCCGGATTATGGTGGAAGTCAAATCCCACGAGTTTGAAGGCTTCCTGCAGAAATCGGTGCAGTTCTATCGGGTCTTTTTGATATATGGTCCGGATCGTGGCCTGGTAGCAGAACGGGCCGCACAAATTGCTGCCACGACCGGGATCGATCTTGCCGACAGTTTCGCGTTGACCCGCCTCGATGTCGCAGACATCACTTCAGACCCCGGCCGACTCATCGATGAGGTCAATTCATTCGGCCTCTTTGGTGGTGACAAGCTGGTCTGGGTCCGTGGTGCGGCCAATGAAAGGGCACTAGTCGAGGGACTGCAGATTATTGCCCAAACGCCGCCAGAAAATTGCACGGTCATCATCGAGGCCGGCGATCTGAAGAAGGGGTCGGCTCTACGCAAGATGGCCGAACCGGCACGAACTGTCGCGATCATCCCGTGCTACCAGGACGACGCCAAGGCGCTAAACACCCTAATCGACATCGAACTGGCAGCCGCCGGGCAGCGGATCACGCCGGCTGCACGGCAATTGCTGAGCGAATCGCTCGGCGGTGACCGCATTGCCTCACGCAATGAAATCCGCAAGCTTGCGCTCTACTGCCTGCATGAACCGATGATAGACGAATCGCATGTGACAGAGATCATCGGCGATGCGAGTGCGATTTCGACCGATGAGGTCATCGATGCGGTGCTCTCCGGGGAGCCAGATGCCTTCCTTCATGCAATCCAGAAGATCATTACCTCAAAGACGCCGGTTTTTCTTGTCCTGCAGTCCTGCATGCGGCAGTTCCAGCAGCTGGAACAAATGCGGATCGAGATGGAAGAACACCAGCAGCAGGCCGGCCAGGTCATGCAATCGCACGGACGGGGTATTCACTTTCGCCGCAAGCCGATCATCGAGCGGGCCTTGCGCAACTGGACATCCAGGGATATTGCCCGCGAAGCGAGCCGTATTCAGTCCACCATATTGCAGAGCCGCCAGAAGGCGGCTCTTGAGGACAATTTGGCAATCCAGACGCTTCTTTCGACAACGCTGCAATCAGCACGACGCAACCGCCGCGCTTGAGCGAAATCAGCCGCGACCCTCGAGCAGTCGGCAGATCTCCTCGAGTTGTTCAAGCGACTTGTAGGAAATCCTGATCTGCCCGCCGCTGCCCTTATGGTTGATGACAACAGCCAGCCCGAGACGGTCGGTCAGGCTCCGTTCCAGCGCCACCGTGTCGGAATCCTTGGCCTCGCGCGGTTCGGCAGGAGGCGCATTCTCGGCCTTGATGTGGGTTTGCGCCAGCTTCTCGGCCTCCCGGACCGAAAGGCCCTTGGTGGCGATCGTCTTGGCAAGGGTGACTGGGTCTGGCGTCGACACGAGCGCCCTCGCATGGCCGGCAGATAGGCTGCCCGCAGCCAGCATATCACGCACCGGTTCGGGCAGCTTCAGCAGGCGCAGGCTGTTAGCCACGTGGCTACGGCTCTTGCCGATAATTTCGCCCAGATCGTTCTGCGTATAGCCGTGCTCGGCGATCAGTTGCTCATAGCCGAGGGCTTCTTCAAGCGGGTTGAGATCGGCACGCTGGACGTTCTCGACGATCGCAAGCTCAAGCGCGGTACGGTCATCGACGTCGCGAACGATCACCGGAATTTCGACCAAACCGGCGAGCTGTGCGGCACGCCAGCGTCGTTCGCCGGCTATGATCTCAAAACGATTCTTGTCGCGCGTCCGCACGACCACCGGCTGAACGATGCCATGCTGGCGGATCGATCCGGCAAGGTCCTGCAGCTCGGCCTCATCAAAATAACGTCTGGGGTTCTTCGGGTTGCGAGCAACGAATTCGATTGGAACCAAGCGGTCGGGATTGACGCTGGGGCGCTCTCCACCGACCGGCAGCGGCTGATCCATTTCACCGATCAAGGCCGCCAATCCCCGGCCCAGTCGCCGCTTGGAAAGATCGTCACTCATATATTATGCTCCATAACTTATTAACGCCGGCGGTTACGCTGCCTTGCGCTGTCTTTCCCTCTGGATAACCTCGGAGGCCAGCTGCAAATAGGCCTGACTGCCGGCGCATTTCAGATCGTAGAGGATAGCTGGCTTGCCATAGGATGGCGCCTCGGAAACGCGGACATTTCGTGGGATCAGTGTCGTATAAACCTTCTCGCCCAAATGCATCCGTACGTCGTTGACAACCTGCTGTGCAAGATTATTGCGTGCATCGAACATTGTGAGCACGATACCCTGAATATCGAGCGTCGGATTGACTGTCTGGCGTACCTGGTTGATCGTCTCCAGGAGCTGGCTTAATCCTTCCAGCGCGAAGAACTCACATTGAAGCGGCACCAGCACTGAGTGGGCAGCGGCCATTGCGTTCATGGTCAACAGGTTGAACGAGGGCGGGCAATCGAGCAGCACATAACTGTAGCGACGAGCTTCGTCGGTGCCGAGCGCCTTTTTGAGGCGAAAGACACGATCCGCCTGCTGGGAGATCTCCATCTCAAAACCGAGCAAGTCAAGCGTCGAAGGAACGATCGACAGATTCGGCACGGCTGTATCCAGCACGGCCTCACTCACGGAATGTGTACCGATCAGCATGTCGTAGGAAGAGAGCTTTCGATCGCGGCGATCAATGCCAAGACCTGTACTGGCATTGCCCTGCGGATCAAGATCGACGATCAGAACACGCTCGCCGATAGCGGCAAGGGCGGTCGCCAGATTGATAGCGGTCGTCGTCTTGCCGACGCCACCCTTCTGGTTTGCAATGGTGATGATCCGGTTTCTCTCGAGAGTCATTCCGCACCTGACGCTGGTTGACTAATGCGCCGGATTGTCGCCAGCTCCAGTATGACGGAGTCGGGCTCGATGGCACTCTCGTGTATTACCAGATCAAAGCTCCAGCGACCACGGGCTTTATCGATCTCCGCCCGGTAATCCCGGCCTTTGTGAAAGTAGCACTGCAATAGCGGATTGCGCTTCGCCCAGGGCTCGGTAAAGGCAAGCAATTGGTCGAGGTCGGCCAGCGCCCGAGCAGAAATCGCATCGCTTTCCAGCAGCTTCTGCTGCGCCTCCTCGATTCTAATTGGGTGGACGGCGGCTCGGGCGCCTGTCTCGGCGATCGCCATACGAAGAAAGCTGGCCTTCTTGTGGTTGCTTTCGACAAGATCGACCCAACCTTCACCCTTCTCTGCAAGAAGAATTGCCGTGATCATCCCTGGAAAGCCGCCTCCACTTCCGAGATCCAGCCAATGTTTCGCTTCCGGACTTATCCTGAAGATCTGCGCACTATCGGCGATGTGTCTGTGCCATAGACTGCCCTTGGTCGATGGCGCTATCAGATTGATAGTCGATGCCCATTTTTGGAAAAGACTCGCGAAACGTTCGAGCCTCTCGCGTGTTTCACGTGAAACGTCTATGCCAATGTCAGAAGCATTCTTCGTATTCATGCTTATCCCGTTTTGCGCAACGGCTCGCTCTTTCGCAAATATGCGATAAGGAGTGATAGTGCCGCCGGTGTCATACCATCGATCTTCTTTGCCTGGAACACAGACCATGGACGCGCAGCAGAGAGCTTCTGCTTCAGCTCATTTGACAGCCCAGGAAGTGCGGAATAGTCAAATTCTGGCGGAATGTGCCGTTCCTCTTCGTGCTGAACGTTCACGATGTCCGCCGTCTGGCGGACAATGTAGTGAGCATAAAGCGCATCAATTGAAACTCCGGTCGCAACACTTTCCGGGACCGTCCGCATCTCAGGCCAAAGTTGGCAAATCTGCTCCCAGTCGACATTGGAATAGGACAGAAGCTCTCGCGCAGAACGCCGCTTGCCGTCCTGATTCACCGCTATCCCGGCATTCTCCAACTCACCCGGCGTCGCACTGAGGCGCTCCAGCTGCTCGTAGACCGACCGGCGCTGCTGTTCATAGGGCACGAACCGTCTTTCGCGCTCACTTCCTACGCAACCAAGCTCCATTCCCAAAGGTGTCAAACGCATGTCCGCGTTGTCTGCGCGCAGCGTCAGGCGATATTCCGCGCGCGAAGTAAACATCCGATAGGGCTCCGTGACCCCGGCACTCGTCAAATCGTCAATCATCACACCGATATAGGATTGCGTCCGACTAAACACGACACCTTCACGTCCACCAGCAAGTCTGGCCGCGTTGATACCGGCTACAAGTCCCTGTGCGGCCGCTTCCTCGTAGCCTGTCGTCCCATTGATCTGCCCCGCCAGGAAAAGGCCAGGTATCTTTGTGACTTCCAGCGTCGGCCGAAGCTCGCGCGGATCGACATAATCATACTCAATCGCGTAACCGGATTGAATAATGTGTACGTTCTCTAGTCCAGGGACAGAACGAATGAAGGCTTCCTGAACCTCTTCGGGCAGAGATGTAGAAATTCCGTTAGGATAGACAGTATCATCATCCAAACCCTCAGGCTCTAGAAAGATCTGATGACCATCCCTATCACCGAAGCGCATAATTTTGTCTTCAATCGAAGGGCAATAGCGTGGCCCGACGCCCTCTATCTGTCCAGAATACATCGCCGAGCGATGTATATTCTCTCTAATGATTTTGTGCGTCGCATCGGTAGTGCGGGTAATCCCGCAACTGATCTGCCGGGTGGTGATCAGATCCGTCATAAAGGAAAATGGTATCGGGTCCGAATCGGCTTCTTGGCTGTCAAGAATGCTCCAGTTGATGGTCTTGCCATCCAGCCGGGCAGGGGTCCCGGTCTTGAGCCGTCCCATCCTGAGATTTGCCGCATTAAGCACCGCGCTCAACCCCACCGAAGGTGCCTCTCCAACACGGCCCGCTGGAATTTTACGGTCACCGATGTGAATGAGGCCACGCAGGAAGGTACCGCTGGTCAAGACCACTGCACCACACGCAATCTCTCGACCGTCACCAAGGCTGACCGAGCGAACCGCGCCGGTTGGATCGACAGCGAAGGAGGTCACATCACCTTCGAGAATCGTGAGATTTCCCAGTGCCCCCAAAGCAGATTGGACCGCCTGACGGTAGAGCTTCCGGTCGGCTTGCGTGCGCGGCCCCCATACAGCGGGACCCTTTCGGCGATTAAGCATGCGGAACTGTATACCGCCAAGATCCGCACAACGCCCCATGATGCCGTCCAGGGCATCAATCTCACGCACCAGATGACCCTTGCCCAGCCCTCCGATCGCCGGATTGCACGACATGGTGCCTATGGCATCGGCCCGATGGGTAATCAAGGCAACCCTCGCGCCCATGCGCGCGGCAGCACTTGCCGCTTCCGAGCCAGCATGTCCGCCACCGATGATGACGACATCAAACGACAGGTCTGTCATGTCCGTTCCTCGACCGGTAGAAACACTCAGGCAGCAGTCTACCGAATTCTCTGTTTCACGTGAATCACTTGCCAACGCAGAACTCGGAGAAGATCTTCCCGAGTAGCATCTCCACATCAATACGGCCAGTGATACGGCCAAGCGCATCGGACGCTAGCCTTAGGTGCTCTGCCCGAACCTCAAGCCCCAGGTGGCCACCATCGATCGCCAGCTGCACTTCCTCGATTGCTTCGAGAAGTTGCTGTCCATGCCTGAGGCGGCTAGGAATCGCAAGGGAAAACGTACCTACGCGTTCTTCCACAAAGGCGAGAACCATCCGCTTCAGATCAGCAATGCCGTAGCCAGTCGTGCTTGACAACAAAACGTCAGCATTCGGTTTCGTATCCGAATCAATTAGCAGATCAGACTTGGTAAGCACACGGATGGAAGAGAGGCCCGGGGGAATATCAATATAATTGGTCGGGTTGGTTACATCGCTCAGAGCAAGCACGAGGTCCGCTTCCTCAACTTTCGCCAGCGCCCGCCGTATCCCCTCAAGCTCCACTGGCTCGGCAGTATCCCGAAGCCCAGCCGTATCATAGAAGTTTACCGCATAGCCGCCAATATCGAGCTCGCAGTGCAGGATGTCGCGGGTTGTGCCTTCATATTCCGTGACAATAGCCACGTCCCTTCCGGCCAGCGCGTTAAGTAAACTGGACTTGCCCGCGTTTGGCCGCCCGGCAATCACGACCTTGAATCCGTCCCGAATGATCTCGCCCGTTTTGAGATGCGCCAGCGCCTTTTCAAGTTGTCCGACAAAATCGCGCATGTCCTGCCATATGCGCTCCGACACCGACCCGGGAATGTCACCCTCGTCGGAAAAATCAAGCTCGGCTTCGATCAACGCCCGAGCCTCGACAAGTTTCGCCCGCCAACCCTCATAAACTGCCGAAAGATGTCCGGAACTCTGCTCGACAGCGAGGCGACGCTGCATCTCCGTATCGGCTGCCAGCAGATCGGACAGGCCCTCTATCTCAACCAGGTCAAGCTTGCCATGCTCAAAGGCACGGCGCGAGAACTCGCCAGCCTCAGCCATTCGGCAGTGATCGAACGAAGCCAGTTCCTCCAGAACTGCGCGGACCAGGGCTCGCCCACCGTGAAGATGCAACTCCAGACAATCTTCTCCGGTAAAGGAGCGCGGAGCGGGGAACCACAGGATCAGTCCCTGGTCCAGAAGTAATCCGTTGCGGGACCGAATTGGTCGGAGAGCCGCTTGTCGTGGCGCCGGCAATGGTCCAGCGAGTTCCTCGCCGATGATAGGCGCCTGAGCCCCGCTCACACGGACGATCGCCACACCCGAGGGTAAGGCGCCGGATGACAATGCGAAGATCGTTTCCCGATTTTGGCGAAACATGGATATTGACCTAGATAGGGGTCACGGGTTTTGCTACGGAAGCGAATTGAGCGGCAGGATGACCTGCCGCTCGCAACAAACTCTGACCGGAGGCGATCGTCCTCAGGTGTTCATAGAATCGAAGAAATCGGCATTATTCTTGGTTTGCCTGAGCTTGTCGATCAGGAATTCGATGGCATCCGTCGTACCCATTGGTGCGAGAATCCGGCGCAGAACGAAGATCTTCTGCAGGTCCTGGCGCGGAACGAGCAGATCTTCCTTACGGGTGCCGGATTTGAGAATGTCCATGGACGGGAAGATGCGCTTGTCAGCGACCTTGCGGTCCAGGACGATTTCAGAGTTACCAGTACCCTTGAACTCCTCGAAGATAACTTCGTCCATTCGGCTGCCGGTATCGATCAGGGCGGTCGCTATGATCGTCAGCGAACCACCTTCTTCGATGTTGCGGGCGGCGCCAAAGAAGCGCTTCGGGCGCTGCAACGCATTGGCATCGACGCCACCGGTCAGAACCTTGCCGGATGACGGAACTACGGTGTTGTAAGCGCGGCCCAGGCGCGTGATCGAATCGAGCAGGATGACAACGTCGCGTCCATGCTCGACCAAACGCTTGGCCTTCTCGATGACCATTTCAGCAACCTGCACGTGGCGGACGGCCGGCTCGTCGAATGTCGATGACACAACCTCGCCGCGAACCGAACGCTGCATGTCGGTCACTTCTTCCGGACGCTCATCGATCAGCAGGACGATGAGATAGCATTCAGGATGGTTTGCGGTAATCGAATGCGCAATGTTCTGAAGGAGAACGGTCTTACCAGTGCGCGGCGGCGCGACGATCAGACCGCGCTGACCCTTGCCGAGCGGAGCAATCAGATCGATCACGCGCGCAGAGAGATCCTTGGATGTTGGAACATCCAGTTCCATCTTGAACCGCTCGTTAGGATAAAGCGGCGTCAAGTTGTCGAAGTGAACCTTATGCCGGATCTTCTCCGGATCCTCGAAATTGATGGTGTTGACCTTCAACAACGCGAAGTAGCGTTCCCCTTCCTTTGGACCGCGGATCGGTCCTTCGACCGTGTCGCCTGTCTTGAGTGAGAAACGCCGGATCTGCGAGGGTGAAATATAGATATCATCCGGACCGGGAAGATAGTTGGCGTTCGCCGACCGGAGGAAGCCGAAACCATCCTGCAGAACCTCGACGACACCTTCACCGATGATTTCCACATCCTGCGCAGCCAACATCTTGAGGATCGCGAACATCAGCTCCTGCTTGCGCATCGTGCTGGCGTTTTCGACTTCAAGAGATTCGGCGAAGGTCAGGAGATCAGTCGGAGATTTGCTCTTGAGTTCTTGTAGCTTCATTTCAGCCATGAAGATGGACCACGTTCTTCTAATTTTTTTAAGGGGAAGGCGAGCCGCTGGAATTCGGTACGATCGCGAAGGCCGCAAATGACAGAATGCTACGCAAGCCGAGAAGATGAGATTGCGCGAAAATAGCGATTCAGCCTTTGCGCCGCAAGCGAAAAGCAAAATCTACCGAAAATAATGGCTCCGGCCTCAATCCCGGTGCCGTTCAGAACGGTTTGACGATCACCAGAACGACAATTGCAATCATCAGCAGTGTCGGAACCTCATTCATCAGACGCCAGAAGCGGGCGTTGCCCACATATTCGCCGCGACCGAAGGCCTTGACCGATTTTGCAAAATATCCATGCACACCGGAAAGCACGACGGTCGCCGCCAGTTTGGCGTGCAACCAGCCACCCTGGAATTCGAATACTGTCCAGGCGATGTACAGGCCCAATATCCACGAGATTGCCATGGCCGGATTCATGATCACCTTCATCAGGCGCTGTTCCATGACGCTGAACGTGCGCGCCTGGTCCGAATCAGGACTGCAATCTCCGTGATAAATGAAGAGGCGCGGTATGTAGAGCATGCCAGCCATCCACGAGATGACGGCAATGACATGCAGCGCCTTTATCCAGGGGTAAGCGGCATCGGCGCCGAAAATCACAATCGCAATGGCAATTGCGCCGAAAAACGCCAAAGCAGTCGCCGCCTTGATGGCCGCCTTTCGACCAGGGACCGAATCCGTCTGCCGCTCCATGCGGTTAATCCTTCAGTCCGCGCACGCGCCTGACCAATGCCGTTACATTTTCCGGGTCAGCCTGAGGCGTAATGCCGTGACCGAGATTGAAAATCAACGGACCATGGCCGAGCTTGTCCAGGATGCGGTCAATCCCTTCCTCGAGGGCCCGTCCGCCGGCAACAACCCGCATAGGATCAAGATTGCCCTGTATGGGGCCATCCCTCTGCAGTTCAGCCGCAAAGCTCAAGGGCACCGTCCAATCGAGACCGATGGCGTCGGCACCAATTTTTTGCCGATAATCGCGCAACAGCAGACCTGCACCCTTGGCGAAAGCGATCACCTTGCCACCAGGTCGCTGCGCCTTGACCGAGGCGATGATGCGCGCCATCGGGCGGACGCAATACCTTTCGAACTCTTCCTCGCCGAGAACACCGGCCCAGGAATTGAAGATCTGCACCGCATCGGCGCCAGCATCGATCTGAGCGACGAGATAGGTTGCCGACATATCCGCAAGAAGATCGAGGAGATAGTCAAAGGCTTCCGGATATCGATAGGCAAACAGGCGAGCCGGCGCCTGATCTGGAGTGCCGTGCCCAGCAATCATGTAGGTCGCAACTGTCCAAGGGGCACCGCAGAAGCCGAGCAAGGTCGTTTCATCCGGCAGTTCCGCACGCAACCGCCGCACAGTTTCGATAACAGGAACAAGGTGGTTCATAAACCCAGCCGGCGCCAGCTTGTAGACGCCGTCCGCGTCGATCGGATCCATCTGCGGACCATGTCCCTCCGTGAAGCGCACATTGCGATTCAAGGCATCAGGAATGACGAGAATGTCGGAGAAGAGGATGGCCGCATCAAAGCCATAGCGACGAATCGGCTGAAGCGTCACCTCCACAGCGTAGTCCGGCGTGTAGCAAAGATCGAGAAAGCTCCCGGCTCGTGCACGCGTTTCGCGATATTCAGGAAGATAACGTCCCGCCTGCCGCATCAGCCAGATCGGCGGTGGTGTAATCGACTTGCCGCTCAGAACTTCGAGAATTTTCCGTTCAGTGCCGCTCACTGTGCCAGCCCTCTTAAAAAAGAAAAGATAATTGAATCTTCTTCTATTTCTAAGAGTTTGTGACTATCAAGGATTAAAGCAGATCCACAGATGAACCCGCGTATGCAGTGAGCGCAATGCGTGATTGGAGAACCAAGCATCACCTGTCTCTGATTTTGGGGAAAAGCTGATTAAACCGTGCATTTCTAGGTGGTTAGCGGCCTCGCATGAAATGCCGGACCTGTGGATAAGTTGTGAATATGGAAGAACAACTGCAGCTTCTTACCACAATCCACAAGTGCGCTGGAAACGAGCCAAGCCACGAGCCGATGTGGACAAGTTGGCACTTTTCCCCTTGCCCCGCGGCAGCCTACGCCGCTAGGTCTGCTTCTCCCGATTTATCAACAGGTGGCCGAGAACAACGTGGAGAACCGGAAAAACTTCTTTCATCTCCATCTGATTTCTGACTCCACCGGCGAAACTCTCATTTCAGCGGGCAGGGCAGCTGCGGCGCAGTTCAAGTTTTCCAACGCGATCGAACACGTCTATCCTTTGATCCGCTCCAAACGGCAGCTGGTGCCGGTGTTGGAGGCGATCGACGGGGAACCAGGGATCGTGCTCTATACCATTGTCGATCCGGATCTCGCCGACATGCTGGATACGACCTGTCGCGATATGGGCGTACCCAGCGTCAACGTGCTCGCGCCAGTCATAGAGAAGTTTCAGACCTATCTCGGTGCACCATCGCGTGGACGCGTCGGGGCGCAGCATGTGCTCAATGCGGAGTATTTTGCGCGTATCGAAGCGCTCAACTTCACCATGGATCACGATGACGGACAGTCACCCGATGACTATGACGAGGCCGATGTGGTCATCATAGGAATCAGCCGTACTTCGAAGACGCCAACCAGCATCTATTTGGCGAACCGCGGCATCAAGACCGCGAACATCCCGATCGTCGTCGGCGTGCCGCTGCCGGAAAGCCTCATGCGCGCGAGCAAACCACTGATCGTCGGACTGATCGCGACGTCCGACCGTATCTCTCAGGTGCGGGAAAACCGGGAACTCGGTGCCACTCCAGGCTATGATCGAAGCGATTATATCGATCGAGCGACCATTGCCGAGGAACTCAAGTACGCGCGCATGCTCTGTGCCCGCAACGGCTGGCCGATCATCGACGTGACCCGTCGTTCGATTGAGGAAACAGCAGCGGCCATCGTTGCCCTTCGGTTTAAGCTGCGCTAAGCCGAATCCAGCGGATAACTGCTTCAGGAAATGCTGTTGCCATGGCCGAAACACTCGTTCTCGCCTCGGCGAGCCCGTCACGTCGCATGCTGATGGAAAATGCCGGCCTGTTTTTTCAAGCGGTCGCGGCGCAAATCGATGAACGTGCGTTCGAAGATTTTATTGCGCATCGGTCCTTTGGGCCAGGCGAACTCGCGCTCGAACTCGCACTGCAAAAGGCACTCGAGGTTAGCAACCGCTTTCCCAAGGCACTCGTCATCGGCTGTGACCAGACGATGTCACTTGGGCAGCGGGTTTTCCATAAGCCCGCCGACCGCCATGAGGCGGCCTCTACCCTCCGAACACTGAGAGGCAACGTCCATAGATTGAACAGCGCCGTCGTTCTGGTGCAAGAGGGTAGGGAAGTGTGGCGTCACCTTTCGACTGCTGACCTTGCGATGCGGGATTTCTCCGACGCGTTCCTCGAACTCTATCTTGAACGTTGTGGAGACTCGGTGATGAAGAGCGTTGGTTGCTATCAATTGGAGGGGATCGGAATCCAGCTATTCGATTCCATCGCCGGCGACTATTTCACTATCTTGGGTCTTCCGTTGTTGCCGCTGCTGGGACAGTTGCGCGCCCTTGGGGAACTCGATGCCTGATTTACGTGAAACAATTAACCATCGCGCGTTTGTCGTCGGATATCCGATAACGCATTCGCGCTCACCCTTGATCCATGGCTATTGGCTGAAGACGCTGGATATTGCCGGCAGCTACGAGCGGATCGAAGTTGCGCCTGAAGGGTTTGCGAGTTTTATCACCGATCTGAAGAGTGGTGCGCTCGGCTTCTGCGGTGGAAACGTTACCATCCCGCACAAAGAGGCAGCTTTTCGATATGCCGATGAAGCGGACAACTTGACCGTAGAACTCGGGGCGGCCAATACGCTCTGGCTGGAAGATGGCCGGCTCAAGGCGACCAATACCGATGGCATAGGCTTCCTTGCCAATCTTGATGATCGCCATCCCGGTTGGGATGGCGGCAAAAAGGCGGTTGTGCTTGGGGCTGGCGGAGCAAGCCGCGCTATTGTCCAGGCCCTCAGAGAACGCGCATTCGCTGAGATCCATGTCGTCAATCGCACCGTGGACAGGGCCGAGGAGCTGGTGCATCGCTTTGGTTCGCGTATCCATGCGCACCCGCTTGCCGCGTGCAACGAGGTAATGCGTGGAGCCGACCTTTTCGTCAACACAACCTCGCTCGGCATGGGCGGAGCGGACGCCCCGCTACTCGCATTCGATGGGCTAGCGCCCAGTGCCGTCGTGACTGATATTGTCTATGTGCCATTGATGACTCCCTTTCTCGAGCAGGCTCAGCGGCTGGGCCTGGCGACTGTGGATGGTCTCGGAATGCTGTTGCACCAAGCGGTTCCAGGTTTCGAAAAGTGGTTCGGTATTCGACCGGTTGTGGATCGAACGCTTCGCGATCTGATCATCGCGGATATGGAGGTGCGCGCATGATCGTCGTGGGACTTACCGGATCGATTGGCATGGGCAAGTCGACGACTGCCGGTCTGTTTGCGCAGGAGGGCATCCCAGTGAACGATGCGGACCGCGTGGTGCATGAGCTTTATCGGGGAGAAGCGGTGGAGCCTTTACGCAAGCTCTTTCCTGAGGCGGTCAAGAGCGGTGCGGTCGATCGGGCGGCTCTGGCGGAGAATCTGGCAAAGAATCCGGCTAAGTTCAAAGAACTTGAGGCGATCGTTCATCCGCTGGTGCGTGAAAGAGAGCGGCGTTTTCTCGATGAACAGCGCGCTACCGGTGCCGACATGGCGGTACTGGACATTCCTCTCCTGTTCGAGACCGGCGGTGCTGAACGCGTCGATGTGGTTGTCGTTGTCAGCTGTGACGCGGAAATCCAGCGTCGGCGGGTGCTCGAAAGGCCCGGAATGACCTTGGAGAAATTCGAAATGATCTCGTCGCGTCAGATTCCTGATGATGAAAAAAGGCGCCGAGCTGATTTCGTGATCGACACCGGCCATGGAATCGAACTGGCAAGGCAGCAGGTTACGCAAGTCATCGCAGCTATCAGGGCCGGCAAAGGGAAAGAAGCAGATGCGTGAGATCATCTTTGACACGGAAACCACAGGCCTCGAATTCAAGAACGACCGTGTAATCGAAATCGGTGGCATCGAACTGCTGAACCATTTCCCCACGGGACGCAGCTTCCACGTCTATATCAATCCCGGCGACCGGCGGGTCCACCCGGATGCTTTGGCTGTGCACGGGATCACTGACGACTTCCTGAAGGACAAGCCGACCTTCAACCGGATTGTCGACGAGTTGCTGGAATTCTTTGATGGCGCACGCTGGGTGGCGCACAACGCCAGCTTCGACATGAGCTTCATCAATGCGGAGTTCGAGCGGCTCGGCCGCCCGCCAGTACCGGCGGAGGTGGTGATCGACACGCTGGCGCTGGCCCGCCGCAAGCATCCGATGGGGCCGAACTCGCTCGATGCCCTCTGCCGTCGTTATGGCATCGACAATTCGCACCGTACCAAGCACGGCGCTCTTCTCGACTCCGAGCTGCTGGCCGAGGTCTATATCGAAATGCTTGGGGGCCGCCAGGCGGCGTTCGGTTTGATGCCGGTGGAAGAGGGGCGCCCCCAACACGGCGAGGAGGTCGAGGTCATCGATGTCCGTTACGAGCGTCTGCGCGCTCTGCCGCCTCGGATCTCCGCAACCGAGCAGGATGGTCACGCCGCACTCGTGGCGCGCCTTGGACAGAACGCCATCTGGGCAAAGTACAGCTGACCCATAAAAAAGCCCGGATCGACCGGGCCTTTTTGCATTTCCTGCGAAAATCGTTCGAGATCAGTTCGGTACGGCCTGGACCTTGGCGCGGGCCTGTTCTTCGGACACGCGCTGAGCAAACATCTGGGCAAAATCGATCGGATCGATCAAGAGCGGCGGGAAGCCACCATTGCGGGTGGCATCGGCGATGATCTGGCGGGCAAACGGAAAGAGCAGGCGCGGGCACTCGATGAAGAGGACCGGCAGCATGTGCTCCTGCGGGAAGCCGGTGACGCGGAAAACACCGCCATAGATCAACTCGGCCGCGAACAGAACCTTGTCGCCTTCCTTGGCCTCGGCGTTGAGCGCGAGCACGACGTCGAAATCGGAATCCGACAGCGGATTGGCGTTGACGTTCACGTTGATATTAATGGCCGGGGCCTTGTCGCGCGATTGCAGCGAACGCGGCGCGCCCGGATTTTCAAAGGAAAGATCCTTGATGTACTGAGCAAGAATATTGAGGGAGGGGCTTGCAGTTCCCTGATCGTCGTTGGCCATAGGGCATTCCTCGCAGCTGGATTTGGTGAGGCCATCTAACATTTCACTACGGGCCTTACAACCCTCGCACCGGAACCCCTGTTCGGCCGTCTCAGTCCTTTCGTCCGTCATCGACCGACCATGGTGACTGCCGGTTGGGGTCGTGGCGGTAGTCGTCTTCATCAAGGTCGATAATGGTGGATCGGGGCGAAGCGGGACCCTGTGGCGAGGATCGATAGGAGAAGCGGCCTTCGCGGATGACCGTCACATGGGGCTTGATCAGCGACCAGGCGAAGTCTCGCAGAAAGGGTACGAAGAGCAGGATACCGACCATGTCGGTCAGGAAGCCCGGGATGATCAGGAGGAAGGCGGCGATGACGATCATCGCGCCGTGCACGATCTCGCGCGCCGGATCGGTGCCGCTTTGGCTCTCTGTCTGCAGGCGCCGCAGGACGCCCGCGCCTTGGATGCGCAGCAAGGCGAGGCCGACGACGGTAGCGAGCACTGTCAGACCAAGTGTCGTCAGAACGCCGACGTACCTGCCGACGACGACGAAAGCGGCGATCTCCGCCAGGGGCAGAAGAAGCAGGATCGCCAGCGGCAGTCGCATATGGTTCACTCCGGTTAGAATTCGCGTCAGGGACACAGGACGCGGGAACAGGTTCTCATCGGCATTTCAAAGAAAGCCGATTGGCTATTTGAATGATTAGCATTCGCAGACTATATGGGTGTCACGACCGAGAATTTAAACAAGGCCGACCGATTGCCATGGGCTCCAACGATTTTGTCACTCTCTTCTTTCTTGTCGCGGCTGTTTTGATCTTTCTGCAGCTGCGTAACGTGCTGGGTCGTCGGACGGGTAGCGAGAAACCGCCTTATGATCCCTACAGCCCTCGCGATCTGGCCAAGGGCCCGGGTGGCGATGACGGCAAGGTTGTCACGTTGCCAAAGCGCGACGAGGTCAGTGGCGATGAGCGTTTTGCCGCCATCGATGCTTTTGCCAAGCCGGGTACGGCGCTGAATACATCGCTGCGCGAACTGATCCAGCACGATCCGAGCTTCAATCCGAAAGAATTCCTGAACGGCGCCCGGATGGCATACGAGATGATCGTCATGGCCTTTGCCGACGGGGATCGCAAGACGCTGAAGAATCTCCTGTCGCGGGAAGTGTTCGAAGGTTTCGAATCTGTGATAGCCGATCGCGAGTCTCGCGGTGAGGTGGTGAAGTCCACCTTTGTCGGGATCGAGAAGGCTGAAATCACCCAGGCTGTCGTCCGGGGCGACGAGGAACAGATTACCGTTCGCGTCATTTGCCAATTGATCACCGCAACCTATGACAAGGCCGGAACGCTGATCGATGGCGATGCGGAGCAGGTGACTGAAGTCAACGACCTCTGGACTTTTGCCCGCGAGATCCGTTCGCGAGATCCCAACTGGAAGCTGGTCGCCACCGAAGCGGACGCGTGAAGGCGGCTCTCATGGATTTTGGTCTCCGGCCGGTTGGCTTCGATGCTTTGCCCGGCTGGGCGGAGGACGATCCAAGAGCGTTGTTCACTGCGCTTGCTACCTGTCGGGAACATATACTCAACGTCAAACCCTATCGCACCGGCGCGAGTGGATTGTCCTCGCATGATCTCATGCCGTTGCTGGAGGCGGCGGCGAAGCTGCGGCCTGCCAATGCCGATGAAGCGCGCGGGTTCTTCGAGGCCGAATGTCGGCCTTTCCTGATTGAGTTGAAAGAAGGTGCGCGTGGTTTCGTCACGGCCTTTTACGAACCGGAAGTTGAGGTTTCTAACCGTTCGGACCAGGTCTACCGTTTTCCCTTCTATCGCCGGCCGGACGATCTGGTTGATCTTGACGAAACCAACCGTCCTTCCGGTCTCGACAGCAACTATGTATTCGGCCGCAAGACGGCGGACGGGATTTCGGCCTATCCCGACCGACGTATGATCGACCAGGGATTCCTTGAGGGAAGAGGCCTGGAAATCGCTTGGGCGAGATCGAAGGTCGATGTCTTTTTTGCCCACGTGCAGGGTGCCGCGCGACTGTGCTTTCCTGACGGTACCTTGAAACGCATTACCTATGCGGCCAAAGCCGGCCACCCGTTTTCGGCGATTGGCAAGCTTCTGGTTGATCGCGGCGAGATCCCGATGACCGGGATTTCCATGCAGGCGATCCGAGGCTGGTTGGCGACTCATCCAGATGAGGTCGATGAAGTGCTCTGGCACAATCGATCCTATATTTTTTTTCGCGAAGCGGAGGTCGAAGACACGCGCCTGGGGCCGATTGCCGCTGCGAAGGTGCCCTTGATCGCTGGCCGCTCGCTCGCGGTTGACCGGCTGATCCACAGCTTCGGCTACCCCTTCTTCATTCACGCGCAGAGCCTGACCCGGCTTGATGAAGGAAAGCCCTTTGCGCGTCTGATGCTGGCGCTCGAGACCGGATCAGCGATTGTCGGTGCGGCTCGCGGCGATATCTTCACCGGCTCCGGCGATGAGGCCGGCGAGTTGGCGGGCGCGGTGCGCAATGCGGCGGATTTCTATATATTGGTCCCAAAGCAGGCGGCATCGAGGTTCGGCTAGTGGCGGGTAGAGGCAAACTCAGCGCGGAAGAGCGTATCCTGTGGGGCAAGGTTGCGCGTTCCACCCGGCCAATGCCAGGGCGCCTCGAGGATCTTCTGGAGTTTGAGGAAGAGCTTTCTGAGCCGATGGCACAGCCCAGCACTCCCCGGATGGTCTCTACTGTGCCCCAACCCGCAGCAAACGCCGAACTGGAGAAAAAACCAGACCGGGTTCATCATCCGCTGGAAAAGCCCGTCAAGCGCAAGCTGTCGCGCGGCCACCTGGCGCTGGAGGCGCGCATCGACTTGCACGGCCTGATCCAGAGCGAGGCACACGGCATCCTTCTCGACTTCCTCATCCGGGCGCATGAGCGCGGCCTGCGCCATGTTTTGGTGATCACCGGCAAGGGCAGTTCGCTCGGCAGCGACGGTGCTCTCAAGCGGGCGGTGCCCCTATGGTTCTCCAAGGCCGAGTTTCGCTATCTGATCTCGTCTTACGAGACGGCGGCGCGTCAACATGGCGGCGAGGGCGCGCTTTACGTTCGCCTGTCGCGCAGCGCGGGAGAGCGGCGATGACCCCCTTCGGCCTGGCCTTGCGCCGCCTTCGTGAAAGAAAAGGCGTGTCGCAGAAAGATATGGCGGCCGCGCTTGGCGTTTCGCCGGCCTATCTTTCGGCGCTGGAACACGGGCGGCGGGGTCGGCCGAATTTTGACTTCCTCCAGCGCGTTGCCGGCTATTTCAACATCATCTGGGATGAAGCGGAGGAATTGTTCCTGATTGCCGACGCATCCGATCCACGCGTGGTAGTCGACACGTCGGGCATGCCCGCCGAATATACCGCATTGGCGAACGAACTGGCGCGTAAGATTCGCCTCCTTTCCCCCGATGTGGTAAAGGATTTGAGAAATCTGCTCGAAGGAGCGGAAAAGTCTTTGTGACGGCGTGAGAAACGCCGCATATCCACGGGATTTCCCTGTCCCGGCTTTGGAACTTGCCTCAAACCTCCTATAGTCCATGCGCTTGAAGCCGCTGATTCGAGGATCAAGCCTTTTGGACCTATGACTGGAAAGATCACTGAATGACCGACACACCGATCACTGAGAATGAAGCACCGGCCGAATATGGTGCAGATTCGATCAAGGTGCTGAAGGGGCTGGACGCTGTCCGCAAACGCCCCGGCATGTATATCGGTGATACGGATGACGGCTCCGGTCTCCATCACATGGTCTATGAAGTCGTCGACAATGCGATCGACGAAGCACTGGCCGGTCATGCCGACATCGTTACCGTGACGCTCAATGCCGACGGATCGGTCACCGTGACGGACAATGGCCGCGGTATTCCGACGGACATCCACACAGGCGAGGGTGTTTCGGCGGCCGAGGTCATCATGACCCAGCTGCATGCCGGCGGCAAGTTCGACCAGAATTCCTACAAGGTCTCAGGCGGTCTGCACGGCGTGGGCGTCTCCGTTGTGAACGCGCTCTCCGTCACGCTCAAGCTGAAGATTCGCCGTGCCGGCAAGATCTGCGAGATGAGCTTCACCCATGGCGTCCCCGATGCGCCCCTGGCAGTGACGGGCGAGTATGAAGGCCGTTCAGGCACGGAAGTCACCTTCATTCCAAGCCCGGAGACTTTCACCAATATTGAATTCGATTATGGCACGCTCGAGCATCGCCTGCGTGAACTCGCGTTTCTCAATTCCGGTGTCCGCATCCTGCTGACCGACAAGCGACATTCCGACATTCGCCAGGAAGAGATGGTCTATGACGGCGGCCTCGAGGCCTTCGTCGTCTATCTCGACCGGGCGAAAAAGCCGCTCGTCGAGAAGCCAGTCGCCATCCGCGGCGAGAAGGACGGGATTACCGTCGAAGTCGCCATGTGGTGGAACGACAGCTACCACGAGAACATGCTGTGCTTCACCAACAATATTCCGCAGCGCGACGGCGGCACGCATTTGGCCGGTTTCCGTGGTGCGCTGACCCGCCAGATCACCTCTTATGCCGACAGTTCCGGCATCACCAAGAAAGAGAAGGTCAGCCTCACCGGGGACGACTGCCGCGAAGGTCTGACCGCCGTACTCTCGGTCAAGGTGCCGGACCCGAAGTTCTCGTCGCAGACCAAGGATAAACTGGTTTCCTCGGAAGTTCGCCCCGTGGTTGAAAGCCTGGTGAGCGAAGCGCTCAGCACCTGGCTGGAAGAGCATCCTGCGGATGCGAAGATTCTCGTCGGCAAGGTCGTCGAGGCTGCCGCCGCGCGCGAGGCCGCCCGACGTGCCCGTGAGCTGACGCGGCGCAAGGGGGTTCTCGACATCGCCTCGCTTCCCGGCAAGCTGGCCGACTGCTCGGAACGTGACCCGTCGAAATCCGAACTCTTCCTCGTCGAGGGTGACTCGGCAGGTGGCTCGGCCAAGCAGGGCCGTTCGCGCGAGACCCAAGCAATCTTGCCGCTCCGAGGCAAGATCCTCAATGTCGAGCGCGCTCGTTTCGATCGCATGCTGTCGAGCCAGGAAATCGGTACGCTGATCACCGCTCTCGGCACCTCGATCGGCAAGGACGAGTTCAACGCCGACAAGCTCCGCTACCACAAGATCATCATCATGACCGATGCCGACGTGGACGGCGCCCATATCCGCACCCTGTTGCTGACGTTCTTCTTCCGTCAGATGCCGGAGCTGATCGAACGTGGACATATCTACATCGCCCAGCCGCCGCTCTATAAGGTCGCGCGTGGCAAATCGGTGCAATACCTCAAGGACGAGAAGGCACTGGAGGATTACCTGATTTCTATGGGCCTGGAGGACACGACGCTCAACCTCGGCAATGGCGAAGTCCGCGCCGGTCACGATTTGCGCGAAGTCATCCAGGACGCGTTGCGCCTTCGCTCGCTGATCGAGAACCTGCATTCGCGTTACAATCGCAACGTTATCGAACAGGCCGCCATCTCCGGCGCACTCAATCCCGAACTCACGGACAACCTCGAACGGGCCGAAATGACTGCCGCCGATGTGGCAAAACGCCTTGATCTCATCGCCGAAGAGACCGAGCGCGGCTGGACCGGCCATGTGACGGAAGAGGGTGGTCTGCGTTTCGAACGCATGGTGCGTGGTGTCAAGGAAACAGCAAACCTCGACAATGCCCTGATCGGTTCGGTGGATGCCCGCCATATTGATCAGATGGCGGCGCGCCTGCACGAGATCTACGGGATTCCGCCGGTCCTTCAGCGCAAGGAAGACAAGACGGAGATTTCTGGACCACGCGCACTTTTGACCTCAATCTTTGCGGTCGGTCGCAAGGGCCTGACGATGCAGCGCTACAAGGGTCTCGGCGAGATGAATGCCGAGCAGCTTTGGGAGACGACTCTCGATCCGAACGTCCGCTCGTTGCTGCAGGTCAGGGTCAATGACGCGACCGATGCCGATAGTCTGTTCGCGCGACTCATGGGCGACGAAGTCGAGCCGCGCCGAGAGTTCATTCAGGAAAATGCCTTGAGCGTAGCCAACCTCGACATTTAATGATGGCATGTGAGGCCGGCTAACGAGTGATTCACGTGAAACGCTTGGTTAATGCGCGCTAATTTGCTCAATCGCGCGGGAAGGCCCCGGAAAAGGCAACGTCGGAGAGCTTCTTGCGACCGTTTGGCACTTCACGCGCCTTGAGGTGATCCGGTAGGTCGGCTGGGTTGGCTAGCTTGCCGATGGCTACCGCAGCTTCAGCCCGGAAGCCCGCCGGCGCGCCGAGTTCACTCTGCGCCCGATCGAAATCGACACCGCCCATGGCATGGGCAAGATATCCAGAGCGTACCGCCTGCAGCGAAAGCATCGCCCAGGCCGCCCCGGTATCGAAGCTATGGCTGCGCAGTGGCCTGGGCTCGGAACCATCATTCCTGCGGCTCAGTGTATCCGAAAACAACAAGACCAGTGCGGATGCGGACTTGGCCCAGACTTGGTTTGATTCGTTCAACAGACCGACAAAGCCATCCCATTCCGGATCTGTGTTCAACGCATAGATAAAACGCCAAGGCTGATAGTTTCTCGCCGACGGCGCCCAGTGTGCCGCCTCGAGTATTGTCAGGAGCGCCGTCCGGTCCATGGGCTCGCCGTTGAAGGCACGCGGCGACCAGCGATCGAGGAAGATAGGGTCGATGTCGAAATCTGAAGTGCGGTTGTTGCTTGTGGTCATGAAGGCGATGATCTCCAGGCTATGTGAGGCGGGATCGCTTGCTGCAAGGGAACGGGCTAGCCCTATTTAAATGCAGCGCGAGGGGGAGGGCAGGCAAGACCTGACCTTCCCGAGAGGCAGTTTAAGCTGCACGCGGTAAATTAACTGAGTTCCCCGGTGGAACTTTAACGCCTTCGTGCAATTGTCAATCAATGTCGCTTCCCCCTGATATCAGGGGGCAGGCCAACAACAAAGCTGTTCCTAATTAACCAAACTCTGCTAGTTTTAAATATTGACGGGAATCCGCGATACCGCGGAAACAAAAGGCGGCGAAGTTCATGTTCTACCAGCTCTATGAAATGAACCATGCGGCGATAGCCCCCTTCCGGGCCACAGCCGATGCCATGCGGCTCGCTTATAGCAATCCGTTCAACCCGCTTTCCCATTCGGTGGTCGGGCGAACGCTTTCCGCCGGCTTCGAAATGTTCGAACGCGTGACGCGGCGCTATGGCAAACCCGAGTTCGGCCTGCCCATGACCACGGTCGACGGCCAAACGGTGACGGTTCGGGAAGAAATCGTCTGGCAGAAGCCGTTCTGCAATCTGATCCACTTCCACCGCGACCTGCCCGCCGGTGCAGAACCGGGTCCTCGTATCCTGGTCGTCGCCCCGATGTCGGGTCACTATGCGACGCTGCTGCGGGGTACCGTTGAAGCGCTGATGCAGAGCGCCGACGTCTACATCACCGACTGGATCGACGCCCGCATGGTTCCGGTCACGGATGGAGGCTTCGATCTCGACGACTACATCGACTACGTGATCGAGATGGTTCATCACCTCGGTGCCGATACGCATGTGGTTGCCGTCTGTCAGCCATCCGTGCCGGTGCTTGCCGCCGTGGCGGTGATGGAAGCCAAGAATGACCCACTCTATCCGTCGTCCATGACATTGATGGGCGGCCCGATCGACACACGGATGAATCCGACTGCTGTCAATCAATTGGCCCAGAACAAGCCGCTCGATTGGTTCCGCGACAATGTGATCATGAACGTTCCCTGGCCGCAGCCTGGTTTCATGCGGTCCGTCTATCCGGGGTTCCTGCAATTGTCTGGTTTCATGTCGATGAACCTCGACCGGCACATGATCGCCCACAAGGACTTCTATATGCACCTCGTCAAGAATGACGGGGATTTGGCCGAGAAACACCGCGACTTCTACGATGAATACCTGGCCGTGATGGACCTGACCGCGGAATTCTATCTGCAGACGGTTGATACCGTCTTCATCAAGCACTCCCTGCCGAAGGGGGAGATGCTGCATAGGGGCAGGTTGGTCGATACCAAGGCGATCCGCAATGTTGCTCTGTTGACGGTCGAGGGCGAGAATGACGACATTTCCGGGGTCGGTCAGACCCGCGCGGCCCAGACCATTTGCCCGAATATTCCTGACGCGAAGCGAATGCACTATCTCCAGCCGGATGTCGGCCATTATGGGGTGTTCAACGGTTCGCGATTCCGCAAGGAAATTGCCCCGCGCATCATCGCATTTGCCACTCAGCAGTCGCGCGGTGCAAAGCAGAGCCCAGTCAAGCGCGTTATCAAGGGCGGCAAGTCTGCCTGATACGCGCACGTTTTCCGTGAGAGTTTCAGTACATTAGCCGATTGCGAAAACGCTCTCCTTGAACACAAGGAGAGCGTTTACCACATCGCTTTCATCGGACGGCATGTTGCCACCGACGAAAGCGAGGGTAATCGATGATGAACCAGTCAGCATTGCTTCGGCCGGATTGGACGCCGGCGACCGTTGCCTTGATGGTGCTTGGCTTCATGGTGTTCTGGCCGCTTGGCCTAGCCATGTTGGCCTATATTGTCTTTGGCGACCGTTTCCGCTCGTTCAAGCAGAACGCCAACCAGACGGCCGACGGCCTGTTCAGCAAATGCCGCAGCGGCGGATTCCGCGGTCCCCATTTCACGACCGGCAATGTGGCCTTCGACGATTGGCGCAAGGCCGAACTCGACCGCCTGGAAGAGGAACGCCGCAAGCTCGATGAGATGCGCGCCGACTTTGACCGCT
This sequence comes from Rhizobium arsenicireducens, assembly GCF_964021225.1. Classification (NCBI taxonomy): domain Bacteria; kingdom Pseudomonadati; phylum Pseudomonadota; class Alphaproteobacteria; order Hyphomicrobiales; family Rhizobiaceae; genus Rhizobium; species Rhizobium arsenicireducens. The sequence continues at coordinate 3,474,657 of NZ_CAXHYK020000001.1, read as the reverse complement.
ATGCGCGCGAACTGCGCCGCGCCAAGGATCAGGAAGAATTCGACCGCTTCATGCGTGCACGCTCGGCCGAACGCCGTAGTGATGACGCAGCTTCCGGCGCGACAGGCGTCTGATCCTCTCTGACAGCAATCAGCCGGCACCTTGGCGTGCCGGCTTTTCCATGCGCGCAATCGGCGAATCGGCTAAGACGGGACCCATGTTTTCCTTCCTGCAGAAACCCGCCCGGCCAAAATCGCCGGCGACCTCGCGCCGAGTGCTCGACGTGAGCGGTCGTGAGATGCCGCTGGTGATCCGCAGCAATCCCCGCGCCACCCGCATCACGCTGCGCATAGAGCCGGGCGGACGGGGCTTGAAGATGACCGTTCCACCGGGTCTGCGGGAACGCGAGATCGTCGATTTCCTTGAACGCCATCGCGGCTGGCTCGAAGTGAAACTTGCGAAGTTTTCGTCCGACACGCGCCTGTCCGACGGTGCCGAGATCCTGTTGCGTGGCGTGCCCCACCGCATCATTCATTCCGGCCGATTGCGCGGCCTGACCGAGGCGATCGATTCCGAGATCGGCCCGGTTCTGAGCGTCAGCGGGATGGAGGAGCATCTCGGACGCCGTGTCGGCGATTTCTTCAAGAAGGAAGCGCGACGTGACCTGGAAGTCCTCGTCGCCGGCCATGCCAGGGCCGTCGGCCGTCCGTACAAATCGCTGACGATGAAGGATACCCGCAGCCGCTGGGGTTCCTGTTCCTGGGACGGGGCCCTCAGTTTCTCTTGGCGCATCGTCATGGCGCCGCCGCCGGTGATCGACTATCTTGCCGCCCATGAGGTCGCCCATCTGAGGGAGATGAACCACGGGCCGGCCTTCTGGGCGCTGTGCCGCGATCTCTGCCCGCACATGGAGACCGCCAAGACCTGGCTGAAGCGGCACGGCACCCAGCTCCACGCCATCGACTTCGATTGAAGTCGTCAGGCTGAACCGCCGCCGTCGCAAATTGGCTCGACTCTTTTGCGTTTTCGTGCGACTTCCGCTGCCATGAGACCCGATATCAAGATCTGCGGATTGAAGACGCCGGAGGCGGTGGATCGTGCCGTCGAACGGGGCGCGACACATGTCGGCTTCATTTTCTTCGCAAAGAGCCCACGCAACATCGAGCCGGACCTCGCCGGCGTGCTGGCCGATCGGGTAAGGGGCAGGGCCAAGATCGTGGCGGTCACCGTCGATGCCGACAATGACGACCTCGACGAGATTATCGCGCTTGTGCGGCCGGACATCCTGCAGTTCCATGGTGCGGAGAGCCCGCAGCGGGTGCTGACCATCAAGGCCGTCACTGGTCTTCCTGTGATGAAGGCATTTTCCATCCGCGAGCCCGATGACCTTAAGCGGATCGAGCCCTATATCGGAATTGCTGATCGGTTCCTGTTCGATGCCAAGCCGCCGGCAGGGTCCGATCTGCCGGGTGGCAACGGCGTTTCCTTCGACTGGCGGGTTCTGCGAACGCTTGACGAGGATGTCGATTACATGCTTTCCGGTGGGCTCAACAAGGACAACATTGCCGATGCGCTGAGGGAAACCGGCGCGCGCGGCATTGATGTGTCGTCCGGGGTGGAGAGTGCACCGGGCGTCAAGGATCTGGACAAGATGGACGAGTTTTTCGCGGCAGTCGAACGGGCTTCGGTTCGCGAGCCGGTTTCAGGGAGCGCACAGTGAACGAGACACCGAGACCCAATTCCTTCCGTGAAGGACCCGACGAAGATGGCCTGTTCGGCATCTTCGGCGGCCGTTTTGTCGCTGAGACCCTGATGCCGCTGATCCTCGACCTGCAGGCCGAGTGGGAAAGGGCAAAGACCGATGCGGAATTCCAGGCCGAGCTCGCGCACCTCAACACGCATTACACCGGTCGTCCGAGCCCGCTCTATTTCGCCGAGCGGCTGACGGAAGAGCTGGGCGGCGCGAAGATCTATTTCAAGCGCGACGAGCTCAATCACACCGGCAGCCACAAGATCAACAACTGCCTTGGCCAGATCCTGCTCGCCAAGCGCATGGGCAAGACCCGCATCATCGCCGAGACCGGCGCCGGCCAGCATGGTGTCGCCTCGGCAACTGTTGCCGCGCGTTTCGGCATCCCTTGCGTCGTCTACATGGGCGCGACCGACGTGGAGCGCCAGGCGCCGAACGTCTTTCGCATGAAGCTGCTGGGTGCGGAGGTCAAGCCGGTAACGGCCGGCCACGGCACGCTCAAGGACGCGATGAACGAGGCGCTGCGCGACTGGGTGACCAATGTCGACGACACCTATTACATGATCGGCACCGCTGCCGGTCCGCACCCCTATCCGGAAATGGTCCGCGAGTTCCAGTCTGTCATCGGCCGCGAAACCCGGGAACAGATGATGGCGGCGGAAGGCCGGCTGCCGGACATGCTGGTGGCTGCCGTCGGCGGCGGGTCGAACGCCATCGGACTGTTCCATCCCTTCCTCGACGACGCTTCGGTCAAGATCGTTGGCGTCGAAGCCGGCGGCAAGGGCCTTGAGGGAGAAGAGCATTGCGCATCGCTGACGGCCGGTTCGCCGGGCGTCCTGCATGGCAACCGCACCTATCTGCTGCAGGACGGCGACGGGCAGATCAAGGAAGGCCATTCGATCTCGGCCGGCCTCGACTATCCGGGCATCGGTCCGGAGCATTCCTGGCTGAAAGATCAGGGTCGCGTGGAATACGTGCCGATCATGGACACGGAGGCGCTGGCTGCGTTCCAGATGCTGACGCGCACCGAGGGCATCATTCCCGCGCTCGAGCCGAGCCATGCGCTTGCCGAAGTCATCAAGCGTGCGCCGAAGATGGACAAGGACCAGATCATCGTGATGAATCTCTGTGGCCGCGGTGACAAGGATATCTTCACCGTCGGCAAGATTCTGGGTATGGGGCTCTGACATGACCGCTCGTATGGACAAGAAATTCGCCGCACTGAAGGCTGAGGGCCGGCCGGCGCTCGTCACCTATTTCATGGGCGGCGACCCGGACTATGAGACCTCTCTGGAGATCATGAAGGCGCTCCCTGCCGCCGGCGCCGATGTGATCGAGCTCGGCGCACCGTTTTCCGATCCGATGGCCGATGGCCCGGCCATTCAGTTGGCCGGCCAGCGCGCGCTGAAGGGCGGCCAGACGATGAAGAAGACGCTGCAGATGGCCCGCGAATTCCGCAAGGGTGACGACACGACCCCGATCGTCATCATGGGCTATTACAACCCGGTCTACGTCTACGGCGTCGAACGCTTTCTTGACGACGCGCTGGAAGCCGGCATCGACGGCCTGATTATCGTAGACCTGCCCGCCGAAATGGACAATGAGCTGTGCATCCCGGCCCGAAAGCGGGATATCAACTTCATCCGTCTGACGACGCCGACGACCGATGACAAGCGCTTGCCCAAGGTGCTGACCAACACGTCGGGTTTCGTCTATTACGTATCGATGACCGGCATTACCGGTTCGGCGCTGCCCGATCCGTCGAAGATCGCCGGTGCGGTCGGCCGCATCAAGAGCCAGACCGATCTTCCGGTCTGCGTCGGCTTCGGTGTCAAGACCGCCGAGCATGCCCGCCTGATCGGCGCCAATGCCGACGGCGTGGTTGTTGGCACCGCGATCGTCAATCAGGTTGCGACCTCGCTCGACAAGGATGGCAAAGCGTCTGCCGATACGGTGCAGTCGGTTGCCACCTTCGTGCGCGGCCTATCGGCCGGCGTTCATGCCGCCCGCCTTGCCGCCGCCGAATAGTCTTCCCATATGGACTGGGACAGTCAGGAGTTAGTCAAGTGAACTGGATTACCAATTACGTGCGCCCGCGGATTAATTCCATGCTGGGCCGCCGCGAGGTTCCCGACAATCTTTGGATCAAATGCCCCGAAACCGGCGAGATGGTCTTCCACAAGGACCTCGAAGAGAACAAGTGGGTGATCCCTGCCTCCGGCTATCACATGAAGATGCCGGCCAAGGCACGCTTGACCGATCTCTTCGATGATGGCCGCTACGAGGCCCTGCCGCAGCCGAAAGTGGCACAGGACCCCCTGAAGTTTCGCGATTCGAAGAAATATGCCGACCGTCTCAGGGACAGCCGGATCAAGACCGACCAGGAAGACACCATTCTTGCTGGCGTCGGCACGGTGGAGGGCGTCAAGCTCGTTGCCGTTGTGCATGAATTCAACTTCATGGGCGGTTCGCTCGGCATTGCTGCCGGCGAGGCGATCGTGAAGGCGTTCGAACGCGCCATTGCCGAAAAATGCCCGCTCGTCATGTTCCCGGCCTCTGGCGGCGCGCGCATGCAGGAAGGCATCCTATCGCTGATGCAGCTGCCTCGCACCACGGTCGCTGTCGACATGCTGAAGGAGGCGGGTCTTCCTTACATCGTTGTCCTGACCAATCCGACCACTGGTGGCGTGACGGCCTCCTACGCCATGCTGGGCGATCTTCACATCGCCGAACCGGGCGCCGAGATTTGTTTTGCGGGCAAGCGCGTGATCGAGCAGACGATCCGCGAAAAACTGCCGGAAGGCTTCCAGACCTCTGAATACCTGCTGGAACACGGCATGATCGACATGGTTGCCAAGCGCCACGACATCCCGTCGTTGCTCGCGCAAGTGCTGAAGATCATGCTGAAGCGTCCAGTGAACGCCGATGCCACCGCGTCTGCTACCAAGGCGCTTCCGGAGAAAGCCTCGGCTTGAAGCCGAGGCTTGGTCTGCCGACCGAGGCAAAGAGCGGAATCAAGAGCATGGCAGAGCCCGCCTCAAGCAAGGCAGAACAGCTGATCGACGAACTCATGGGATTGCATCCCAAGGGTTTCGACCTTTCCCTTACTCGCATCTGGCGGCTGCTGGAACTGCTCGGCAATCCGCAGGACAGGCTGCCGCCTGTCATCCATGTAGCCGGCACCAATGGCAAGGGGTCGGCTACGGCCTTTTGTCGGGCATTGCTCGAAGCCCAGGGCTTGAGCGTGCATGTTCATACCTCGCCGCATCTGGTGCGCTGGCACGAGCGTTATCGCATTGGAGTCAAGGGCGGGCCGGGTCAGCTCGTCGACGACGAAGTATTTGCCGATGCGCTGCGCCGGGTCGCTGCCGCCAATAGTGGCCAGAAGATCACGGTGTTCGAGATACTGACGGCCGTGACCTTCCTGCTTTTCTCCGAGCAGCCGGCCGATGTGGCGATCATCGAAGTCGGCCTCGGCGGCCGTTTCGACGCAACCAATGTCATAGAGAGCCCGGCCGTTTCGGTCATCATGCCGATTTCGCTCGACCATCAGCCCTATCTCGGTGATCGGGTCGAGCTGATTGCCGCAGAAAAGGCCGGCATCATGAAAAGGGGTAGGCCCGTCGTCATCGGCCAGCAGGAATATGAGTCTGCACGCGACGTCCTCGTGACGACGGCCGAGCGGCTGGGCTGTCCGTTGGCGGTCTTCGGCCAGGACTACGGGGCGCACGAGGAATTCGGCCGGCTTGTCTACCAGGATGAATTCGGCCTGATGGACCTGCCGCTGCCACGGCTCCCCGGGCGTCATCAGCACGGCAACGCTGCTGCAGCGGTCCGTGCCGTAAAGGCCGCAGGCTTCGAGGTCACCAATGCCACTGCCGAGGGGGCGATGACATCCGTTGATTGGCCCGGCCGCCTGCAGCGGTTGATCGAGGGCAGGTTGATCGCCTTTGCGCCGGCCGGAGCGGAGATCTGGGTTGACGGTGGCCACAATCCCGGCGCCGGCGAGGCGATTGCCGAAGCCATGGCCGGCTTCGAGGAGCGCCAATCGCGTCCGCTCTATCTGATCACGGGGATGATCAACACCAAGGATCCTGTCGGTTATTTCCGCGCATTCGCCGACATAGCCCAGGATGTGTTCACCGTGCCGATCCGCGGAACGGATGCAGCGCTTGATCCGGTCGCACTGGCCCAGGCGGCTTTTGACGCCGGTCTGGTGGCGGCACCTATGGAATCGGTAGCCGAGGCCCTTCGGGAGATCTCCGAGCGGATTGATCCCGATGCGCCGCCGCCACGCATCCTGATTGGTGGCTCCCTCTATCTCGTCGGCAATGTCCTTGCCGACAACGGGACGCCCCCCAAATGAAAAAAGCCGGGCTGATCCCGGCTTCCTTCATATTCTTGATACTTGCAGCTGATCAGGCTGCGCCGACGATCCAGCTGGACAGGGCCGTCTTCGGCGCGGCGCCGACCTTGATATCGGCCACTTCGCCGCCCTTGAATATCGCGAGCGTCGGAATCGAGCGAACGCCGAACTTGGCAGCGATTTCCGGGTTCTCGTCGATGTTGACTTTCACAACCTTCACCTTGCCGGCCATCTCGACGGAGATTTCCTCAAGGCTCGGCGCGATCATCTTGCACGGACCACACCATTCGGCCCAGAAATCAACGACTACGGGCTCCGCCGAGTCGAGAACTTCGGCCTGAAAATTGGAATTGTCGACCTTTACCGTAGCCATGGGCTGCTCCTTTGCCGGTATCGATTTATGTCTAGATATGTGATGTCTCGCAGCATATTTTCAATATGCGGTATCTCACGATGTCTTGAGCGCGGCAAGGGACTGCGACAGCGTGTCTTCCCCTAGAGAAACGACGGAGCCTGTCTCGGTGTAGACCAGAAGACAATCGAATGTGCTGCCCGGATAGAGGGGGCGAAGTATCTCGCGGTAGATCGCGAGCTGCGCGCGATGCGACAGGGGAGCCTCGCCGGAACTGCGGGGTGGGTTTCGGTTCGTCTTGTAGTCAACCAGAACAACCCGGCCGTCGAGCACGGCCATACGGTCTATGCGTCCGGAAACTGCGCGCTCTTCCCCGTTAAGCGTGAAACTGCCCATGACCGAAACCTCTGCCTGCGCATGGGACGTGAAGATGGACTGAAGAGCCGGGTGGTCGAGAACCGCCATGATGGTTTCGACCAGTTTAGCGCGCTCCGCAGGCGGCCAGAAACGGGCAGCCCGTGCCGCGTAGCGGCGGGCGGCCGTTTCCCGTTGGCCCGCCGCGACTTGCGGCAGCATCTGTAGCATCCGGTGGATCAGGCGGCCCTTCTGCAAGGAAATGCCTTTTAATTCGCGTTCGCCAAATAGTGGCGAGGTGACCAGTGCGTCATCGGCTTCGTCGATGATGATCGCGCCGGCACCTGAAGGGCTCAGGGGACGCGGCAAGCCCGGGCTCACCGGCAGAGGGCTGAGAAGCGCATCGGGCAGAAGATCCCCGTGCTTGTCGACAACCTTTTCGGTCTCGCTTTCGAACTCCCTCGGGGCGTCGGGAAGGCGCCAGGTCAATCCTTCCCATGGTCCGTCCGGACCGGAGTATTCAACCTCGCGGCAGAAATCCGCCTTGTCGCGCAGAGCGTCGGCAATCATCTGGTGCCAGACCTCGCCGGGCTCGCGAACACCACGATAGCCGCAGACGATCAGGCGATCGGCGGCTCGCGTCATTGCGACGTAGAGGAGGCGCCGATACTCCTCCTCCGCCATCCGCTTGCGTCGTTCAACGTCGGCATCCACCAAGGTATTCCCGAGCGCCTTGTTCGGCACCCAGACGGGAAACGACGGCACGCTGTCCTCGCCCTCGATCAGGCGGAACTTGGCAAGATGGCTGTGATTGAAGGGCTTGCCGCCGCCATCGACCAGAAACACGATCGGAGCCTCCAGCCCTTTCGAAGCGTGAACTGTCATGACCCGCACCTCGTCGCGGTCCTTGTCCTGTTCGCGCTTCACCTCCGGCGCCTCGGTTTCGAGAGCGGAGACGAAGGCTTGCAGGCCTGGCAGTCCGGCTGTTTCAAAGGCCAGGGCAAAACTGAGGAACTCGTCGAGAATGTCGCTCACCTCCGTGCCGAGGCGAGCAAGATAGGCGCGCCGGCCGCCATGCACGCCCAGAACGCGGGCATAGAAATCATGCACCGGCAGCGATTGCGACAGGGCGTGGAATGTGCGGAGCCGCTGTGCCGTTCCGCTCCAGCGGTTCGCTTCCCCTTCCGCCATCTGCTGCAGGTGGGCCCAGAGGTCGCAATGCGCCGGGCGATTTGCCGCCAGTTCGAATAGTTCTTCTTCGCTGTGGTTGAACAACGGGCTCTTGATCAGCGCGGCAAGCGATAGGTCGTCAGCCGTAAGCAGAACAAAGCGGCCGAGCGCCAGCAGATCCTGCACGGCAATATGCGCGGTCAGTCTTAGCCTGTCGGCACCGGCGACCGGAATATTGTTGCGCCGCTTGAGGGCGCGGGTAAGGGCATTGACGAAGCTGTCGCGCTTGCGCACCAGGACGAGAATGTCGCCCGGCCGGATCGGCCTTCGCTTGCCCTTGTCGATGATCGTCTCCTGGGCGATCAATTGCTCAACGACATAAGCGATGCGACGAGCCAGCACGGCCGACGGAGCACTCTCCGGCGTTGCGTCGAAGGGGGCGGTCCAGTCTTCGCTCTTGGCTGCGGCTTCTGCCGCGATCATGTCCCACAGGTCGACCGAGCCAGGATGGCCCATCCGGCTCGACATGTGAACCACATCTTCGCCGAGGGCACTCAGGCCTCGAGCGTTCTCCGCAACGGAAAAGACCTGGTCGACCGCTGACAGCACCGCCGAAGTGGAGCGGAACGACAGGGGCAGGCGTATGGTACTGAAGGTCTGACTGCCCGCTGCCACGGCCCGGGCCGTGGCCGTGGCCTCTTCGGAAAAGCGTTCGGGTCTGGCGCCCTGAAAGGAATAGATCGACTGTTTCTCGTCGCCAACGGCGAAAAAGGTGCGTGTCAGGCTGCGCGCGCTCTCACCGGAAAAGAAGTCCTCACGCAGCGAGCGGATGACCGACCACTGAACGGGGCTGGTATCCTGGGCTTCATCAACGAGGATATGGTCGATACCCTGGTCCAGCTTGTAGTGCACCCAGGGGCCCACGTCGCTGCGCAGCAGCAGTTCGGAAGTGCGCACGATCAGGTCCTCGAAGTCGAGCTGGCTGCGCTTCTTTTTCAGCTCCTCGTAGTCGTCATCGAGACGAGCGGCAAGCGTCAGCGCCGCCATGGTGGCCTGGTACATGCGGAATGTGCGCAGTCGATCCTGAATAGCGGCGAAATGGTCGCGCGCTTCGAGTACAGCATCGTGAAGCTGCGGCGCCGCCGTGCTCATCGCCTTGGCGATCAGCGACTTGTCCGCCTTTGGCTTTCCGGCCTTGGTGAAGAAAGCGGCCTCCACGAGGCCAAGACGCTTGCGCGGATCGGGCTCGTGCACAGCACTTTCCAGAAGCTCGGCAATCTCCTGGACCGTGGAGCCCCCCTTTTCTCGTGCGAGAAGGATATAGGACGTCAGCGTCGGCCCATCGAGCGGGGGCAGGGGCCAGCTTTTCGCGAGCAGGCTGTCCTCCGTGGCGTCTGCGTCAATATCCAGCCCCTTGCGCAGAAGCGCATCCGCGCCGCCGCGTGTCTCCGCTGTCCGGACAAAGGCGCGCACGGCATGGCGGTTGGCGACCAGATCGCCGAGCAGTGTTTCAAGCCCGTACTCGTCGGCAATGCTGAGGACCTGGGAAAAGGCCTCGGCCAGTGCCGCGTCATCCTCAGACGAGGTGGCGGTCAGCAGCGAGCGGCGGGCTTCAGCCAGAACCGCATGGGCGGCGCGGTCATCGAGCACGGTGAAATGGCCCGCAACATTGGCCTCCAGCGGAAACTGGTGCAGCAGCGCCTCGCAAAAGGCATGGATGGTCTGGATCTTGAGGCCACCTGGCGTCTCCAAAGCCCGGGCGAAAAGCCGGCGCGCCTCGGCAAGCTTGAGGCGATCCGGCTGCCGCTGCTCGATCGTGTAAAGCCGCTTGGCCAGTTCCTCGTCCGGCAGAGTCGCCCATTCGGCAAGACGCGAGAATACGCGGTTCGACATTTCTGAAGCCGCAGCCTTGGTATAGGTCAGGCAGAGGATGGAGGAGGGGCGGGCGCCGGCGAGCAGAAGGCGGATCACCCGCTGGGTCAGAACGTGGGTCTTGCCCGATCCGGCATTGGCGGAGACCCAGGCCGAGCGCGCCGGGTCTGAGGCGACCGCCTGTTGCAGGCTCGTCCAGTCAAGCCAGATCGCCGGGTCGTTGCCGGAGGGCAGTATCGCATCATCATTCGACATCAACTGCCTCCTCGCTTTCGGCGGTCGACCATTCGGCTACCCGCGCCAGATGATCGTATTCACCGCCGAAATCACTCTGCTGCGCCGGTAAAAGGCGTGAGACGAAGCCGCGTTCGCCGCTGCGCAGCGCCTCGACGAATTTGGCCAGTTCCTCCACCGATTGCTCGGCCAGATCGACCGCCGATTTCTTGTTGTCACCGCGGCCGGAGAGTTCGTTATTGACCAGATCGACGATCAGGCTGTGCGCGGGCTTGAGGCGGACATAGAGAAGGTTTTCCGGCGTCAACCGGCCGGCGTCGCGGAACGCCCCTGCCCGAAGCGCTGCCGCCTCCAGTGCCAGCTGCGGATCGAGCAGGCTGCGGGCCTGCGCCGGGCTGGGGCTGAGGCCCGTCTTGTAGTCGATAATGTCGGCATGTCCCGCACTCCTGAGGTCGATGCGGTCGGCGACGCCGGTGAGCATGATGCCGTTCGCAAGCTCGATCCGCCCGCGCACCTCGGTGAGCGTCCTGCTGATTTCCGGTCGGCGGTCACGTTCCCAGTCGAGAAAGGCACGGGCAATGGCGGCGAAGCGCTGGCGCCAGACGATGTCAATATGGATCGGCAGGTGTTGGGCGTCGAAGAGTTCGTCGGTGATGCGTTGCATCGCCTGAGCCGCATCGGGGCTGGTCGGGTCATGGCCTTCGCTGACGAATCGCTCGACGATCTTGTGATAAAGCGTGCCACGCTCGGCCGCGCCCGGATCCTCGTTGAAACCGTCGACCGGGTCGAGCCGGAGAATGCGTCGGGCGTAGAGTGCATAGGGGTCACGACGGAACGGTCCGACTTCGCTGAAGGAGAATTGCGTCGGCTGCAATTCGGCGGGCGGCTTCGGGGCGGGGCGCTGTGCGGGAGCCTGGCTGTCACTGCGGTCGATCAGAGCGGCATAGTGGCGGAAAATGTCGCCGCGGGCTTTCAATCTGCGCTCGAAATCCTGACCGCCCAATGCCAGCAGCCGTTGCAGCCAACGGGAGGCGACGGTGGGAGCGGAGCCCTGGCGTAGCGCACGAGAATAGACGAGATGGCGGGTGCCGCTCGCCATTTCGAAATCGTGGGCGAGCTGGCCGATCCGCCGTTCCGGCGGCTCCAGACCGATCTCCGCCTTCATCATGCGCGACAGGAACGGATTATTGGTGGTCTGGCCCGGCCAGGAACCCTCATTCAGGCCACCGATCACCAGCGTGTCGACGCTCTGCAGGCGCGCCTCGAGCGTGCCGAAGACGAAGACGCGGGGATGGCGCATCGCTTTGGGCTTCACAGCCTGGCTCGCCGTCAACGCGGCGAAGATGTCGATCCATTGCGGGCCGTCGGCCTCGATCAGCCCGTCCGCCGCCATGATCTCGCCGAGCTGGGTCGCCAGGGTTTCCCCTGCCTCGTTCGACCACAGGGCCGACAGATCGCCGCGTTCGTCGGCGCAGACTGCCTCAAGGGTGCGGCCGGTCCGCGCGGCCCAGTCGCCGAGTGGCAATTTGTCCGTCAACACCCGCCCGTCGGCAATCCGGACCAGCACCGACACCAGTGGCTCAACTGCTCGGGAGATTCGGGCCGCAAGGTCGCGTGCGGCCTCGATCGATTCCGGGGGAAGCGAGAGGCGCCATTGTGGTGCATGCCGGTCGACAAGGTGGTCGGCGAGCCGGCCTTCGAATAGGGCCGGGAGTTCGCTGAGATCGACCGCCTGAATGCCCCCCCGAAGCGAAATCGCTTCCAGGGCGTCAGCTGCGGCGCGATAGGTCTCACAACTCATGCCGAAGCGGGCGAGGGGATGTTTCAGGACGGAGACGAGGGCTACCGGATCGCCCGGGCGAAGGGCTGCTTCGAGCATGAGCTGAGTCAGTACACCCTGCTGGGTGGCGCTGAAAGGCGTCCCCGCCGAGTCGTCGGCGACGATGCCGAAACGGGCAAGTTCGGCCGTGACCCTTCGGGCGAGGGCACGGTCGGGGGTGATCAGTGCCACTCGGCTTTCGCCGCCGTTGGAACCCGGCTTTTCAAGCCCAAGACGAAGGGCAATCGCGATCGAGGTGGCTTCCTCCCGCTCATTGGCGGTCTCGATCAGTGAAACCTCGGCAAAGGCCGAGTGGATCCGGGCATCGCCGAAGGCGGATCGCCAGGCCTGCCAGCCGTCGGTCGCGCCGGCCGGCGCCATGGCCCGCGACAAGATTTCGGCCCGATCCGCCAGGGCGGCGTCCACGGTGCCGAGTGACCCGACTTCGGATCGGTCGACATTCAGCCGCCTGAGGAGCCGGAACAGCCCGTATTGCGGATGCCCGCGGCTCGCCGGCTCCGCCGGTCGCCCGGCTTCTGGCTCGAGCCCGACCTTCAGCCAGTCCTCGGGCGGCATCGTGCCATCAAGACCGGGGAGCACGATCACGCCTTCGCCCCGCGCGGCTATGGCGGCGATGAGGTCGGCCGCAGCGGGGATCGAACCTGTCGATCCGGCCACGATCACCGGATGCCCGTCCTCAAGCCGGGAGAGGCGCTGTGCCTCTGCCTTCAACACGGCGTCGCGCTGGCGGGCGGGCGAGGACCGCATCAATTCTTCGAGCCGTGCCGGCCAGAAGGCTGTGGCGATCTTCAGGAACTCGACGGTCAGCTGCCACCACGAGGCGAAGTCGCGGACATCGAGCTTGGCGAGATCGGCCCAGTCGCAGCCCTCCGTCTCGATTGCATCGATCAGTTCGGCGAGCGCACGCGCCAGCCAGACGGCGTCAGCCGGGCTTGCCGGAGCGACCAGCGGCGTGTCGGCATGAATGCTACGGACGATGGCTGGCAGCTGGTTGCGCCAGGCCAGGATGAGGCGGGCAAGCTCCAGCAGCATCACGGTGCCGCTGATTGGGGGAGCGAGGTCGAGCAGTGCCGGTGCGTCGGCGTCGAGGAAACCGGCATCGTCGTCGGTCTCGCCGAGCGGGCGGATATTCGGCAGAATGGCCGAGCGGCCTCCGAGGAGCTCGACAAATTCCGATCGCAGGACACGGGCAGCGCGGCGTGTCGGAACGAGGATCGTCACCTTGGCCAGCGATAGGGGATCGGTGGGCTCATAGCGGTAGCCCGGCGCGAGTGTGCCGTCGAGCAGTCGTTCGGCGAGCACCTTCAGGAAGGGAAGCCCCGCCGGTATCGTCAGGACACGCGGTTGGTGCGCCTGGCTCATCGCTCAGGCTCCGTCGCCGGAGTGGCCGAATCGCCGGATGGTCTCCTCCGCCTCGCCGATTGCCTCCGGCGTGCCGACCGTCAGCCACTGGCCCGTCATCACAACGCCGTAGAGCCGGCCACTGGCGATGGCCCGATCGAAATAGATATTGAGGTTGAAGGCGTCGTCCGGTGCATCGTCAAACAATTCCGGCATGAGCGTGATCGCGCCGGCATAGACCACCGGATTGGGATCGCCATCCTCGTAACGCTTGAGCCTTCCATCGGCGCCGAGCGAGAAGTCCTTTTTGCCATTGTGGCCTGTGGTCCTCTCTAGCGGTACGCAGAGGAGCGCCATGTCCATATGTGCCGGCTCGAAGAAATCGCCGAGGAGTGCAAGATTGGACTTTTCCGCCCGATCGTCGCCGATCCAGAACAGGTCGGCGTTCATCACGAAGGCGGGGGTGCGATCGAGCAGTTTAAGTCCCTTGACCAGCCCGCCGCCGGAATTCATCAGCTGGGCGCGCTCGTCCGAAATGAGGATCTCCAGGCCGCGATAGCCCGCGAGATGGGCTTCCATCTGTTCGGCGAAGTGATGGACATTGACCACCGCACGCTCGACTCCGGCCTCGGCGAGCGTGTCGAGCACATAGTCGATCATCGGCTTGCCGGCGATGGGGACCAGCGGCTTCGGCATTCGATTGGTAATCGGCCGCATCCGGGTGCCGAGCCCGGCTGCGAGTACCATCGCGTTGGTGATCTTCATCGTGCCTGCGGACGTGATTCGGTCTTACCGATTCCAACCCTTGTACACCAGTCGCGCAAGGGGGTGAGAGCCTCATGCTCGAAGGCGACCGAAAGGTGCCAGAGCGTGCGGTCCATGTGCTTCATGTAGCCCGGCTTGTGGTCGCGTTTCATCAGCCGGACCCAGAGCCCGTTGAGCTTGCAGGCGCGCTGCGCCGACATGATGGCCCAGGCCTTGAGAAAGTTCGCTTCGTCGAAGGTGGGTTCCCTGCGGCGCAGTGCCAGATAGTCGGCCATCAGCTGATCGACGATGTCGCGCTCGACAGTGACGCGGGCGTCCTGCACGATCGACACGAGGTCATAGGCCGAGGGGCCGATCATTGCGTCCTGGAAATCGATGAGGCCAATCCGCTGGATGCCCTGCTGCTCGCCGCGCCAGATGATGTTCGGTGAGTGGAAGTCGCGCAGCACGAGCGTCTTCTCGGCGGTGGCGAGCTGATCGATCAGACCGTCCCATATCGCCAGAAATTCAGCGCGTTCGGCATCCGTCGCCGGGGTGCCGTTGCGCTTCCACGGCAGGTGCCAGTCGATCAGCAGCTCGGCTTCCATTTTCATCGCCGTGCGATCATAATCCGGCACGTGATGCACGCCGCCAGTTGGAAGCCGAATGTCGCGGTCGAATGCGACGGCATGCAGCGCGGCCAGACAGGCAACGGCCTCGCGATATCGTTCCTCAATCGGCTTGCCGTCACCGTCGAGTAGGGTGTCCGGGCCGAGATCCTCGATTAGCAGCAAGCCCGACTCGCAATCGCTCTCGTAAATTTGCGGCGCGGCAAATCCCCGTTCGCGCAAGGCAAGGTCGATGGCGACAAAGGGATAGACGTCTTCTGCGAGATGGACGATCTGCGAATAGGGTTTGCCGTCGCGGATCGGTGGCCCGTCGGGCTGGCGCGGAGAATCCATGAGGATGCGCCGGGCGCTTCCGTCCACCGGATAGATGTATTCATAGGCGCGGGTCGAGGCATCCCCGGTCAGGTGACGTCGCCGCGCGTCAGCATATCCATGCGCGTCCAGGAACCGCCGGATCGCAAGCACGCGCTTTATGCGTGCAAGCTGGGTGGGTGTCGCCTGGATCGTGATCTGACGCCCGCCGGCAGGGTCGAAACCAAAGGTGATATCCATGCGGGCCTCGGGCAGGCTCGTACCGGCCTTGTCAGGCCACTCGACGAGGCAGACGCCGTTGTCGAGCGCATCGGCAAAGCCGATCTCCTCGAGTTCGGCCGGATCCGACAGACGATAGAGATCGAAATGCGCTACAGGGAAGCGTAGGTCGTAGTTCTGGACCAGTGTGAATGTCGGGCTCGGAACTTCGAGATAGTCGTCATCGGCCATCGCCCTCAGCAGTGCGCGCGCCAGTGTCGACTTGCCGGCACCCAGATTGCCCCAGAGTGCCACGCAATCGCCAGGTTTCACCACCAGGGCCAGTTCCTCGCCCAGGCGAATAGTATCGGCCTCTGTGGCAAGGTGCAGCGAAACGCTCGATGGTGTGTCGGTCATTCGGCGGCGGCGATGGCTTGCGGCTCGACGATCGCGGAGGGAATGCGGCAGGAAACCGTCGTGCCGCGACCGGGCTCACTATCGATCGACACTTGGCCGTTGTGCAGGTTGACGAAGCTCTCGACGATGGAGAGACCGAGACCCGCGCCGCTGCGCTTGCCGGACTTGGCATTGGTCGAGAAGCGGTTGAACACGGTCGCCAGCATTTCTTTCGACATACCGCATCCGCTATCATGGACGGTGAAGACGAAGTCAGGCCCCTCGCGCCAGCACTTGAGTTCGATCGAAGAGCCTTCCGGTGCGAAATTAACCGCGTTGGTGAGGATCTTGATGAGGATCTGCTTTAGCCGTTGCTGATCGGCGACGATGTGGCCGAGATGGGCGGAGGCCGCGATCTCGAGCGAGACATTGCTCTCCTGCAGGCGATCGGTCATCTGCATCGAGATATCGTCGAGCAACTCGTTGAGATCAATGTCCGCATAGTCTAGCCGCATGATCCCGGCATCGACAGTGGCGAGATCGAGGATGTCGTTTACAATGGTCAGCAGTACCGATGACGAGGTGGAGATGTGGTCGATATACTCCGATTGGCGGTCGTTGAGCGGCCCGATCGCCGGCGTTTTCAAAAGGTCGGTGAAGCCGATGATGTTGGTGAGCGGGGAGCGCAATTCGTAGGAGACGTGCTGGACGAAGTCGTTCTTCAGCTCGTCGGCCTTGCGCAGGGCCTCGTTCTTTTCCTTCAGAGCCCGCTCGGCCAGAACGCTGTCGGTCTTGTTGACGAAGGTCAGCATGGTCTGGGCGTTCGGCAGCGGCGTCACCGCGTAGTCGAGCACCAGGCGGGAATAGAGTTCCAGCGTACCCTGGCTTGAAGGCCGTTCGTCCTCGAAGCTGGTGATCATCTTGGCGAAGGCCTTCCAGCCGTCGGCGCCATCATAGGATGGTGCACAGGCGGCTTCGATCGCCTTGATGTGGGTGCCCTGCTTCGAGTCGGCTTCGGTGATTCCCCAGAGCGCGCGGAAAGCGGGATTGGAGAAGCTCGATGCGACCATCGGGACCGAACACGGCTACACCCTCGGACAGGTGGTCGATCGTTTCGCCGCGGACCCTGAGCAGTGTATTGTAGCGGCTTTCCAGGTCGAACTGCGCTGTGACGTTCTCGAACACCCAGGTCGCGCCGCCCTGCGGATGGGCCGAGGCGATGATGCGCAGCGTCTGGCCGTTGGGCAGGTGCCACAGATCGGTCTGGGTCTCGAGCGAGCGATAGACCGAAAGTGTGTTCTCCTTCCACGCCTTCCAGCTCAGTTGTTCCGGCAGCTTGCGCGCCGAGCGCAGCCGATCCAGCAGTTCGCTATGATCGGGGTGTGATTCGAGGAACCGCGGTTCGAGGTCCCAGAGCTTCTGGAACGGCTGGTTGAAGAACTGCAGCCGCCGCTCGCCATCGAAGATGGCAACGGGCGTTTCGAGATGCTCGAGCGTCTCGGCATGGCTCTTTAGCGTCCGCGCCAGCTCCTCGCGCAGCGCTTCCTCGCCGCTGACGTCGATGGCCATTCCACACGAGCCGGACGACTCGCGGATATCGACGACATCGAAGAAGGTCCGCTTGCCGCGGACTGCGGTGGAAACAACGTCGTGGAACGGTGATTCCGGCGTCGCACTTGCCTTGATCTTTTCACGCGTCAGGGTGGACAGGATCTCGCGGTTTTCGCGTACGGCCTGATCGGGCGAGCCGGCTTCGACCGCTTCGCCATAAGCGTGGTTGACCCAGGTCAGGCGACCTTCCGCATCGCGCCGCCAGACCGGCTGCTCGATCGCATCGAGCAGCGATTCGAATGTCGCGATGGAGTTTCTCAGGCGGTTGCGTTCGATCTTCAGTTCGGCGAGTTCGGCGCGCAGATTGTTGAGGGCAACGAATCGGGCGAAGGCCCGCCCTCCCGAGAGGCGTCCCTGCACCTCTATGACTTCACCGCGATGTGTCTCTGCAACGACGTCGAAACTCTCGGCCCTGTGGCGCAAGGCCTCGATCGCTCTTTCCAACTCGCCCGCCGAGGCCGGCTTCAGCCAGCGTCCGAAGGCGAGAAACTCGCTGTCGGTCTGAGGCGCCCCGGTTTCGGACGGCAACTGGCCGAGAAATTCGGGCTTGCCGTTCTGTCCGTCCCAGATGACGATCCGGCGGTTCTTGTCGGCGATGAGAGCCTCGTAGCGGGAAATACGCTGGCTGGCATCGGAAAGTGCCGAGCGCATCTCGGCGCCTTCGGCCTCGAGCCGGCCGCGTTGGCGGATCAGCCAGCCGGCGGAAAGCATTGCGGCCGAGAGAATGCCGAGCACGAGGGCATAGCCGACCATTTCGACCGAAGTGAAGAGCTTTTCAACCGGCGGCATGCCCGCCCTCGTCTGCGCTAGGCTCGGACCGAAAAGCCCCGCAAGGATCGTTCCGCCCATGCAGGCGGTCCAGAAGCGGGGCATGAGGCCACGCCCGGAGCGCGAACGAGGCTTTTCACCGGTTGAGGCGCTTCTTCCACGCTGTTCCTGGCCCGGATGCGAAGCCCGGGGATCAATACCCGCTGCCGTATGCCGATCGCTCGGACCGCTCTTTTTTACCGACATATTCGGTCTGTCTCCGTCCTATGTGCCGCATCGTCGACAAGACATCCCATTTCGCCGACGCACCTGATGGGCGCGCCACGAATCAAGTCCTAGAACAATACTGCCTAAGGGAATCTGCGGGAAGGGTCAGGTCCAAAAAAGAAGCCGCAGCTTTTGTCAAGGCTGCGGCTACTAGATTTTGTGGTTATTCAGGAGATTATCAATACCTGTAGTGATCTGCCTTGAACGGGCCCTGTGTCGTTACGCCGATATAGGCTGCCTGTTCTTCCGACAGCTCGGTCAGCTTGACGCCGAGCTTTTCGAGATGCAGGCGAGCGACCTTCTCGTCGAGGTGCTTCGGCAGCACGTAGACCTGATTCTGGTATTCTCCCGGCTTCGTGTAGAGCTCAATCTGAGCGAGAACCTGGTTGGTGAACGAGGCCGACATGACGAAGGACGGGTGTCCGGTGGCGTTGCCGAGATTGAGCAGCCGGCCTTCCGACAACAGGATCATGCGGTTGCCTTTGGGAAACTCGATCATGTCCACCTGCGGCTTGACGTTTGTCCACTTGAAGTTGCGCAGGGCCGCGACCTGGATCTCGTTATCGAAGTGGCCGATATTGCCGACGATCGCCATATCCTTCATCTCGCGCATATGCTCGATGCGGATGACATCCTTGTTGCCGGTCGTGGTGATGAAGATGTCGGCTGAAGAGACGACATCTTCCAACGTCACGACTTCGAAACCGTCCATTGCTGCCTGAAGAGCGCAAATCGGGTCGACTTCCGTCACCTTGACGCGAGCGCCGGCGCCGCGCAGCGATGCTGCCGAACCCTTGCCGACATCGCCGTAACCGCAGACCACGGCGACCTTGCCGGCCATCATCACGTCCGTGCCGCGGCGAATGCCATCGACCAGCGACTCCTTGCAGCCATACTTGTTGTCGAACTTCGACTTGGTGACTGAATCGTTGACGTTGATGGCGGGGAAGGGGAGGAGACCCTTCTTGCTCAACTCGTAGAGGCGATGCACACCGGTGGTGGTTTCTTCCGTCACGCCGCGGATCGCGTCGCGCTGCTTGGTGAACCAGCCCGGCGATGCCTGGAGGCGCTTCTTAATCTGGGCGAAGAGGATCTCTTCTTCCTCCGAACCCGGATTGGAAAGCACATCCTCCCCCGCCTCAGCGCGTGCGCCGAGCAGAATGTACATGGTGGCGTCGCCGCCATCGTCGAGGATCATGTTCGACAGACCGCCGTCGCGCCACTGGAATATCTGGTCGGTATAGGTCCAGTAGTCCTCGAGCGACTCGCCCTTGATCGCATAGACCGGAATGCCCGCGGCGGCGATGGCGGCGGCGGCATGGTCCTGGGTCGAGAAAATGTTGCAGGAAGCCCAGCGGACTTCGGCGCCGAGCGCGACCAGGGTCTCGATCAAGACGGCGGTCTGGATCGTCATATGCAGCGAGCCGGTGATGCGAGCGCCTTTGAGAGGCTGGCTCGTGCCGAACTCGGTGCGGCAGGAAACCAGGCCGGGCATTTCCGTTTCGGCGATTGTAATTTCCTTGCGGCCAAAATCGGCGAGGCCAATATCTGCGACGATGTAGTCGTTGTGTGCGGTCATGAAGCTCTCCGGCTAGGATGACGGCGCAGGCCCAGTCTCCGCTCTGGACGGGAGGCAAGCACCATGCGTGACCCCTCTGCAAAAGACGGGTTTCCGATGCGGATCTAGCAGGGATCTAAGCAAAAGGCAAGAAGACATAAAGAAGTCTTTATGTCTTTATATGACTGGGTATCGGTTAGATTTCCTCGCCGAACTTGTCAGCGACCAGTGCCTGCAGCGCATCGAGAACCGCGCTGGCCTGGCCGCCCGTCGCAGTGACGACGATCGAGCAGCCCGGACTTGCCGCCAGCATCATCAACCCCATGATCGAAGTTCCGCCGACCGTGGTACCATCCTTGGTCACATGGACGGTCGCATCGAAGCTGCTCACCGTCTGGACGAATTTCGCCGACGCGCGCGCATGGAGACCGCGTTTGTTGATGATGAGAAGTTCCCGGGAATGCGGCATGGAGAGCTTTCGAAACGATCACTTGCCGCTAAGGACACGGCTGGCGACATTGATATACTTGCGGCCGGCATCGGATGCGTCCGCCAACGCCTTTTCCATGTTGTTCTCGCCACGCACGCCCGCCAGCTTGATCAGCATCGGCAAGTTAACGCCGGCGATAACTTCGATCCGGCCGGTGTTCATTACGGATATGGCGAGATTGGAAGGCGTGCCCCCGAACATGTCGGTGAGAATGATGACGCCGTGTCCGTCGTCGGAACGCATGACCGCGTCCAGAATGTCCTGGCGCCGTTGATCCATATCGTCATCAGGGCCGATGCAAACGGTCTCGATGAAATTCTGTGGGCCAACGACATGCTCTACTGCATGCTGAAATTCCTCAGCCAGCTTGCCATGGGTGACAAGCACAAGTCCGATCATTCTTCTATTACCCCTTGCCTGCACACAGATGGCGGAGATAGCGCACCGCAGATACTTCGTCCATCAGTGGGACGCCATCTTGGCGATGAAAATCTGAAGTTCAAGCGCAAACTGCGGCACCCTTAGCTGTGCAGGGTCGAATTCAGGACAGGATCAAGGCATTTATGAAGGAGAAAGGCAAGCGCAGGTCGGTCGGGACCTGGAGCCTAGGCAGGCTCATGTCACCTAAAAGGTTCGCCTTTGCTTTTCCAGGGGGCAAACGCTCAACGCTCAGCCGGTCGACGGGTATTATGGCATAGTGAAGCACGGCCCTGGGAATGCTGCCAATGCGCGCTATGCCGCCGTGGCGCAGTTCGATCAGGTCTCTGATCGTGGCCGGTCGTGAAGCGACAAGATGGGCGCCGAAGCGCGAAACGAACACCTGGTCGTCCGCCACCAGCGCCGCGAAATGTCCATGGAGGCGCGCCTCGGTGAGGCAATCGAAGGCGAGTTGCGATTTTCCTGATCCCGAAGGCCCGAGGAAGACGAGGCCGGTCGTGCCGACGACAATCGCCGTTGCGTGGATGTTGGCGCTACGGGCACTCAAGACGCTGCCTCAACCGGCAACGAGAGAATGAAGCGGGCACCGAGAATGCACCCGCTTGCAGGTTCGATGATGTTTTCGGCCCTCAACGTGCCGCCATGCGCCTCGGCAATCTGTCGGCTGATGGACAGGCCGAGTCCGGAATTCTGGCCGAAACTCTCGCCTTCGGGACGGTCGGTGTAGAAACGCTCGAAAATCCGGTCGATGTCCTCGGCCTGGATGCCTGGTCCATTGTCCTCGATCTGGATGAGGCAGCGGCCACGCGTCCGCGACAGCTTCACCGTGATCTTGCCACCCACTTCCGGTACGAAGGATCGGGCATTCTCGATCAGGTTGCTGATGATCTGGCCGAGCCTGAGATCGTGGCCGGGGACGATGAAGCGCGCCTTGGCCCCCGACTTCTGGTCGATGATGTAATCGAGTTCCACCGGCTTTTTAGTACTTCTGATTTGTCGCGAGACCTCGACAAGATTGGACAGGAGCACTTCCAGATCGACCGGTTTGGCATCGCTGCGCGCCAGTTCGGCATCGAGGCGCGAGGCATCGGAAATATCGCTGATCAACCGGTCGAGGCGGCGCACGTCATGCTGGATCACATCCATCAGGCGTTGGCGCATCTGGTCGTTCTTGGCGAGCGGCAGCGTTTCGACTGCGCTGCGTAGCGAGGTAAGGGGGTTCTTCAGTTCGTGGCTGACGTCGGCTGCAAAGCTCTCGATCGCGTCGATACGATCGTAAAGCGCGTTGGTCATTTCGCGCAAGGCTACGGAAAGGTTGCCGATTTCGTCCTGGCGTGCGGAAAAGTCGGGGATCTCCTCGCGTTCCTTGGCGCCGCGGCGTACCCGTATGGCGGCGGCGGCGAGCCGCCGCAAGGGATTGGCGATAGTGGAGGACAAAAGGAGCGACACGACGATGTTCACGAGCGCCGCAACGCCGAAGACGCGCAGGATGGCAAGCCGTTCTGCATGAACGATCTTATCGATGTCGCCAGCCTGGGTGGAGAGCAGCAGTACGCCGAGCACGGCGCGGAAACGTTGGACCGGAACGGCGACCGAAACGATCAGCTCGCTCTGGTCGGTCACCCGGACCACGGCGCCGCGTACGCCGGTCAGCGCGTTCATCACTTCCGGATAGATAGATCCGTCGCCGCCAGGCGCTTCCTTGTAGACCGGCAGGTTGGATGGCTGCAGCGCCATGTTGAAGATACGTGCGATCCTGTCGGTGAGACTCGATGTGTCGTCTTCAAGAGGGGGAAGGTCGAAGCGCAGAACCTGGCCGCGCGAATAAAGGTGGCGCGAATCGAGCAGCAGGTTTGCGTCGGCGTCGAAAAGCCTGGCGCGGGTGCGTGTCGGTGAGATCAGCCGGCGCAGCACGGGAGCGACACGTTCCGGATTGATCGGAAATTCGAGGTCTTCGTCGTTCGGAACCGGCGTGATGCTCTGGCCCGCCTGCAGTTCCAGGAGCTTCTGAGGGTCGATGGTGATTGAGTTGGTATCGACCGAGGCGGACGCGGAGATTGCGCCAGCAATGATCTCGCCCTGGGTCAGCAGGCTCTCGACGCGCGCATCGATCAGGCCCTCGCGGAACTGGTTGAGATACATGATGCCGCCGACAAGAACGATGAGGGCGGCGAGGTTGAAGAACACGATGCGCCGCGTCAGGCTGGAAAACAGCGCATGTCCAAATATACGGCGCACGAGCGTGAAGGGATGAACCGGAAAACGGCGCTGTTCGGTCAGGCTGTCCAGTTCGTCGTTTGCCCCATCGGAAACGTGCTTGACCAATCTCTACCCTTTTGCCCCAACGGCCCGTTTGCGACGGCTTTGGTGCTTACGCTGCTTCGCGGAAGCGGTAGCCCACTCCGTAGAGTGTTTCAATCATGTCGAAGTCGGTGTCGACCATCTTGAATTTCTTGCGCAAGCGCTTGATGTGGCTGTCAATGGTACGGTCGTCAACATAGACCTGCTCGTCATAGGCCGCATCCATCAGCGCGTCGCGGCTTTTCACCACGCCGGGCCGTTGCGCAAGAGACTGCAGGATGAGGAATTCGGTGACGGTGAGCGTCACCGGATCACCCTTCCAGGTGCAGGTGTGGCGCTCCTGGTCCATCACCAGCTGCCCGCGCTCAAGGGTGCGGGCCTGCTGCTCGGCGCCGGACTTTGCAGAGCCACCGGCCGCAATGTTCTCGCGGCTTGCCGCGCGGCGAAGGATGGCCTTAACCCGCTCGACCAGCAGCCGCTGGGAGAAAGGCTTGGTGATGAAATCGTCGGCGCCCATCTTGAGGCCGAAGAGTTCGTCGATCTCCTCGTCCTTGGAGGTCAGAAAGATCACGGGCACGTCTGACTTCTGTCTCAGTCGGCGCAGCAGTTCCATGCCGTCCATGCGCGGCATCTTGATGTCGAAGATGGCGAGGTGGGGCGGACGCGCAAGCAAACCGTCAAGCGCAGAGGCGCCGTCGGTATAGGTCTCGACCTTGTATCCTTCGGCTTCGAGCGCGATCGATACGGAAGTGAGAATATTGCGGTCGTCGTCAACGAGCGCGATCGTCTGCATATTATTGGTCTCCGTCATCATGAAGCGCGACTCCTGGCAATGTCCCCAGCCCAGGTTATGGCGACGTTGGGATGCGCTTATTGAGTATAAAGGTGGAACAAATTGTGGCAAAGATAAAGGGGCCCCGCGGGCGCACCTGGGAAATGATGTGCATTTCCCGATGCACGGCAACCAAAAGGCCTGCGTGCAAACCGATTTAAAATACGATATTTCAATTTAAATCGATTAAATATTTGAAATTATTGATTGTTTTTAGATTTGCTTATTGCGTTTTGAAAACTCGGACACTAGTTTCCCGGAAATTCAACGTCACTTTCCTAATATAAGGATGCGCGCTCATGGAGGAGCTTGGTGTAAATAATCCCCTCGTAGGGGTAGCAGCGATCGGTTTGGGTGATGCGGCTCGCGTCTACTACAATTTCCGTGAGCGCGACCTTTACGAAGAGGCGATTCGCCGCAACGAGGCCGTGCTGACCGCCGATGGCGCGCTCTGCGCGGTAACGGGACAGCACACCGGCCGTTCGGCCAAGGACAAATTCATTGTCCGCGATGTTCACACCGATGGCGAAATCTGGTGGGACAACAATAAACCGATGTCTCCCGAGCACTTCGGCATCCTGCACAAGGATATGCTGGCTCATGCGGCCGGCAAGGACCTGTTCGTCCAGGACCTGATTGGCGGCGCCGATGCCGAAAACGAGCTACCGACCCGCGTCGTCACGGAACTTGCCTGGCATTCGCTGTTCATTCGCAACCTGCTGATCCGTCCCGAGCGCTCGGCGCTGCACGACTTCCAGCCGAAGCTTACGATCATCACGCTTCCGAGCTTCCGTGCCGACCCGGCCCGTCACGGTTGCCGCTCCGACACGGTCATCGCCTGCGACTTCACCAATGGCATCGTCCTGATTGGCGGTACGTCCTATGCCGGTGAAATGAAGAAGTCTGTCTTCACGGCACTCAACTACATGCTGCCGCCCAAGGGCGTCATGCCGATGCACTGCTCGGCCAATGTTGGCCCCAAGGGTGATGCGGCCGTCTTTTTCGGCCTTTCCGGTACCGGTAAGACCACGCTTTCGGCCGACCCGAAGCGCACGCTGATCGGCGACGACGAGCATGGCTGGGGCGAGCACGGCATTTTCAACTTCGAAGGCGGCTGCTACGCCAAGACCATCCGCCTGTCGGCCGAGGCCGAGCCGGAAATCTATGCGACCACCAAGCGCTTCGGCACCGTTCTCGAGAATGTCGTTCTCGATGAAGCTGGCGTTCCGGACTTCAACGATGCCTCGCGCACCGAGAACACCCGCTGCGCCTATCCGCTGCACTTCATCCCGAATGCATCGGACACTGGCCGCACCGGCCATCCGAAGACGATCATCATGCTGACCGCCGATGCCTTCGGTGTTCTGCCGCCGATCGCGCGCCTGACCCCGGAACAGGCCATGTACCACTTTCTGTCCGGCTACACCGCCAAGGTCGCCGGTACGGAAAAGGGTGTGACCGAACCGGAAGCTACCTTCTCGACTTGCTTCGGCGCACCCTTCATGCCGCGCCATCCGGCCGAGTACGGAAACTTGTTGCGCGACCTGATCGCCAAGCACAATGTCGATTGCTGGCTGGTCAATACCGGCTGGACCGGCGGTGCCTACGGTGTCGGCCATCGCATGCCGATCAAGGCGACCCGTGCGCTGCTCGCTGGTGCACTCAGCGGCGAGTTGAAGAAGGCCGAAACGCGCATCGACCCCAGCTTCGGCTTTGCCGTTCCGGTTGCCGTCGACGGCGTGGACTCCAAGATCCTCGACCCGCGTTCGACCTGGTCGGACGGTAAGGAATATGATGCGCAGGCGAAGAAACTGGTGGCGATGTTCATCACCAATTTCGCCAAGTTCGAGGATCACGTCGACCACACGGTCCGCGCTGCTGCTCCGAGCGTGAATATCGCCGCTGAGTAAGACAGTTTTCGATGAAGGAACGAAACCCGGCGGAACCACCCGCCGGGTTTTCCTGTTTTCTGCGGCGCTCGAATGTGAAATAGAGCAGGCGGAGACCGACCATGGCCAGCGAAGCGCTTTTCATCAACAACCGCATCACCCTTGCCGGCTGGGAACTGACCGAGCAGTTCGTGCTGGCCGGCGGGCCGGGCGGGCAGAATGTCAACAAGGTCTCGACCGCGGTTCAGTTGTTCTTCAACATTTCCGGATCGCCTTCCCTCTCGGAAAGAGTGAAGGAGAACGCGATCAAGCTTGCCGGACGGCGCGCCTCGAAGGAGGGCGTGCTGATGATCGAGGCGAACCGCTTCCGCAGCCAGGAACGCAACCGGGAAGATGCGCGGGAGCGTCTCAAGGAATTGATCCTCGCCGCCGCCGCCCCGCCACCGCCGCCGCGCAAGAAGACCAAGCCCACCAAGGGGTCGGTCGAGCGCAGGCTGAAGGAAAAATCGGGGCGATCGGAAGTCAAGAAGATGCGCGGCCGGCCCTCCGGAGACTAAATTAGCTTGCTATTCTACGAATGGAACCTAGTCTTTCAGTGTCCGTATACTCATCTTGAGCAACGCCTACCCGGAGGAAGTGATCATGGGTTTTTTCGACTTCATCAAGAGCGCAGGCAAGAAACTCGGCATCGGTGACGATGACGCTGCCCCGGACGTCGAGGCGGTCAAGAAGGAACTCGCCTCCCACAATCTCGGCACCGACAAGGTGGAAGTGGCGGTTGTTGAGGACAAGGTGGTTCTGAAGGGAACCGTAAAGGACCAGTCGGCCTTCGAAAAGGCGGTTATTGCCGTCGGCAACACGCTCGGGATCTCCAAGGTCGAGGCTGATGAACTGAAAATCGCTGAGGCCGAAGCGGTCACGCCCGCTGCCGCAAAAGCGCCGGTCTTCTACACCGTCAAGAAGGGCGACAATTTGTGGAAGATTGCCGAAGCGCATTACGGCAAGGGCAAGGGGGCTAAGCACACCCTGATCTTCGAAGCGAACAAGCCCATGCTCACTCACCCGGACAAGATCTATCCCGGCCAGGTCCTGCGCATTCCTCCTCTCGCTGACTGAAATTCCAATGAAGGCGGCGGCTGAATGGCCGCCGTTCGCCCATGCCTGAAAAAGCCAAGCGCACGCTGCCCGAAGGGCTCCGCTACCATCCGGAGTTCATTGATAGGGTTGGTCAAGAACAACTGGTTACAGCGATCCGCGAGATCGTTGCCGTGGCACCGCTCTTCGTTCCTGCCATGCCTGGCACGGGCAAGGAAATGTCGGTTCGCATGACCAATTGCGGTTCGCTTGGCTGGGTCACAGACAAGGAACGCGGCTATCGCTATCAGCCGACCCATCCCGTCACGGGCGAGCCATGGCCCGCCATTCCCGCGTCGTTGCTCAACATCTGGAACCGGGTTTCCGGCTGTGACAGGCACCCTGAGGCATGCCTGGTCAATTTCTACGACGACAGTGCCCGCATGGGCCTGCATCAGGATCGCGACGAGAAGGCATTTGATGCACCGGTCGTGTCGGTCTCTCTGGGAAATGCCTGCCTCTTTCGCATCGGAGGAACGAACCGCAAGGATCCGACCATGTCGTTGAAGCTCACGAGCGGAGACGTCTTCGTCATCGGTGGGGCGGGGCGCCTCTGTTTCCACGGTGTAGACCGGATCTATCCGGGGACTTCCACACTCTTGAAAAACGGTGGGCGCATCAATCTGACGCTCAGGCGCGTCAATCCCTGATCTCTCTGCTGAATCCGGCGAACATAGTGCGATATTGAGTAAACTGCCGGCTATGTATCGCCTACAGTTTTCTGAGTGCGACCTGCTCAACCAGGTGATTGTCGCCCTTGCGCAGGATGAGGTCGGCGCGTGGTCGCGTCGGCAGAATGTTTTCACGCAAATTTTTGAGGTTGGTATTCTTCCACAGATCCTCGGCGATCCTCAGCGCCTCCTCTTCGCTGATCGTGGCATAGCGGTTGAAGTAGGAGTTCGGATCGCGGAATGCGGTCTGCCGGAGCTTCATGAAGCGATCGACATACCAGCGATGAATGAGGTCTTCCTCCGCGTCGATGTAGATCGAGAAGTCGAAAAAGTCTGAAACGATCGGGACGATCTTGCCGTCTGCCGGCAAATCGCGTGACTGAAGTACGTTGATACCCTCGAAGATCAAGATATCCGGTCGATCGATGATCTTGTATTCGTTCGGAAGCACATCATAAGTGAGGTGCGAATAGGCCGGTGCCTTGACGTTCGGCAGGCCCGCCTTGATCGCCGAAAGAAAGCGCAGCAGCGTACCAATATCGTAGCTCTCGGGAAATCCCTTGCGATTGAGGATGTTGTGCTCGACCAGATGGGCGTTCGGATAGAGAAATCCATCGGTGGTGACGAGGTCGACCTTCGGGCTCGACGGCCAGCGTGCCAGCAGTTCCTTGAGAATACGGGCGGTGGTCGACTTGCCGACCGCCACCGAGCCGGCAATGCCGATGACAAAGGGTGTCTTTGATACACCTGCCGTACTCAGGAAGCGACTGCGCTGCTGAAACAGCATTTGCGACGATTCCACATGGGCGGACAGCAGACGCGACAGCGACAGATAGATGCGCCGGACCTCGTCGAGGTCGATCGGGTCGTCGATCGATCGGAGGCGCTTCAGCTCGTCGGCGGTCAACGTCAGCGGTGTATCGGCCCGGAATTGGGACCATTCTTCCGTTGTAAAGAACAGATAGGGCGAATAGCCGTTTGCCTGAAAGTGGTCGAGCATCTCTGGCGTCTCGGAGTCCCGTGTCGCTATGGTCATGGATCCTGCCGGCTGGCCTTTTCGCTAAGGCCTGTCTGGGCCGTCCGCCGTTCAAGCTCGTCGAGAACGGCTTTAAGCGGGATATCTGCGATTTTCAATACGACCATCAGGTGATAGATGAGATCCGCACTCTCATAGACGAGGTTCTCGCGATCGTCCTTGATCGCAGCTATAACCGTTTCGACTGCTTCCTCGCCGAGCTTCTTGGCAGCTTTCGACTGGCCGCCGGCGACGAGCTTCGCCGTCCAGGATTCGTCGGGTCGGGCCTGAGCCCGGTCGGCGACGATCCGTTCGAGGTCGGTGAGGGAGAAGTCACGCATTACAGATCCCTTTCGCTGGGGCTCAGTCGAGCCGCATGGCGATGCCGTGGCTGGCCATATACTGCTTGGCCTCGGCGATTGAATAGGTGCCGAAGTGGAAGATCGAGGCGGCGAGCACGGCCGTCGCGTGTCCGTCCTTGATGCCGGCGACGAGATCGTCGAGGGTGCCGACGCCGCCGGAAGCGATTACGGGTACGCGCACGGCATCGGCAATGGTTCGCGTCAGTTCGAGATCATATCCGATCTTGGTTCCGTCCCGGTCCATCGAAGTGACCAGCAATTCGCCGGCGCCGCGCTCGACCATCTTCTTGGCGAACTCGACCGCATCGATGCCGGTCGGCGTGCGGCCGCCATGGGTGTAGATCTCCCAGGCGCTCAGATTGTCGCCGCCGGCTTCCTGCTTGCGCCTTTGCTTGGCGTCGATCGACACGACGATGCACTGGTCACCGAACTTGTCGGCCGCCTCGGCGATGAAATCCGGATTGTTCACCGCCGCCGAATTGATCGCCACCTTGTCGGCGCCGCAGAGCAGCAGTTTTCGGATGTCGGCGATCGTGCGCACGCCGCCGCCGACGGTGAGTGGCATGAAACACTGGTCGGCGGTCTGGGCCACGACCTCGAAGATCGTGTCGCGATTGTCGGATGAAGCGGTGATGTCGAGGAAACAGAGTTCATCGGCACCGGCGGCATCATAGGCCTTGGCCGCCTCGACCGGGTCGCCCGCGTCGATCAGGTCGACGAAGTTGACGCCTTTGACGACGCGTCCGTCCTTGACGTCCAGGCAGGGGATAACGCGAGCTTTCAGCGTCATGGTCTATCCTCGTTCAGGCGCAGGCGGCGCGGATCAGCGCCAGGGCTTCGGCCGGGTCGATGCGGCCGTCATAGAGCGCGCGGCCGGTGATCGCGCCTTCGAGCTTGGCCGCATCCGGTTCCAGCATCCGGCGGATGTCGTCCATCGAGGCAAGCCCGCCCGAGGCGATCACCGGAATGGACACGGCGTCGGCCAGCGAAAGCGTCAATTCCCAGTTGATGCCGGTCAGGATGCCGTCACGATCGATGTCGGTAAATATGATGGCCGATACGCCGGCCCCTTCGAACTTCTTCGCAAGCTCGATCACGCCCAGCTCGGAAGCTTCCGCCCAGCCCTCGACGGCGACCTTGCCGCCCTTGGCGTCGATACCGACGGCGATCTTGCCGGGGAAGCGCTTGCAGGCTTCGATCACCAGCGCCGGATCGCGCACGGCGACCGTGCCGAGGATGACGCGGGCGAGCCCGCGCTCGAGCCAGCTTTCGATATGTTCGAGGCTGCGGATGCCGCCGCCGAGCTGCACCGGGTTCTTCGTCGCCTTCAGGATCGCGTCGACCGCAGTCCCGTTGACGCTTGTCCCGGCAAAGGCGCCGTTCAGGTCGACCACATGCAGCCATTCGAAGCCCTGGTCCTCGAAGGCTTTCGCCTGGGCGCCGGGATCGGTGTTGTAGACGGTGGCCTGCTCCATGTCGCCCAGCTTGAGCCGCACGCACTGGCCGTCCTTGAGGTCGATGGCGGGAAAAAGGATCATGCTGAAATGTCCGATACTCGAGGAGACTTACGGTTGCCAGGAAAGGAAGTTGGCGATCAATTTTAGGCCGAGCGCCTGGCTCTTTTCCGGGTGGAACTGGGCGCCGACCATGTTGGCGCGACCGACAAAGGCGGTCATCGGCCCGCCGTAATCCGTGGTGGCGATAACGTCGTCCCGGTTTTCCGCGGCCAGGTGATAGGAATGGACGAAATAGGCGTGCAAGCCGTCCGGCCCTGTCTTGATCCCGTCGAACAGTGGATGCGGCTGGTGAAGGTCGAGCGTGTTCCAGCCGATCTGCGGGATCTTGAGGCTCGGATCGTCCGGGGTCATCTCGACCACGTCCCCCTTTATCCAGCCGAAGCCCGGCGTGATTGTCTTCTCCAGGCCGCGACTCGACATCAGCTGCATGCCGACGCAGATGCCGAAGAAGGGGCGGGCCTTCTTCTCGACAACGTCGACGATCGCCTCGTGCATGCCCGGGACGGCGTCGAGCCCACGGCGGCAGTCGGCATAGGCGCCCACACCCGGCAGCACGATGCGGTCGGCTGTGGCCACACGATCGGCCTTGTCTGTGCAGCTCGATGACAGCATCGACGCCGCTTTCGCGCGCCGCACGTTCGAAGGCCTTTGTTGCCGAACGGAGATTTCCGGATCCATAATCGATGATCGCCACGCGCATCGTCGAACGTCCTTTTCCTAAACGCGACGCCGTGGGGCCAAGGCCTCGAGACGCCGCAAAGCGATGATCAAGCTGCTTTCCTTGGCTCCCTGTCGGGCAGGCCTCAGACGAGGGTGCCCTTGGTCGACGGAACGCGGCTGGCCTGGCGCGGATCGATTTCGACGGCTGTCCGCAATGCCCGGGCCACGGCCTTGAAGCAGGTCTCGGCGATATGGTGGTTGTTGGCGCCGTAGTGGTTGAGGATATGCAGCGTGATGCCGGCATTCTGGGCCAGCGCCTGGAAGAACTCGCGCACCAGTTCGGTGTCGAAGGTGCCGATCTTCGGCGCGCTGAAGGCAACGTTCCAGACAAGGAAGGGCCGGCCCGAGACGTCGATCGCCGCCTTGGTCATCGTCTCGTCCATGGCAAGGTCGATCGAGGCGTAGCGGGTGATGCCGCGCCGGTCGCCGAGCGCCTTCGAGATGGCCTGGCCGATTGCGATCCCGGTGTCTTCGACCGTATGGTGATCGTCGATGTGCAGGTCGCCCTTCACGTCGATCTCCATGTCGATGAGCGAATGGCGCGAAAGCTGGTCGAGCATATGATCGAAGAAGCCGACGCCCGTGGAAATCCTGGCCGCGCCGGTGCCGTCGAGATTGACGGCTACCGAAACGGAGGTTTCGTTGGTTTTGCGGGAAATGCTTCCCGTGCGACGGATCATTGTTTCGCCCATCAGGGTCAGCTCCATGCCTTGGTCAGGGGTTCCTTATCAGGCGGTCGGTTAAATATCCAGCAAAAGCAGGCCGCGTTTTGCCGCGATGCGTCACAAGATTGCATTCGCGCGAGGTCCACTTACATAGGGATCAACCGAACGATTTCACGTTCCCAATCGAACGCCCGGCAGCCGGGCCAACAGGTGCGTAAATGACAACGATTATTACTGTGCGGAAGGGCGGAAAGGTCATCATGGCGGGCGATGGCCAGGTCAGCCTCGGCCAGACCGTGATGAAGGGCAATGCCCGCAAGGTGCGCCGGATCGGCAAGGGCGACGTGATCTCCGGTTTCGCCGGCGCGACCGCGGATGCCTTCACGCTGCTGGAGCGCCTGGAGAAGAAGCTCGAGCAATATCCCGGCCAGTTGATGCGCGCCGCCGTCGAGCTCGCCAAGGACTGGCGGACCGACAAGTACCTGCGCAATCTCGAGGCCATGATGCTGGTCGCCGACAAGACCATCACCCTTGCCATCACCGGCAATGGCGACGTGCTCGAACCCGAGCATGGCGCGATGGCGATCGGCTCTGGCGGCAACTATGCCTTGGCGGCTGCCCGCGCCCTGATGGACAGCGACAAGTCGGCGGAGGAGATCGCTCGCCAGGCCATGGCGATCGCCGCCGAGATCTGCGTCTATACCAACGACAATATCGTGGTCGAGTCGCTCGACAGCGACAACTGATCCCCTTTCCTCCGACTCTTGGAACAAGCGACATGACGACTTTTTCTCCCGCGAGATCGTATCCGAACTCGACCGCTTCATCATCGGACAGCACGAGGCGAAACGTGCCGTGGCGATCGCGCTGCGCAACCGGTGGCGCCGCCAGCAGCTCGACGAAGATCTGCGCGACGAGGTGATGCCGAAGAACATCCTGATGATCGGCCCGACCGGCGTCGGCAAGACGGAAATCTCGCGACGCCTCGCCAAGCTTGCAGGCGCCCCCTTCATCAAGGTCGAGGCGACGAAGTTCACCGAAGTCGGTTATGTCGGCCGCGACGTGGAACAGATCATCCGCGATCTGGTCGAGGTCGGCATCGGCCTGGTGCGTGAGAAGAAGCGCGCCGAAGTCCAGGCCAAGGCCCATGCCGGCGCCGAGGAACGCGTCCTCGATGCGCTGGTCGGCGCGACAGCCTCCCCGGCAACCCGCGACAGCTTCCGCAAGAAACTGCGTGCCGGCGAGATGGACGACAAGGAAATCGACATCGAGATCGCCGATAGCGGCAGCAGCATGCCCGGCTTCGAGGTTCCCGGAATGCCGGGTGGCAATGTCGGCATTCTCAACCTGTCGGAAATGTTCGGCAAGGCCATGGGTGGCCGCACCAAGAAAGTACGCACCACGGTAAAGGCTTCCTATGCCGACCTGGTCCGCGACGAGTCCGACAAGCTGATCGACAACGAAGTAATCCAGCGCGAGGCCGTCCGCTCGGCCGAGAACGACGGCATCGTATTCCTCGACGAGATCGACAAGATCGCCGCCCGTGAGGGTGGCATGGGGGCAGGCGTTTCGCGCGAAGGTGTTCAGCGCGACCTGTTGCCGCTGGTCGAAGGCACCACCGTGTCGACCAAGTACGGGCCGGTGAAGACGGACCACATCCTCTTCATCGCCTCGGGCGCCTTCCACGTGTCGAAGCCTTCGGACCTACTGCCCGAACTGCAGGGCCGCCTACCGATCCGCGTCGAGCTGAAGCCACTCACCAAGGAGGACTTCCGCCGCATCCTGACCGAGACCGAGGCGAGCCTTATCCGCCAGTACAAGGCGCTGATGGCGACGGAGGAACTCGATCTCGACTTTACCGAAGATGCGATCGATGCGCTGGCCGATGTTGCGGTCAAGCTCAATACCTCGGTCGAGAACATCGGTGCACGACGCCTGCAAACCGTAATGGAACGCGTGCTGGACGATATCTCGTTCAACGCGCCCGATCGCGGCGGTTCGAAGGTCATGATCGATTCGGCCTATGTGGCCGAACATGTCGGCGAGATTGCCGCCGATGCCGACCTGTCGCGCTATATCCTGTAGCGCCAAGTAGAAATTGCGGCCTTCGTCGAAGGAATGCCGCAAATGTGACGCAGGGCAACATCGACAATCACGGCCTTGCTTCTGTATGGGTGGCAGCCGAGAAGCAAATTGCCTATTGAAAACTTGGAGTGATGGTATCGTGGGTCGAATTACTGGGGCATTCTTTCTGGCGCTGCTCGTTCTTGCGCCGGCAGGCGTGAACGCGGGACCTCTCCGTGTCGTGCCTGAAGGCAACCGTAATGCTGAACAGCCTTCGATCCCTGGTGCTTCCGTGCGGCGCACTCAGGCCGGAAAGACAACGTTCGACCTGAAATACGAGAAGGTGCGCGATCTTCTGGCCTCCGACGATCGGCTGCGGTCGAAGATCAAGAAGACGGCGGCGATCTACGGCATCGATCCGATCCATATGGTCGGCGCGATCGTCGGCGAGCATACCTTCAACGTCGATGCCTATGACAGTCTTCAGAGCTATTATGTGAAGGCGGCAGCCTATGCCGGCAACAGCTTCCGTTTCGCCTATGACGGCGAGCGGATTGCCGATTTTATCGCCCGCCCGGAATTTTCCGAATGCGCCGGGATGAAGGATTCCTACAAGCTGTGGTCCTGTCGCGAGGATGTCTGGGAAGACAAGTTCCGCGGCCGCAGCGTCGAGGGAAAATCCTATCCCAACAACCGCTTCAGCGCCGTGTTCTTCCAGCCCTTCTATGCGGGCCAGACCTTTGGCCTCGGACAGATCAATCCACTGACAGCCTTGATGGTCTCGGATCTGGTATCGCAGAAATCGGGCATCGCAAGACTGGAT
The DNA here is from genome assembly GCF_964021225.1 of Rhizobium arsenicireducens. Taxonomy (NCBI): domain Bacteria; kingdom Pseudomonadati; phylum Pseudomonadota; class Alphaproteobacteria; order Hyphomicrobiales; family Rhizobiaceae; genus Rhizobium; species Rhizobium arsenicireducens. The sequence continues at coordinate 3,439,995 of NZ_CAXHYK020000001.1, read as the reverse complement.
GAGAACGACGCGGCCGGCGTCTACAAGGCGATCATGGATCCCGACATTTCGCTCGCATTCATGGCGGGTGTCTTGTGTAAGGCGATCGACGACTACAGCACGGTCGCTGGCATGGACATTTCGAAAAATCCCGGTGTGACGGCGACTCTGTTCAACGTCGGCAATTCGCTGCAGCGAGCGAGAGTGCTTGCCGCGCGGAACGCGGGTGCTGGGTCACCCGTCTGGCCGCAGGAGAACTACTACGGGTGGTTGGTCAACGACCGACTGGATGAACTCAAGGGCCTGTTCTAGTCCGCGCGGGGCTGGGCGAGCCACAGCCGGAGCGGAGGCATGGAAGGTATCGACAACCCCAACCAATTCGAGCCGCCGGCACCCCTGCCACGTCCCATACCGCCGTCTCGGCTCGAGATCATTCGCACTGTCTTGCGCAACCCGCTCGAGCTTCTGGGGCGTGCCTTCCTATACCTTGCCCTGGATCGAGACCCGGTTCTTTGGCCGCACCACCGTGATCGTCAACGATCCCGGTCTGATCCGCCACGTGCTGGTGGACAATTCGAGCAACTACGTGATGGACAAGGTACGCCAGCTGGTCTTGCGTCCGATCCTGCGCGACGGGCTGCTGACCGCCGAGGGAGACGTATGGAAGCGCTCGCGCAAGGCGATGGCGCCCGTCTTCACCCCGCGCCATGCGCGCGGCTTTGCCCGCCAGATGCTGGACAAGAGCGAGGAATTCGCCGCGCGCTACGCGACTGACCATGCGCGAGGGACGGTGCGCGACATCGCCGCCGACATGACCGGGCTCACCTATCTCATCCTCTCCGAGACGCTGTTTTCCGGCGAGATTGCCACCGACGGCGATGACGTCGCCGGCGATGTCGATGCGCTGTTGCACCATATGGGGCGCATCGATCCGCTCGACATGCTGGCGGCTCCGGGGTGGATTCCCCGGCTCGCCCGGCTGCGTGGCCATGGCGTGCTGCGCAAGTTTCGCGCGCTGGTCCGGTCGACCATGGAAAAGCGCAAGGCGGCGATCGCGCGGGACCCGCAATCGGCGCCCCGCGATTTCCTCACCCTGCTGCTCGAGGTCGAAGGACCGCAGGGCCTGACGACCGAGGAGGTCGAGGACAATATCCTGACCTTCATCGGCGCCGGCCACGAGACCACCGCCCGGGCGCTCGCCTGGACCTTCTTCTGCATAGCCAACTGTCCCGACATCCGGGATCGCATGGAGGCCGAGATCGACGCCGTGCTCGACAGCGGTGCGGATCCGGTGAACTGGTTGGAGCGCATGCCGCTGGTGCGCGCCGCCTTCGAGGAGGCGCTGAGGCTCTATCCGCCGGCTCCGTCGATCAACCGCCAGGCCGTTGCGGACGACCACTTCGAGGCGCCCGACGGCACGGCGATCGATATCCGCAAGGGCGCGACGATCCTCATCATGCCCTGGACGCTGCACCGGCATGAACTCTACTGGGAAAACCCGCGCGCCTTCGATCCGAACCGTTTCCTGCCTGAAAACCGCGAAAGGATCGGCCGTTTCCAATATCTGCCGTTCGGCGCCGGGGCACGGGTCTGCATCGGCGCGACCTTCGCCCTGCAGGAGGCCGTCATCGCGCTCGCCGTCCTGATGCGGCACTATCGCTTCGACATGACTGATGAAACTCGGCCCTGGCCAGTGCAGAAGCTGACGGTGCAGCCGGCCGGCGGTCTGCCGATGCGTGTCACCGAGCGGGCTGCGGTTTCGCGGCCATGATTTGCCGTTTGTCAGCTATTGCGGCGGCATTTGCCCGTGCGATAAGGGCTTGATCCACTTACGTGCAAATCCTCTTGAACCACCGGGGCAGTTGGCGTGACACTTCATTACCTGTTGGGCATCGATACCGGCGGAACCTATACCGACGCCGTGCTCTACAGCGAAACACAAGGTATCCTCACCAAGGCCAAGGCGCTGACGACGCGCCATGATCTGGCGATCGGCATTGCGGAAGCGCTGGAAAAGGTCATCCAGACCTCCGGCGTCCCGGTCGAGGCGATCGGTCTGGTGGCGTTGTCGACGACGCTTGCCACCAATGCGTTGGTCGAAGGGCAGGGCGGACGCGCCGGCCTCGTCATGATCGGCTTTGGCCCCGACGACCTGAAGCGCGACGGTCTGGCCGATGCGCTCGGCTCCGATCCCGTGATTTATCTCACCGGCGGTCATGATGTGCACGGCACCGAGACGCCGCTCGATCTCTCTCCCCTCGAAAAAGCTCTGCCTGAACTGAGCGAAAAGGTCTCGTCCTTCGCCATTGCCGGCTATTTCGCCGTGCGCAATCCGGCTCATGAAATCCGGGTGCGGGATTTCATCCGCGCTCATTGCCCCCTGCCGGTGACCTGCAGCCACGAGCTGTCGTCCAAGCTCGGCGGTCCGCGCCGGGCGCTCACCACGCTGCTCAATGCCCGCCTGGTATCGATGATCGACCGGCTTGTCGGTGCCTGCGAGGACTTCCTGGCGAGGCGCGGCATCGTTGCGCCGCTAATGGTTGTGCGCGGCGATGGTGCGCTGATCTCCGCGGCGGAGGCGCGGCTGAGACCAATCGAGACGATCCTTTCAGGGCCCGCGGCAAGCCTGGTCGGCGCGCGCCATCTGACCGGACTTGCCAATGCCGTCGTCTCCGACATTGGTGGTACGACCACCGATGTGGCGATCCTCGAGGACGGACGCCCACGCCTTGACGCGGACGGTGCCGTGGTCGGCGGATACCGCACCATGGTCGAGGCGGTGGCCATGCGCACCTATGGCCTCGGCGGTGATTCGGAGGTAAGGATCGACGACCGCAGCATGAATGCGCGGATCGATCTCGGGCCCCGGCGGCTGTTGCCGCTTAGCCTTGCGGCGACCCTGCATGGAAAGGCGGTCATCGACGTTCTCGAACGGCAGCTGGGCGCGGCCCATATGGGGCGCCACGACGGGCGCCTTGCGGTCCGCACCGGCGTGCCGGATCATCTGGCTGCCGGCCTGGCACCGCAGGAAGCGGCGCTGTTCGCTCGCATCGGATCGGAGCCCGTGGCGCTTGATCAACTGATGACGGCAACGTCGCAGCTGGCGACGCTTGATCGGCTGGTGGCGCGCGGGCTCGTGCATATCTGTGGCATCACGCCCTCGGACGCCATGCATGTGCTCGGCCGGCAGGGCCAGTGGAATCGGGAGGCGGCGGATCTGGGGCTGAGGCTCGCGATGCGCCGCAGGAATGGCGCCGGCCAGCCGATTTCCACCTCGTCGGAGGACCTTGGCAGGCGGATCGTCGACCGGCTGACGCGCCAGTCGGCGGAGGTTATTCTCTCGGCCGTCCTTCCCGAGGCCGGGATGGCCGATGTCGATCCGGCCCGCTCGCTGCTGATCGACCATGCGCTGCGGCGTGAGGCCGGCATCGTGCGCTTCGCCCTGTCGCTCGACCGTCCGCTGGTCGGGCTCGGCGCCTCGGCCCCGGTCTACTATCCGGCAATCGGCGACATGCTGTCGGTGGCCTGCGAAGTCCCGGCGGATGCGGATGTCGCCAATGCGGTCGGCGCGGTGGTGGGGCGGGTCCGTGCCACCGTCACCGTCTTCGTCACCGCGCCGGAGGACGGCATCTTCATGCTGTCCGGCGCCGGAGATGGCCGCCGATTCACCGACGAGGAAATGGCATTCGAGGCTGCGCGCGAAAGGGCAAGCCAAGGGGCGCTCGAACATGCCCGGCAGAATGGCGCCGTCGATGCGGTGCTGGCCCTCGCCGAGGAGATCGATGCGCCCGAGATCGACGGCAGCCGCAAGCTCATCGAAGCGCGTTTCATCGCCACGGCGAGCGGCAGGCCGCGCCTGGCCCACGGAGAATAATTTCCAATCCGGCACAAATCTTTGTAATTTGTGCTCGATTGACAATCAATCAGAACAGATCAAAGTCTCACCACGAAAGCTAGAGCCAGATTTGCGAGGAGACAGGGCCATGAGCCGGATCGAGAGCCACGGACTTTCCATCGACACCGAACTTCACCAGTTCCTGATCGACAAGGCATTGCCGGGAACCGGGGTCGACCCGGAGATATATTTCAAGGGCTTGTCGGCCATCGTGCACGACCTCGCGCCGAAGAACCGGACGCTTTTGGCCAAGCGCGACGAGATGCAGGCCAAGATCGACGCCTGGCACAAGCAGAATGGCGCGCCGATCGACATGGATGCCTACGAGGCTTTCCTGCGCGAGATCGGCTATCTCCTGCCGGAAGGCGGCGAGGTCAAGGTTTCCACCTCCAATGTCGATGCCGAGATCACCCGGATCGCCGGGCCGCAGCTCGTCGTTCCGGTCATGAACGCACGCTATGCTCTGAACGCGGCGAATGCCCGTTGGGGTTCGCTCTATGACGCGCTCTACGGGACGGATGCGATCGCCGAAACCGACGGCGCCGAAAAGGGTAAGGGCTACAATCCCGTCCGCGGCGCCAAGGTCATCGCCTGGGGTCGGCAGCTGCTGGATGATTCGGCGCCGCTTGCCGCCGGTAGCTGGAGCAATGTCGCCGGCCTGTCGATCGACAAGGGCGCGCTGTTCGTCACGCTGTCCGATGGTGGCGTCACCGGCCTCTCCGACCCGGCGCAGCTTGCCGGCTATCACGGCGCTGCCCACCAGCCGGAGACGGTCCTGCTGGTCAAGAACAACCTGCACACCGAGATCGTCATCGATGCGAACGGCATGATCGGCAAGACCGATCCGGCGCATATCAACGACATCTGGCTCGAATTGGCGATCACGACGATCATGGACTGCGAGGATTCGGTCGCCGCCGTCGATGCCGAAGACAAGGTCGTCGTCTATGGCAACTGGCTCGGCCTGATGAAGGGCGACCTGACCGAGGAGGTCTCGAAGGGCGGCAAGGCGTTTACTCGTGCGCTGAACGCAGACCGTACATACACCAAGCCGGACGGTTCGACCCTCACGCTGCACGGCCGTTCGCTGATGCTGGTGCGCAATGTCGGCCACCTGATGACCAACTCGGCCGTGCTCGACCGGGACGGCAACGAGGTACCGGAAGGCATCATGGACGCTGCGGTCACCGCGCTGATCGCCCTGCACGATATCGGCGCGAACGGCCGACGCGCCAATTCGCGCAACGGCTCTATGTATGTCGTCAAGCCCAAGATGCACGGTCCGGAAGAGGTCGCCTTCGCCTGCGAGATCTTCTCGCGCGTCGAGGCCCTGATCGGCATGGCACCGAATACAATCAAGATGGGCATCATGGACGAGGAGCGCCGCACGACGGTCAACCTCAAGGAATGCATCCGCGCCGCCAAGGAGCGCGTGGTGTTCATCAACACCGGCTTCCTCGACCGCACCGGTGACGAGATCCACACTTCGATGGAAGCCGGCCCGATGATCCGCAAGGGCGACATGAAGCAGGCGGCCTGGATCGCGGCCTATGAGAACTGGAACGTCGACATCGGCCTGGAATGTGGCCTGTCTGGTCATGCCCAGATCGGCAAGGGCATGTGGGCCATGCCCGACTTGATGGCGGCTATGCTGGAACAGAAGATCGCCCATCCGAAGGCTGGGGCGAACACCGCCTGGGTTCCGTCACCGACGGCTGCGACCCTGCATGCCACGCACTACCACCGGGTCAATGTTGCGGACGTCCAGGCGGGCCTGAAGAGCCGCCCGCGCGCCAATCTGCGTGACATCCTGTCGGTGCCGGTGGCAGTGCGCCCGAACTGGACGCCTGAAGAAATCCAGCGCGAACTCGACAACAATGCCCAGGGCATTCTCGGCTACGTCGTGCGCTGGATCGACCAGGGGGTCGGCTGCTCCAAGGTTCCCGACATCAATAATGTCGGCCTGATGGAAGACCGCGCGACGCTGCGCATCTCCGCCCAGCACATGGCCAACTGGCTCCATCACGGCGTTGTCACCGAGGCGCAGATCCTCGAGACGATGAAGCGGATGGCCGTCGTCGTCGACGGCCAGAACGCGGGCGATCCCGCCTATCGGCCGATGGCCGGCAATTTCGACGGCTCGATCGCCTTCAAGGCCGCGCTCGACCTGGTGCTGAAGGGCCGCGAACAGCCGAACGGCTATACCGAGCCGGTTCTGCATCGCCGCCGCCTCGAACTGAAGGCCAGCCTCGCAGGCTGAGCCGAGCAAAGCGCAAACGAAAAAGCCGCCGGAGCGATCCGGCGGCTTTTTGCATGGGAACGCTTCGAAGCGCTTACTGCTGGACGACGACGCGGGCGCCCTTGCCCGGACGGACGCGGCTGTAGAGGTCGATGATGTCCTGGTTCATCAGGCGGATGCAGCCCGACGAGGCGGCGGTGCCGATCGAGGCCCATTCCGGCGTGCCGTGCAGGCGGAAGAGCGTGTCCTGGCCCTTCTCGTTGAACAGATAGAGGGCGCGTGCGCCGAGCGGATTGCGAAGTCCCGGGCCCATGCCGTTTTCGACATACTGGGCGATGTCCGGTTTGCGCTGGGCCATTTCCTTCGGCGGATGCCAGGTCGGCCATTCCTGTTTCCAGGCGACATAGGCTTCGCCCTGCCAGGCAAACCCCTGCTTGCCGACGCCGATGCCGTAGCGAACAGCCTTGCCGTTCGGCAGAACGTAATAGAGGAAGCGCTCGCGCGTATTGACGACGATCGTGCCCGGCCGTTCCTTCGTCTGGTAGGAGACGATCTGACGATGGAACTTTTGGTTGACCTTATTGATCGGGATCGCCGGTAGCGCGTAGCCCGCGTCCGTGACAGCCCCGTAGGAATTGGTGAAGATCTTGGCGGTTGTGGTTTCGGCCTTTGCGGGCGTGCCGGATGCGGTATCAGTCGTGGTCGTGCAACCGGTGAGGCCGATCGTCGCGACGAGGCCGATCACAGTCAAAGCATTGCGGAGGCGCATGGGAAAAACTCGTTCATTCGGGCTGGGAGATGGTGATCTCGACCATCTTTGATTATGGTTTATTTTTGATTAAAAGCGCCTTGGCAAGTGGCGGGCAGCCACCCGGTCACTCCGGCGCTGCAAAATGACCGCACATGGTTTTTTTGCAACATGCGGATCTGCTTCCTTGGACATGATTCATGACGATTCTCTCTATCGCGGTAAACAATCCATTAATCGATGGCCGCCAGTCCGAGCGGGCCATGCTGGTGCGCCGTGGCGTCCAGGTCCTGCTCAATGACATGCGGCTCGCGGTGCTGCCCGAACTGGCGCTCGCCAACGGCCGCCGTGCCGATCTGGTCGGGCTTTCGGAAAGGGGTGAGATCTGGATCATCGAGATAAAATCCTCGATCGAAGATTTTCGCGTCGACCGCAAATGGCCGGATTACCGCGCCTATTGCGACCGGCTGCTCTTCGCCACCCATCCGGACGTGCCGCTCGACATCTTTCCGGCGGATTGCGGCCTTCTGCTCTCGGATGGCTACGGCGCCCATCTGCTACGCGAGGCGCCGGAACACAAGTTGCCACCCGCCACCCGCAGGTCTGTCACCCTCGATTTTTCACGCACCGCCGCCCAGCGGCTGATGATGGCGGAATGGGCCGCGCGTGCACCGGCCCGCGACTAAAGCCCTATCTTGGAGCGCGCTTGGCGAGAATGCGCTGCAAAGTCCTGCGGTGCATGTTGAGCCGGCGCGCCGTCTCGGAGACGTTGCGGTCGCAGCTTTCGAACACGCGCTGGATATGCTCCCACCGGACCCGGTCGGCCGACATCGGATTTTCGGGCACCTCGGCCTTTTCACCCGGTCGCTGGGTCAGCGCCAGAAAGATCTCGTCGGCATCGGCGGGCTTGGCCAGATAGTCGAGCGCGCCGAGCTTCACGGCGGTCACCGCCGTGGCGATATTGCCGTAGCCGGTCAGCACGACGATATGGGTATCGGATTTCTGCTGGCGGATCACCTCGATGACATCGAGGCCATTGCCGTCACCGAGCCGCAGGTCGACCACCGCATATTTCGGTGGTGCTGCCTTCGCCTTGGCGATTCCCTCGGCGACCGAAGCGGCCATCTCCACGGCAAAGCCCCGCGATTCCATGGCGCGCGCCAGGCGCCGCAGAAAGGGGGCGTCGTCGTCAACGATCAGCAGGGTCGGGTTCGGGCCCAATACGCCCTCGCCGGGTGCGCGCGAGAGGTCGGACGGAGTATTTTCTGTCATGACTGAGCATTCCTGCGGGGCGATCTTGAGCGTCACTGTGTGGTTATGGCCAGTATTGGCCAGGCGGTAAAGTCATTTTGCCGTATTCAGGCTTCCATCCGATGCCGTGGCCAGACGATCTCGACCCTGGCACCCGGCCGTTCCGCTCCGCGGTTTTCAAAGCGCAGCCGTGCCCCGGAGCGCTCGAGCAGCGTCTTGGCGATGAACAGGCCGAGCCCCAGGCCGCCCGCCTTGTCGTCGCGATGGCGATTCGTCACATAGGGTTCGCCGATGCGCTGCAGCACGTCCGGCGAATAGCCGATGCCGTCGTCCTCGATGGTGATCGCCACCCTGGACGCATCGTGCTCCACAGTCACCGTGACCTTTTCACGGGCAAAATCGACGGCGTTCTCGACCAGATTGCCAAGGCCGTAGAGGATGGCAGCATTGCGGATGCCGACGGGTTCCTTGGCGCGCTCCGACTTTTCGATCAGTTCCAGCTTGATGCCGAATTCGCGATGCGGCGCCAGCACGTCCTCGATGAGCGAGGAGAGCGGCAGGTGACGCATGTGCTCCTCGCTCTCGGAGGGTAGTGTCGCGATGCGTTTCAGGATGTCGCGGCATCGCTCGCTCTGGCTGCGCAGGAGCTGGATGTCCTCGCCGAATCGTTCGTCGTTGCCGAGTTCGCGCTCCATCTCCTTGGCCACCAGGCTGATGGTGGCCAGCGGCGTCCCGAGCTCGTGTGCGGCGGCGGCGGCAAGCCCGTCGAGCTGTGAAAGATGCTTTTCCCGTTGCAGAACCAGCTCGGTTGCCGACAGCGCATCGGCAAGCAGCGTGGCTTCCTGAGAAACACGGTAGGCATAGAACGCGGCAAAGGCCATCATCGAGGCGATGGCGAACCACACGCCCAACTGCATCACCGGCTGGAGTGTCGGGGCGTCGCCCGCGTACCAGGGAAGCGGATAGGGCGAGAAGGGGAGAGCCGAAATCAGCATCATGGCCAGCGCAAAGAGCGCTAGCGCATGCCGCAGCGGCTGCGAGGCAAAGGATATGATGACAGGCACGCAGATCAGCGGGGCAAAAGGATTGGCCAGACCCCCGGTGATAAACAGCAAGGCTCCAAGTTGTAGGAGGTCGAGGCCGAGCACCGCAAAGGCCGCAATCGGTTCGAGCCGATAGGTCGGCGGAAACCAAACGGAAAGCAGGAAGTTGGCGACCGCCAGCGCTCCGATCAGCACGGCGCAGGTGAGGAGCGGCAAGGGGAAATTCAACCCGAATGCGACGATGAGCACGGTCACGCCTTGTCCTGCGACCGCAAGCCAACGCAGCCGAACCAGAGTCTGCAAGCGCAGTCTCCGGCTTGATGGCCCGAATGGCATTGCCGTGTCCGGTGTGGTCATCCCTTCAGCCTCCTTGATGCTGTCATGTCAGGTGCCGCGCGGCTTGGCGCGGGTCGTCGGCAAGGCTTCAGCCGGATTCTCCGGCCATGGATGCTTCGGATAGCGTCCCCGCATGTCGGCCCGCACGTCTTTCCAGGAACCGGCCCAGAAACCGGGCAGGTCGCGCGTCGTCTGGATGGGCCTGTGTGCTGGTGAGGTCAACTCCAGCACCAGCGGCATTTTGCCCCCGCCGATCGCCGGATGGGTCTTGAGGCCGAACAGTTCCTGCACGCGGATTGCAAGCACGGGCTCTGTTCCGTCATAGCGGATAGGGTGGTTCTGGCCCGTGGGAGCGGTGAAATGGGTGGGCGCCAGCCGGTCGAGATCGCGTTGCAAACCATAGGGCACCAGCGCCATCAGGCCGTCGAACAGCGTGCCGGGCGACAGGTCGTCAAGCCCACGCGCATTGGACTGATAGGGCGTGAACCATTCCTCGAGGGTCTCGAGGAGTGCCGCATCCGACATGTCCGGCCAGGGTGGGCCGATCGTGCGGTGAAGAAAACCGACCCGCTGGCGCAACTGCTCGGCAGCCTTGGAAAAGGGCAGGGCACCGATCCCGACCTGCCGCACACCCTCGGCGAGTGCTGCGGCCGCGGCAGGGCCTGTCGGTCGCGCCAGGGGCGTTTCGTCTAGTACGATGGCACCGAGACGGGTGATCCGCCGCGCGCGGACCTGCCGGCTTGCAAGGTCGAAGAAGCACTCGTCGCCGCGCTGGATGGCATCGGGAAGCGTGACCTCGATTTGCCCGCGCTGGATCTCCGCTGCCGCAAGCACGCGGCCCTGCGCCGCGCGGCCGGTCAGGTCGGCAATCACCAGCATGTCGGCGCCTGCCAGCCGCTCGGTCTCCGGGATTTCGGCACCGCGGCCATTGGCCATCACGAAGCGGCCTCGCCCGCCGCGCCTGAGCGCGATCCGGTCGGGATAGGCATGCAGCAGCAATTGCCCTGCGGTTGGGGAGGCGGCGGTCAAAGAGGATGTCGAACCTTTCGCTTGAGTGACTCCAGAGGCGAGCCGCTGGGCGAGCTTTCGGGCCGAAACGGCGCGGTCGCCGCGGTCCTGGCGGAAAAGGCGCAGCCGTTCGTCGATGTCGATGCCCGTGCCGCCGAGCCCCTGTTCGGTCAGCAGCACGGCGATTTCGGCCGCCGGCCTGGCTGCGCCCTCGTCCGCACCGGCCAGCACCATGGCGGAAAGCCGGACAGGAAGGCCGAGGTCACGCATGCGGCGACCTCTCGCGGTCATCGCGCCGGATGGGTCCAGCGCCCCGATCAGCCGAAGTAGCGCACGCGCCTCGTTCCACGCGGCGGCCGGAGGCGCATCGATGAAAGACAGGGCTTGTGGATCGAGCACGCCCCAATGCGCCATGTCGAGGACCAGGTTGGACAAGTCGCCGGACAACATTTCCGGCGGGGTAAAGGCCGGAAGCGCCGCCGTCTGGCCCGCGTGCCAGAGGCGAATGGCGATGCCGGGCTCGGTTCTCCCCGCGCGCCCGGCCCGTTGGTCGGCCGAAGCGCGCGACACCCGAACCGTCTCCAGGCGGGTGATCCCGGTCGATGGCTCGAAGACCGGCAGGCGCTGCAGCCCGCTGTCGATCACCACCCGAACGCCGTCGATCGTGATCGATGTTTCGGCGATGGAGGTTGCGAGCACGACCTTGCGTTTTCCGGCCGGCGCCGGGCGGATGGCCGCATCCTGTTCCTTCTGGCTGAGATTGCCGTAGAGCGGCGCGATCAAGGTATCGGCGTCGAGACGCCCTTCCATCCGCTCTGCGACCCGGCGGATTTCCGCCTGTCCGGGAAGGAAGGCGAGGATCGATCCACTCTCGGTCGCATGCGCCTGCAGGATGGCCGATGTCACCGTATCCTCGATGCGTTCCCCGCCCGGCCGATCGCGATAACGGATGTCGATCGGAAAACTCCGCCCCTCGCTGCGAATGATCGGAGCATCGCCGAGCAGGGCGGCTATCCGGTCGATGTCGAGCGTCGCCGACATGACCAGGATGCGCAGGTCCGGCCTGAGGACCGATTGCGCGTCAAGCGCCAGCGCCAGGCCGAAGTCGGCGTCAAGCGAGCGTTCGTGGAACTCGTCGAACAGCACGGCGGCAATGCCGGGAAGCTCCGGATCTTCGAGGATCATCCGGGCAAACACGCCCTCGGTGACCACCTCGATGCGCGTCCGTGACGATATGCGGTTATCGAGACGCATACGATAGCCCACCGTCTCGCCGACGCCCTCTCCCAGCAGGCTTGCCATGCGGCCGGCGGCTGCCCGCGCGGCCAGCCGCCGCGGCTCGAGCACGATGATCCGGCCGTCGCCGCGCCAGGGCTGATCGAGAAGATGCAGCGGCACAATCGTCGTCTTGCCGGCGCCGGGTGGCGCCGACAGAATCGACCGGTTGTTGGCCTGGAGCGCGGCTGCGATCGCCGGCAGGCTTTCGGTGACGGGGAGGCGCGGCAGGACGACAGCCATCACAATTCCTGGAGAACGAGGGGCTCCATGACAGTCTCGTAGGCGAGGATCGCACCGGCAAGGTCTTCGAGTGCCGCTCCGACCGACTTGAACAATGTAATCTCCTCGTCCCCCGAACGGCCCTTGTGCCGGCCGGCGGCGAGGTCGAAGAGGTCGCCCCTGATGTCTGCCTCCGTGATGACGCCAGCCTTCAGCGGCTGCAGGATGTCGCCCGCCTCACTCATAGCGCCGGCGCGCGTGTCGACGAAGATCGTCGCGCGCCGTACCGCCTCGTCGTCGCTTTCGCGCATGCTCGGCTTGAAGGCGCCGATCAGGTCAAGATGGGCGCCGGGTTTCAGCCAGGCGCCATGGACCAGCGGTTCGCTCGAAAGCGTCGCGCAGGAGATGATGTCGGCGACCCGGGCCGTGGCTTCGAGATCACTGCAGGCGACGGCGTCGAACCCGAGCAGGCGCGCCTCTTCCGCGGTCTTCTCGGCAT